>JBGSUN010000081.1:0-2041 GCA_041753475.1 Planctomycetaceae bacterium | reverse complement strand
GGCTCTGCCAGTGTCTTCCTTCATTGATCGTTGTTGCCAATTTACACTGGCAGAGCCAGTGGCACACTTCTCTAAAAGACAAAAACAAAAGCCCGGCATTTTCTGAAATGCCGAGCTTTTCCGGCGGTTGTGCTACTGCCTCTACAGAATCGGGAAGGTTACTTGTCCGACTTCGGCTTGCTCTCCGGCTTCGGCTTGCTCTCCGGCTTCGGCTTGGTGTCGCTGGCTTTGGTTTCGCTCTTCGTCTCGGACTTGGATTCCGACTTCGTCTCGCCACCGGACGACGATGCTTTGTCCGCGCCGGCACTTTTTTTGTAGCCTTCGCTGCGGTAGTCGGTAATGTAGAAGCCGGTGCCCTTGAAGAGGAACCCACCACCCGCGCTGATCAGCCGCCGGGCTTTCTTCTTGCCACAGGTCGGGCATTTCTGCGTCGCGGGGGCTTTGATCGACTGGAACTCTTCCCACTTGTGATCGCAGGCGTCGCAGGCGTATTCGTAAGTGGGCATGGTTTCTCCGAAATGTCGAATGTCGAAATCCGAATGTCGAAAAGAAGACATGATTGAATGATTACTCATTCTGCCTTCGACATTCCTCATTTCCTCATCTACTGCGGTGCCGCGGACACAATCACTTTCGTCGGCCGCACGATCCGTTCGTGCAGCGTGTAACCCCGCTCGATGTCATCAATCACCGTCATCGGCGGATGATCGGCGTTCGGCACCTGCGCGATCGCTTCGTGCAGATTCGGATCGAATGGTTTCCCGACGGCTTCAATGGGTTGCACGCCGAGGCCGATCAACGCCGCATCGAATTGTTTCACGACCATCTCAATCCCGGCGACCAGTTCGTCGACGCTCTTCGACGTCGCGGCGGCTTTCAGAGCGCGTTGCAGTCCATCCAATCCTGGCAGCAAGGCTTTGACGATCGGCGTCGCAGCATACTTGCGATCGTCTTCCATCTCCCGCTGGATGCGCTTGCGGTAGTTGTCGAGGTCGGCCCGGGCGCGGGCCCACTTGTCGCGGAAATCATCGCGCTCGGCAGTGAGGGCTTGCACGGTGGAATCCATCGGAATGGTATCCGGCGTCTCAGACGCAGGCGGCGGTGTCGGAGTGGGATCAGTCATGGTGGATTCGTCTTGCTTTATAAATGAGTCCTTAGTCATTGGTCCTTAGTCATTAGGGCGATGTTGTTTTCTGCTCTTCGCTCGCTTCACTAATGACCAATGACTAAGGACGAATGACTACTCTTCCTCTTCGCCGGTGAAGAAACCTTTCACCGATTCAAAGAAACTCTTGCGGTGAGCGCTGACGTGCTTGTGGTCGAGTTCGGCGAGTTGCCGCAGCAGGTCTTCGTGTTTCTTCGTCAGTTTCTTCGGCACTTCCACCTGCACCCGGGCGACGAGATCGCCGCGGGGGCCGCCGTGGGGGTCGGGCATGCCTTGACCCTTCAGGCGAAAGGCTTCGCCCGGTTGCGTTCCCTTAGGGATGGTCAGTTTATGCTGGCCGGTGAGGAGCGGGATTTCGAGTTCCGTTCCCAGGGCGGCCTGGGCATAGGTGATCGGCACTTCGCACAGTAAGTGTCGTCCGTCGCGCTGGAACAGACTGTGCGATTTGACGCGGATGTCGACGTACAGGTCGCCGCTGGGGCCGCCGTTTTCGCCGGGGTCCCCTTCGCCGCCGATACGGATCTGCATCTCGTTGTCGACACCGGCGGGGACTTTGATTTCCAGTTTCACGCGGGTGTTGGTGAACCGCGTCCCGCGGCAATCGCTGCACTTCTCACGGATGACTTTGCCCGCTCCCTGACACGCAGGGCAGACGGTCTGGACGCGGAAAAACCCCTGTGATTGTACCACTTGGCCGTGACCGCCGCAGTAATCGCATTTCTCCGGCGTGGTGCCCGGCTTCGCTCCTGTGGCCTTGCAGGTCGCACAAGGAACGTGACGCTGGATCTCGAGTTCGCGTTTGCAGCCGAGCGCCGCTTCCACGAGATCGATCGTGATTTGAGAGCGGAGATGTTCGCCCCGCCGCGCCCGCGGGCC
>JBGSUN010000080.1:0-7305 GCA_041753475.1 Planctomycetaceae bacterium | reverse complement strand
CCGAAAAATGCTGCCATGCCGATGAGGGAGCCGCGTGCGGTGACGGTTCCGCCTGTGTCACGGAGGCCAAGCCTTCCCGCTTCCACACACTGGGCGCTTGCAGCGCAACTTCGTCTTCATCCACTTCCTGCGGCGGGAGCGGCGCCTGGAAGAGTACGGTTTCGGCAAGGGGAGGGATTTCGTTCCGTTCGATCACCGTGGTGGAACGAAAGGCTGTCGTTGCGACATTCTCCGAGGCTTCCGCAGGACTCCGGTCGTTTGCCGTTCCCACGGCGCGTGTGACATGCGCGACCGCGCCGGCAGGGGATTGCCAGCCATCGGCACTCAAGGACGCCGCGCGACCAATCCGCTGCTTGCGAACCACCGCACCGGATGCGCTCCAACCGGTGACGGGATTCAGCGGCGACGGTAACGCGGCGGTTGCCCTGGCGGGTTCTTCCAGCGTGGGTGGCGTCACCCACTCGGAGTTGGGAGGGAGTGTGGTCATCTCGACAAACGCCGCCGCTTCGTCTTGTAACCTTGGTGCGGCTGTCGGCGTTCTCATGCGCAGCGTGGGAGCGGTCCGATCGATGTTCGCGACCGCCTCCCGCTGTTCGCGGACCGCGTCATCATCGCCCCACGGCGCGTCACCTTCCGTGCGGTGAACGATCGTGGTGTCGCTGGCGATCGGGGAATCAGCACGAGTCCAGTCGGGGTCCGCATCGGCCGGGTCGGGAACCGTGGGTTCCTCGATCGGCAGCGTGTGCCGTGGTCGCAACGGAATCTTCGCAGTTCGTTCCCCGCCCACGATGTTCAGCGACGAATCGAAACCCAGCGTGGTTGCCAGCGGTGCCGAGGTGTCAAACGGTCGCGGGACCACCTCCGGTTGTGTCACGGCGGCGGTTACATCAGAGGTGATGACTTCCGCTTCCGCGGCGTCGAGGGGGAAATAGACTTCTTCGTCCATCGGCGCGGGTTGCGGTTCCGCAATCACCTTGGCCACGATTGGGGCAGGAAGGCTGTCGGCGGAGGACGACTGTGGACGCCACCGTTCCCCCACAACGGCGCGACGGCCTTCCCAGACTGTCGCCGCCGGGCCACTGACAATCGGCGTCTGCGGTGCCGGGGTATGTTCTGCGGGAACAACCGACGGCGAAGCCGCAAGGGACGTCGTTCGCTCTGGCGAAGGGTCCGGACGGAGGGCCAGCATTTCGCGGTAGAGTTGATCGGCCGCGGCGGGGGAGCAATCGGGCGATGCTCCCAAAACCGAGGACGCTGCTTCCGCGATTTTCTTGGCCCGCTGTGCGGTCCTGATCGCCGCGTCGAGATTCCCTGCTGCGGCTTCGCGTCGGGACTGTTCCATCAACTGCTGGACAGTTTTGCCGAATGCGGAGTTAGGGGTCGCTGTCGTGGAAACGGGCTGCGGGTTGCCGGCGAACCGATTGCTGCGGCTCTGTCCCCGTACCGTCGCCGGGTCTGCGAGAAAACCGACACCGGCAACGGACACCGTCGCCGTCACGGTGAGGCTTTGGGTCCATCGGCTCCAGACTGACTTGCCATCCTGGCGTTTCGGTCGCATGCGTCCATCCCCCCAATGGGGGAAGCGTGCGATCGCCGAAAGCGCGCAACAGAATCCCCCGCGATTCGATGTCGGCAGGGGCGAACGTTTCGCTTCAACAGGTCCTGATGATTCTGCCGATTCTCCGGACCGAAAATCAGCTACAACCCGCAAAGTCGACGCAGATTGCAATGCCAGCAAGACGCGACACCTGGAATTGTTTCGGTGTGCCGTGGCGTGGTGAGCCGTGCGAGGGCACCGCCTGACGAGTCAGAATCGCACGGCCGACACGGCCGTGGCACATCAATTTCATGCGTTGTGGATCTCACGGCTGCACGGGGGCCACACCGACTTGCTTGACGACATGATCGAGAATCACGGGCAGGAAGACGATCGTGGAGATGTGATCTCCGGGCAAGCGGATGTGGTGTTCGTCATCCAGCCCGGCGGCTTTCTTGAAGGCCAGGGCATTCGCAATCGGAACCACGGTGTCCTGCTCGGCGGAATAGAGCCACGTCTTCTGCTGATTCACGCGATCGGCCAGCCGCGTTGGTTCGATGGTCCACATCAAGTCGCGCAGTTTGTCCCCGGAATACCCAGCGTCCGCCAACCGTTTGCTTAACTCGGCGGCTTCACGCTTTCCACTCTGCATCAAACCGTACAAGTCACCGCCGGCGAGCATCACGAAAACATGATCGTACCCGTGGTCTATGCCCGCTGTGGTGGCAGTGACAAAGCCACCCAAACTTGTCCCTTGCAGTGAGATGCGCTGCGGGTCCACGCCCGGCAAGACGGCGACAGCGTCGCGCGCCCGGCGGACATCGGCGATCGCCTGTCGCATCGCCAGCAGGAATTTCTCACCGGTCGGTTTGGTGCCATCCCGGCGGCGGAGACCGTAATTCGGCAAGTGAACCAGGAACGCGTGCATCCCTTTGTCCGCGAATCGGCGGGCAAACAGCTTTCCCACGGGCATTGCGGAACCCGATTCATGGACGACAACCATTGTCGGTGTCGGTTTCGCCGGGTCGATATTCGCCGGGCGATGCCAGATCAAGGCCACCCGGTCGTTCGTTTCGTCGCCGGTGTCGATCGGTGACGGAAATCGCACCACGGCATGATGTTCCGCATCGGTGGCGATCTCCACGGTGACGGGGAACTCGGCCGGTTTCCAACAGAGACCGTTCAGACACGCGCGGGCATCATCGGTCTTGGCCATCGGCTCGGCGAGAGTGTCCCGGGCGGTGTACCGCAGTTCTTCCGCGAAGACGGATGATCCCAACAGCAAACCGAGAGCCAACGTTCGCAGGATCGGCAGCATGAAGCAGGTCTCCGGTAGAAAGTTCACGGGGCGGTTGCATAGCACCCTGGATTGGTGACAGCGTTGTAACACGTTCCGGCAACCAGTCCCAATTCATCGTCCGTGTTCTGCCAGGGGGATTCGAGGCTTACCTGTGTGCCATCGCTCCGGTTGCGATTTCGCGACAGTGAAGCTGGTGTTGACCTGCGATGAAATTGCTAAATTCGCATTTTATCAAAAAAACTGTTTTGCAATTCAATTGCGTTATGCGTAGGATGTCCGTTGTCCGACAGATGCATAACCATCTCATTTGCCTCTTTCGGACGGGTTGTCCCCACGGATTTCTTCGGTTCGGAAAGATTCCGCCATGCTTCGCAAAGCGTCATCGCGTGGTTTTACCCTCATCGAATTGCTGGTGGTCATCGCCATCATCGCGGTGTTGATTGCCCTGTTGTTGCCGGCCGTGCAACAGGCCCGGGAAGCGGCCCGGCGGTCACAATGCCTGAACAATATGAAGCAACTCGGCCTCGCGCTCCATAACTATCACGACACCCACGGCGCGTTCCCCCCAGGATGGATTGGCACCTCCGCGGGAACCCACGACATGGAAGGGCCGTCCGGTTGGGGTTGGGGAGCCCATACGCTCCCTTACATGGATCAAGCACCGCTCTACAATCGACTCAACTTCGGCGTGTCCTGTTTCGACACCGTCGCCAACGGCGTGGCGCTGACCGCGGCGTTGCCCCTCTTTCGCTGTCCTTCCGATCCCTCGTCGAATACCTGGAACATCGGCGAAGAAGGGAACCCCAGCAACATTCTGGCCACGCTGCCGACCGCGAACTATGTCGCCAGTTTTGGGACCAGCAGCCCCGAAGAGATTTGCGAGGATCCGCCGTTCCCGAATGCACAATGTCGCGGCGACGGTGTTTTCATTCACAACGGCAACACCAAGCTGCGGGATCTCACGGATGGAGCCAGCAATACGCTGCTGTTGGGCGAGCATCGGACCGACACGACCGCGGCCGTTGTCGCCGCCAATGGATTCGAATGGCACAGCACATGGATCGGTATGATCGCCGGGGGAGAGGAAGCCCACGCCCGGTTTCTCGGCGTGTCGGATCACACCCCCAACCACCCGTCATTGCACATTGATGATTACAGCAGTTGGCACACCGGCGGCGTCCATCTCCTGATGGGGGACGGCCGTGTGCGCTTCGTCACGCAGAGCATCGATCTCGGCATCTTCCGCGGCCTTGCCACGCGCGCCGGCGGTGAAGTTCTCGGCGAGTTCTAATACCAGTCCCAGAATTCAACTGCGTGGCGGGAGCGTCTTCTGGGAGGGCGAAGCTCCCGCTGAGCCGCTGATTGTCTCAGCGTGGGGAAGCGCTCGTGGCTCAGCAGGAGCTTCGCCCTCCCCCGCGCAGACAATTCCTGCGATTGGAATAACGAATTGCCGACCGCTTCGCACCGTTTCCGTGTGCCACAGCCGTGTCGGACGTGCGAATTCGGAAAGCGTGCCGCCTTGTTGCACGGCTGACACAGCCGTGGCACACCTTGCGGTTCATCATCTCTCCACGCTGCGTTTGGCACAGCTCTTCGCCCGGCCGCGATCTGGTCTTGCTCCGTTTGTCACCATTCGCTACCGTCCCGCCCGAACCCCTTTTTCAATTTCTTGCCCACTCTCCCCCTTACGGGACGGACGCAGTCATGCGCCTTCTGGTGACGTTGACGCTGTCGGTTGCCGTCGCGGGTATCCTTTCGGGATGCTCGACGACGGGGATGAGCTGGCGCGCCGCGATGGGGATGTCACCGAAGGCCGTCCCAGCGGAAAAGTCGCCAACGGACCCCAAACCGAAAGAATCCGTCGCTGCAGCCGAGCCTGCGAAAGAGAAAGACAAGTCGAAGGACAAGCCGAGCGATAAAGTGGCCGACGCCACGGAGAAATCCAGCCCGTTCAAACCATCTCGTGAAAAACCGGTGGACAGCACCGCCGCCAAGGCCAGCGAACCGGCCGTCGCCAAACCGGTGGTGGCTGCCAAACCGACGACTGAGCCCCAAAGCGTCTCCTGGTCACCCGAGACGGTGCAGTTGATCGGCGACGAACTGCGTGATGCCACTCCGGAAGAACGAGCCGAGTGGCATGAAACCTTGAAACACGTTGATGTGGCCACGATCCCGGACATCTTGCGTGCCCGGCGGATGTCACGCCAGGCGGCCCCGGTGGCCTCAAGAGCACCGTCCACAGAACCGGAGCGGCGCGATCTTGATTCGCCGTCGCGCCGTCCGTTGGATCGCGAATTCGGTTGGAGCTCCGGTCGCCCGGACATGGTTTCTCGGGAGAGTGAATTCACCATCCGCGACCGTGACGAAGGTCGCGTGCAACCCGTCGGCTTCACGAACCCATCCACAACGGACAGCACCAATCGCGTGACCCAGGCGGGATACCGCACCCCCGCCGATCAGCCGCAGCGCGTCGACTTTGCTTCGAATCAGGTACCACAACGGACCAACACTCCGGCGAATAACGGCCCGGTGGTTCTGCAAGGCTACGTGGTTGATGACAGTATCCCGTCTGGTTCGGATTCCAACCGGGCAAGTTATGCGACCATCGGGGGAACATCGCCACCACGGACCTACCCCACAACCCCCGCCGACTCCACCAGCATCGCCTGGCCGCCGCCGTCGAATAAACCGACGGTGAGCAACCCCAGTTCGCGGGGATTGGGAACATCATCGTTGCCATTCGGAACGGGATTCGTTCAGAATGTGGTCGGGCTGGTGCCGAATCGGGGAAACAGCGCGACACCGAATCCTCCGGCTCCGCTTTCACAACCCATCGCGGGCACATTGCCCTGGCGTGCGGAACTCGAACGAACAATTGCTGCGCTCGAACAGGAAGTGGCGACGCTGAAACCGTCGACCGACGCCGACGTTCAGAACGATTATCTCCGCAAGCATGTCGCCCTGCGGCAACTCTACCTGCTGACCGATCGGCAGGAACGGGCGCTGACCGCCATTCCCGGCATCGACCCGGCGGACCAGGAATTCTGGCAGCAGGTCTTCTGGGGCATGTCCAACTACATGGACGTGCAACACATCCCGCGGCCGCAGGATCGGGCCTCGCAGACCATTTCGCAGATGAGCACGGCGATCCGTCGCTTGCAGGAACAGGCGGACCTGCAGATTCGCAATGTGGCGTTCTGTCGCCAGATTCAATACTTCGGCAACTACGAACGCTTCCCGCGAGATGAGTTCCGGCCCGGACAGGAAGTGCTGTTGTACGCCGAGGTGGAGAACTTCAAGAGCGAGCCCACTGCCGACGGTCAATACCGCACGCTGTTGCGGTCGACCATCGAGATTCTCAGCCCGAACGGGGAACTGCGGAAGCAGATCGATTTCGCGGCGACGGAAGACCTGTGTCGCAACTACCGCCGCGACTACTTCCACAACTATCAGTTCCTCATCCCCGAACGGATCCCCCTCGGCCCGCACACGCTGAAGCTCACCGTCTTCGACGAGCTCAGCGGCCGCATGGTGAGCTACACGACGAACTTCAACGTGCAGTAGAAGAAAGTAGCCATCACGCTCCGCCGTGATGAGCGGCACGCTTCACAGCGGCAACTGTTTGAAGATTCGTACTGCATTCTGCCAACTCGGCAACGCAGCGTTCATCCGCTCATCACGGCGGAGCGTGATGGCTACTTTCAGGTGCGTCGCCCAGACAGGCAAGGACGAACCATCGGGTGCCACCGGCGGCGGCTTTGGGCCGCCAGTGTCTTGACGACTGCCAACCCGTTGAGACTAATATCTACTAGCGAAGAGCACTGGCGAACGAGTACATTCGCCAGTGGCACCCGCTGTTCTGTGAGATAAGCACCTTGATCTGACTCAACGATGAAGACTCGAACGTGGAGTTTCGTATCAGTCGTCTTCGTTGCCGCGGTCGCAGCCGGCGTTGTTTTCGTCCGCAATGCTGAACTCGAATATGCCGCATACAACGAACTTCGCAAGGCCGGTGCGACTGGTGATGATTGGGTGAGCTTCAAGGAACTGGTGACGGGACGGCCTCCCATCGTGCAGCTCAGTATTCCCGCAAACATTCCGAAGGACGACACATTCCGTTGTGTTCGGCACATGCACAACCTTGAGTCTCTCACGCTGGCGTACGACTCGCTGACAGACGAAGAGATTGCGGTCATTTCAGACCTGCGGCTGAACTCACTCACCTTCAGCGGAAACTATCCCACCGATCCGACTGTTTCCGATTTGCTTCGCTTCTCGACGATTCGCTTCCTGTATGTGCCGTCCGGGAATCTGTCTGCCGAATCGATGGCTCTTCCGTTTCTGGGTGCCGGACAGGGAGATTTCAGCGATTCCAGAATGCGGGAGGCTTTTCGCAGCGCGGGAGGTTTTTGTAGGCTGTCGCCAGGAAATTCGGATTCGCGTTCCAGGGAGGGACGGCGGTGGCCAC
>JBGSUN010000079.1:0-7896 GCA_041753475.1 Planctomycetaceae bacterium | reverse complement strand
AGGCCCCGGAATGCACTGGACCGAGAAAGGAGCCCTGGCCATCACCGCCCTCCGCGCCACCGACATCAACCAACACTGGCACTCCACCTGGAACAGCCTCAACCTGGCCACCTGATCCCCACCATTCAGCGGATGCACCCTTTCATGTGACCCGCCATTTCAATGATTGACCCCGCTGGCCTGCGGTCTGTATGGTGAGTTTTCGCTCACGGTTGTGATCCAACGTTGTCAGTGTTTTGCTTCTTTGGTGACACGCGCTCGCCATCCGAGATCGCTTCCCGACACTCTCGATCGACAAGGCCTGCGATGATCAGTGAGCCGGCGGGGATAATCTGCACGGGGTGTTATCTTCCCGACTTTCGTTTGTCGGCATCGGTCTTATCCCCTGCCTGGGGGCCTTCACGAGGTGAATACGGCCAGAAATCGGTCCCGAATCATGATGAAGATGCCACCACCATGGCGATCGCGGCTGGCCAATCCGCATTGGATGCGGCTGGCATCGCCCGCGATCAAATTGACGCGGTGTGGATCGGAACCGAGTCTAAACCGTATGCCGTGAAGTCGATCGCTGCTACGGTTGCCGCAGCACTGGGCCTATCCCCTTGGGTGAACGCGGCCGACTTGGAATTTGCGTGCCGTGGTGCTGTGGAAGCCCTGCTCGGCATGGCGGCCCGTGTGGCAGCCGGTCATACCAGATATGGTTTGGTGGTGGGGGTTGATGCCGCCCAAGGTCGTCCCGGTGATGAATTGGAACGATCCGCTGGTGCGGGAGCGGCGGCATTCGTTGTGGGACCGGTGGAGTCATCGATCGCAGCGGTGAGCCCAGCCGTGACCTATGTGACCGATACCCCCGACTTCTTTCGCCGGGATGGTGCGGAGTACCCGACGCATGCGAATCGCTTCACGGGACAGCCAGCGTATTTTCACCACATCGGGGCCGCCGTTCGTGCTTACTTCGAGAAGACCGGCACTTCTCCGCGTGATTATCGATACGCCGTCTTTCATCAACCCAACCTGAAGTTCCCCCAGCAATTGGCGCAGGCGCTGGGTTTCGTTGCCGAGCAGGTTGACCCGGTGATGCTGTATCCTGCGATCGGGAACACGTACGCGGCCAACTGCTTTCTGGGCATCATCCGTGCTCTGGAGCTCGCCGACAGTGGCGACAAAGTGCTGGTCAGTTCGTATGGCTCGGGTGCCGGTGCAGATTGTTTCTCACTGCGAGTCACCGGCAGGAATGCGACCCGCGAATCGTCACGGCTTGAAGATTTCTTGAAGCAGAGCGTCTCCGTTGGTGACTACGGCGAGTACTTGAGGATGACGCGTCAAGTGGGATGCCGTCGATGAAACCCCTGCGACCGTGGATCCTGGGGATGGGGTGTACTCCGGTGGGAGAGCACTGGTCGCAATCGCTGTACGATCTGGCGACGGAAGCCATTCACGCCGCGCTGGCTGATGCCGGAGTGGACCGCGTCGATGCGCTGGTGGTCGGTAACATGCTCTCGGGGGTGTTGAATCGGCAAGAGAATCTCGCCGCCGCCCTGGCGGATCGCGCCGGTTTGTCGGGGATCGAAGCCATCAAAGTCGAGGCCGCGTGTGCCAGTGGCGGCGCAGCGCTTCAAGTGGGGGCGGCGATGGTTGCCAGTCACACCTGTGAGCGGGTGCTGGTGCTTGGCGTGGAAAAGATGACCGATGCCGACCCGGCGGCTGTCATTCAAGGCCTTGCCTATGCTGCTGATTTCGAGTCGGAAACGATCATCGGTGCGTCGTTCTCCGGACTGTCCGCCCTGCTGACGAGTCTGTACCTGCAAGCCACCGGGGCGACCCCTGAAGATCTCTCAGTCTTTGTTCGGCAAGCCCATCAACACGCCATCGGCAACCCTTGGGCAATGTATCGCCACGCCGTGACTGCAGAAGAATGGGGAGCATCCCCGATGATTTCCGATCCGTTGCGGTTACTCGATTGTACTCCGCTGTGCGACGGGGCCGCAGCCGTGGTGCTGGGACGCCCCGGCGATCTCCACCGTCACGAGCACCGTCCAGTGGAAATCGCGTCGATTGCCGGCGCGGTGGAGACCATCGCTCTGGCACAACGACCGCAACCGTTGCGATTGAAGGCCGTGGAGCAGTCCGTCGCCCGGGCCCTGGAGCGGGCCGAAGTCTCGTTACCGATGCTTGACCTGACGGAATTCCATGATGCCTTTCCCGTGATGACGGCCTTGTCGTTGGAAGCGGCAGGGTTCATGCCAGCGGGAACCGGCTGGCGGTATTTCGATGCGGCGGCCGATGCCCACCTGCGCATTCCGATTCAGACGATGGGCGGCCTGAAAGCCCGAGGGCATCCCGTGGGAGCAACCGGGGTGTATCAAGTCATCGAGGCAACTCTGCAATTGCAGGGACGTGCGGGTGAGAATCAGGTTCTGGGAGCCAAGACCGCCATGACGCAATGTTCCGGCGGCCTGGGTGGAAACGTCTTCACCTCGATTTTGCGACAGGCCACTCCATGATCGACCCCGCCGTCCAATCCCGCTTGCAACCGACGCTGTACCGGCTGGAAGGCGTGCGGTGCCTTCGCTGCCATCATGCCGACGTGAGCCGTCGCAGCACCTGCGCCCGCTGTGGCAATGCCGCGGTGGCAACAGTGCGATTCAGCGGCAAAGGACGATTGCTCGCCGTGACGTTGATGGCCCGCCCACCCTCGGAACACGATCGGCTGGGAGCGTTTCACCTGGCCCTGGTCGAACTCGATGACGGTCCAAGACTGCTGGCCAAACTGACGGATGTCACCAGCCGCCCCGCGGCGATCGGCGATGCCGTCGAAGTGGTCATCCGCCGGCTCTTTGAACCTGGTCCTGAAGAGCTCATCTGCTATGGCTACAAAGTTCGCGGCACAACGCCCGTGACTTCTTAGCCCAACTCAACAATTAACTGAAGAGCACGCACACCGCTTGCGGTTTCGCGCCTCGCGCCGATCCCACCGCGTGTCTCCGGAACACGACTACTTCGGCATCTCCGCCGCCCAATCCTGAATCGTGCAAACATGGGGGGCCGGATTCTTGGCGAGAGCTTCCAGCGCCTGCACCACGGCGATGCAACCGGGAATTGTGGTCACGCAGGAGATGCCGTTCATCACCGACGCCGCGCGAATCTTCCCTTCGTCGGTGCGGGCCCCCTTGCCACTGGGCGTGTTGAAGATCAGTTGGATCTCTTTGTTCGCCATCAGATCGAGCAGGTTCGGCCGCCCTTCCTGCAACTTGCGAACAGTGTCCACCTCGATCCCGGCATCACGGAAGACCCGGGCCGTACCCGACGTGCAGACAACCTTGAACCCCAGCGTCTTCAATTGTTTCACGGTGGGAATGAGAGTCTGTTTGTGTCGTCCTGCCAGGCTGATGAAGACCGTCCCGCCGCTGGGCATCTGGTTGCCGGCGGCAA
Organism: Planctomycetaceae bacterium; assembly: GCA_041753475.1. GTDB lineage: Bacteria > Planctomycetota > Planctomycetia > Planctomycetales > Planctomycetaceae > DSVQ01. The sequence goes on along the minus strand of JBGSUN010000079.1, from coordinate 4,464 downwards.
TCTGGCTCTTGGCGAAGGCCAGCGGGAACTCGGCGTGAATCCCCATCACTTCGCCCGTCGACTTCATCTCGGGGCCAAGGATGATGTCGACGCCGGTGAAGCGGTTGAACGGAAAAACGCTTTCCTTCACCGATGTGTGTAGCGGGACGACTTCCTTCGTAAAGCCCTGCTCGGTGAGCGTCTGCCCGACCATGATTTTTGCAGCGATCTTCGCCAGCGACACATTCGTCGCCTTGGACACAAAGGGCGAGGTGCGGCTCGCGCGGGGATTGACTTCGAGAATGTAAACCTGTGTCTCATCCCCTTCTTGTTTCACAGCAAACTGAATATTCATCAGTCCGCGAACCTGCAATGCCGTTGCGAGGGCATACGTCGCCTGCTTGATTTCATCAATGACGCTCTGCGGTAATGAATACGGTGGCAGGACGCACGCCGAGTCCCCCGAGTGCACGCCCGCCTCTTCGATGTGCTCCATCACCCCGCCGACCAGCGTCAACTGTCCGTCGGAGATTGCATCGACATCGACTTCAATCGCATCTTCGAGGAACTTGTCGACCAGGACCGGACGATCGGGCGAGACATTGACGGCTTCGGTCATGTACCTCTGGATTTGTTCAACGTCATAACAGATCTCCATGGCACGGCCGCCGAGGACATAGCTCGGACGGACGAGAACCGGGAAACCAATCTGTTCCGCGACTCGGCGGGCCCCTTCAGCGTCGGTCGCCATGCCGTTCGGCGGCTGCCGGAGATTCAGCGTTTCCAGGATTTTCTGGAAGCGTTCACGGTCTTCGGCGGCGTCGATCATGTCGGGACTGGTCCCGATGATGTTCACGCCCGCGGCTTCCAGACCCCGTGCCAGATTCAGCGGCGTCTGCCCGCCGAACTGCACAATCACGCCATCGGGTTTCAAGCGATCGCAGATGTTGAGCACGTCTTCGGTTGTCAGCGGCTCGAAGAAGAGGAGATCCGATGTGTCATAGTCGGTCGACACCGTTTCCGGGTTCGAGTTGACCATCACGCTTTCGATGCCGAGTTCGCGGAGCGCGAACGATGCCTGACAACAGCAGTAATCGAACTCGATCCCCTGGCCGATGCGGTTTGGACCGCCACCGAGAATCACGACGCGCTGGCGACCATCGGTCCGCGGAGTCGGGGCTTCGTCTTCGGTTTCATAGGTCGAGTAGTAGTACGGAGTGTAGGCTTCAAACTCCGCGGCACACGTATCCACCTGCTTGAAGGTCGCAATAATGCCGAGCGACTTCCGACGGGCGCGGACGTCCATTTCGGTGGAGTCCCACCAGAACGCCAGTTGCTGATCAGAGAACCCAGACCGCTTCGCTTCCCGGATGAGTGACGCGGGGGCGTCTTCCAATCGACTGACCAAACGAATTTGTTCTTCGATGGCCACCAGCTCGCGGATGTGTTCGAGGAACCACGGGTCGATGTGCGTCAGGTCAAAGATCTGCTGGACCGACAGCCCGGCTTTGAAGGCGTAACGGATGTAGAACATCCGCGCTTCATTCGGCCGCGCGAGCTTCGCTTCGATATCGTCGATGCTCGGCTGCTTGGGAGTGCCCCACAAATCTTTCTTGCCACCGCCGAGGCCGAAGTGCCCGATTTCCAACCCGCGAACGGCCTTCTGGAACGATTCCTTGAACGTCCGGCCGATGGCCATCGTCTCGCCGACCGACTTCATCTGCACTGTCAGTTCAGGATCGGCTTCCGGGAATTTCTCGAAAGTCCACCGCGGGATTTTCGTGACGACATAGTCAATCGTCGGCTCGAAGCAGGCGAGAGTTTCCCGCGTGATATCGTTGGGGATTTCATCGAGACGGTAACCGACGGCCAATTTCGCTGCGATTTTGGCAATCGGAAAGCCGGTCGCTTTGGATGCCAACGCGGAGGACCGGCTGACGCGCGGGTTCATCTCGATCACAACCATGCGGCCATCGACCGGGTTGATCGCGAACTGCACGTTCGAACCACCCGTTTCGACACCGATTTCGCGCATGACGGCGATCGTCGCATCGCGCATCCGCTGATATTCTTTGTCGGTCAGCGTCTGGGCCGGAGCGACGGTGATGGAATCACCGGTGTGCACACCCATCGGGTCGAAGTTTTCGATGGAGCAGATGATGACGACGTTGTCAGCGACGTCGCGCATCACTTCCATCTCGTACTCTTTCCAGCCGATGATGCTTTCTTCAAGGAGCACCTCGGACACCGGAGAGAGCGAAAGACCTTTGCGGACCTTGTCCTCAAATTCCGCCCGGTTATACGCCACGCCGCCGCCCGCTCCACCAAGCGTGAAGCTGGCGCGAATGATCATCGGCAGGCCGATATTTTCGAGCGCCGCATAGGCATCGTCCATGTTGCGGACGATCTGGCTCTTGCAGACATCGAGCCCGATCTTGATCATCGCCTGCTTGAACGTGTCCCGTTCTTCGGCCTTCTTGATGACGTCCGCTTTGGCACCGATGAGTTCGCAACCGAACTTCTGGAGAATTCCGCGATGGAATAAGTCCATCGCCGTGTTGAGGCCGGTTTGTCCGCCGAGTGTCGGCAGTACAGCATCGGGCCGTTCGACTTCGATGATCCGGGCGACGTATTCCCACGTGATCGGTTCGATGTAAGTCCGATCTGCGGTGTGCGGGTCGGTCATAATCGTCGCGGGATTCGAATTGACGAGGACGACTTCGTAGCCTTCCTCCCGCAGGGCTTTGCAAGCCTGAGTGCCGGAATAGTCGAACTCGCAAGCCTGGCCGATGACAATGGGGCCGGAGCCGATGATGAGGATTTTCTTGAGATCGGTACGTTTGGGCACGTTGCAGACTCGTCAGGCGGGCTGCGCGGCCGGTTGTACTACGTCAACGTCTGACAGGGCAAGACGTTGCGCGCACAACGGGGGTTCAGTTGGGAACCGCGCGAAACTAGCCAAGCGTAACAAGCCCAGCGGGAGATTCAAGGAAGCGGGGAATCTGCGAGTTTTGCCCGTCCGAACTGCGCCCGCCAAGAAGCGTGTTCTTCAACTCAACCATTCGATTCCATGCACCGTTCACGAGCGCTACGAGGAACGCGCTCCCTCACGGTCGTGGCTCGGAATGGCGCGCCGATCTAACAATCTCGTAATCTCCGACAGCGCCTCTGCCGTCCCATCGAGCCGACCTTGCAGGCGTTGTGCGGCCGACCGGTAAACATCATCGTGATTGAGAAAGTCGATGATCCGTTCGGTCGTCAAATTGTCCAGCGTCGTCCACCGACCGACACCCAACTTCTCGATGAAGTGGGCGTTGATCTGCTGTTCATGATGAAACGCTTCCGGAATAGCCAAGACCGGTTTGCCAAGGTACAGCGATTCCCCGAGCAATTGATTTCCCGCCGCGCAAATCACCGCCCGGCAACCGGCGAGGTCATCCACGAAGCGTTGTTCGTGAATCGGACAGAATGTCAGCGGACCGGAGGCAGGCCGTTCCCCCAAACCATAAATTTTCACCGGAACACCGGCGGCGGCGATGATGTCGAGGACGGCTTCCGGCGTGTTCGAACGCAGGTAGGAGAGCACATAGTCACCGATCTGCGGCTGCGCGGCGGCGACCTCCGGACGGATGAGTGGGCCGATCTGCTTGATCGACTCCCAGCCCGGCTTTGGTGGCGGGGAATAGAAGGATGAGACGACTCGTTCGGTGGGACGCGGTGTGTGCAGCCGTACGGCCCAACTCATTGACCACGCATGCCATTGCAGCGTCAGCGGCAAGCACGACAGATCGTACGTCATTAAGACATGCTGATGATCGAGGCTAAGGTGTGGAACACGCCGACCCCACGCGGCCCAACCGAGAGCCGGTTCAAAATCGGTGATAATCAGGTCGGGGCTGACGGCATCAATCCGGCGGCGAAACGCCCCCACCAATCGCGGCAACTTGCGGAAGGCGTAGTGCAATCCGCTGGTGATCGATTTCAGCAGATCGAGCTTGCCATTCGTGTAGTGAAACCGCAGGCCGGGAATGCGATGCAGCCGGACGTTCGGGACGCGCATGGACGGCGCATAACACCCGGCGAGAAAATTGTAGGCGTCATCCGGCGCGAAGAGCCACAATTCATGATCGTGGCGCAGGTGTTCGGCCAAGGTCCGCACACGCGCGGCATGACCCCGTCCTTCGCCCGCCATGCTGAGAAAAATCTTCGCCATCGCCACATCCTTGTGGTAAGAGCTTGTGTGCCACGATCCCAGGGAGTGGACACCACATCACATTCATTCGTGATCGTACCGCGCCGGGCAATCACCGTGCCAGACGAATCGTCCCTTCGTCAAGAATTCACGATCTTATTGACTCTCAGGATGATATAGACGTCGACGCGGGGAAGCGTTAGATGTTCTGCCATGCGACGACAGGGAAGTCCTCAGGAGTTAGAGCGGGTGCGACGCGAGGCGGTCGCGCTGGCCGCTCAGGGTGTGGGCAC
>JBGSUN010000078.1:0-6852 GCA_041753475.1 Planctomycetaceae bacterium | reverse complement strand
CGCCGAACTCGAACTGGCCACCGCGACCGCCCTCCGAAACAAACACCACCACCCGACCCGTGTCGCCGGCTACATCCGCAAAACCAAGCTCCCCTTCCGACTCCGACAAGCGGCTTTAACTTCCTGAGGAGCAATAACTCGGAGGCCTCGCTGATGATCGTCCGCGCCATTCCCAAAGCTTGGGAATTCGCCATGCCTACCGTGGTGATTTCGGCCGCCTGCTTCGCCGCCGCGGCGACCCCGTCCGTCAAGCTGGACTCGCCGCTGATCACGCGGGCGGCTGGGCTGGCCGCCTTGACGTCCTGAGCGACGTGCTCCACGAGCGTGTCCTGCGCGTCGGTCTCATCGAACCCGATCCATTGCGCCCACGTACGCTGGGGAGGTGCCATCGCCTGCGTGCGGTTCCAGAGTGTGCTTCGCGGTGACAGTTTGCCTTGCGAGAGAACGCTTTCGTGCCACTCTTCCAGCCCACTCGGATCAATGGAGTTCACCGGGTTGTTGTTGACATACGGATACGGGTTCGCCGTCGATCGTGCGGGGTCTTCGCTTTGGAAGCGGCCGTTGGAACCCAGGATGCGGTTTGTCAGGTAGAACGAGGATTCTTCCGCGGAGAGTTGCGGGGTTTCCTGGTAGCCGACTTCGCCCTTGTAGGTGTGCAGGTTCTCGGTCGCGCCGGTGGTGGCCAGCGGCTTCCCCCAGGCGTCGTAGCGGTAGTCGTCGGTCACCGTCCCCGTGTCGTCGGTGAGCTGCGTGACGTCGTGGATGCCGCTGGTGTGATAGAAGCTCGATTCGCTGTCGCGCTGCTGGCTGAGGGACAACGAAACGCTGCGGCAAGCGTCAGCGAAGCTATCGAAGAAGAGACGAAAGGGGGGCGTCCGCGCCGCCACCGGACGTCGTGCCGATCGGAGACATTCAGTGTCAGCAGCGGTTGGGCGGACTGCTGAAACACGACAGCCGCAAGGCGGCGTAACTCATTTTCGCTGTCGATGAAAACTGATCGGGACCTCCGCGTACTCATCGTGTCCTCTGTCGGGTCCGACGAGTCGACATCCAAGATGTCAGCTTTGCGACTTCGCTCTCCCTGAATCAGCCCGCACCACCTAGTCCAGCTCCTGCCAAAAACGTCCGATCTCATTTTTGCACAGGACGGTCAGCAGGCCAGCCGTTCGGAGTGACCGACTCGGTCGAGATCCGCCGGGCAGAATTTTGCCGGACGGCATCGACGGTGAGAGTGACCCGAAAACCGAGGTAGCCGTGAACACGCGGTGTTTCGACGGAATGGCGTGCCGACGAACGGGAGTCGTTCAAGTGGAACCAGAGGTGACTGCCCCGGACCACGCGCATGGAACCAGCGGAAAAGGGGCTCTGCGGGTTAATTGCAGGTTTGTTTTGAGAATTGCCGTACCAGGACGCATCCCAACTATCTTGCGTCCATTCCCAGACATTGCCGTGAATGTCGCACAAACCGAAGGGATTCGCCCGCAACTGACCCACGGGATGCGTCCGACTCATGCCGTTCTCGGCAAACCATCCGACTTGCAACCGGTCTGCGTCTTCGTTGTCGCTCCAGCACTTCGTCGTTGTGCCAGCACGGCAAGCATATTCCCATTCCGCCTCGCTGGGGAGCCGGTAGCCCGTTCCGTCCTGCAGCGTGATCGTGTCGTCCGATTGGATATAGAACGACTTCAGTTTCTCCTTTTGGCTCAGCTTGGTGCAGAAATCGGCCGCGTCATTCCAGCTCACCATTTCCACCGGGTGCTCCGCTGTCTCCAGCCCGACAACCGCCTCCTGGCCCATCCCGGTCGGGGCGAAGTGGGACGGATTCACACCCAACACCTTCTCATACTCCGCCTGAGTCACTTCATTCACTCCGAGATAAGTCGGCTGAGTCAGGATCACCTTGTGTTGCGGAGCTTCGCTCTTGACGCACTCCTGCCAGCGCATGTCGTTCGGATCGGCATCCTTGAGCGCGGCTTCGATCTCTTCCGGCGTGCTTCCCATCAGGAACTCGCCCGGCGGGATGAGGCGGAACTTCATGCCGAGACCGTTGGTGTAGTCGACCGGTACTTTCAGATACGCGGCCCATTCTTCCTGATATTTTTTCGCCTGGGCAGCATCAAATGGAGCGATCGCGGGCGGCGGGGCATCCATGGGCCAACCGTGCCAGCGGGCCACTGCGGCATCCGTGGACTTGGTGCTGACTGGATTAACCCACTTTGCACCCTTGATTTTGCCATCGTGCCCGTTGCCGCTGTGGTCTTTGAGTACTTCACCTTGATCTTCGTCAAAGCGGTACAGGGCGAGCGTCTGGTCATCGCGCTTGAACTCGGTGGTGAGTTCAAAGTTCTGGCTGTATCGGGCCACGCGGGATATCCGCAGTTGGTCGATCATGCCCTGGAAGAATTTTCGCCCGCTGCCATCGCAACCGATGTGCAGCTCTCTCATCTTCCATTGACCGCCTTCATGTGGTTCGACACGACGTTGACCCTGCCAGATGCCGTTGATGTAGTAATCGACGTAGCGACCATTGTAAGACAGAGCTCGATGCTGACGTTCTTTTCCACGGAATGGGCCGTAGGCGTTTTCGTAACCGGTTTTGCCATGCACGGCGGCTCCGCTGATTCGCTTGCCAGCGTCTCCCGGCGCGCCATCGAAGAGCGACATCCACTCTTCATTATCACCGTGGCCACTCCCCAGGTATGCGATGGTGCCGTTATCGCTGTTGGGGGCCGACGTAACGAAGGCCTCAATTGTGAACTGCGGGTAGTTCCAACTCAGACCGGTGACTTCCACCCAATCGTCTTTGCCATCAAAACTCAATCCGGCAGCCCTCGCCTGTGGCGGAACGGGAGGCAAGCTCGGAATGGGCGTATTGAACCAGCGCGCGAGGCGCGGTGAAATCCCCAGCACGAAAGCCACGGCGATCAGTGTGATGATGATGCCGTAGGCCACGCCATGATTGCGTGCCGGTGTCTGAGGTTTCGTTTGAGGAACCGCGTGGCTGAATAGCTGAGTTTGTTCGGCTGGCTCCTTGATGGTGCGATCTGGCGCAGACGCACCAACCGGAACACAGGTCACCTGCCGACTATGTTCCAGTTCGTTCTGACAGCGGGCCAGCAAGTCCGCCACTTCCTGAGCAGTCTGGTAGCGGTCGTCGCGTTGCTTTTCCAGCAGGCGGAAGATGATTGCTTGCAGCCAGTCAGGAGTTTCCGGAATGACATCGTCCAAGGGACGTGGCGAGTCTTCACAGACGCGCTTCAGCACGGCGACAGTATTGGCAGCGCGAAAGGGCGGGCGACCGCTGACCATCTGATAAAGCACGCTTCCCAGGCTGAACAGATCGGCTCGATGATCCAGTGGCTCGCCCCGCGCCTGTTCGGGAGCCATGTACAGCGGTGTGCCCGCGATGACTCCGCTGGAGGTCATCGTCGCGTCATCGACGGCGCGGGCCAGGCCGAAATCGGAAATCTTCGCTCTTTCTTTGATCCCGCCCGTCAACAATATATTGGCGGGCTTGATGTCGCGGTGAATCAGATTCGCGGCATCGGCTGCTGCGAGCCCTGCAGCAACCTGCTGGCCGATCCGCAAGATCTCGACCAGTTCGAGGGGCCCGTGCTCTTCCATCCGCTGTTGAAGCGTCTGCCCGGGAATGTATTCCATCACCAGATAGGGAATCGGCTCTTCTTCGACGGCATAAATCGCCACGATGTTCTCGTGGGTGACCGCCGCCGCGGTTCGTGCTTCTCGCAAGAACCGTTTGCGCGGAGGAGACGTGGTGGCCAACTCGGGACTCATCAGCTTGATGGCGACAACCCGATGCAGCTTCTCATCAAATGCCTTGGCGACGATACCGAACGCTCCGCGACCGAGAATCTCCTCAATCTCATAATGTGCCAACCGACCGAGCCAACCGGGCCGAGTGGAAGGCTGAAGATATTTTCGAAATTCGGATTCGCCCGATGAGCTTCGCTCCTGAACGTCGGCACCAACCTCTGTTGAGTCGGCGATGATGGTGTGCTCGATCGCAGAATTCGTCGCGATCGCCGGCGATTCTAGAAACTGGCTGCTTTCCGCATGAGTTCTCAATAATTCTTGGACCTGGACCCGTAGTTCCGCATCACCCGCGCAGACTTCGTCAACGTACGCCGCGCGTTCGGCGGCATCGGCGATCTCAATTGCAGCGAGAAAGATATCTCGTTCGTTCATCATGTTTTCCAGCGATCAACCAACTCAACGCCGACTTTGCGCAGCCCATTAAGTCTCGGTGAGAGGTTTCGGTGTCGAAGTAATCGTGTCTGCACATCAGTGGCGCTGTTTGACGGGTGGTTGCGCCAAAAAAATGAAGAACTACAAATTACTAGGAATCGGCCGCATCGTGTCGGACCTCGCGTAGCAGCCAGGCTTTAGCATAAGCCCATAAACGATCAGCCGTTCGGGCTGGCAAGTTGAGCGCCTCGCCAGCGTCCTTCAAGGAAAGGCCAGCAAAATACCGCAGCTTAACCAATTCGCAGGCGGTTGCATCAATCGACTCGAATTTTCGCAAGGCATCGTCAAGGTTTTCGATGGGACTATCGTTGTCCGAGTCGGGACTCTCTGCCAGTTCGATGGTCACACGTTGCCAGTCCGCACCGTGCTTCTGACGATTTTTGCGGCGGGACTGATCGACCAGAATTCGTCGCATTGCCTCAGCAGCCGCACCGAAAAAATGCCGCCGGCTCGACCAGTGCTGGGCGTAGTCGACATCCACCAGCCGTATCCAGGCTTCATGAACCAACGCGGTGGCTTGAAGTGTCTGGCCGGGTTTCTCCTGCGCGAGTTTCTCGGAGGCCACACGCCGGAGTTCGTCGTACACGAGCGGCAGCAACTCCTCTGCCGCAAAATGATCTCCCTGTTCCGCTTTCTGCAGTATTTGAGTGATGTGGTTCTTCGTATTCATCCGGCACGCAACTCCCGATTGCCTATCGACGATTCAAATCGCCCCCTCGATTTACTGTTAAAGCAATGCCGATGGCGAAGTCACTACGATTTCCAAAGCGGTTGAGAGGCATAGTCCTTACGTCAGCAATCAGTTTTCACTGTGGATACCCCACTTTCACCGGTTCAACACACTCCGGTGTTTCGTTGCGAACATGGATGACCACTTTAGAGACGGCCTGCATCGTCAGAGAGCCATTTGGCAGTGGAATCGACATTGGTTCGATTTCGTTTGGGTCGGTCACCGCCGGGTCAAGGAATCGCTCCCATGACTCTCGCGGTAAGAGCACCGGCATCCGGTCGTGAATCTGTGACATCTCGGCATTGGGTTCGGTCGTCATTGTACAGACAGCCCCGTCGGCATCCGTGAAGGCAGCGAACGCGATTGGACCACCGGAAGCGAGCCAGATGTGCCAAGGTTATTTCTGCTTGCCCACGGCCTGCCATTCGTAGAAGCCAGAGACGGGGACAAGACACCGCCGTTCCCGTGCGGACTTGGCGAACACCTTGGCCGTGAAGACGGTTTCCGAACGGGCATTGATGATGTTTTGCTTTGGGTTCCGCGAGGGGCGAATTCCCCACGGCCCGGAGTCGACCACCCGCCCGGCGTCCACGGCGAGAACCAGGTGATGCAGCGGGGGAGTGGTTCGTTCATGGCTGATCGCGATCTTTCTCGCGCCATCCGCGATCGATCATGAACACGGCACCGAATGCGCAAATCACCGCGGGTGGCCCTAGCATTAAGATAACCCCCTCGTTTCCGCGAGACAGGGCAACTGCAGTCCATTGAATTGCCGCGGCCAATAGTACGATGCTTCCAGCGACCAGACGCATGATGAATCCCCGGTAGTGGATGTGTCTCCAGCACGCTACGCGGTGCAGGCGGGGAGAGTCAACCAGAAACGACAACGCCCCGCGGATGAGTGCGGAGCGCGTCCGTCATGGCGTGGTGTGAAGTGCAGCGCCGTGGCTTCGGCCATAGCGTCGCGATCTTTTTTCTTGACCCCGGCATGGCACGACCGTACTGTAAAAATCCTCTCGCCTTGAACTGCGCAGGCCACGGGGCGGGGTATGACTGGATCACCATCATTCTTTTGTGGAGGAATCGATGATGTCACGCGCAGTGATCTTGCTCGGTATTTGCTTGATGTGTTCGCTGATGGTCGGCTGTCCCGGCACCGTTTACGAATGTCAGTGTTACTGCGTTCGCCAGGTGCCTTTGGATGAGATCGAACTCACCGAAGAGGGTTGCGTTATCGAAGGCGTCGAACCGGCCTTCGCAGTGGCCATGAACGTGGAGTGTCCCGCTGGTTATAAATTCTCTGGTTGCGAGGACTGCGCCCAAAAGTTGGATGAGTTCGGCGACCCGGAAGAGTGCCTCGTCGGCGGGTCCCGCATGGCTGGGAAACTCTCCCCCATTCCCGACCCCAAATTCAAGTAATGATCATTGCTTCCAGTCGTGCGCGTGCCCCGGCAGCACGACGCCACCGGGGCGCAACTGTTTCGTCTGGTCAGTGAAGCGACAGCACCGAGTCCCAGCGTAAAGACAGCCCCGAGCGCGAAGAGGAACCCGAAGGCGTGATAGCAATGACGATGGTGATCCGATGGCGAAGTATTTGGACGGAAGGGTAACGGTCGTCGTCTCCCCGGACGAAACATGCTTCGGCCCAGGCCAGCAGTGCCCGGACCTGATCACCAATACTGTCCTGGAACCGAGTCGAAAATCTGGCATTAATTGCCGCTATTGACTCTCAGGATGATATAGACGTCGACGCGGGGAAGCGTTAGATGTTCTGCCATGCGACGACAGGGAAGTCCTCAGGAGTTAGAGCGGGTGCGACGCGAGGCGGTCGCGCTGGCCGCTCAGGGTGTGGGCAC
>JBGSUN010000077.1:0-9758 GCA_041753475.1 Planctomycetaceae bacterium | reverse complement strand
GCACGTTGCGCCTTTCCGGGTCAGCCGAGCTTGCGGACGGCTTCCGTGGCCTTGCGTTCGGCTGCCTTGCTGTAGTGCTGCGTCATTGCCGCCGTGGAGTGCCCCAAGAGCCGCTGGGCTTGTTCCATGTTGGCACCATCGGACAGCCTATCCGCGTTGCATCCATCATGCGGCGTTGTCGGCACCGCTTCAACGTCAGTTTCAACCGAGCCGCTTGACGGCTTCTACAGCCTTCGATTCTGCCCCCTTGCTGTAATGTTGCGTCATCGCCGCCCCACAGTGCCCCAGCAGCCGTTGTGCAGCCTCGATGCCCATTTCGTCGACAATCTTCGTGGCGACAGTGTGGCGCAACCAGTGCGGCGTGAATTCCGGCACACCCGCTTCGATGCAGGCATCCTTCAGTGAAGCCGACAGCCGGTCACCGCGAGTACGGAAGAGCCGAGCCGTCGGGTCCGGCTTGAGATACTTCCGCAGGATCAATTGGGCTTTGGCGTTGAAGAACAGAACCCGCGATTTTCCCTTGTGGGCGGTCTTGTGTTTCGCCAGCTCACAGCGCCACACGTCGCCCGTGCGTTCAATCATACCAGTCGTCAGGCCGATGATTTCTCCAGACCGCGCGCCCGTCAGGCAGATCAGATCAATGATGTCCCGATATCGCTCGGTGAGGAAGGGGCGCACGGCTTCAATGTGTTCAGCCCGCACCGCACCGCGGGGAGCCGATTCGGGCGCGTCCGTCTCTCCCGCCTCCAGCGATTCAACGGTTTTCAGGGAATCGGCGAGAGTTTGCGAAACGAGTTTCCAGCCGACAGCCCACCGGATCACCATCCGCAGCCGTTTGACCTGCTTATTGATGAATGACCGTGACCACCCCTTGCGGATCATGGCTTCGCGAACGGTCCGCAGCCGGAGGACGTCAAAATCCTCGGCGTCGGTCAGCCCGTACAACTCGCGTGCGGTCTTGATCGCCGACTTGATGCAGCGCCGTTCGGCTGCGGCATACTTCGGCAGCCGCTCGATAGCGAACCGCTGGAAGACTTCATTCAGACTGGTCGACGATTTTGGTTCCCGTGGAACCGATTGGCGACATTTCGCAGCTTCGATTGCGGCATCGACCGACTGGCCAGCCAAAGCCGTCAGCAGTCGCCCGTAGGCTGCCTGGGCCGCAGCACTCCCGGCCGGACCGAGAACAACAAACTTGCCATCGACTTTGCAGAACGCCCGATTGCGGGACTTGTCGATGCAGAGCTTTGGAACCAACGACTTTGGACGCGGCATAGTGCAGCCCCTTTGGTTTTGGTTCCGTTTGGAACCGATTCCTAAGGTTTTCAGACTGCACTGCCGAACGTCGGCAGGTAACGTAAGTCGTTTCAGTATCTAAGTTAAAAGCCGCCCATAAAGGACGGCTTTCAAGGTTGCGGGGGCAGGATTTGAACCTACGACCTCGAGGTTATGAGCCTCGCGAGCTACCGGGCTGCTCCACCCCGCGACACGTTACCGGTTCACCACCAAGCTTACGCCCCGCGATGTCGGTAGGGGAAGTATATCGGTTGGCGACCCGAAAGATAGTGAGGGACCAACACGATTTCCGTCTGATTTGCGAATTGATTTAGCTTCCTGTTCTAACCCGCACAGACAAAATGGGTTACAGCGGCAATCGGTCGGTGGCCCCTGGAGCCGTGTGGCGATCAGATAAGGTTCAAACCCTTCTCCTGTGCAGATGATGAGACTCAAGCCCCGGCTTTTTTACTGTTCCAAAACTGAGGAGTTGCCTCCCCGAGACCACTCACACCACGGCCGTGTTCTCTTTCGGCTGCGTGAAGACGCACATCAGAATGCCCAGTTCGTACAAGGCCATCAGCGGGAACATCATCATCATCATGCTGAGGGGATCGGGTGTGGGGGTGAGCATCATCGAAACGAACGCGATCACCAGAATCGCCATCTTGCGCTTCTCACGATATTGCGGCACTTCAAAGATCGAAATCTTCTGCAGGAACAGCATCACCAGCGGCAGTTGAAAGCTGATCCCGAACATCAGCGGCATCATCACCGCGAAGTTGATCCACTCCGAAATCCGAATCTGAGCGGTGATTTTCATCCGTGCGTTGAAGCCCAACAGAAAATCAAGAACGGTCGGGAATACTCCGTAAAAACAGAAGATCGCCCCGCCGAGAAAGAGAATCACGCTCATCGGCAGATACGTGTAAACATACTTCCGTTCGTGCGGATACAACCCGGCGGCCACGAACAACCAGAGTTGGTACAAGACCCACGGACTGCTGAAAATCAGCCCGGCAATGAACGACACCTTCAGGTAAGTCATGAAGGCTTCCTGCACGTTCAACGTGATCGGGTCGTCGATACTCTTGACCTTCTTTCGCAAGGAACCAATCTCATCCGACAGGGCGTTGAGCCGGAGTCGCTTCCCTTTGGCGGCCTCCGGCGGGATGGGAAAACGTTCTGGATCAAGTTCGTGCAGTTGGGTCAGCAATTCGTCAGCAGGCACATCGAGCGTCACGATCCGCTGCAAGGCTTCGTCGGCGGTAGACTCCGCCGCGGCGGCAGCGATGGCTTTCTTTTCCTCTTCGGTATAGGTCGTTCCCCAGAACTGTTCCTTCCCCCACTTGCTGACCGTGCCGAAGAAATCAAAGCCCTTAACGTTGTCCTGAACCGGGATTTTTCGCTGAGTGAGCACCGAATGTCGCTCGAGGGCTTTGTCGATGGGGTGACGAATCACGGCCATCACCGATTCGCCGAAGGCCATCGTGACGGCGACGCCGATCGACAGACCAATCAATGCACGAATGAGATGCGTGCGGAGCACTTCAAGGTGCTCGCCGAACGACATCACGGAATCGTCGAACAAGTCTTTCTTGGTGCTGATTTTGGCCGTCGCCATGGCTTCCTGTTTCCCGCAATGGGTACGACATCGTCGCACCAGCCCGATCACCGCTCCGCCTCACAACGGGAACACAGCGGCAAATCTCGGGCGGCAGCGAACTCCTAGATCACGGAGTCGCAACGGATGTCATGAGGCTGTTTGCCCAAGCATCCGCCGTATCCACTCGGAGAGCCCACAGAAACCCTGCAGGACAAAGAGCGGTAAATCTATTCTAAGTGACCCCGCCCCCACCGGTCAACCGGGATGATTCATCCGCTGTGCGGTTTCGCGTCCCGTGCGGACTGTTTCTCAGTGCTCTCGAAGACACTGGGAAGCGACCCGCGCGGGGCGCGAAACCGCGAAGCGAGGATTGGGATCACCCTTGAAAAGGTGTCGTTCCGCTCTATCGTGGAGGGACCATCGATCACTCTGTCGGAAATCATTGTGAAACTGTCATCCATTCTCAACCATCTGGAACAACTTGCCCCGCTGGCGACGGCGGAGGCGTGGGACAACGTCGGTTTGCTGCTCGGTGACCGGGACGCTGACGTCACGAAGATTATGACGTGTCTGACGTTGACATCCGATGTGGCGACGGAAGCGGTAGTCAATGGAGCGCAGTTGGTTGTCACGCATCACCCGCTGCTGTTCAAAGCCGTGCAGCGGATCACGACCGATACCGTGGAGGGCCGGACGCTGTGGCAACTGGCCCGGGCCGGAATCGCGGTGTACAGCCCGCACACGGCGTGGGATAACGCCCCGGACGGCATCAACCAACTTCTCGCACGGATGTTCGACTTGGAGAACATCCAACCGCTGCGGCCTTTTTCCCGCGCGGACTTAGCAGCCGACTCCGGCGCTGGTCGCTGGGGGACGCTTCCTCAACCGATGACGCTGGTGGACCTGGCCCGACTTGCCGCGCGGAAGCTCCCTGCGCCCAGTTTGGAGTTTGTCGGCGATCCGCAACGAACCATCACGCGGCTGGGAATCGCATGCGGATCAGCCGCCGAGTTCTGGAAGGACGCGCGTGGTTGTGGTTGCGATGCCCTGCTCACTGGCGAGACGCGTTTTCACGGTGCGCTCGAAGTCCGTGAAGCGGAGTTCCCGTTATTACTCGCCGGGCACTACGCCACGGAGCGGCCGGGGATGGAACATCTTGCCCGGCTCTTAACGGCAGCGCTTCCCGATGCCGAAGTGTGGGCGAGCCGTGTCGAACGGGATCCGTCGCAGGTTACGACATAACTTCCCAGCCCGGAGCGCAAGCGACGGAGTGACCCGTTCTTTCATCACTCATCATTTTACATTCATCAATTTCCGTGCCCGCCGTCGCTTTCGCTCCGGGCTGGGACGTTCGTGGTTAACTCTTCGGCGTCCATTTGTGCCAGGCGTTGTACTGGTAGCCCTTGATGTTCCACGGCATCGTCATCGGCTGGGATTCACCCCGATTGTCGACCGCCCGGACGGCGATCGTCTGGGGTGACGCTCCGCGTGGCAGTTCCGCGGTCCACAACACCCAGCAGAACTCGCGCACCGGCGACACGATCTTGGCCCGTGACCATGTCTTGCCCGCGTCCGTGGTCAGTTCCACACGGTCAATCACCCGGCCGAGTTGCCCCGGCGGCAAGGCAAACCCGCGGAGTTTCCATTTGTCACCGTCCAACTGTGGCACGGCAATCACCGAGTTCATCGCCATTTCATACACGGGTGGCGTGACGGCGATTTCCTCATCGGTCCCTTCCCGCAGCAGCTTGTATTCCCGGGCGAGGAAGCGGTTCGACGAGGGTTGATCGCTGACGATGATCTTGCTGATCCATTTCACACTGCGGGCCCCGATGAACCCCGGCACGATCGCCCGCAGCGGGGCTCCATGCACGGCGGCGAGGGGTTGGCCGTTCATCCGCGAACAAATGATCGCCCCCGGTGCAGTGACGGAATCGGCCATCGCATGCGCCAGCGGAATCGAACCGCCGAACGGTTGGCTGGTTCCTTTGTTGTCGATCGGGTCGAGACCTTCAAACCAGACGTGCTTCGCTTCGGGCTTCACGCCGGCCGCTTTGAGAATGTCCGACAGCCGCACGCCGGCCCATTCGGCATTGCCGATCGCCCCGCCATCCCAACCGACGCCGGGGACTTTCTGCTCGTGCACCGCGGCAAATTCCGCCCGGCGGTTGCCGGAGCAGGTCAGCGAAGCGATGGTCGCCACGCTGGCGAATTTCGTCGTCGGCACGGCGAGTTCTTCCAGCCGATATTCCCGCGGTTGGTCAACCAGACCTTCAATTTTCAGCCGATAATCCGCATTGCGGACATCCGGCACCGGGCCGTGGCTGCGGACGAAGAACGATTCGAAGGGCGTGATCCAATCGCGAACCAGTTCTGCCAGCTCGGGCTCGGCATTGAACGGGTTGTACTGCCGGGCGATCAGTTCCTTGATCATGGGTTGCTGGGCGATCAGTTCTTCGATCATGGGTTGCTGGGCGAATCCCACCGTCCACGGGAAAGCGAACCCCCCGGTAGCCACGGCGGCGAGCTTCAACCAGGAACGACGGGTGAGGGCGATGGGAGCATGCGAAACGGTCATCGGGCTCAGTCTCCACAAGCGGAGGTACAGGGTGTGCGTCGATTGTATCGTCCACGGCCGATGGGTTCACCTGCAAGCGAGGTTGCAGCCGCAATCGCAAGGTAGCCCTGTCGCTCCGCGACAGGATAGCCGTTTGATGAACAGCGCCGAACAAACTTGCGGCTTTCCTGTCGCGGAGCGATAGGGCTACTTGGAGCGGATTACGCCTCACCCGACTGGCAACGCAATGCGGCGGCAACGGCGAGTTCATCACAGCGTTCGTTCTCAGCGTGGCCGGCATGGCCTTTGATCAGCGTGAACCGCACCGTGTGTTTGGCGAGCAGGCCGTCAAGACGCTGCCAGAGCTCGAGATTCTTGACCGGCTTCCACTGGCTCCCTTCCCGGCGACGCCAGCCGTTCTTCTTCCAGCCGGGGAGCCACTCGATGCTTCCCTTAGCGACGTAGGAACTGTCGGTAATCACTTCGACATCGGAAGCGGACTTGAGTGCTTCCAGACCGGCGATGACCGCCATCAGTTCCATCTGGTTATTGGTCGTGAGGGCTTCGCCGCCGGAGGCTTCTTTTTCGGTGCCGGTCTTGGGGTGCCGGAGAATATAGCCCCAGCCGCCGGGACCGGGGTTGCCGCGGCAGGCCCCATCGGTGAAGAGTTGCACGAACGAACGTGGTTTGGGCGTCGTGTCATCATCCTGCGATAGCGCCATGATGATGACATTCCGTAGCAGAGAGCGAGAAACACGCTCGGCAGAATGAAGAGGGGCGACAATCGATCCCAACGCGATTTAACGTTCGCGGAAGATGATCCGGCCGCGGTTGAGATCATACGGCGAGACTTCCACGGTGACGCGATCACCCGGAACGATACGGATGAAGTGCTTCCGCATCTTCCCCGCGACGTGCGCAAGGACGGTATGTCCGTTGTCGAGAACGACCCGGAACTGCGTGTTGGCCAACGCCTCAACGACGTTGCCATCCACTTCGATCGCTTCTTCCTTCGCCATAAACTCCAGTCTCATCAAAAAAATCGGCCGGTTGCACCGTTCGCGTGGATCGGAGATTGTATCGATCCGCCATCGCAGATACTACCGGCGGCGCAACGCATCTTGTTGTTGCCACGACGTCCTTGAGCCGCACGACGAAGAATGACGCCGGAAGGCACGCAAATCAGCCTGCCTTCCCCTTCGGCCAATTGACGACCCTGGGACTTTCGGCGATGCTACAAGTGTTCTAAAAATCAGGTGATCCCGGACTTCAAGGGTCTCATTTTTGCAAACCGGAATGGTCTCAGTATCGATGAAAATAGTCGCGACAAAACGAAAAAAGGGCCAATCACTTGGTGATTGACCCTTAAATGTCGTCCGAGGAAACTCGCTAAAGCAAGTCTCACGGGTCGGTAACCGTCCCTCTCAGCCGTAAATGAATTATCGATCTGGTCTGTCAAAATGTCAATTGAATTTTGATAGACGATGGTGGGAATTAGAAAATGCACATGTGCTACCTAGATGAGTCAGGAACTGTTGACTTGTCAGATTCGTCGCAAACATTTGTGCTGTTAGGGCTTGCGATCCCGGCGAACTGTTGGAAGTCCTATGAGCAGAAATTCGCGAAGACCAAGCAGCGGTTCGGGCTGGGCGAGCAGGAAATCCACGTGGCTTGGATGAATCGACGGTACTCCGAACAGGATGCAATCCATCAGTTCGAGACGCTCGACTGGAGTGCCAGACGCGCCGAAGTTCAAAAGGTTCGCGATAGCATCATCGCCACAGCATCGAGCAAGGCGGCGAAGGTACTGAGAAAAGAATTTAAGGCAACGGAAGCCTACATTCATTTGACGCGGCGGGAACGCTACGGCTGTCTGTTGGCACTGGCGAACACCATCGGACGGTTGAGCGGCATCAAACTGTTCGCGGAGGCCGTCAACAAGAAATTCTTCGCTGCACGCTGTCCTCAGTCGCCCTTATTCGAGTTTGCCTTCACAGAACTTCTTCACCGCTATCACTCCTTCCTTGAGCGAAAACAGCAGCAAACTTCAGGCGAAGTCTTCGGCATGGTCGTTCAGGACCGGAACGACGGGGTCTCGAAACGAATCACCGACCTCGCCATGGAATATCACCGCAACGGAACGGGCTGGACGAAGATCGATCGAATCATTGAAACCCCACTCTTCGTCGACAGCAAACTGACTTCGATGGTTCAAATGGCGGATCTCTGCTCTTATTCACTGCGGAGAATGATCGATCATCAGGACTTCGACCTGTTTTCACGAGTGTGGAAGCGATTCGACTCCGTCGACGGAAATATTGTCGGAGCAAATCATTACGCCGAGGTCGCTTGCAAATGCAAGCTTTGTGTCCATGGATGCCTGCAATCACGGCTCCCCTTGGCTCGGTTAGCTTCAGCGGTTTCTTCCGATAGCACTTCCGACAATCAGCCACAATGAGCAAAAGTCAGAATACTGAGCGATCCATTCTGCTGGCTCTTTATTTCGCCGCAACATCGGCGGTCGTCCATTTTCCATCCAGGAGGCGCAACGTGCCGGTGGGGTTCTTGTCTTGCAAGGTCGCGGGAAGCCGGGCGGGGCGGACGCCGTCGTAGCAGGCGAGGCGGGCGAAGCGTTTAATGGCCGCGGGGAGGCCGACGGCGGTGAAACCGGGGTGACCGGTCGCCGGGAAGGGGCCCCCGTGGTTCATCGCCGAGGAGACTGCGACGCCGGTGGGCATTTTGTCGTTGAGCAACCGGCCGACTTTGGGACGAAGGACCGTCACGACTTGACCGTAGACGGCGTCGTCGCTGCCATCGGTTGCGGAGTAAACGCAGCCCGTCAGGTTTCCTTCGAGATGTTCGAGAGTCTGCACCAATTCGTTGGCGTCCTGGGCCACGACCACCAGCGATGCCGCTCCGAAGGCTTCCGTCTGCAAGGCTTCCGGGGCCGCGAGGAATTTTGCTCCCGTGACCCGCAACAACGTGTTCTGATAGCACACGCCGGTCCCGCCGCCGGGTTGACCGCCCGCCACCAACTCGGCTCCGTGCTGAATGAGCGTCTGCACACCCTTCGACAGGTTGTCGAGGACTCCTTCCCCCAGCAGCGTCCCTACCGGGGCGGCGGTCAGGCGCGCCGCGATGTCCTCGACCAGTTTCTCGGTCGCTGGCCCGGCGATGGTGAGAATCAACCCGGGATTCGTGCACATCTGCCCGGCTCCCATCGTGCTGCTCGAAGCGAATTGCTCAGCGAGTTCGGCGGCCCGTTGGGACACCGCTCCCGGCAGGAAGACGACGGGATTGATGCTCGACAGTTCGAGATAGATCGGTTTCCCGACCGCATCGGCCGCCGATTTCAATTTCGTCCCGGCGGACCGTGCGCCAGTGTAGCCGATGGCTCCCAATAGCGGATGGGCCGCCAGCTTCGTACCGTCCGCATGGCTGGTGCGGTAAATCAGTTGGATGAACCCCGGCGGCATGCCGGTTTCCTGAGCGGCGGCGTGAGCCACTTCCGTAAACAGCCGCGTGGTGCCGGGGTGCGACGAATGTCCCTTGGCGATGACCGGATTCCCCGCAGCGACGGCAGCGGCGAAGTCTCCCCCGGCCGCGCTGTTGAACGCAAACGGAAAATTGTTCGGACCAAACACGGCGACCGGGCCGATCGGTTCCAACTGCGAGCGAATGTTCGCGGCGGTGTCGATGGTGGCCGTCTGCCAAGACCCTTCACGGACCCAGTGTGCCGCTTGTTTCAATTGATTGAACGTCCGCGGCAGTTCCACATCCTTCAACCGCGGCGCGGCGGGCAACGCCGTTTCGCGACTGGCGATGGCGACCAGGTCCGCCGAACGGGCTTCGATGCGGGCCGCGTAATTTTCAAGAAACGCCGCAAACCGTTCTGCCGGCCAGTTCCGCATCGCGCGACTCGCTGCGACCGCATGTTGCAGGGCAGTTTCGATTTCGCTCCACGGACTGACGGGATATTTCTCATCGAGCGCAGTCCGTGTCTTCGGATCGAACGCGGTGAACGTCGACGTCCCCGCAGAGTCCCGCCATTCCCCGCCGATAAGCACCTGCTGCGCCGTCATGTTGAACCGTCTTTCACGAAAGTAGAAAACCGTGCCGTGACGTCATCATCGCGGTTCGCCACGATGGTGGCAACGCCACAGAAGCCCGGCATTTTCCTTAGTCGTCCCAGAAAAAGTGATTTGATTCGAGAAAATCAGGCTGACGTGGTTGGTTTCGGTGGTTACGATTTGCCAAGTTTCTGATTGATCTCGCTCACAACCTTGCAAATCTGGACCTATTTCAGCCATGCAACCACGT
>JBGSUN010000076.1:0-2177 GCA_041753475.1 Planctomycetaceae bacterium | reverse complement strand
TACATCCGGCAACAGGAAGGAACAGAACCCCAGGATGGTGGTGACGAGTTTCAAGTGACCCCATCGTGAGCGAAGGACTTCAGTCCGTAGTTCACGATTTCCCCCGAACCTACCGGCTTCTAGCCGGTAGTCGTTGAGTTTGCGTGGAGTCGGATGGCCCACGACCCACTCCACAACAGCCACTTGCTATCATGGGGGGCGAGGTGGCAGCTCAAGAAAGAAGTGTCTTTGCAGCTGGACGCTTGAGAGTTTGACCGTGATACCACACTTGGTCGTTGTTTCTGGTGACGTCGATTCTGTGACCCAATCGATCCCGCTCGGCGAGGGCCGGGTGTTGATCATCGGCCGCGGGTCCAGCAGCGACTTTCGCGTCCCCGAGCCGAACGTGGCGCGTCGTCAATGCGATATCGAGCTCCGGGGCGGCACGGCATGGCTTCTCGACTACGGCTGCACGCGCGGTGAGCGTTTTGGCGAGACCGTGCACGTCAATGGACGTCCTGTCGGTGCGGTGGAGAACTTCTGGCTTCAGGCGCCGATCAATTATGGAGCGGATCCGACTCCCGATCACCTGGACCGTGTCGTCGAGCAGCTGCAACATGACAAACTGATTTGGCATCCCTTGCAGTGCGGAGACGAGATCCGCGTCGGAACAGCCGTCTTCCGCTTGGAAACCTCACTGGGAACTGAGCCGGAAGACGCCCAACTCGACGTGAATTCTGAAAGCGATCGTACCTAGCAGTCACTCTGCTCCGCAATGGCTGTCAGATTTTCGATTCACTCTGAATGTGGCAAGATCGCAACAATTCATCGCCACATGTGGCCTTAATTCAACACGCCCGCGCGGTTCTACGAATGATCCGCGGTGGCCCTCCCGGGCCGTACGAATCATGCTGCTCTTCGCGTGGTGTGGGCCGGGGATCGCTCCCCGGCCCACACCCCAATCCGGACGTGCAGTAGGGTAAGAAGCCAGCGAGTTACCTTATTCAGGCACCTTTCCAACCACTCCCCTCCGAACCGGACGTGCAGCTTTCACCGCATCCGGCTCTCCAGTGATGTGCGGTCGAAGTGCAGAACCGTCGTAAGTTCCGGTGTGAATTCGATCATGGCAGGCGTGGCAGACGACCAAGGTCTTCCGCCGCCGCGCGGCCATGACTTTTTCCCAGCGACTCCGCCCCTTGAGATCTGCCAGCTTGCGAATCTGGTGGACTTCGACGTCGTCCTCCGATCCGCACAGCTCGCATAAACGGCTGTCGACAAAGCGCAGCCAATTGGAGTTAGCTTTCGCGGATCATCCACTCATCCGGGTGCTCAACGAGAGGGGATCTTAATGCCCCCTACATTCTTCGGAGCGTAAACACTGTCAGAGCCGACAGCGTATTCGTAAGGACGCGGGTTCAATTCCCGCCGCCTCCATGTTGACACCTTGCGACAGCGGGTGACAACAAACGACGGAACCCTTGATCATCTCGGGGGTTTCTTCGTTTTCGGCGCTAGGGTTGATGCCATCCACTGTCAGCCGCTGCCAATCAACGCCAGCTGAAATGCAGCGCCCGTGCAGCGCGGGGGGCAGGGAAATGAGCGAGCGCCCGCGCCTGATCTTCGAGGCCGATGTGAGTGTACTTCATCGTCGTCTTGATATCGGGATGATCGTGACCACGAACCTGCCGTTCGAAAACTGGACCGAAGTCCTCGGCAGCGAACGCCTCACCGGCGCCGCGCTCGATCGGCTCACCCACCGCTGCCACATCCTCGAAACCAAGGGCGAAAGCTACCGCCTCCAGGACGCCAAACGCCGTCGCAAACCCAACTGATTTGGGACCGCTCCCCAGCGTCCCCCTCAAGCCCGATCCCAGACCCAGCCGATCTCATTCCCAGGCCCACCCGGAGCCCATCCCTTCAATCCCCTCAGACCCCGCGCCGCCATTTTCCCCCGGAAAGCGCCGCCATTTTCAACCGGGCTTAACAGCAAGACCGGTCCCAATTTCAAAAACGCTCAGTTTCAGTATTTGCGACTGCCCCCACCACCGTTCGATTAGCTAGTCGTCCCAGAAAAAGTGATTTGATTCGAGAAAATCAGGCTGACGTGGTTGGTTTCGGTGGTTACGATTTGCCAAGTTTCTGATTGATCTCGCTCACAACCTTGCAAATCTGGACCTATTTCAGCCATGCAACCACGT
>JBGSUN010000075.1:0-15062 GCA_041753475.1 Planctomycetaceae bacterium | reverse complement strand
ACGTTGGAGCGATCGAGCTTCGTGGCGACCGTCCCCAGCCTTCAATGGGGCCGGGCTTCAGCAGCCCGGATGACGCGAGATCTCGTTGAGCAGGTCCATCGAATCGCCGTGCCTTCAATGGGGCCGGGCTTCAGCAGCCCGGATGACGTGACCGTCGCGCCGGGAATCGTGGTGGCCGGAATCGTCCTTCAATGGGGCCGGGCTTCAGCAGCCCGGATGACGCCAACGCCTCATTGCTGAGCTGCCTACACATCCGTTTGTCCTTCAATGGGGCCGGGCTTCAGCAGCCCGGATGACTCGTTCACCGCCTGAATCACCTTCGCCGTGGCCAGCTCCCTTCAATGGGGCCGGGCTTCAGCAGCCCGGATGACATTGAAACATCATGTCGATCTGTTCCCGACGCTCTTCCTTCAATGGGGCCGGGCTTCAGCAGCCCGGATGACAGAAGAGCAATATGCGGCGGCTGTCAGCAAGAGTCGTCCTTCAATGGGGCCGGGCTTCAGCAGCCCGGATGACGCTGATGGGCGGTAAGTGCGAATACTGCGGACGAAACCTTCAATGGGGCCGGGCTTCAGCAGCCCGGATGACGCGGGGGACGCGGGTTGGTGCGACGGCCGAGTCCTACATCCTTCAATGGGGCCGGGCTTCAGCAGCCCGGATGACGTTTTCCTTGTTCGACACCATTTTCCTTTGGTCGGGAGCCTTCAATGGGGCCGGGCTTCAGCAGCCCGGATGACTCGCCTGTACCATCGACGGAGACGGGAACCCGACTACCTTCAATGGGGCCGGGCTTCAGCAGCCCGGATGACTTGTAGAGGGTGAGTTCGGCGAGGTCGCGTTCGTCGGCCTTCAATGGGGCCGGGCTTCGGCAGCCCGGATGACGAAGCGGCCGCTCTTCATTGTGCCCGGCGGGTTCCTCCTTCAATGGGGCCGGGCTTCAGCAGCCCGGATGACCAGCCTGGCACGGGCTTCTACGGCATCCGGCACACGTTCCCCTTCAATGGGGCCGGGCTTCAGCAGCCCGGATGACGCGCGGTTCAATGCAAGCTTGTCGGGAGTCAGAAACTCCTTCAATGGGGCCGGGCTTCAGCAGCCCGGATGACAAGGGCAATAGAATCCTTTGTCGAACCGGTTTCCGGCCTTCAATGGGGCCGGGCTTCAGCAGCCCGGATGACGAGCCGTGAAAACAGTTCAACCGAAAGCCGATCATCTTCCTTCAATGGGGCCGGGCTTCAGCAGCCCGGATGACCGGAATCCCCCAAGCGTTCGCGAACTGCATGGGATGCGACCTTCAATGGGGCCGGGCTTCAGCAGCCCGGATGACCTCCGGGGCGGCTGTCGATTTCAGCTTGGGTTTCGCCCTTCAATGGGGCCGGGCTTCAGCAGCCCGGATGACCAGTCGCGAGCTTTGGTACACGGGCCTGAGCCGCTTTCCTTCAATGGGGCCGGGCTTCAGCAGCCCGGATGACGTCAACCCGCATTCGAGACCCCAAAGCCTCAACCTCGCCTTCAATGGGGCCGGGCTTCAGCAGCCCGGATGACTTGCGAGACCGGAATGCCTGAAAAATAGGGCTTTCCACCTTCAATGGGGCCGGGCTTCAGCAGCCCGGATGACCGCTTGCGTTCCAAACCAAGCGGATGGCAGACTTTAACCATCGCGTTTCGAGAGGTCCAGCCGAAGACCACTTTCTGAAGGTCACGGAATCCGTCCTGTTGTCGCAGATGATGTCTCTCCTTGAAGTTGTGGTGGCGAGTGATGGTGGGGGTTGACGCGGCACGGAACCTCTCGATCTGGATTGAACGCGTTAGAGAGGAAGAAGCCATTTCTGATTCGATCGCTGGATGAATGCGGTTCTCATCAAATGATTGTCGCGGTACGTGCAGGAATTTCGGTTCGTTGCTGTCCCCAGAACTCAACGCAATCGTCGCCACGGGCTCCCGCCGGACCCAGGTTGACGACCATTACGCGGTCTTCCGCCAGGTTGAGAATCGACCAGAGTCCTTCTTTCAGGGCGTGCAACTGTAGGGGGGCGAGTTCGCAACGAAAGACCGAATACTGCAGCGCGACGCCGAAGCCGCAGAGCTTGCGGTAAGTGTGTCGCAGTCGCTTGGCATCGGCGACGTCATACGAGACAAGATAGACGGTCTTCATGATTGCGGGCCGACAAGCGTGGATCGAAAAGGTCACGTCCGAGGCTGTGTTACCTCACACTATCAGCGTGTACAAAAGCCGGGATACTCTTCAAGTTCTCCCAGCAGCACGCGCGAGAGTAGCCGTGCCTGCACCTCGAAGATACGCCGATAGCTGGCCTTGTAACCGAAAATGGGGTGCGTGATTTCCGTCTCCAGACGCCGTTCAAAACTGGCGAGGACCGCCTTACGGCCGTTGTCGGTAAGGGCCACGCTGCCGGCGCGACGGACGAAACTCTTGGGGCTGACCTCATCGTTGTTGATCAAAGTCAACACGACCGAATCCCCCACCAAGGGGCGGAATTCTTCCGCCAGATCGAGGGCCAAAGAGGGGCGTCCATAGCGGGGTTGATGTAGGAAGCCGAGGAACGGATCGAACCCGACGGCCTGCAACGTGATGGTCAGTTCTTTCACTAGCAACGCATACACAAAGGATAATAGTGCGTTGACGGGATCGGTTGGCGGTCGTCGATTGCGGCCTTCCAATTGGAACTCTTCGCCGCCGCGAAGGAGTCGTGCGAAGCCGGCAAAGTAGACCTTCGCCGCCATCCCTTCGATGCCCATCAGCGATTCCAGGCTCGTCACCCGGTCCGTCTTTTGGATGTAGTCCGCCAGCCGGTCCAGCTCGGACTTGTATTTTTCATCTGCATGGCGACGCAGCAACGTCCGGCTGTTCTTGATCTTCGCGGAGATGAACGATCGCGCCACGGAGAGCGACAACTGCGGATCAAAGGCCGTGCGATACTGCTCCATTCGCAGTTCGACGTTCTTGTGACTCATGCCTGTGGTGACGGCATTGAACCACCCGCCATAGGAAAAATGACACAACGGAATGTTGCGATTCGCGAGTTCCCGAATCGCCGCTGACGTGACCTGCACATTCCCCAGCAGACACACCTGCGACACATTCATCAGCGGCACATTGACCGGGGCCGACTTCACCGGCGTGATCTTCAGCCGTTCGCCATCCTTGCCGACATACGCGCCCTGCTCTTGAATGTACAAGGGCAGAGAGTCATCCCGCGCCGGCAGCAACTTTCGCGGGGGCTTCTTTTCTGGCTCGGGACTTTCCGCTCTTGACTCTTGACCTTCTCGCAAAAAATTCGTCTCATCCGGCAGGCAGATTCCCACCAATGAACAGCGCGGGCATTTCGGACTGTCGACCAGCGGCGGCGGCATTTCTCGCAGCGTCGCCATCCGTTGCAACTCGCCGACCAGTTCGCGCGTCCGGCGGATCAAGGCGTCATCAAACTCAATCACCACCCGACGTCGGGATTCAATGTAATACAACTCGCCGTACTCACATTCATAACCATTCGCCCGGAGAATGAGCCCCTGAGCACATAGCTGAACCCGTTCGGGCTCCCATGATTGCTGACCATTATCGGGAACCGTGCCCCGTTTGTAGTCGATGGGGACGGCTTTGCGACCTTTGAGTTCGATCAAATCCAATTTGGCGAGCAGGCCTTCGGACGGGGCGGATAGCTGCAGCGCCCGGGCGGCGAGCCGATCGGCGGACAGCAAGTCCTCAGCGACATCGCTGTCGTCGCTGGCCGGCGTGGGTGACTCGAACGGTTTCGTCGTCGGCCGGTCGACATTGCGGTGTCCGAATGTTCCTTCGCGGGTTTCAAGGTTCTCGCGGAACTCGCCCTGCACCCATTCGAGATACGCCAGCCGCGGGCAGTAGGTGAACTCGTTGAGCATCCGTGCGGGGACCAGTTCCGCCGCGGTCTCAACCGCATTTTCCCCCTCGCCGGTGAGAATCGCTTCCAGATCGAAGGCGAACGGATCACCGGCGGGACTGGCTCCGATCACCCCTGGCGGCTTACTTGCTGCCGCGGCCGATCCATCCGGACTCGCGGTCTCCGCCGGTGCGTTCTCATCCGTTGAGGACAACTGCCGAACAGAAGCGTCCTCGTCATCCGGCCTGGGCGCAATCACGGCAAGACTCCTCAGAAACGAGGGCCATCTTCCCTGATTTACCGGGGCGTCATCCCACCCCGGCCCCAATTTTACCAAATTGCCAAAGAGCAAACCGCATGCACATCATGCATAATGTTATAGATGGGTTTCCAGCCAGACAATGTTACAGTAGAATTACGAATGCTTTTAAAAGCGATCGTCGCGATCGTATCGTAACTGAAACACTCATGACGCATTTAGTGAACACAACTGGCTCAGCGCGATAACATTTCAGCAATGCTCAGACACTGCCGCGAAGAGACCGAGGCCGTAGTGACTGGCATAGCCGAGTGAGAGTGGCCCCTGAACGTCTTGACTGAAATAGAGCCGAAAGGCACCACTCACGCGGTAGCCATCTCGCGCATGTTTGGTACGGACACGGCAGTATTCGAGAGGACGCGGGCGGGACTTCCATGCGGGATCACCTACGTTCAAGGCTTCGATTCCTTCAAGTTGAATTCCCTGATAATCGGGAATCTGTTCTGCCAAACGACGCCACTCGCGCGAAAGTGCCTTCCTCAAATCCTGCTGGACCGACCTGCTTCCAACATGGGCCGGTCCGAGAAAAGGCGTGATCGAGGTGAACGCGCGCGATTTGTGACAGAGTTCACAGCGGAAGTCCGTCGGGTTTCCCAAGCCAACTTGTTGGATGCGAAGCGAGCCACTATTGACATTCTGCAAGGAGCGAAGTGAAGACAGACTGCGGACTGTGGCATCACTAAGTCCGCCTCTCGCGAAAATCGTGACATGCGTAATTCGCCGCGGGTCCACGCCCTCGGCCGTTGGCAGGTAGTGGGCATGCTGGTGACGGACGAGAGTCGACGTTCCATCGAGTTCTTTACCGGACAGGATCGGCGAAGAATAGCGACCGGGTGCATCCGTCCTCTCAAATTGGATTGCCTCCAGACGATTCCCTTGGCACCATTTCTCAAAGCATGACATCGCTGCCGAACGAAATTTCTCGGCGACAGTGATGGTGTCCGTGATGAGCGGAAGGACCGGGCCATCCAACAGGAAACGGGCGACCGTGTAAACCGGGGATGGTCGCCGCGCGGCACGAACGGCAGTCGTTTCTGCGGGACGTGCGTAATTCACCCAGCGGCTGCCGGGAACAGTCGGCCAACGTTCCGAATGCACGGTTTCTGTGTCGAGGCAGAGATGCCACGGCGGGCAATCGAAGAGATAATTCGCAGGATTGATCTTGCCACTCGCGAGTTTCTTCGCGTCGTGCCTAGGATAATAGTCGCCCGTGAAGACGGTCGCCGGATTCGGGCAGAGAATGGGCACAGGATTGGGGTCTGCTGGCTCTGCCAACGTCAGGTCACAGTGGACAAGATCATCCGTCAGTCGGGCTTCCACCCAAGCCTCAGCCCTCCCCAATGTTGACAGATTCTCCAGCAGACGATTCAGCACCGCGCGGTCATCGATGGAAAGGATCGCATTCTCCCAGCCGATGTGCAGCGACTCTTCTCGACTCACGGCGACGAAGGTATCGAAGACGAGTGTTCGATCCTCGGGCCCCTTTTTCTCCCACGGCATATAGTGCCGGGTGTGTGCGACACGATGCGACGGGAGCTTGAACCGCGGAGGTTCAGCAAGAACCGCAAGAATTCGCTGCACTTGCTCCGTGGGGATGTCGGGCAGTGTGCGCTTCCAGACGGCCACAAGCGCACGCAGCAGCCTCCACGGCGATGGCGGCCATTCCGCCACCCCTTCGTTGACGTGTCGTCCCCAGGGAGTGGCGTGGTATCGACCACCGGGAAACTTCAATTCGATGACGACCGGCATCGGCAGAGCCTCCTAGCCTTTGGGGTTGTTCCAGGTCAGTTCCGTTACCACGGGAGCCGCGAAGCGAGACTGATTCTTTTTAATCAGTTCACCAATCCGTTTCGCCAAATCGTCCGCCGCGGGAAGTGCGAAGCCTTCCGGGGGGCGTTTCACCTGAATGCCCTTCGGATCAATGACTTCCAGCTCGCATGCCGTTCGTAGACGCATATTTGAATCGAGGAACTTCCGCACTTTCCACAGTGATAGAGCAATCAGTAATTGTTCGGCATCCACACCAAGGCCGTATCCACGAATCTGGGCCAGGTCGATGCTGAAATACGCCGTGATGTTCTGGGCGGTGAATTCAGTGCGGTGGAAGGGGACGTTGCCATAGCCTCCCTTGGCATCGACCCCGGCCACACTCGGTTTCGGAAGTGCGCGGTCGAACTTCACGCCGCCGCTGTCGGCCCGTTCGACACCGGTGGCTTCGATGAACGCCGACAGCGCCCGTGGATGCCGCAACCGCCCCGCGATTTTTTCCAGAAAAACGCCATGAATCAATGAACTTGGATCGTACTTGAAACAGACGGTCGCCAGCTTGCGGAGATTGACCACTCCCGCGACCTCGTCCGGCTCTTTGTCGCTTGCGGCTTCATCGGGAGCCGCTTCAGACTTGTTCTTGGCCCCTTTCTTGGTAGCCGCTGTCACCGATGCCATACCGAGTTCGGGCTTCAGCAGATTGGCAAAGACCGCCCCGTCCTTCGTGACACCGGTCATGATGTAGGGCGAATTCAGGCGATGGAATTCGAGCAGGCTCGACGTGGTATTTCCCTCTCCGGGCAATCCGGCAAGATTCACTTTCACATACGGCAGGCCCTTCAATTCGGCCACAACATCGTCTGCGGCTTCGTCCCAACAAACGGCTTCCATCCGATTTGCCATCGACTGCGCGGATTCAACCAGCAGCGTGGGAATCGTCCCGCCATTGCCATCCGGGGCACTGTATGTCGCCGGTCCAAGATCGGGAAACCCGGTCGGCTGAATCCGCGAGCCGGCGAGTGGTTTGAGCTTCGCTTCAATCAAGATACGCGGAGCAGAGTCTAAGGACTTCAAGTCTAGGGGCATTGTTATTCCTTTTTGCACAGAGAGTTGTTGATCATTCGTCAGAACTACCAGACTCGGAAAGTTCACGTACAAGTCGAGTTCGACTTTTTAAGGTGAGAGGGAAAAGGCAAGCTGCAGCCAGGCGTGGACCGTCCAATTTGGTGTCCGCCTGAAGTTGCCGTCGTGGTCCGAAGCAATTTGCGAATCGGTCAGAATGCAATCGACGCCCTGCCATCGCTACAGCATTCTTGAGCGAATTCGTATTTCCCGAAGCGCGAATGAGCGTGTGGTGTGCTCTCAAGTCCGGTTTGAGCCAAACTGTCGCTGGTTCATCCAATCCTCCTGCAACACTCCACCGTCCCTTAGATGTGATGAGGTCGGTAGGCTCCGTTATCGTGCGAATTGCCGAGAACTCGATGGGGACGAAGACAGGATCAGGGACGGACCAGGCAGCTTTTAGTTCCTGAACATTCTGCAAATTCTTGAACCACTCCGAGTTGGACCATTCCAGACCAACAAGGGCGAAAAGAAGGTCGGTAAGCTCGTCATCCCCTTCTCGATCATTTCCCAGAAAATTGAAAACATCGGCGAGTGGAGCGGGAGCACGAGACCGTAATGGCACACCTGCCTGGCTATTTTGCTCCGCTTCGATCCCGCGTCGCAACAACGCGTCAGCAAGATTCGCTGTGAGCCCGCGATTTGACCAGACGGCACTCACAGAACCCGGTGACCAATTAACTCGCGAACCTTTCACCTCGACGGGCTCTATATGGCAACGGAATGGTCCCAAGTCCGTATGGGTCACCGACCCAATCGACGCCAATGCCGCTGCCAATCGGAATTGGCGCCAATCATCCGTCGGTTGTGCCAACAACAGCCAGTCTAGACTCAAGCCGGTAAGAGGCGGGATATACTTTTCCTCTGCGAATCGCAAACCTGTTGCAAGCGTCCGTTCAGCACGTCCTAAAGCGCGGAGGACGCCGAGAAGATAAGGTTCATCGTTTCCCGATTCACTGCGATTGGCAAATTCAAACATCGCGCGATCAATATTGCGGAGTGCGCTCTGATATCGAGTCGGCACCTTGTCCTTATCGCGACAAGCGCGCCTCAATTGATCTATCCATTCCGTCAGCTGTGAATCTTGTAAGAGCTGCGCTTTCGGACGGGGATTGACCAAAATCCGTCCTAACGGGGTGGCGAGGAATGCTAGCCCGTTGCGCTTCAAGAATCCGTAGCGAGCAAACGCTGTGATGCCTCGATTCACACCCAGAAGATTGACGGCCAACGCGAATTCAATGGCATTTCGCGCCTGACGGCGGCTCAGTTGGGCACGCCCTTCCGCAAAGAGTTGCTTTACCTCTCCCAGAGATGTCTGGCTGTCCCACAGGGGTAACCAGAGTTCTGCCCGAGAGCCATCGGTGGTTTCTTCATTCGCAATCGCGGAGCCATATCCGACGGCGACCGACTCCACCGTGAAGGGGAACGCGGCTTTCAGCATTCCCGTCGAACCCAGTCGACGTGAGACGGAGCCGGCGAAGAGCAAAATCCCTTCGAGCATGAGGACATATTCCCACGGATTCACGCGTGAATCCGCCTCAAATCGACCTTGCGTTCCGTTCGCCCCCCCGATCCCACCAGGATTGAATTGACCGATGGCCGACTTTCCCAGTGTGACGATGGTGTCTGCAAAGAGTGCGGCTCGGAGGAAGTCTTCAGACAAACGAGGCGGGGAACTTTCCGCAGCAAAGCCGATGATATCCGCCAGGCGCTGGAAGAAATTGTTCGTGAAATCGAGCCGTCCGTCATTGCCACCCGTGCCGAGCAACGGAAAGAAACTCGTTCCCTCTTCGCGCAGCACGAAGCAGCTATCGAGCCATCCACCGACCTCGTCGCTCAGTTCATTGCGGCACTCGATCAGCAGCCGTGACTTGTCTTCATCTTTGGGTTTTTGACCCGGAATGAGTGGCTTGAGAGCGAGAATAGTTTCGCGATACCGACGAAGACGCGGGGATGACGATTCTGCGATGGCTTCCAACGGTTCGGAACCGCCACCGTAGAAGCCGCTGCCCCCATTCCAGGGAGCGACAATCGGCGTGGGTTGATAATCATTGAGGAAGAAGTTGACGAGGCTGTCGCGGTCCAGCACCGTGTGAAGAACCGCAACGCCGCCCGACCATGACAGCCGTGCGGCAGGGTCGCCGTGGTCTCGGTCCTCCGCGACCAGTCGGAAGACGCCGAGCGCTTTCAGGTAATTCATCAGGGGTTCCGGCGTACAACCGGAAAGTTCGATACTATTCACGCCCCGCCTCCTCTCGACTGGCTTGCACATCGGCGGCCCGCAACAGGGCTTCCAGATATGCGAGCTTGAATGGCCCGAGTTCGCCTAACAGTTCCAGCGCGCGGCCCGTCCAGCTCGTATCGCCACCGAGTTGCATCGGCGACAGGTCTAACGGGATAGCCGGAGACGTGACACCATCACCCAATGACACCGGGGGCAGGGTATCGTTGTTCCAGACACCCAACGCAAAGAGAGATTGTGGATCATCGGGTGTTTCACCCGGCAGGCTGCGGATACTGAGCCGCACTCGACCATGATGAGTCGCGATGAGATAGGCCACCTCAAAGGCAAGGCCATGCTGTAGAGCCGCGAGGGCGGAAGCCAGTTCATGGCGGAAATGCTTGCGGCCGTAGGTTAGTTTTCCCTGTTTGCCGGACTTGGCCCAAAGCTGGTCTTCGGCCAGAGCGGGATTGACCTTGCGCAATCCGGCTTGAAAGACGACGTGTGCCTTGCCCAGGTCATGCCAACGCGCGGCCTGACGGAGAACCGCGGTGTAATCGGCCACGGGAAGAACTTTCAACAGAGCATCCAACTTCGTCATCACATTGTTCGTGTGTTGCTCAATGGTGTAGGCCGTCTCATTCGTCACGGAATTGGTGTCGGAAGCCATGCCCTGTCCCTTCACAGGTTCCAGCTTACGCGGCACGGGGAGAACCTTGGCTGATGAGACTGGATTCCAGCCGAGCTCCGAGTATCCGCCCGCTTCGCAAGGCAAAAGGATCACCATGCCCGGCCGGACTTCATGCCATTCGAGCTTCACCCACTCATCGTCGAGATGATCCCAGAGAAACGCCGGACCACACCTCTTCTCCGTCATCGCTTTGAGAAAAGTCCGGGCCTGGCCGACCGGAACAGAACATAACTCCGGCCGCTCGGGTTGCGGTTCATCAGGGACATTGTCCGACCAGTCCCGCCAGAAGACTTGCACATCGGTATCGGGATCGTCACTGCGGATGAACCGTGATATGTCAATATCGTTGCCCGACAGATCGGGAGTCGTATCAAACAGGTCCATCAGATCGCGGCGGCGCAGCACGTGCTTGTGCACGAAGGGCAGTTGAAAGCCTTCTTGTTGCTTGAACACCGTCAAAGCCTGTGGCGAGACGGTTTTCCCGTTGAGTTTTGCGAGTTGCTCTCGGGAGAATTTGAAATCGTCCGGTTCATACGGGGGGGCCAGCTTGTCATCGAGATCGATCCAATACACCTGTGCGGGATCGGCCGCGGTTCCGTCTTCCCCGGTCCGATTGCAGCGACCGATGCGCTGGACGAGACTGGCCCAAGGGCAGAGTTCAGTGATCAACGTCCGGGCCGAAATGTCGACCCCTGCCTCAACCACCTGCGTGGCGATAATGATGCGGTTGTTCGCAGCGTCGCCCTTCTCTTGAAGAAGTTTGTTGAGCGGTTGCCGTTCAGCCGGACGAAATCGCGAATGAATGAGCAGCAGCGTGGGGGGACCATCCTTCTTGCGGAGCTTGAGCAACTCGTCATAGGTGGCTTTTGCTCGATCCACCGTGTTCAACACGACGAGCGTCTGTGTCCCTGAGCGATTTTGTTCACGGTGTTTATCCCAAACCGCTTTCGCGACTTCTTTCATATCCTTGGACGAAGTGACGTTGAGTTTTGCCAGCGTCTTGGCCGCGGTCATTTTTCCGTGCAAGGGAAGCTTTGGATCATAATCCGCTTCCGTCAACTCTTGCGGAGTTGTATTGAATTTCCCCCGGAAGTCGATCGTGTCGAGCCAGTTTGGCTCCAGCGTCGCCGACATCCATAGTGACGGGCATGGTCCGTAAGTTTGCAGGGCCGGGCGCAAGCCCGCCAGTTGTGCCGAGGTGCTGACGCCCCCCGCCATCAATTGCGGTTCGTCAAAGACCCACAAGCTATCGTTGTTCAACAGTCCGAAATCAATGGGCCAGTGGAATCGGCTGGCGGCATACCCGCGGTTCAGCGCCCGCGACAACAGCATGTCCTGTGTCCCGATCAAAATCGTAGGCTGCTGCGGACGCAGAAACCACTTTTCGGTTTCGACGCCCCCCATCAGCACATGCACATCAACATTCTCTTTGAGAGTGGATTGCAGGCGATCAATCCAATCGCGGGCTTCCCGCTCTGTTTGCTCGACCAAAACGCGCATTGGCAGACAATAGATCAGCCGCCGCGGTGTGGTTGCGGGACGCGTCTGCCATCGCCAGAGCCATCCGAGAATCGCGGTCGCCGTCTTGCCCGCCCCCGTCGGAGCATTCAGCAGCAACGGCAACTCCTCCGCCGTCGCAAACCGTTCCTGATACGGATACGGATCGCGACCCCCAGCGGCAGTGCGGAAGAAATCTTGGAAGGTCATGGTTGCGTTCTTCGTCATGGCGATGTCATCCACTGCGTCCCGTCTTATTCGACTTCACTTCGCTTTTCGTTTCACACGGGGTGGTGGCACGGCGTTGGGAATGGGGGTGGGACTGTATTGGGCCAGAGCCTCGTTGAGTGCGGTGGTGATCATTTCACGCAGCGAGTTCGGTTCCAGCACTTCGGCATGTTGTCCGAAGCTGAGGATCCATGAGGTGAATTCTTCGAAGGAGGCCAGCGTGTACTCGGCGAGGATGCTGCCGTTGCGCTGTGGGGTCAGTTTTTGCGACGGATGAAACCGCTTCTCTTCGAGGATCCGTACGATGCTGGGGGCGAAGCGGACGCGGACGGTTTGCGGCGGGCCGTCGGCGGCGAAGATGCCAAACGAGTGGGCGAGGTACGTCACCGGGTCGAAGTCCGCCGGACGGGTGAATTGCAACGGGTAGTGGTCGACTTTCGACACGCGGTCGATTTTGAAGGTCCGGTTTTCGTTGTGGTCCTTCGACCAGGCGATGACGTAGAGCGCCCCTTTGTGATGCACCAGCGCGTACGGATGGATGTCGTACAACGACACCGGCTCAGTGCTGCGAAGCGATTGGTACGTGATGACCGTCAGCCGGCGTTCTTCGATGGCGACCATCAGTTGATCGATGATTTCGGCTCGACTGCTGTAATCCGTGAGGGCATGCGTCTTCAGGTAAAATGCCGCGGCGAGCTTGTTCAGGTGCTGCAGCGCGGCGTCACCCAAGGCGGATTGAATCTTTTTGAAGGCCGATTGGGCGCCGGTCCAGAATAAAGTCCCGGCGAGACCTTCCAGAAACTGTCGACCGAGATACAACGCAGCGGCTTCTTCGAGAGTGAAACCGAGAGCCGGAAGTCCGCCGGTGTCGGTCATGATCCAGTGCTTGCGGCCGTGCTCGCCGACCTTTTCGTCGATGGGGAAGGCGAGTCGGCGAAGCAAACGTAGGTCGCGTCCGATGGTCTTCTCGGAAACGCCGGTGTCTGTTGCGAGTTGCTTGAGAGTCGCCCCGTGCCGTCGCGCGGAGAGTGTCCGCAGAACGGTCCATTGACGCAGGAGTTGTGTGGAGTCGGCCATCGTGGTCGGTTCCCGTGAGGGGCGTGATGGGGTGATCCTAACCACCATGCTAGGCAGATCATGTCCAACGAAACGTCCGTACACAAGTGGGCGCGATACGGGATAATGGGGATTTGTGATGGCAACTCGCAATGGAGAACACGATGCGTGGGCCGTGCTACCGTTGCGTGTGCGGCAAGGTCTTCTTCTTGCGGAGGCTGACGAGGGACCAAAGGATCTGTTACTCGTCGGCAGCCGGAACGACAGAAGATGCGGCTGCCAGGAGTTCGTTCCGCAAGCGCGGGTTGCACAGCATGCGATCGAGCGAGCATTGATACTCGCGCTGGAACAGGAGCCAGAGATCGCGAAGGGATTCGGTGGACATGGAGGGGGCCTTCCAGAGTTTGAACGGGGCTCAGACGCAGGCTTGGAGAAGAGGATCATTGCTCAATCGCACCAACAGGCGACGGAGTTGCGTATGAACCGTCTGCTTGGGGCGGTGCAAGAGTTCGGCGATTTCAAGCGGGGATAGGCCGTCATAGAACCGCAGCCTGATAATGAGGCAATCCTGCGGCGTTAAACTTAACACGACGCGTTTGACGACCTGTCGCGTCTCCGATTGCTCGGCCAAGAAATCTGGTCCGGGTGATGCCCCATGACTTGGGATGCGAGAACCAAGGAAAGCGGGATACCTGCGCTTCTCACACCGTCGCTCGTCATGTCCGCGCGACTGCGTTCGCAAATAGAGCTGCGCCTGCTGTCCCGCAACCCCGGCAGAACTCTTCCCTGCGAGTTCAACCCAAGCTGTGTGCAGAGCATCAAAATCGCCATGCGGGTCGAGGGAGCGAAAGCGATCTTGATCTGGTAAGCGTGTGGGGTATCCTCGGAGTTCGTCCACGATTGTGTTCCCAGGGATTCACGATTGCGGTTGCGTTCTTGCCGTGAGAATACCGTTTGAAGCGGGAATTCTTATTCATGCTTTTGTGTAGAGTGGTTTGTGATTTTATTCACGATCATTCTAGGGTACACTCGTGCTTGTCAGTAGGCAACCGCTCGTGTAGTCCAGACGAATAATCGCTCATAAGCGTCTGGCCCAATTGAAGTTGTGTCGAGTCTTTTGTTGCAATTCTGACGCTGCACGAACTCCGGCCTTACAAAGGCCGGCCCCATTGCAACGGTGAGGGCCTTCTACGGAAGGCCCTCACCCACTTACTTAAATCCGCCGCAAGTGTTGCTCGGTCTCTTGCTTCCTGCGAGACAGGATGCATGTGACATTCGGCCCGCCGTACTCAGTCGGACCGAGGCACTTCGCCGTCTGCCGTGTGTTGAAAGATGTTTCGGGGCAGAGTGACCTGCGACGAATCGGCTTGGTCATGAACCGACTTGTCAGTGTGATCGCAAACCGCAGTCGCATGATCAAAGTTGAGCAATTGATCCGGTGTGAGTTTCTTGGCAATCGGTTTCTTCCGAGCGGTCTGTGGCCTAAACTCAGACTCGCATTCGGTCATAAATCGTGAACGCCACTCTCACCGCCTCTCGCTCAACAACATCACTTCGACGTAGCAAAGCTACCAAGGATTTGTTCGTTGAAGTCCGTCGATCCCTGATCGCTCGGACGCTGTCCTATGCCGTTTCCATCGGCGCATTCACGATGGGAACGACTTGCTGGGCTCGGCGCACGTAGCTGACGAAGAGAGTCAGCGAAAGGAACGCGACTGCCAATCCACCCCAGTGGTAGGAGACCGTGTTGTAAGCGCCGTGGAGGACTGAGACCAGCGTCAGTCCCACCACGAGAATCCCTCGAGCACCCGGTCGCCGGGAGGCGGCCAGGCCGATGAAGTACCCCAAAGTTGCCGACCAGACGGCGTGGAGCAGCGGCAGACTGACGAACCGAAGCACTTGGACGATCAAGTAGGTTCCGTATGTCATCTGATAACTTTCGTGCTCGGCGGCGTACCTGACGGAGTAGACTAAGGCCTCGGTCGCACCGAAAGCTAATCCGCTCAAGGCCCCGAGATACATGCTGGTGGCCAGTCGTGCTCCTGGCTGGAGTCGATAAGCGACCCAGAGGACCGGGATCGATTTCACGAATTCTTCGACGAAACCGACAGAGAGCGTAAAGCCGATCAACCGACCGAAAAGGTTGGCGGAGTTGCTGGCGGCGAAGATCTGCCGCACGCCAGGCAGATTCAGGCCGACGGCCGACACAATCATCACCGCCAGACAGCCAAGCAACGCTGTCGCGCACCAAACGCCGACGACGGTCCGCTTACGGAGGCGATCCGGCAG
>JBGSUN010000074.1:0-59539 GCA_041753475.1 Planctomycetaceae bacterium | reverse complement strand
CCTGAAAGCCTGGTCCCGACTTCCAACATGGCACCCCAGGCCCCGCACCACCCCGGAAACATTCCTCAACCCGTTCACACTCGCCCGCTGGGGCAATTCGATCGGCCGATACCAAACGGCTTAAATCCACAAGCTGTTAAGGATTGAGATGTCTTGTCGATAGGGGGGGGGCTGATCAACCAACCCACGTAACCACTTCGCTTCGCCGCAGAAATATCCCGGGCATCCTGATATTGCGACTGAGCCTCCCGAAGGTCGGCGGAAGCCACGCCGATGGCCACTCGCTGTTCATCGAGCGTTGTCCGGATCCAGGCTTCTGCCGCCATCGCACGCTCTTTGGTCGCCAGAATCGCGGCAGGCGGGTTTGCCGCATCACCGATTTGCAACCCCCGAAACACGCCAAATGAAGCCGCCGCAAAAAACTCGCGCTCGAAGGCCAGGTCTGTCGGGGTCAGGAAGTTCTGAACCTCAGACGAGAGATGCGCAAGCAACTTCACAGGCAAGGAATAGTGAACTTCCCCGGACAAGCGGGACATACGGTAGCGGTTCAAAAAAGCCAACCAAGCATTCTCCGCTTCGCGGAGGATGCCATTGGTATTGAAGTGGACCCCGTTTTTTAGACCACGGGGCGGGGTTTCTTAGATGGTCATCAGTGGGGTCGGCGGCGAGTGGATTGGAAGGCGTGCCAGGGGGTCTGGTTCGCCAGACTCTGGTGGGGGCGTTCGTGGCAATAGTACGTCAGGTACGCCTGCAACCCTTGATGACAATCGGCTCCCGTCGCGTAGTCCTTGAGATAGATGTTCTCATACTTCACCGTTCTCCATAACCGCTCGATCATCACGTTGTCGATCGCCCGACCTTTCCCGTCCATGCTGATCGCAATCGACTCCGCGGCCAACCGGCCCGTGAACTCCTGGCTCGTGAACTGCGACCCTTGATCCGTGTTGAAAATCTCCGGACGACCGTATCGCAACGCTTCCTCCAGGGCCGCCAGACAGAACTCGACATCCATGCTGTTGGACAGTCTCCACGACAGCACGCACCGGCTGAACCAGTCCATCACCGCCGTCAGGTACAAGTACCCTTGCTGCAACGGCACGTAGGTGATGTCGTAGGCCCACACCTGATTCGGCCGCGTGATCTCCACGCCCCGCAGCAGGTACGGATAGACCTTGTGGCCCGCGGCCCGCACCGTCGTCCGCGGTCCCGGCGCAATCCCCTGAAGTCCCATGGTTCGCAGCAATCGCTGCATTTTCTTGCGGTTGACCACATGCCCTTGACTCGCCAGCCACAGCACCAGCCGACGACTCCCCAGGAATGGATGACGCAGATACTCCTCGTCGATCAACCGCATCAGTTGCAGGGTCTCGGCGCTCTCCGGCACCGGCTCGTAATACAGGTTCGCCCGATGCAGACCCAACAGTTCGCATTGACGACGCACGCTCAGGCCGCGATCACCAGGCTCGATCCACGCACACCGCTCAGCCACCGTCCGCGGCCACTTTTTTTTTGACCCAGTCCAACTCGATCTTGAGCCGACCAATCTGCTCGTACAACTCCGCTGAACTCGGCTCCTCCGTCGTTGGCTTCTTCGTCGCGCCCGACTCGAACACCGTCGCCGCCCCCTCCAGGAGTTGCTTCTTCCACAACGTGATCTGCGTCGGATGCACCTTGTGCAACGCCGCCAACTCGCTCACCGTCTTCAACCCGCGAATCGCATCCAAGGCCACCTTCGCCTTGAAGCCTCCATCGAACAACCGCCGCTTCCGAGGCATCGTCTTTCCCTTCCAAGGAATCCTTCCACGATGCCCCCGTTCTCGCCGTTCCAACACCGCTTTTCCATCTAGCCCCGTGGTCTAAAAAACGGGGTCCACTTCAGTATCACCTGCCGGCGACACCTCTGGTTCGGTAGAAGTCAGCATCGGATCTCATCCAACGTTTCACATTCAGGATTCGGATATATCATCCCGGCGCTTTCTTTGGTATCGGCATGTCGTCGTCATCAAACAGTTGCCGTACGTTCTATGGACTCAGATTCACAAACAACTCCATCGACGCGGCGTTTTTGATAGTTATCGTTGTTGCTAACGATGACACCATCAGCACTAGCGTCGATGTCCGCGGGCGGCAAACTATTAACGCTCAAAGAGATTTGCGTTGCAACGCAATTCTCAGCTTCAACAATTCGTCGCCTGGTCAAAGCTGGTCGCATCCCCTTCCTCCAACCCGCAGGAAAGCGAGGACATCTGCGTTTCCCGCCTGATGCCATGAATCAGCTGATTAATCGGTCGATCCACATCCACAGGACCGACGGACACGTTGAACAACAGTCTGCGGCCTGCGTTGAACGACTCGCGGGCCGAAAGCCCAGTTGGATGAGTTTGCCGCCCGCATAACCAATCACATCTATAAGGACAAACTTGGAATGGCACGCCCGGGAAAAGGTGAGGTAATTAAAACCGATTTTAGAGACCTTGACTTGATCGGCGTCTCGCCGTCGCCTAGATTCGTGCGTATACACACGGTTTCGATTCAGGATCTTTGCTGACTCCTTGGGCATCTTGATGGAACCAAAGGATCGACTCCCGCTGGAGCTAAGAGCTGCTTATCTGGCTCTCCATCGCTGCTCGGACATGCAGTTTGCGGAACTCGGCGTCACCGCCGATCAGTTCGTGCTGTTGGCGACGCTGTCACGCGGCGATGCGCTCACACAACGCGAATTGGCGGCGCGCATGCCCTCGGATCCCAGCACCGTGCGTGCGATGCTCGTCCTGCTGGAAGACCGAGGCCTCGTCGCGCGCAACACACACCCGACCGATGGGCGTGCGAGAACGGTCGCTCTGACAGCATCGGGGTTGCGGAAATATCGGCAAGTGTTCAAGGCGGGCCAGGCCATCCGGGACCGGATGGTGAGTGCTTTGAGCGCCGAAGAGACGGAGTCACTTGTGGGGCTTCTCCGGCGCGTGTCCGACTCATTTGCGGATGCCTCGATGATCATGGCGGCTGCCTCGACCCAGAACGGGAACTAAAGGACCTTCTATGCAAAAGCACATCACCCTCTGTTGGCTGCTTCTGTGGACAGTCGCTTCCCTTCCAGCGCAGGAGCGGGCGGACACAGACCGTCGCCCTCTGACGCCACCGCCAAGCGACCGCGCCGGTCAGCAACCGGGGGATCGCCCGCAGCGCCGCGGTGGCCCAGGCGGCTTCGGCGGTCCCATTGAGCTTGGTCCAGACGACAAGCAAACCTTCGCCGATCCCCCGGAGAGCATCGTTGCCAAACGCGAGGAGATCCCGCACGGCGAACTGGCGCTGATCAAGTACGACTCCAAGACGGTCGGCACCACCCGCAAGATGAATGTCTATACGCCACCGGGGTACTCGAACGATCGGAAGTATCCGGTGCTCTATTTGCTGCACGGCATCGGTGGGGATGAGACCGAATGGCAGCGATCCGCCGCGGTCGACAGGTTATTCGATAACCTGATCGCGGACGGTAAAGCTGTACCGATGATTGTCGTCATGCCGAATGGTCGCGCCCAGAAGAACGATCGGGCGGGCGGGAACATTTTTGAATCGGCCCCGGCATTTGGAGTTTTTGAGCGAGACTTGTTGGAGGATGTCATTCCGGCAATTGAGTCCCGTTTTCCCGTCCAGGTGGATCGCGAACATCGGGCTGTGGCGGGACTGTCGATGGGGGGCGGCCAGTCGCTGAATTTTGGTCTGGCACACCTCGACACTTTCGCTTGGATTGGCGGATTTTCCTCCGCCCCCAATACCAAGGCACCCGAGGAGCTGATTCCCGATCCCGCCAAGACTCGGGAGAAACTCAAGCTGCTGTGGCTCTCTTGTGGCAACAAAGACGGCCTCATTCGCATCAGCCAGCGTATGCAACGTCACCTGAAGCAGAATGACATTCCGCACCTCTGGAATGTGGATGCGAATGGACATGACCCGACCCACTGGAGAAACAATCTTTATCACTTCGCCCAGTTCTTGTTTAACGAGGACGCCGCGAAAGCCGCTTTGACTCAAGCGACTCGGGACGCACAAGCCCCCACCGCGGCAGAAGCCGACCGCCCGTCGACCGCACGCCCCGAGGGAATTGCGGACGACTTCAAGCCGGCCTCGACGAATCAGCCTGGACGCGAGTATCCGCAGGTCAATTCCCAGCGTCGCGTGAAGTTCCGGATCGTGGCACCAGAAGCGAAGAGCGTAGGTGTGACATTCCGCGAGAGTACGGAGTTCGTGAAGGGGGACGATGGTGTCTGGATTGGATACTCGCGCCCACTCGACGAGGGGTTTCACTATTACGCCATCAAGATTGATGGAGCGGAAGTCCCCGACCCCAACAGCATGATGTACTTCGGCGCGAATCGCTGGGGCAGTGCTGTGGAAGTCCCCGCTCACGATCGTGACTTCTACTCCGTGAAAACCGTGCCCCACGGCCAGATTCGCGAGCTTCTGTTCCCTTCCAAAAGCACCGATACCCACCGCCGCGCGTTTGTGTACACGCCGCCGAATTATGACCAGGAAATCGAGAAGCGTTACCCTGTTCTGTACCTGCAGCACGGCTACGGCGAGAACGAGTACGGGTGGAGTGTCCAAGGGCACGCCGGACTGATCATGGACAATCTGATCGCGGAGCAGAAAGTCCGGCCGTTCCTCATCGTGATGACCTACGGGATGACGAACGACATCCGGTTCGGCGGGCTGCGCGACTTCGACATCCGTCCATTCCAGACGGTGCTCTGTGAAGAATTGATTCCCTACATCGACGCCAACTTTCGCACGCTGGCTGACCAGCCCCACCGCGCGATGGCCGGGTTGTCGATGGGGGGCATGGAAACGAAGACGATCACTCTCAAGAAGCTCGATACTTTCTCGCACATCGGATTGTTCAGTGGCGGCAGCATCGCTCTCAGTGATATCGAGGATCTGGAGGCCTTCAAGAAAAGCAACAAGCTGGTCTTCGTCAGCTATGGCGGCCATGAGCTTGGTGACGGTGGCCCGCGCCGTGGCGGCGACCCGCGGGCCAGTGTCGAGGCGCTGAAGGGTGCGGGCATCAACGTCCAATTCTATGTCTCGCCAGAGACTGGCCACGAATGGCAATCCTGGCGTCGCAGTCTCCGCAAGTTCGCCCCGCTCTTGTTTCAGGAGATCGCGGGCCAGTGGCACGCCCAATTTGAAACCGCCATTGGCGTGCAAACCTATCATTTTGACTTCGTCAGCCAAGAGGGCAAGCAGACGGCAACAGCGGTCGTGGAATCAGCTGATGAAAAACGCGATGTTCGTTTTTCGGATGTGAAGGTCGACGGCGACTCGATCTCGTTTGTTGAACTGCGAAAGATTCAGGATCGCGACATCCGTATCGAGTACAGAGGCACATTGGCCAACGGCCAGGTCAAACTCGTGCGCAACGTGGCGAATTTCGGCAGCGCGGAATCCACAGCAACTCGTCAGCTTCCCAAGGAACTGCCAGCCGCCAAGCCTCAGCCCGACTCAGCACCGGCAGTCGAGGTCAAGATCGACCGCGTGATCAAGGATGCGTTTGCGGATGCGTTCCGCATCGGGATGGCCGGGGATGTCCCGACCAGCTATTCCGAAGAGGAATTGCTCCTGGCGTCGAGACACTTTAACGCCGTCACTCCCGAAAACTGCATGAAGCCGGAGCCGATTCATCCCCAGGAAGACCGTTGGCAGTTCGATCGCGCCGACGCGCTCGTGGAGTGGGCGGCTCGGAATCACCAGTGGATCCACGGGCATACGCTGGTCTGGCATGCACAAACTCCCGGCTGGTTCTTCCGCGACGGCGACAAAGCCACCGTCACGCAGCGGATGAAGGATCACATCCACACGCTGGTCGGTCGTTACAAGGGCAAGATTCAAAGCTGGGATGTCGTCAATGAAGCTATCACTGATGGCGGCAACGCGGAGACGGCGAACACGGAAGCCCTGCGCGACTCCCCATGGAAGCAGTCGATCGGCCCGGAGTTTCTGACGCTCGCATTCAAGTTCGCCCATGAAGCCGATCCCGATGCGATGCTGTATTACAATGACTACAACATCGAGTCGGGACCCAAGCATGCCAGCTCGATGGTGCTCTTGAAGCGACTGCTCAGCGAAGACGTACCCATTCATGCCGTC
Organism: Planctomycetaceae bacterium; assembly: GCA_041753475.1. Taxonomy (GTDB): domain Bacteria; phylum Planctomycetota; class Planctomycetia; order Planctomycetales; family Planctomycetaceae; genus DSVQ01. The sequence goes on along the minus strand of JBGSUN010000074.1, from coordinate 53,395 downwards.
GGTATTCAGGGACACTGGCGATCCGGAAGCGTGCCGTTTGAAGATATCGACAACGCGATCTCCGACTACGCGTCGCTCGGGTTGAAGGTCAGCATTACGGAACTCGACGTCACGATTCGCGGGGCGGCAGGCGGCCAACTCGGCGGAGGTTTTGGACGACGCAACTCTCGAACCTCGGCACCCGCTTCTGCCGAAGACCTGAAATTGCAGGCCGAAGACTATGCAAAGCTGTTCGCTATTTTCCAGAAGCACAAGGATGTCATCGAGCGAGTCACGTTCTGGGGCCTGCACGACCGCCGCACCTGGCGTCAGGGACAACATCCGCTGATCCTCGACGCGAGTGGTCAGCCAAAACCGGCCTACGCCGCCATCGTGAACAACGTATCTCCGGTGCCAAAGTGAGACGCAGACGAACAGTGACCGCAACGACTTCAGCCTGGATTGAACTCGGCTGCCGCCTGTAGCGAAATTGTGCGGGTGATGAATACAATCCGGTGCTGTTGGCTGCGCTGCCTCAAGTTGAAATGGCTCCCTCAGCATAAGATGTGATGATGCGCGCGCTCCCCCGGTTGCTGTGGGTTCTCAGCTTGACGGTCTGTCCGATACCGTTCGTCACCGCGCAGGAAGCTGCCGAGCCGTTGACAATTGCGTCACCCGATGACCATTTGCGAGTGACGTTCCGTCTTGGCGAGCAGGAGCGGCCCACATTCGACGTGGCGTACCGCGGGATCCCCATCGTCCGCGGAGCTCTCGGGCTTGAGTTCGCGGGGTCGGGGGTTTTGCGTGATTCCCTGAAGATCAGCGGAACCCGCCGAGCGAGTCGCGACGAGACCTATCGGATTGCCGTCGGCAAAGCGTCGACGGCGAGAGATCATCACCACGAACTCGTGGTCTCACTCGAAGAAACGCGACCGCCCCATCGCCAGCTTGGCCTCGCGTTCCGTGTGTTCGACGATGGCGTTGCGTTCCGTTATCTTCTCCCGGAGCAAGAAACGCTGCGTGAATTCGTGCTGACCGACGAGCACACCCTCCTGACTTTCCCAGACAACCCGCAAGCGAAAGTGCTGCCGCTCAGTGGCTATACGACACCTTACGAATGGTACTACGACACCAAGCCGGTTTCGGAACTGCGCTCCGGCCGGTTGATTGGTCTGCCGATGCTGCTGGAGCATCCGCAGAAAGTTTGGTTCGCTGTGACCGAGGCGAATCTGACGGACTATGCCGGGATGTATCTTTCCGGTGTCGACGGCGCGCCAGGAACGTTGGTCTCCAAGCTCTCGCCGTTGCCGGATCGCAAGGACGGGGCAAAAGTGACGGGTCAGACGCCATTCGCATCGCCGTGGCGCGTGCTGATGGTGGGCGATAATCCCGGCCGGCTGATCGAATCGAATCTGATCTTCCACCTCAGCGATCCGGTGGCGATCAAGGACACCTCTTGGATCAAACCGGGCAAGACAACCTTTCCGTGGTGGAACCACTACGTGCTCGAAGGAGTGAACTTTGAACCGGGCGTGAACACCGCGACGATGAAACACTACATCGATTTCTGCGCTGAGCGTGGCATCCCGTATCATTCCCTCGACGGATTGGACATCGCCTGGTATGGCGGCCCGATCAATCCGAATGGTCCAACCGACATCACAAAAGCGGCCCCGTCCATCGACTTGCCGGAAGTCCTGCGGCATGCGAAGACCAAGGGAGTCCGTCTGCGGCTGTGGATGCACTGGAAAGCGCTGAAACCGCAGATCGACGAAGCCTTCCGCACCTACGAAGCGTGGGGCATCGAGGGCGTGATGGTCGACTTCATGGATCGTGATGACCAGGAGATGGTTCGCTTCTATCACGAAATGGCCGAGAAAGCCGCGAAGCATCATTTGACGCTCACACTCCACGGGGCCTACAAGCCGACCGGCATGGAACGCACCTGGCCGAATGTCTTGACCTACGAGGCCGCGCTGAACCAGGAGTACAACAAGTGGCAGCCGCCGGGCGTGCGAGGGACTCCCCCCGAGCACAATCTCGACATTGCCTTCGTGCGGATGCTCGCCGGTCCACTCGATTACCATCAGGGGGGGATGCGGAATGTGCTGCCCGAGAACTATCGCTTTCGTGACGTGGCCCCGCCGGTCCAGGGCACACGGGGCCACCAGTTGGCGATGTACGTCGTGTACCAGAATCACCTGCCGATGATGGCCGACTATCCCGAAGCTTATCGCAACCAGCCCGGTTTGGAATTCCTGACTCAGGTTCCAGCGAACTGGGATGAAACGAGCGTCCCACACGCCAAACTGGACGAGTGCCTCGTGGTCGCCCGCCGAAACGGTGAGACTTGGTATCTCGGCGGAATGACGGCTGGCAAGCCGCAGGAGTTGGACTTACCGCTCGATTTCCTCGGTAAGGGTCCGTATGAGGTGGAGTTATATCTGGACGACCCGGACGGGGGTCCGACGGCCCTCACGCGACGCAAAGTGTCCGTCTCAGCGACGGAGACTCTTCGCGTTGTGATCCCCCGTGCCGGTGGCTTCGCGGCTCGACTGGTCAAAGCCGTGCGGTAGCCCTGCGCTCTTCATGCCCTGGTCGGAACCAAGACGCCCCACGGATGTCGGACCGACGCGAGGTTCGTCAACGTCGAGGCGCCATGACGCATCGATGCGCTGGGCGGTGCTTGGTGGTTGAAACCTCTGCGCTTCAATTGGGCCGGGCTTCATCAGCCCGGATGACGGAGTAAACTAAGGCCTCGGTCGCACCGAAAGCCAAACTGCTCAACGCACCGAGATACATGCTGGTGGCCAATCGTGCTCCTGGCTGGAGTCGATAAGCGACCCAGAGGACCGGGATCGATTTCACGAATTCTTCGACGTAACCGACAGAGAGCGTATACCCCCACCCAGTAATCAGCGAACTCTGCGATTGAGCAAAGTCGGGTTGAAGTGTTGTTAAAAAGAAAGCCCCCGCAAAAACAAGGGCTTTCTGAGGGCCCGACAAGCGTTGCACAAGTGAACGTCGTCTAACCGCGACGATGCGGCTCATTTCCATGATGCTCGCGTTGCTGCTCTCCGTCTCCGGTTGAGAATCTTCATATGGAACCCAGCACACCACCCACCGAACCACGGTTGCCGATTCTCGTCTCATGGTTCGCGCCGTGGCGATGGCTCTCCCATTGGAAGCTGTGGAAACGGTGGACGCTGTGTGCGGCTGTGTTGCTGGTGGGATACGTTGAGTCGCCGGTCGTGGTCGCACCGTTGATGAATGGCTGCGATTCGCGGGGCGTTTTTCGCCAGTTGGGTCTCATACACGTTGCCGGTCGTGGAATTGCTCTATGCACCACTGACCTATTTGTACGACAACGTGCCGCTGGTGCGCGCGTTCTATTCAGGACCGTTTGCCATCGCCAAATGGATCTTAAGCCAACTCGGACTTTGAGCCCCACGTTGGCACGCCACATCCGTCAGCGGTGCGGTCATGCGCTGTCTTCGTACCAGACGGAGATCAGCCACGTCGCCATTCCGCCGCTTGCCGACTGTTGAATGTTCACGACCTTGATGCGCGGATGCTCCGTCAGCCATGCATTGTGTTCGTTCTCGAAAAGGCTCCCACACTTTTCAGCCGTCGATGAGCCCTTCCCAAGTGGAAGATTGTTGTCGGTCCAGAACAGTTGACTTTTATGGCGGGCCCAGAATCAGAGGGTGAGGTCACGGCATTCCGTCATGCGACCGCCGAAACAGTATCCATGTTAACGTTGTTTGCCCGGCCGAAACGTCCACAATTGCGGGTACTGGAGTCGCAGCATGGGAACGAAGTTCTTGGCCAGCGTCGCGAATCGCGCGGACGTTAGTCCGACAAGCGTAGCTACGGGACCCACGGGGAAGCGTATCTGAGCACAGCGCGATGGACCGTATCGTTTTGTTCTGCCAACCACGACACCGGCCAATAACAATGCAACCGTGACACAAGGCCTTGTTTGCCTTGCATAAAGTGCGAAACGAGATTCATCGTGCTGGCAGACTACTTTCCGATAGCCAACACTGAGAGCTCATGGCTGGTGACGGCGGCTCCGGCACCATCTCTCAATTCCACACTGAAGACACACAACGCAGTCTGCCCCGAGGGATTATTGGCCCGCGTCTGAAACAGGAGTGTCCAGACTGCGGCCTGAACGATCGAGCCGATTCGTGAGCTTGGGCTGAAGTAGCGAATGGAGACGATGTCCATTCCGTTGACACGCCGCATCCAGCCGACCGTCGATTCCGGGGTGAAGTCGCCCTGATTCATGCCGTCAGTAACGTCGATCCGTGCGAGCATGTCTTGAGTATCCGAGTCCGTCACTTCGAGGGTGCGAAACGGCGCTACCGGTGCACCGGCGAATACAGCTTGACTGACTTCAGCGACGATGATGGCGGGAACATCATTAAAACTCGTTGTCGTCACGCGGGTCATACTGTTTCGGATCGCAGGCGCGACGCCATCGCTGATAGTAATCTGAAAGTCAGTCAGTTCGGTGGTGCCAGGCGTAATCGCATCATTTCGTGGTTGGAAGACTAACGCCCGAATCGCAGCTTGAGCTGCCGAACCAATATCAGCCGCGGGGTTGAAGTACCGTTGATAAACGATGTCATTGCCGACAATCTGGCGTCCGGTCCAGCCGGATTCCATGGCGTTCACAAAATCACCGCGATGGACGCCGTTGAGGATGGACACTGATGCGAGCATCTCCTGTGTGTCCGGATCGGTCACCGTCAGCGTCGCAAACGGGTTGAGGGTGGCATTGTCTTTGACATCGACAATGCCACCGGCTCCAGTAATGGTCGGCACAATCCAAGGCCTGTCGGTAGAGCGATGTGTGTGTGGAGAACGGCCTTTGACTTTAATTCGCCACGGGGTCGTTTCATCGCGGGATGCACCATCAATCCGAAAGTGCGAGCGCACTAGGTCGGCGCGGTGACACTGTCCGGCAAAAACTGCAGCTCCGTCTCGATGGTGATTCGGCGCATCCGTTTCGCCATATGCCGCAAGCATGCCTGCGGCATATGGCTCTCGGGACGTTGCGGTTGCCGGCAGGGGTGGACGATCGGGGTTCTACTCAGACAGCTTTCAGCCTCGTTGATCGGACGCGTTGAGGTAATTCGAGACATCCCCTTTCGGTGGAAGGTCTGGCAACATGACAACGCGAATCTCGGAGCCAATCCCGACCGAGCTGTGCGCGACGGAGTCCGCATGGTCCCGACCGACGTCGTCATCATCGGGAAGGATCGCAACGGGACGGCCGCGGAATGCTTCGAGAGCATCGGCGCAGAACTTCCATTTCCCAGCGCCGCCCGCGTTGCACGGCGACACCATGCCCAGCGCCGCCAACCGATCCGCATCCTTTTCCACCTCGGGAATGAAGACCATCGCCGCCCGGTCTGCCTTCAACAATTCGGGCTCATCGAGTCGCCTCCACAAGGTCGACCGTGTCGAAGTGATGCCGAGAGAAGCCCACCAGCTCGTTAACATGTTCGTTTGTGACGACGAACTGATGGCGGTCGCCGTCATAGATCAGTGCCAATGACGACTCGCGGGTGTCAGGAAGCTGCCGAAACACGATTTGAATCGGTTCTGTCCGATCGATGCATCCGGCGTGCTGGTGAACTTGTTTTATAGCGTGACCGCCGATCTGAGCGGTGAAATCATCTCAGAGGTTGTTCGTCGACAGGTCAGGATCCCAGAGAAACCTGCGACTCGAACTCAAAAGAACTCGATGACAGTGCCGCGGTTCTTTGTGGAACGGCGCGACTGTGTTGGCGGTGAGCTTGGCCCACGGGTGCGGCGCTCCATGAATTCCGCTGCTGCGACCTCAGAAATTCGCCATCGTGGTTTCTTCGCGTCTGCCCGCTTGGCGACGTTCGTGGCCCTCAGCTCACCGGACGCGCACCAACCGCGGATCGTGTTGACGTCGATGTCCCAACACTCGGCGTAGAAGTCTGGCGCGTGGTATTTCAGCACGGTGACACATCCCGATTAATCCCCACCGCCGGGAGCCGCTTTGTGGAAACGCCGCTGAAGACCAGCGAAACCCGCCGCCTGAAAAACTGCAGCATGCTCGAACTCCTCACCCAAGCCTTCATCGCTCATCTCGAAGATCATGCATCCCGCTGACTGCTCACCGAGGTGTGAACGGCTACAAACTGCCGGGCCTACGGCTTTGCCTCACTTTCGATGCAGATCAAACTCTTCGCTCCGCGGATGAAGATTTGGCCGTCACTGATCGCGGGGGACGAATACGCTTCTTCCCCCAGCGGGTTTTGAGCGATGATTTTGAACTCCTTGTCCGCGGCGACGACGTGGGTGGTGCCGGCGTCGTCGAGGAAATAGACGTGGGTGTCGGTCGCCACGAGGGAACTGCTGTGGTGCGGGCCGAGGCGTTCCTGCCAATGCACCTTTCCCGTCGCGGCGTCGAAACAACTGGCGATGCCGCCGTCGCTGACGCAGAAGAAGTAGTCACCGGCCGCGACGGGCGACGGCACATACGAGACACCTTTGTTGAGGTGCCGCCATTTCACATGGGATTCGTCGGTGATCTTGCCGTCGCCACGCGGGTCGATGGCGAGGATGTGCTTGTCCGGGAAGCCGCCGGTGATGAAGACCAGCCCGGCGTTCATCACCGGGGAGGCGACGAATTGCTCCGTCGGGCCGTCGAGCAGCCACCAGCGCTTGCCGGTGTTGGGGTCATAGCTGGCAACGCATTTGCTGCCGGAGAGAATCATCTGCGTGCGGCCGTCGATGTCGCGGATGATCGGCGTGCAATAACTGCGGGTTTTGTACTCCCGCGGCGTTTTCCACAGGGTGCGTCCATCGGTCCGATCCAGTGCAACGAGATACGAGTTGCCATCGTGATCGCCGTTGATGATCACCATGTCGTTGAACAGAACCGGGCAGGAACAGAAACCGTGAACGCTGGAAAAGCCGCCCGGTTTGACGTCCCAGGCGCGTTCGCCATCCATCGAGTACGCCGCGACGCGGACTTCCTTTTCGTCGAGGAACGTGACGTAAATCCTTTCGCCATCGGTGGCGGGAGTGCCTGAGGCCCAACTGTTGAGTTTGTGCTTTTTCTCCAGAGGTGATTTTTCGACGGCCTGTTCCCACACGATTTTGCCATCACGGCGATTCAGCGCGAGGAGCATTCGCCGTTCGCCCGGTTCGTCGGCACCGGTGATGAAGACGCGGTCATTACACACGACGGGGGACGAATGTCCGGTGTAAGCCAGCGGCGTTTTCCAGGCGACGTGCCGATTTCCGGGAACATCCCACGCCGTGGGAACGTCCTTTTCAGCACTGCTGCCATCGCCCCGCGGCCCCCGCCAGCCCGGCCAGTTTTCAGCAAACGCAGGGGTGGCGACGAGGATCATCCACAAGAACAACAAACCGGCGGGTCGGTGCATGGGCAAAACTCGTTTGTAAGAAGAGGAAGAGGTTGGCCGCGAAAAAGCACAAAAGTCACAAAAGGGGAGAGAGGAGAATGCGACAAGTGTCCGAATTCTTCTCTTCCTTTTTGCGCCCTTTGCGCCTTTTCGCGGCGAATCCGTATTGGGGTGGGGTTAACAAAGGTTGGCATGAGAATCGCTTGCGTGGAAATTCTGACCACGACGACTCGTGAGATAGCATGCCATGCCATCGGACCAAAAGAAATTCCACTCCCGGAGTGATCCAAAATTGGGGCCGCCTCGTTTCCAGCGCTCGGTCAACTTGGTATGACGCTATAGACAATTCACCTGCACTGGTTCTTGTCCGGCTCTAGACCCTTGACTCTCGACACTGGACTTCTCAATGGCATCGACGGCGAGTTCCTCGGTCGTAACAAACCTCAGCGATAATGACGTGCAGGCCATCGATCGCCTGCGCGAGCTCTTCGGCAAGCTGAAAAAAGAGCTTGGTCGGGTGATCATCGGCCAGCACGAGGTCATCGAACGGCTGTCGATCTGCATGTTCGCCCGCGGGCATGCCCTGCTGATGGGTGTGCCGGGTCTGGCGAAGACGCTGCTGGTCAGCAAGCTGTCGGAAACGATGTCGCTGAAGTACAGCCGCATCCAGTTTACACCCGACCTGATGCCGATGGACATCACCGGGACCGATATCCTGCAGGAAACGGCGCAAGGGAAACGCGAGTTCCAGTTCATTCACGGGCCGGTGTTCGCCAACATCGTGCTCGCTGACGAAATCAACCGGGCTCCTCCGAAGACCCAGGCGGCGATGCTCGAAGCGATGCAGGAGCAGAAGGTCACCGTCGTCGGCAAGACGTTTTCACTCGAAGCGCCGTTCTTCGTGCTGGCGACGCAGAACCCGGTCGAGCAGGAGGGGACGTATCCGCTGCCGGAAGCGCAGTTGGACCGGTTTATGTTCCTGATTGAACTGGACTATCCGAACGAAGCGGAGGAAATCCAGATCGCGCGGACTACCACCGGCGATGCGTTGCCGTCGCTGGAACATCTGCTGCATGCGAACGAGATTCTGGAACACCAGCAACTCGTCCGCCGCATCCCGGTGCCGGACCATATCTATCAGTACGCCGCGAAGCTGGTCCGCAAAACGCGACCGCAAGGCACGACCGCCCCGGCGTGGTTGAAGCCGTTGGTCGCCTGGGGTGCTGGCCCCCGTGCGGTGCAGTATCTGATTCTCGGGGCGAAAGCGCGGGCCGCGCTGCATGGCAGTTATATGGTGCGTCTGGAAGACATCCACGAAGTCGCGGTGCCGGTGCTGACCCACCGCGTGATCACCACGTTCGCGGCCCAAGCAGAAGGGCTGGATGCGAAGGCGATTGTGAAGAAGTTGGTGGCGGAGACTCTGGAAGAAGGTTGAAGAGGGATTGGCAATTAGAAATTAGGAAATGAAAATTGCAAATTGATGGAGGAAGGCAGCGGCTGGGTGCGGGGTGACGCGATGACGGGTGAGGCGCGGATTGATTCTGAAGTGCTGGAGCAACGGTTGCTGGATTTCGCCGCACGTTGTGGCCGCGTCGTGGATGCCTTGCCGGAAACGCGAATGGGCCGACATGTAGCGAATCAGTTGGTCCGCTGTGGAACCGCTTCCGCTCCGAATTATTCCGAAGCCTGTGCCGCGGAGAGTCGCAAGGACTTCGTTCACAAACTGGGGATCGCCTTGAAAGAACTCCGTGAGACACGAGTCTGGCTGCAATTGTGTGTCCGCTGCGAACTCCTGACGAACCAGTCGCTCGAACCATTGATTGAAGAGTGTAATCAACTCATGCGAATCCTCGGAAAATCCGTCGTGACCGCCAAAATGAACCTGCAGAATGAAGCCGCGAAACGGAGAGCAACTACCGAATGACGACTCATCCCGCCGTCAATTTGCAATTTTCATTTTCTAATTTCTAATTGCCAATCTCTCCCGTTGAATTCCCCCATGCAGATTGCTCGCTCCTCCCGCAGTTTCCTCGACACCGCCGTCCTCGCGCGCCTCGCGGGGATTCCGTTGTTTGCCCGGCGGCCGATGCAGGGCAACGTCTCCGGGCGGCATGCCAGTCCGCATCGTGGCAGCAGTGTCGAATTCGCCGAGTATCGCAAGTATGTTCCAGGCGATGATCTCCGGCGGCTCGACTGGCGGGCGTATGGGCGGTCCGATCGGTTCTATGTGAAAGAGTTTGAAGCCGATACCAACCTGCGGTGCTGCTTCGTAGTCGATACCAGCGGGTCGATGAACTTCGGATCGAAGGGCATCACCAAGATTGAGTACGCCCGGCGGATTGCGGGGACGCTCGGGTATCTCGCCAGTCAGCAGGGGGACGCGGTTGGCTTGGCCTGCGTGGCGAATGGCGTGGTCCACAATCTGCCGCCGAAACGGAATGCGGCCCATCTGCGGCTCATCCTCGACATGCTCGAACACAGCAAGCCGAAGGGCGAGACACAACTCGTCAACGTGCTGCATGAACTCGCGGAAACGATCCGGCAACGGGCGCTCGTCATCATTCTGTCCGACCTGTTTGTCGAACCGAGTCTGCTGAGCGGGTGCTTCCAGCATCTGCGGTTCCGGCATCACGACGTCGCGGTGTTTCATCTGCTCGATCCGCTGGAACTCGAATTCCAGTTCCGCCGCCCGATGCGGTTTCTCGACATGGAAGGGGGACCGTCCATCTTTGCGGAACCGAACGACATCGCCGATCGCTACCAGAAGGCGCTCGGCGAATATCTCACCGAGATGACGCGCGTGGTGCGGGAATCGGGGATCGATTACCACCGCGTGTCGATCGATCAGAGTTACGAACAGGCGCTGGTGCGGTTTCTCGTCGGCCGGGCTCAAGCCAAGGGGCTGCGATGAGTTTTCTGCAACCCTGGCTGCTGGCGGGACTGCCGTTGATCGCGCTGCCGATCATCATTCACCTCATCAATCAACGCCGGTTCCAAACGATCCAATGGGCGGCGATGATGTTCCTGCTCGCGGCCCACAAAATGGCGCGCGGGTATTCGCGGCTGCGGCAGATTCTGATCATGGCCGCCCGCATGCTCGCCGTGGCGGGGCTGCTGTTCGCCGTCGCACGACCGCTGGCCAGTGGGTGGATCGGTCTCGCCGCGGGAGGCAAACCGGACACGACCATCATCCTGCTGGACCGTTCGCCCAGCATGCAGCAGCGCGGCGCGGGATCGGGGGAATCGAAGCTCGAAACCGGCAAGAAACAATTGATGTCCGCATTGAGCATGCTCGGTTCGGGACGGTATGTGCTGATCGACAGCGTGTCGCAAACGCCGCAGGAAATTGAATCACCGAAATCGTTGCTCGATCTGCCGAACGCCGGGGCGTCGAGTGCTCCCGCGGACATGGCCGGGTTGATGCAGGTTGCGCACGATTACATCCGCGACAACCGCGCCGGTCGCACCGAAGTCTGGATGTGCTCCGATCTCGCCGAGAACGACTGGGCGGCGGAAAGCGGCCGGTGGTCTTCGCTGCGTGAAGCCTTTTTAGCTTTCCCGCAGAGCGTGCGCTTCCATCTGCTGGCGTATCCGCAACCGGCGAACGATGTCGCTGTCCGGGTCACCGAGGCCAAGCGGCAACTCACCACCAACGGTCCGGAGTTATACGTTTCGTTGAAACTCACCCGCCACGGCAACACCGGTGAAAAAGTCAGCCTCCCGGTGCAGTTCGAGATTGCCGGAGCGCGGTCCACGGTGACGGTCGACCTCGTTGGCGATGAAACCGAACTGCGGGATCATCGCCTGCCCCTCGATGCCAAGCTGGAACGCGGTTGGGGCCGGGTCTCGATTCCCGCGGACGCCAACCCCGGCAACGACGATTTTTACTTCGTCTTCGACAACCCGCCGCCACGGAAAACCATCGTCATCGCCGAAGACCCGCAGGTGGAACGCCCGCTGGAACTCGCCGCCAGCATTTCTCCTGACGCAACCATCAAGAGCACCGCGGAGGTCGTCGGCCTCGATCAATTGTCAACCGTCGATTTCGAGCAAACCGCCCTCGTGTTCTGGCAGGCCCCGTTGCCGACGGACGACATCGCTCAACGATTGAAAGACTACATCAACCGCGGCGGACAGATCGTGTTCCTGCCGCCGCGCAATCCGGGTGACGAAGAATTCCTCGGCATGCAGTGGGGTGCATGGCAAGCCCGCGAGGAACCGTGGTCCGTCGAAACCTGGCGGGGCGACGCCGACTTGCTGTCGCGCACGCTCAGCGGCGCGGCTCTCCCCGTTGGTCAACTGGAGATCTTTTCGTACTGCAAACTCGAAGGGGAAATGACCCCGCTGGCGACGCTCATCGGCGGGGCCCCGCTGGTCGCGCGGGCTCCGTCCGAACGGGGCGGCGTCTACTTCTGGACAACCACCCCGGCGATTCGCGATTCGTCGCTCGCCACCAATGGCGTAGTGCTGTATGCCTTCGTGCAACGCGCGCTGGCGGTGGGGGCCGAAGTGTTGTCCCGCGCGAAACAGTTCGACGCCGGGCCGACGAGTGCCGAGTTGCCGACCGAGTGGAATCGCCTCACCGAAGGGACCGAGGGCCTGTCGACGGAACCGACGTATCACCGCGGGGTCTACGGGGCGGAAGATTACCTGCTCGCCGTCAACCGGCCGGTGACGGAAGATCTGGCGGTGGCGCTCGATGCACCGCGGGTGGATGGTCTCTTCACCGGATTGAATTTCGTCCGCGTCGATGATCAGGCGGGGAACGTCAACTCGCTGATTCAGGAAATCTGGCGCGTCTTTCTGATGGCGATGCTGATCGCCCTCATCGCTGAAGCGGCGCTGTGTTTGCCGAAGGTGGCCCGTCCCGCCGTGGGAGCCCCGGCATGAACACGATCCGCACGCTGACGTTTCTGTGGTCGCCGTGGTCGTTGATCGCGTCGGTGCTCGTGATTCTCGTCACCGCGGGGCTGTGCTATTTCGCGTGGTATCGCAGCGGTTACCGGCGGGATTACGGTCTGCTCGAAGCCCTGCGGTTCGCGATGGTGCTGCTGGTCGTGGTCCTGTTCAACCAGCCGGAATGGGTCGAGGAATACCGCCCGGAAGAGAAGCCAACGATCACCGTGCTGTGGGATGATTCCGCGAGCATGGACACTCGCGATGTCAGCCGCCGCGACACTGCCTCGGCGTCGGTCACCACCCGCCGGGAAGCGATTGCCCAACTCATCGACCCGGCGTTCTGGCAAACGCTGAATGAGAAAATGACGGTGGTCATCGAGCCGTTTTCGTCCGCCGGGACAGGCCAGGGAGGCAGCAATCTGCACGACCCGCTCGCCGCCACCGCGAAAGACGCCAAGAATCTCCGCGGCGTGGTCCTTGCTTCCGACGGCGACTGGAACGAAGGCGATCCGCCGGTTCAAGCCGCTGCGGCGCTGCGGTTGAAAAACGTCCCGGTCTACACGGTCCCCGTCGGCAGTTCGACGCGGCTGCCCGATGTTGAACTCCTCAGCCTCGATGCCCCGACGTTCGGCGTCACCGGGAAATCGGTGCGGGTGCCGTTTTCCATCGAAAGCACCTTGCCGCGGGAATACCTCGCCACGGTGACACTGAAATCGTCCGATGGCGAATCGCAGACGAAGGAAATCCGCATCGCCCCGATGGGACGGACCAGCGACGCCCTCATCTGGAAACCGAAAGCCGCGGGAGATTACACCCTTTCGCTCGATATCCCCCGGCACAGCGAAGAACTGCTCAGCGACAACAACGCCCTTTCCGCCCCGATTGTCATCCGTGAAGAAAAACTGAAGGTGCTGGTGGTCGAATCGGTCCCCCGCTGGGAGTACCGGTATCTGCGAAATGCCCTCTCGCGCGATCCGGGCGTCGAACTTTCGTGTTTACTCTTCCAGCCGGGATTAGCGAAGGGGGGCGGCGGCAACAAGGATTACATCAAGCAGTTCCCGCAGGGTCTCGATGAGTTATCGAAGTTCGACGTCGTGTTCCTCGGCGACGTCGGCCTCGAAGACAACCAGCTCACCACGGAAGATTGCCGGTTGTTGAAGGGGATTGTGGAACATCAGGCGAGCGGGCTGGTGTTCATGCCGGGGTTTCAGGGACGGATGATGTCGCTGATGGAAACCGAACTCGCCGATTTGTGCCCGGTGGTGTTCGATCCCGCTCAGCCCGGTGGTTGGGGTTCGCGCACGCCAAGCCATTTCGAGCTGACGGAACTCGGTCGCCGGAGCTTGCTCACGAAGCTCGCCGACACTCAAGAAGACAACATCGAAGTCTGGGAAGGTTTGCCGGGCTTCCAGTGGTATGCCGCGGCGATGCGGGCCAAAGCGGGGTCGGAAGTCCTCGCGGTGCATCAGGATGTCTCCAACGAACATGGCCGCATTCCGCTCCTCGCCACGCGCACCTTTGGCGCGGGCAAAGTCCTCTTCATGGGGACCGACGGAGCATGGCGGTGGCGGAAAGGGGTCGAGGACAAATACCACTATCGTTTCTGGGGGCAAGTGGTCCGCTGGATGGCGTATCAGCGGAACATGGCCAAGGGCGAATCGATGCGGCTGTATTACTCGCCCGAACAGCCGCAGGTCCGGCAGACGATCGCTCTCAATGCCAACGTGATGGAAAAGAGTGGCGAACCGTTGCCGCAGGGAGACGTCACCGCCCGCATCACGGCCCCGTCGGGGAAAGTGGAAACGGTGCGGTTTCAGTCGGCCGGGGATGAATGGGGGGCTTTTTCCTCGCATTTCACGCCGGAAGAACCGGGGCGGCATGAAGTCATCTTGTCTTGTAAGCAGACGAACGCCACACTGGAGACGAGTTTTTATGTTCAGGGAGCCGCGCGGGAACGTCTCGGCCGGGCGGCTCGACCGGAAGTGCTGGAAGAAATCGCGCGGGTGACGCGCGGTGAGGTGATTGAAGTTGACCGGCTCGAAAAGGTGCTGACGTCGCTCGCCGCCCTTCCCGAGCCCACGCCGTCCATCCGCCGACTGCAACTCTGGGCACACCCCGCCGCCGCCGGATTGCTGGTTGTGTTATTGGGCGTGTTCTGGGTGCTACGCAAGGTGATTGGGCTGATTTGAGTCTATGCGAACAAACGAGCTACAGTCAGCGATCGTCGTCTTCACCGGGCTCATCCTCGGAGCAGGTGCGTTGGCGCTCGCAACAGTCAGCCCGCTCAAGCCACCACAGCGAATCTCCCCGCAACAAAGTATCGAAACGAATCCGATCCATCAGTCAAGCCTCGACGAGACCGGACGTGATGGTGAGATTCTGACTCAGATCGAGATGATCGAGGAACTAACGCGGGTCACGGAAAAACCGCACGCGATGAGTCCACTTGTATCACTTATGTGTCGCGACTCTTACCGCCCGGACGTTCACGGAGATCGTTTTTACGATGTCTTTGTGACTGAGAATGCCGTTGAGGCTATGCAGACAGGGAAGGGAACTTATCCCACGGGATCCTTCATCATTAAAGCGAAGTATCCCAGCCCAGATCGTTCGTCGAAGGTTGAACTGTTTACCGTGATGCGAAAGATGCGAGCCGGTTATGCGCCGGAAGTCGGCGATTGGGAGTTTTCCGTCGTCGACGGTGACGCGAACCATGTGCTGGCGCGAGGAAGAATCAGTTCGTGTATCGGGTGCCACGTCAGTTATGCTGACACGGACTTTGTGACTCGAAAGTATATGGCGAAGGGCGAACAACCCGTTCCCCATGATCTGCGTGTGAATTAGTGATTAACGCCGCCCCTGGGATTCGGCTAAGCGCAAGCGGTGATGCCGACCAATACCAACTATCAACTGACCTCCCCCGCGGAGTCCTTTCCATGAGCGTTTCCTCTCCCGATCGCCTGCAATTGCCCGCGTCGTTGACGACGCAGCTTCACGACTTCCGCAAGCGCGTCTGGACGATCAAGTCCATCGAAGCGGCGTGCGGAGCGTTGTTCGGCGTCATTGTCTCGTATCTCGCGGTCTTCGTGCTCGACCGGGTGATCGACACGCCGACGTGGGCCCGCGTGGCGATTTTCCTCGTCGCTGTGAGTGGGTGTGCGCTGGTGCCGCTCTACTTACATAAGTGGATCTGGCAGAACCGGCGGCTCGATCAACTCGCTCGACTCATCAGCCGCAAGTCCCCGAGCTTCGGCGATCAGATGCTCGGCGTGATCGAACTGGTCCGCAACGAATCGGAACAGCAACGCTCCCGGGCGCTGGTGGAAGCGGCGGTGAATCAGGTCGCCGATGTCGCTAGCAAACGTGATTTCTCCGACGCCGTGCCGAATCCGCGGCACCGGATGTGGGCGTGGATGGCGGGCGTGCCGACGGCCGTCGCGATCATCGCTTTGGCCATGTTCCCCGCCGCGGCGTCGAATGCGTGGGCTCGGTTCCTCGCCCCGTGGAAAACGATTGATCGCTACACCTTCACCGCCATCGAAAAACTGCCGGAACGGGTCGTTGTGCCCCACGGTGAACCGGTCACCATCGCCGTGCCGCTGAAGACCGATTCCGCATGGCATCCGGTCGCAGGAACCACGCAGGTCGGCACGCAAGCCGTGGTGAAAGCCGAACTCAAGGACGGCAAGTACGATTTCAATCTGCCCGGCCAGATCGACGCCGCACCGTTGAAACTGCACATCGGCGATGCGTTGCAGAACGTCCGTGTCGAACCGATGCACCGGCCGGAAGTCGCCGGGATTGAAGCTGAAGTGAAGTTGCCGGCGTACCTCGAACGGCCGGAAACGGTCCACAAAGACATCCGCGGCGGCACGGTCTCGCTGGTCCACGGCAGCCAGGTCCAATTCACCGCCACGGCGAACCGCAATCTCGCCACCGCTTCAGTCGACGGAGCCGCAGTCACCACGAAGAATGATAAGCTCACCACCGCGTCGCTGCCCGTCGAAGAATCTCGCAAGCTGAAGTTTGAATGGAAAGACGAATTCGGTCTGCAAGGTCTGGACGCCTTCACCGTTTCGCTCAACGCCCGAGAAGACGAAGCCCCGTCGCTCGCCACCGAGGACATGCCCCGGCAGCGGATCGTGCTCGATTCCGAAACGCTGCAGTTCAAAGTCCGGGCGATGGACGACTTCGGCGTGAAAGTCGTCGGCATCGAATGGCAAGGCTTCGACGCCGCCGGGGTCACCAAGCCCGCGCATGGCGAAAGTATTCTGTCTGCGGGCGGTGCCGACAAAGAGAACCTCGAACTGTCCGGCACGTTCTGCGCGAAGACACTCGGCATTGAAGCGCAGCCGCTCAACGTCCGCATCTTCGCCGAAGATTACAAACCGGGCCGCGAACGGTCTTACTCCGCGAACTATGTGCTGTACGTCCTCACCGCCGAACAGCACTCGATCTGGATTACCGAACAACTCAGCAAGTGGCATCGGCAATCGCTGGAAGTGCGTGACCGTGAAATGGCATTGCACGCCACCAACCAGCAACTGCGGATGCTCTCCAACGAAGAACTCGATCTGCCGGAGAACCGTCAACGGCTCGACGCCCAGGCGAATGCCGAGCGGGCCAACGGCCGACGGCTTACCAGTCTCGTCGGCGGCGGGGAAGAACTCGTCCGGCAAGCGATGCGGAACCCGGAATTCGGCGTCGGCCACCTCGAAAAATGGGCCGAGATGCTGCAGATTCTGAAGGACATTTCCGCCAACCGGATGCCGAGTGTCGCCGAGTTGTTGAAGCAATCGGCGAAGGCTCCCGGTGAAGTCGCCCAGGCATCGCCATCGAAACCGTCGGTCACCGCCGGTCAAAACAAGATGCCGCAGCGCGAAGGCCAGGGATCGAAACCGGGCGAACCGCAACCGCCGAAGCCGGTGGTGCCCACGGTCACCGATGCCGAGTCATCACAGAACCCCGGCAAGAAATCGGATGACCCGGAAGAACCGAGCGAAAGCAAACCCTCCAGTCCGGCGTTGCGGTTGCCAGTCACGACGGTGATGGGTTCCGGCGGCAAGCCGAAACCACCCAGCCCGGCGGGGGAAAAGCTCGAAGAAGCCGTGAAGGTGCAGCAGGATCTGCTCGCCGAGTTCGAGAAGATCGCGGATGAACTCAACAAGGTGCTCGCCAACCTCGAAGGGAGCACGCTCGTCAAGCGGTTGAAAGCCGCGTCCCGTCAGCAGACGGTGGTGGCCAACAAGCTCGGCACGGAAATCGGCAAAGCCTTCGGTCAAACGAATCGTGTCGCCGAGCCGACCCGCAAGACGCTGGGCGAAGCCTCGGAACTGGAAGCGAAGGGGAGCCAGGACCTGTCGAACATCATGGACGACATGCAGGCGTACTTTGAACGCCGCCGCATGCAACGGTTCAAGACGGTGCTCGATGAAATGCGCGAACAGGACGCCGTCGGCAGTCTGCGGCAACTCGGTGACGACGTGAAGACCGAAGCCGGTCTGTCGATTGCCCAGGCCGAGTTCTGGTCCGACACGTTCGACCGCTGGGCGGATGATCTGGTCGATCCGGCGTGCAGCGGCAAGTGCCCCGGTTGCAAATCGAAGGCGAGTTTGCCGCCGTCGATCGTGCTGGAAGCGATGCAGATTCTCGAAGCCGAAGTCAACCTGCGTGAAGAAACCCGTGTGACCGAACAGGCGAAGAACGCCCTCGCCCGCGAACAGTACAGCGAACGGACCGGCGTCCTCCGCGGCACGCAGGACGGGTTGACGAAGCGCGTCGCCGACCTGGCCGTTCGCATTCGCGAATTACCCGATGGTGAAGCGGAGTTCGGGAAAGAGATCGCCCTGATGCAGAAGGTGGAACTGGTGATGGCCGAAGCCGCGGACATCCTCGGCAAGCCCGACACCGGTTCGCCCGCCATCGCCGCGGAAACGGAAGCGATCGAACTGTTGCTGCAATCGAAGAAGATCAACCCGAAGGGTGGCGGAGGCGGCGGTTCGACTCCGGGTGGTGGCGGCACCGGCAGCACCGATGATGTTGCCATCGCCCTCGTCGGCACCGGCCTCAACGAAAAGGAAGTGCGTGAAGACCGCGGCACCGCACAGGCCACCGGCGAAACCGGCACGGTTCTGCCAGAAGAGTTCCGCGCGGGTCTCGATCAGTACTTCAACCAGTTAGAACGCCCGGCGGAAAAGAAGTAAGAGACAAAAACAAAAGCCCGGCATTTTCTGAAATGCCGGGCTTTTCCGGCGGCCGTGCGTTCCCACGCGGAGCGTGGGAACGAGTTGTGGGGATCAGGATTCAAAACCGATGACAGCCACTCGATCCAAGATCATTGCCAGCATCGCAACCTTGACGGTCATCACCGCTCCGTTGTTCGCGGCGGACGACGCCAAGCCGGCACCGGCGACGGTTCGCGCGAAAGCGGTGGTCATCAAGAAGGCCGTCCCCGCGGCCGCTGCCGCTCCCGCGATTGAGGTGAAGGCCGAAATCGTTGCCCCTGCCACGGTGAAAGCCCAGCCAGGCGACAAGGCTGCCGAGGCTAAACCGGCCGCCAAGCCGGTGGCTCCGGCCAACCTCAAGGGCTTTGGCAAGAATGACGCCGCCCGTAAACCTGCCCCTGCGCGAGCCGCTGCGGCGGCGCGGGTGGCCATCGAAGCTCCTTTACCGCAAGCCGGACTTCCCGTTGATCAACTCAAGCAGATCGCGGAGCAGTACAGGCAACAGTTGCGGCCGGTGCTGGCGGGCGAACTGGCATTCATCCGGTTGATGTGCGATCTGCCGATGGAAAAACGCAAAGCCGTCCGGGCAGTCGGGTTGGCGATGGTCGATGAGATTGCCACAACGATGGCGGAACAGCAGAACCGGGGGCGCGTGCTCGGCGCTGCACGTGTGGCTGTCCCCGCCAAACAACAGGCCGTGAACGATCCACCCAAAGCCATCCGAGCGGCTTTGGATACCGCGCTGAAGGATGCTCTGACAGACGACCAACTAAAAGCCTATCGCGAAGAAGCGGGGCATCGGAAAGACCAGCGCAAACAGGCCGCGATCCGCAGTGTGGTCGCTCGGTTGGACGGCATGCTCTGTCTGACGCCGGAGGCCCGCGACAAGATCACCGCCACCATCGAAGAAAGCTGGCAGGAAGACTGGGAACGCTGGCTGCAGATGCACCAGTACGGCGACCAGTATTTCCCGGTCGTACCCAATCAGCTCATTTCCGTTCATTTGAATCCCGAACAGCGGCAAGTCTGGACGGGATTGGAGAAGGTCAACTTCGGTGGCTGGAACTTCGGCGGCGGAGGAGTGGTTCCCGCTGATGACGGCTGGTGGGGCGAGCCCATTGGCGAGGCCGGGGCCGATGTCAACGGGGCCATTTTTATCGACGCCGTGGGCTTCTAACAATTGGCAACTTTCAGAATCCAGATGTTGTTTCTTCAGGTCGTGACGATGACTGTCCGGTTTCGTGTCTGTTGTCGCCCCTGTTTCACAGGGTTTGTAATGCTGTGCTGGCTGGCATGCATGGCAGCCAGTGGCGTCGCGGCGCCGGATGATGTTGAACCCGCTGAACCGCGAAATGCGAACGAGGGCGAGTTCAACATCGATGAAAGCAACTTTGATCAGTGGATCTTCCAGGGGAACGGCAACGCGGCCAGCGGCAAAGAACGGCTGAAGACCCGGTTGAACCTGCAACTCGCCGAGATCGATCGCCTCTGCGGCCTCACATCCGAACAGAAACAGAAGCTGCAACTCGCCGCGCGGGGCGATAACAAGCGGTTCTTTGACACCGTTGAAGAAGTCCGCAAGAAGTTTCTCGCCGTGCGGAATGACCAGAATGCCTTCGGCCAAATCTGGCAGGACATCCAGCCGCTGCAGCGTCAAATCTCGATGGGCCTCCATGGTGAAACCTCGCTGTTCTACAAAGCCCTGCGGAGAACGCTCACCGATGAGCAAATGCAGCGCTACCGCGCCGTGCAGGATGAGCGCCGCAAGTACCGTTACCGGGCCAGCATCGAAGTCGCACTGACATCCATCGAACACACCGTCCCGCTGAAACACAGTCAGCATGAAGCGATCGTGAAGTTGATGCTCGAAGAAACCGTGACGCCGATCGCCTTTGGTCAATACGACCAGTATTTAATCATGCATCAGTTGGCCAAGCTCGGCGAGGCCCGTGTCAAGCCGCTGCTGGATGAACGCCAATGGACGCTGATCAAGGCAAACTTCGAGCAGGCCCGCGGTATGGAGCAGTTCCTGATTCAACAGGGGTTGTTGCCCAAAGAAGAAGACCGGCTCGGGCTGGCGATCGACGTGAATGCCCCCGCCAACGCCGCGCGTCCCGAGAACGTGATTCGATCTGAACCCGCTACCGAAAGGGCACCCTGATGTGCGTTGCGTCGGCCCACGGCCGCAACCCGGCTCCTTCCGGGCAGCCGGATTGCTTGACGGTGGTGAAATCGAGTCTCCCGGCTGCAAACACGCCGCCGGAATGCGGCGCTTTTCCGGCACTGATTTTGTCCTTGGTCTTCGTTTCGGTCTTTTGCCAGTCCGCCGCGGCGCAACTTCCCAACGTAAAGATCGGCGAAGTTGTCCCTCGCGATGTCCGGGAGATTTACGACCGGGGGATGCAGTACCTCGCCAGCACGCAAACGGAAGACGGCACGTTCAAAGGGGGTGGTGACCAGGGCCCGGGGGTTACCGGTCTGGCAGTCATGGTCTTTCTGGCCTCCGGTGAAGACCCGAATTTCGGCCTCTACAGCAATCATGTCCGCAAAGCGCTCCGCAGTATCATCGGCCAACAGAACGCCGGGACCGGGATCCTCGGCAGCAGTATGTATCACCACGGCTTTGCGATGCTCGCCCTCGCGGAAGCCTACGGTACGGTCGATGATCGCACGCTCTGGACCGGCAACGAACCAAACCGCCGGACGATCGGCCAGGCACTGGAGCTGGCGGTGCGGGCAGCAATCACGTCCCAGAAGAAGAACACTTACGGCGGCTGGCGATACTCGCCGGATAGCACCGACGCGGATACCTCCGTCAGCGGCTCGGTGCTGGTCGGATTGCTCGCCGCACGGAATGCGGGAATCGAAGTTCCCGACGAAGTCCTCGACCGCGCGATTACCTATTACACCAAAATGACGTCCGACAGCGGGCAGGTGGCCTACGCTGGCGGCTTCGGCGGGTTCGATGAATCGATTGCCCGCATCTCGATCGCCACGCTGGTGTACTCCGTGGCGCGGCGAAAAGACCTGCCACAGTTCAAATCCACACTGGGCTACCTCTCGCAGCGCATCGAAAGCAACACGAATCAAAGCTGGCCGGAATACGCACGGTACTACCAGGCCCAAGCGCTGTTTCAGGGCGATGTTGAAGTCTGGGAAAAGTGGAACAAGCTGCTGATCCGCCAGTTGAAGACCGCACAACTTGCCGATGGCAGTATTCGCTCATCACAAGGGGCCACGCTCGGGACCGCGATGTCGATGCTGGCGCTGGCACTCAATTACCGCTTCCTGCCGATTTATGAACGATAAGCGGTTGGTGAAATGCGATTGGCCATGAGAAACTGAAAATTGAGAATGTCCCCTTGAAAGACCCGATGTGCCACAGCGTGGATGAATGGCTTCGGACTTTCAATTTGCACTTTTCAATTCCTATTTTTCCATTGCCAATGTTCGCCTTGCTTTGTGATCCTGCCGTTTGTCGAAGTTGGAATTCTTGGAGAGCTGCCGTGGCTGAATTTTTGCCGTCTCGCCGCTCGAACTGGGTCTTTGCGATCATGGCCGCGATGGCGTGGTGCGCGGGGCCGCTGTTTGCAGCGGACGAGCCGGTGGCGACATCGGTGCTGAACCTTTTAAGCCGCGATCATCTCCGCGGGCAGTTGGTGGATGTCCCGGACGGCACACAGTTGCTGTGGCAATCTCCGGTCTTTTCGGCACCTTTGGCGTTTGCTCCCGGGGCCATCAACTCCATTCATTTTCCCGTTCCCGCGAAATTGCCGACGACCGAAGGAGAATCCAGCTTCGAACTGATTGGCGGCGATGAACTGTTTGGCAAGCTGGTTTCGCTTGATGAAAAGTCTGCCGTCGTGGAAGTCACCGGGATGGGACTGTTGCACATCGATCGCACGATGTTGCGGCGCATCTCCCGCTGGAAAAACGGCGGCGACCTCGTGTATTTCGGTCCAACGGGGCTCAACGGTTGGCAACAAGTCGGCGCAGGAAAACCCTGGAGTGAAGAAGCCGGGCATCTGCTCACCAGCCAGGCGGGGGCCGTCATTCGGCGCGAACTGAATACCCCCCCGAGGGCACGGTATGAGATCGAACTCACCTGGAAGGGAAAGCCGGATTTTGAATTGTCACTGGGAGTGGGACCGGATCCGAAATCCACATTACGGGCGTTTCACCTCGCCGTGTGGGATGACGACATCATCGCCGCGCGGGAGACCGAACGGGAAGCCGATGTTGCGGCACTCATAAAAACCAAAGACGCCGATGGCCGCTTGAACGTGGTGGTCTATCTCGATCAACCCCGTGGCAAAATGCTGGTTTATTCGCCGCTCGGTGTTCCCTTGGGGGAAATCACCGCCGAGATGGGCAAAGCCGAATCCTTCGGTGGTGTGCAACTCTCCAACAAGACCGGCGATGTCCGACTCGAACGCTTGCACATTGGCAAGTGGGACGGCAATCCCCCCCGTTCCGCGGAAGGGAACAAAGCCCGCGTCCATCTCACTTCGGGAGCCATCACCTACGGGGCGATCCAGCGCTTCGATGCTGCTCAGCAAGCCTATCTCATCGACGATAACGGGTCGGAAAAAGCCTTCTCGAAGGAAGATGTGCAGGACGTTCATTTCACGCCGACGGAAACGGTACCCGCGCGCACCTTGCGTGCGGTGGCGCTTAACGGGACGGCGCTGAGTGGTGATCTGCTCAAGGTGGATCAGCAAGTCGTCTGGTTGAAGCATCCGGGGATCGAGGAACCGTTGTTGCTGCCGATCGCGTCGCTGCAATCGCTGATCAGTCTGGCTCCATCCGCACCCGATCCAAAACAAGGCGGACGCCCCGGCCGGTTGGAAGCCGAGGGGGTGATTTTGACGGGTTATCTTGTGGATGCCAAAGAAGGGGATGCGTCTTGTCTGGTGTGGCAACCAGTGAGCGGATTGCAACCGGCTCCCTTTCGTCGGGACGTTGCCGCGCGAATCGTCTATCGTGATCCGCCGCCGCCCGTGAAGGCCAAGATTGTCAACAACGCCCAGGTTCAGGCCCGCCAGGTTCAACCCGCACCGGGGTTTGTGAATCAACTGGCCAATCTTTTTGGCGGCAACGGCCAGGCGGTCGCTCCCCCCCGCGGAGCGGTCCCCGTGGCGGCCCAGGCGTTCGTGCTGCATCTACGCTCTGGTGACACAATTCCCTGCAGCGCCGCGAACATCAACGAAGAAGGGGTGGCCTACAAAAGTCCCGTCAGCGATGCGACATTCATTCCCCATTCTCAACTGAAAGTCCTGGAACTGATGCCAAAGATCAGCGCGGGACAGATCGCCAAGAACAAGAAAGAACGGTTGCTGATGCTGCCGCGCATGCAGCGTGACAGCCCGCCGACGCATCTGCTCCGGTCAACCGCTGGAGATTATCTCCGTGGGCGGGTGGTGGCGATGGATGACAAAGAGATTCAGGTCGAAGTCCGTCTGGAAACTCGGGTGATTCCCCGCGCCCAGGTTGCCCGGCTTATCTGGTTGCATGCCGATGAAATGGACGGCGCGACGCCGGCGCTGTCGGAAAGCGATGCCCTCAGCGGGACCCGGGTGCAATCGCTCCCCGCGGATGGCAATCGACTGACGTTCTATGCCGAGCAGATGGAAGGCTGGACGCTTTCCGGGAAGAGCCCGTTGCTGGGGGCGTGCCGCGTCGATTTGCAGCAGGTCGATCAACTGGTGATTGGCCCGGCGATTGAGCAGTCCGCGGCGTCGCTGGCGTTCCATCAGTGGAAGTTGCGCAACGCTCCCGATCCCTTGGAAGCCCCGGATGGTGACGGCGGCGGCGGGTCGGAAGGGCTGGAGTCCATCCTCGTCGGCAAGCCGGCACCGGAGTTCGAACTCGACCTCCTCACCGGCGAAAAATTCCGGTTGGCGGACCAGAAGGGAAAAATTATCGTCCTCGATTTCTGGGCCTCGTGGTGCGGTCCCTGTTTGCAGGCCATGCCGCAGGTCGACAGCGTGGCGACGGAGTATGCAGACCGCGGCGTGAAACTCGTCGCCGTCAATCTGGAAGAGACACCTGCCAAAGTTCAGGCCGCTTTGGAAAGATTGAAGCTGGAAACCACGGTCGCCCTTGACCGCAACGGTCGAATCGCCGAAAAATACGGGGCCACGGCGATTCCACAAACGGTCATTATCGACCGGGATGGTCTTGTCGCGCGGTTGTTTGTTGGAGGCGGCGCCCGCTTCGACGATCAACTTCGTGCCGCACTCGACAGCGTGCTCGCCGGAACACCTCCCAAAAGCGAGTAAGTCATCGAAACCGCATGGTTGTCCAATCTGCGCCCCTTCCGCGCTCCGTGGTGGCTGCGCGGCGGGCATGTGCAAACCCTGGCGGCCGCCTATTGGCCCGGAACATTGCCGATCCATCGCGCCACGGCTCGGCGCGTCCATCTGCCCGATGGCGATATCCTGGCAGTGCACGACGATTGCCCAGCCGATTGGTTGCCGGGCGGGCGTGTGGTGGTGCTGGGACACGGCCTGGGGGGGTGTCATCGCAGCCCGGTTCTCGCGCGGCTGGCTGATAAACTCAGTCATCGCGGCGTGCGCGTCTTCCGCTTTGATATGCGCGGCTGTGGTGCCGGCGCGGGACTGGCACGCCGCCCGTATCACGCCGGCCGGTCAGATGACCTGTCGGAAGTCATTCATGCCATCCTCGGCTGGTGCGGGTCCGGTCCGAACGATCCCCCAGGCTTGCGGATCGGTCCGTCGCCTTCGATCGTGCTGATCGGCGTGTCGCTCAGCGGGAATATCCTGCTCAAATACCTCGGCGAAAACCCGGACCGTGTTCCTTCGGCTGTCGTCCGCGCGATTGCCGTCAATCCGCCGATCGATCTGGCCCGCAGCGTCGCGGCCCTGCGGGGACCAATCAATCGGTGGTACGACCGGCACTTTGTGACGTCGTTGTGTCGGCATGTGGCCGATCATGTCCGCCGGATGCCCGATGCTCCGGTTCCCGCCACCAGCATGTCCCCGCGGCGGATGATTGAGTTCGATGATTGGTACACCGCCCCCATGAGTGGTTACGCCACCGGTGCGGATTACTACCAGCAATGCAGCGCGGCTCAGTTCATCCCCCACATTCAAGTACCGACGGTCGTCCTCACTTCGAGCGATGACCCGATGGTCCCGGTGGAAACGTTCCGGTCCGAGCAGGTTTCCTGGCCCGACGCGGTCCGCCTGGCGATCATCGAAGGGGGCGGGCACCTCGGCTACATCGCCAAAAGCGGCATCGACCCCGACGTCCACTGGCTCGACTGGCGGATGATCGAACTCGCGATGGCGGGTTGAGACGCATCCCCAGAATGGTCCAGCCGCGGCCGTCAAGGAGTTCCGTAGGGTGGGCTATGCCCACCAACTTTGGTGGGCATAGCCCACCCTACTTCCTAGGTCAATTCGCGCGCGAACACCGCACCTATTCCCTTGGTATAATTGGGGTTGACAACAAAACGCGCCAAAGTATTCTCAACGTGTTTTGTTGAGATAAACACAGTTCGGCCACCGGAAAGCGGGGGTGGATGAGTTCCGGATTCACGGTCGGGGGTGAGGAGTTCGTCGGCACAAACGGCGCCGTCGAAGCGTACATCGAGGCGTTGGCCGCTGACCGGTACGGCGCGGACGACCCGTTGGCCGTGTACCTCGCCGGCGAGCGGGAGAGCCCGGCGCGGGGCTGGGCAGTCTCCCTTGATCCTTGGGCGGCGGATGCCACCGGTCGCGGGCGGCTCTTGGGACTGCTGGATGGCGCCACCGATCGCCTGCTGCGGGAGGGTGTGTTCAGCGACTACGGCCGGGCTTGGGTCGCATCTGTGGTGTCGGCCCTGGGTGCGCGGATCGCCGCAGGTGCCTCGGCCGAACCCGGCCCTACAGCAGACGGCGGGGGCATGTAGGGTTTCTGGGGTTCGTAGCTCACTCGGCCCCCGCCGCTGCTGAGGTTGTTCATTCGGCGGCAAAGGACGATTCATGACCGCAGTTGCTCGGTTTGCAGTACAAGAGTGCCCGATGCTGCTGGCGGACCTACTCCTGTCCGGCCCGCCGCTTCCAGGCGTGACCGCGAAGGTCCCCACGGTCGACGACCTTTCAGCCGCCTTTCCGCCCGGCTCCCCGATCGTACCGCGCGAGCTGTGCCAGAAGATCGCCGTCGTGTCAGAGAACCTCGTTGTCGGCTGGGCCGGCGGATACGACACGGCGCGCCGCGTGATCGGCGACCTGCGGCAGGTAGACGCCGACCAGCGCTTCACGAACGAGACGCTGCAACGGCACCTGGACGGGCTCGACAAATCGACGTGGGCGGAGAGTGGCGACCCGTACAGCATCGGCCTGGTAGGCTTCATCCGCGACCCCGACAACCGGATCGCGCAGTTCGGCCGCAGTTACTTCAAGCTCGACACGCAACTGTTCGGTAAGGTCGGGCTGCTCGGCTCGGGCCTCGACGACTTCGAGAAGTTCCTCCAGCCGACGCAAGAGCTGCCCGAGGCCACGAACGTCACCATGAACGTCCTGCAGCAGTCGATCGGGTTCGGGCTGACCATGGGCGGCTCGCTCTTGCGGGTCGAGCTGGAGAACCCGGCAAGCCTGCAGCAGTTCTACGGCGGCGGCTACGAGATCGCCGTGTCGGAGTTGGGCAAGTTCAAGAAGCTCGACGACGTCACCTACGTGTTCTGGTGGGTGGAGACCGACGGGCCGCGGCTGCGCGGCGGCCTCATGCCGTCGCGGGCGTTCCGGTACTCGTACAAGGACGACCTGCTCCGCATCCGGTCCGTGGCATTCGTCCAAAACAGTGCCCGGACGGTCGCCCGTGAGCAGCTGTTCTTGGTCCCGCCGGTGTACCGCGACGTGCGCCCCGACGAGGAGGCGGACAAGTCCGTGCCGCCCCTCAACGCCCGGTGGCTGTGCAACTACTTCCTGGTCCGCTTCGGCGACGGCCGGATTGCCATCTATGCGAAGTTCGCCTACCAGCCTCGGGAGAAGCAGTGGCTGCGATTCGAGGACTTTGACTGCGGCGTGAAGCTCGCCGTCTCGCAGGAGTTCCTCAAAGAGACGGGGGAAGAAGTCCTCCGCGAGTCGGGAGTGATCAAGACCTGATCGCAGCGGAACAGCTCCGCTTGTTGGTGTAGGACAGGCAATCGCCGAACTTGTTCGTGCGTCTCGAAGCCTCGACGCACCCAACGCTGCTCTACTCCGGTTTCGATGGCTCCGGGGGCGTGACTGGCGTCGCATCCGTCGGCGTAGCGGGGTTCGCGGGAACCGGATTGGGTTGAACCGGCGATGGCTCAGCCGGTTCGGGTTTCTCGACTGCGGCTTCAACGGAATCCAGCGTGTGTGTTTCGATGATTAACGGCTGCATGTCGATTTCCACCGTTTGACCATCCGACAACCGCAACGTCGCCTTGTGAAACACCTCGTCGCCGTCGTCGCCAGTCGTTTGCTTCACAGTCAGTTCTCCCTGACCTTTAGAACCGGTCAGGTTGTAGACCCAGACGTCGTCATCATCGTCGATAATGCTTTTCATGAAATTCAGTCGAACCGATTGCAGGTCGCCGAGGTGCTCGCGAATTTGGGCGTTGTCCCGAATCGCGACTTCCACTTCGGTCGCCATCAGGTTGAGGCCGAAATAGGCGACGCCGCCGCAGCAGAGCACGCCGCCAACCACGACACTGCCGACGCCGAGCAGCAACGTCCACAACAGGCACGACGTCCCCGAACTTTTGCGGACGGGGGCGTCCTCCCGGTCAAAGCGGCGGTCATCCATGCTCATCGGCAATCCTTTCAGGACGGTGCACCAAACCCGCAGGAATTATGCCGTATGCGGAGATTATGACACAAGGTGGCCCGAGCATCTCAGAGACTGGTTGTGTGCCACGGCCGTGTCGGCCGTGCCAAGTGACAGAACGCTCCACATCATCGCACGGCCGACACGGCCGTGGCACACCAGGACCGGATGCTTCCAGTAGGCAGTTCAGGGCAACCCCCGTCGTACAGAAAGCCCGGCCAATCGCTTGACCGGGCTTCCCTCAAACACAACGAATCGTCCGCTCACGGTTACTTCGTCGCGCAGCACGCGCACGAACAGTCGTCGCAGACGCAGTCACCCGTGGTGCAGCATGCACAACCGGCAGCGCAGCACGCGCAGTCGGCGGCACAGTTCACGCAACAGCCGTTCAACGAGCATGTCGGCTTGGAGGTTGAAGCGCCGACGGTCGATCCGAGCAGGCTGCCCATCGAGAGACCGGACAGCAGGAGGAAACCATAGAACTTGGACATGAGAAGATCCTTCGCACAGGATGGAGGGTTCACAGACCGTCCTCAACACGAGAACGGACGAGACATCAACACCGCAAACGCAGTACGGCTAGCGCAGGCGCTGCGGGGGGCGAAGAATCAGGTCAACCAGCGGCACAAGACCACGTTCAACCGCGGATGAGGTACGCTTCCGCGGTCGGTGTGTGCCGAACCAACCAGGTTGGCACACAAGGGAACGATCTCGATCGTTGCCACCAGACCCCACAACGTGTGACCATCAACCATCGTGGGGCTCGACGGAACCGGAGCAACCGGAACCGGGCGGGCACGCTCACACTGCGGACACTCATGACACCCGCGATTGATCGGCGCGGTTTGAATCGCCTCTGATCGATGCCGGGCACAACATGATTCAGTGCAACCCGCCTCAGCAGCTTCGTGTTGAACAGTACAACACGCCAGGCACGCCGACGCCGCCAGCAGAGGCGAAACGACGAGAACCGCCGTCACCCAGGCTAACATCGTCAATCGCAACCACGCACGCATGCTGATAAACCGTCCCGAATTCCCGCTCTGGCTCTCACTCGGCCGCGCACACGATCGGCACCGCCAATCTCATTCTACGCCAAGTCACGTCCCAGTGTTGGATATTTCAGCCAGCAAATACGTTTTACCGTGGCGGCTCAATCGATGCGAGAGGAGGTTTGCAGCGAATTCGGAAACGAGGAAATGCAAGGACCTCACGCCAAGGCGCAAGGGCGCAAAGGAAGATAAGAAGGAAAAGCTTGTTCGGGAGTGATCAAACCCATTCTCCTGATTCCTGGCAATCGCGCATCGTCTTTCGGAATTGCTTTGCGCCCTTGCGCCTTCGCGTGAGGTTCTTCCTGTCTCAAGTCATTCCACAACAGGCTCCGGGTGGCAGATTCGGACGTCTGGCGGCATAATTCATCCGTGGCACCGGGACGAATTTCTCTTCGGAGGCGATTGTGGACGTCGGTGCGGGCTGGGAATTGCTCGTCATCTTGTTGTTGATTCTGCTCAACGGCTTCTTTGCCGCAGCGGAAATCGCCATCCTTACAGCCCGACGGGGTCGCCTCGAACAACTGGCCAATAACGGCGACGGTGCTGCGCAAGTCGCCCTCGATCTGGCCGCGGACTCCGACCAGTTTCTGCCGACGGTGCAGGTGGGCATCACCGTTGTCGGCACGCTCGCCTCAGTCTACGGCGGTGCCCGCATTGAAGAGCAACTGGCCGCGTGGATTGCCACCGCGCCCTGGCCGTGGCTGGCAGCGAACAATCACACGCTGGGCATCACCATCGTTGTGGTCGGCCTGGCTTTCTTTTCGCTGATTCTGGGCGAACTGGTTCCCAAGCGATTTGCCCTGCAGAATGCCGAACCGCTAGCGCGTATCGTGGCTTATCCGATGCTGTTCGTGCAGCGGGCCTCGCGACCGGCGATCCTGCTGCTGCAATTCACCACGCGGATTGTGCTGCGGATGCTGGGCCAAGATACCAACCGCAAAGCGACGGTCTCCGTGGAAGATATTCAGCATCTGATGGACGCCGGGTCGGAAGCGGGTGTGCTGGGGGTCTCGCAACACAAGGTCGCCAAGGAAGCCCTGCGGCTGGGGGACCGGACGCTCTCCGAGTTTCTCCGGCCGCGGATCGATATCGATGCCATCGACATCGACACGCCGGCGGAGGAAGTCGTCGGCTCGATTGCCATGTCCGGCTTTTCACGCGTGCCGGTGTGTGAAGGGAACATCGATCACATCATCGGCTTTGTGTATATCAAAGACGTCTTTTTACAACAGTATCTCGGCCGCCCGATCGATCTCCGCCGGTTGGTGCGACCGCCGTTGTTTGTGCCGAAGACACTTACCGTCACGCGGTTGCTCGAACTCTTCAAAGAGAACCGGACGCAATTGGCGATCGTGCTGGATGAATACGGCGGCACGCAGGGGATGGTGACGCTGGAAGATGTCTTCGAGATGCTCGTCGGCAGTATTCATGACGAACATCGGCCCGATCACAGCCGGGATAAGAGCCAGACACTGGTCTGTCGAGACGATGGTTCATGGCTGGTCGATGGACTGGTCAACCTGCACGAATTACAGCAGACGCTCAACATTTCCCGCTGGACAGAACCGGCACCGCGCGGCGTGGGCACACTCTCGGGCCTGGTGATCGGTGTCCTGAAACGTCCCCCCAAGATCGGTGATGTCCTCGAATGGAGCGATCTCAAAATCGAAATCGTCGACATGGACGGGCCAAGGATTGATCGACTGCTCGTGCAACCGAAACAGGACGAGAAGCCCGCGGAAGAAGCATGAAGACGTGCGTACCAGAAGCCCGGCATTTTCCGAAATGCCGGGCTTCTGTATTTTGATGGAATGCTTCAGTCCCAGAATTCAACCGCGCTGCTGCGTCGTCTGGGAGGGCGAAGCTCCCGCTGAGCCGCTGATTGTCCCAGCGTGTGGAAACGCTCTCGGCTCAGCAGGAGCTTCGCCCTCCCAAGCTCAGACAATTCCTGCGATCGGTATCACGTCCTGCCGCGGTGTTCGTCGAAAGGCAAAAGCCCGGCGTCCTGGGCAGACGCCGGGCTTTGACAATTACTCCAACTCCGACGCGGAGGCGTTGGTGCCGTAGAGGAATTCGAGCTTCAGCAGATTCTTCGCAATCAGCGATTCCACGAACGTCGGCAGATACCCCGTCGGGTGCAGTACGGTGCCGTCGCGGAAGTTGTAGATATCGCGGACGATGAGCGAACCCACGTCGGCGTCGTACCCGGCCATCTCGGAGATCTGTGACACGCGCCGCTGTCCGCCAGGCAAACGGACGATTTGCACCACCACGTCAATCGCGGACGCAATCTGCCGGTGGATCGACACGACGGGTAGATCCACCGCCATCAGGACGAGAACTTCCAATCGTTTGATGACATCTTCCGGGCTGTTGGCATGGACGGTGGTCATCGAACCGTCGTGGCCGGTGTTCATCGCTTGCAGCATGTCGAGGGCTTCCGCCCCGCGGCATTCCCCCACGATGATGCGGTCCGGTCGCATGCGGAGCGCGTTCTTTACCAGATCGCGGATGGTGTACTCGCCGATGCCTTCGACGTTGGCGTGTTTTGATTCCAGCGTGACGACGTGCTCCTGATGCAGTTGCAGTTCGGTGGTATCCTCAATGGTGACGATGCGGTCGCGGTGGGGAATAAAGCTCGACAGGATGTTGAGCATCGTCGTCTTGCCGGTCCCCGTGCCGCCGCTGATGAGGACGTTCCGTTTGTCGACGACGCAGGCGCGCAGGAACATCGCCGCTGAACGTGTGAGGCTGCCCATATCGATGAGATCATCGACCGCGAACCGATGGGCCGGGAATTTTCTGATGGTCAAACACGGCCCACGGATCGCTAGCGGCGGGATGATCGCATTCACGCGCGACCCATCGGGTAACCGGGCATCGACCAATGGTTGGCTCTTATCAATACGCCGACCGACCTGTGCGACGATACGTTCGATGATCGATTCGGTCACCTTATCGGAGATGAACCGTCGTCCCGAAAGTTCAACGACGCCGTCGCGCTCGACGTAAATCTGATCGCTCTTCACCACCATGATTTCGCTGATCGTGGGAGCACGGATCAAGTCCTGCAGCGGGCCAAAGCCGAAGACGGTGTCTTTCAGTTCCTTCTTCAGCGTCCGCAGAATGACGTATTTTCGCAGTTCCCGATGCAGATGTGGTCGCACCAGCGGAAAGACTTCCGCGATGTGACTCTCCACTCTCGCAATGCGTGCTGAAAGATCGGGCAGCGCTTCGAGTTGCAGGCGTTCCCGCGCGAAGATCAGCAGGTTGTGCAGTTCCGCTTCGCGTTCGGGGACGAGGGTCGCGGGAATATCGAACTCGTTCATTGTCAGCCGCGCGAGACTCGTCATCTGCTCGGTGCCGCTCTCCAGAATCAACTGGTTGACCAGCAGATCACGCAGCGTCAGCCCGACGACTTCTTCCAGCAGCGGCTCGTTGTCCGGTCCCCACAGATTGATCTCGCGGCAGACATCCTCGATGTTGTTTTCTAGGAGCACAATCGTTTCCGCCGTGCCGGTCCGCGTCTGTTCGAGTTCGTACAGATCGAGCCGTTCGAGCAGTTGTTTGTGGATGCGTTGAATCAGATCGGCCATCAGCGACCGCAGGTGGGCTTCGAGTTCGCTACGACTGATGGGCGAAACTTCTTCGGATTCAAACGTGAGGGTGAACGGCCAGATGCGGACGGTTTCGCCGGGATGAAACACCAGCGACCGGCCGCCGAGGACTTCGGTGTCGCCGACGAGACAGCCGTTGACGCCGATGTTTTCGAGCTTGAGCTGGCCATTCTCGCGCGTCACCACCGCATGCCGCTTCGACACTAGCGGGCTCTGCAGCACAATGGTATTCGACGGATCACGCCCGATCCGCAGCACGTCCGCGGTCGTCTCAACCAGCGTCCGGCGACTATCATGTAGGCGGTTGTACCAGATTTTCATGGATGTGGTATCAAGAAAAGACCATACCGACCCATCGCGACATCAAGCGATGGCGTTCCCGAAGTTCCCGCTGATCATACTGCATTTTCGGGAGTGTACCGTCACAAGTGGCTTCTGCAATCAGGGGCTCCGTCATTGACGACGGGCCAAGACGCTTGGTCCGCGTCGCGGGTGGCGATATCATAGCGGCGACCGATTGCGCCCGAATTCCTTCCCCATATGCGATCTGCCTGCCCCTATGAAAATCCACGAATATCAAGCCAAGCAGTTGTTCGCCGCCGCGGGCATTGCCGTTCCGAAGCATGTGGTCGTGAAGTCGGCCGACGAAGCCGCCGCGGCGTTTACCACGCTGGGGGGAACCATCGCGGTCGTGAAATCGCAAATTCACGCCGGCGGCCGCGGCAAGGGCCGCTTCAAAGAATTCCCCGAACAACCGGGCGTGGTGCTGGTCCGTTCGGCTGACGAAGCGAAACAGAACGCCGCCCGCATGCTGGGTCAGACGCTGGTCACCATCCAGACCGGTCCCGAAGGCAAACGCGTCAACACGCTGTTCGTCGAAGCCGGTCTCAAGATCGCCCGCGAACTCTACGTCGCCGTGGTCATCGATCGTGAAATCGGCAAGCCGGTCCTCATCGTCTCCTCCGAAGGGGGCATGGACATCGAAGCCGTCGCCGAGCACTCGCCGGAAAAAATTCTGCAAGAAGCGTTCGATCCCGACGCCGGGCTGTTCCCGTACCAGGCCCGCAAAATGGCCTTCGCACTGGGCTTGTCCGGAGCCGCGGTGCGTAATGCGGAAAAATTCTTCCGGCAGTTGTGCCAGTTCTTCCTCGACAACGATTGCAGCATGGCGGAAGTCAACCCGCTGGTGGTGACCGATGTCGGCGAGCTGATCGCGCTCGATGCCAAGGTCACCTTCGACGACAACGCCCTGTTCCGTCACGAAGCGTTGCAAGCCCTGCGCGATCTGGAAGAAGA
Source organism: Planctomycetaceae bacterium (assembly GCA_041753475.1). Classification (GTDB taxonomy): domain Bacteria; phylum Planctomycetota; class Planctomycetia; order Planctomycetales; family Planctomycetaceae; genus DSVQ01. The sequence continues at coordinate 19,112 of JBGSUN010000074.1, read as the reverse complement.
AGAGCCGAACGAAATTGCCGCGCAGAAATGGGGCCTGAGCTACGTGAAGCTCGACGGCAACCTCGGCTGCCTCGTCAACGGTGCCGGGCTGGCGATGAGCACGATGGACATCATCAAGCTGCACGGCGGCGAACCGGCCAACTTCCTCGATGTCGGCGGCGGTGCGAATGTCGATCAGGTCACCGAAGCCTTCCGCATCATTCTCGCCGACCCGAACGTGAAGGGCGTCCTCGTCAACATCTTCGGCGGCATCATGAAGTGCGACACGATCGTGACCGCACTCCTCGCGGCCTACGACAACATCGGCATCAAAGTGCCGCTGGTGGTGCGGTTGGAAGGCACCAACGTCGAACTCGCCCGCAAGATGCTCGCCGACAGCGGCAAGAAAATCATCACCGGCATGAACCTCACCGACGCCGCTCAGAAAGCGGTGGCGGCGATTTGAGGGCACCAATCGTTCGCCGCAAATCTAAAGAAGTGAATTAACTTGCGTGAGGAGCGATGATGCTATCCGCATGCTGGAACTGCGGTGTGGGCTACGCCGCTTCGATGGGTAAATGCCCTTCGTGCGGTAGTGAATATCGTGCAACCACAGCGGAGATCGTCGAATCGCTCCGAGAGACTGTGTTTCAAATGTTGGTTCAGCGAGAGAAACCCAGCCGCATCCTCGAATGGATTGAGCAAAACTCGTCACTTCAAGAAGAGCATCGGGCGGCACTTCTCAAGGAAGGCCAGCAACGATTGAGACGAGTCTCGCGCGATCGAGGTGTTCAATTGGCGGGAGCCGGGATGTTGCTCGGCATTATCGGGTTTATAGTTTTAGGAGCGACTGGTGGAATGGTGTTGGCGGTTGGTGCCGCTGCGATCGGTTTTGCAGCTTTTACGATCGGAGTGATCAAGGCCATTACCGGTTGGCATCTCGCAGATGATTTAGGAGGAGCCACCAATATTTCTCCGTTGAATCCGATCTCCAGTCCCAAAGACCGGGAACTCGATTGAGTCAACCACGATGAGAGTGGAAATTTGCGGGCCTTCGCGTCATTTGGTTTATTGAGATCGGATAGCTGATGCTCCTCGATCATTTCAGCGGTGCGTTGGAACGAGTGCGCGACTGGCATGGGTTCCACCAAATGTGGGCCAGCATGCTGGCCGCGGATTTGAATCAACGTTTGCCCGCGGGATGGTTTGCTGAGCCAAACGTACAGTTTCAACTTGAGATTGACGTGGCGGCATTGGAAGCAACCGAGGATGCCTGGGGTACGGTTGTCGGTAAGACCGATCAGGACGTAACAGAACCGGCATGGTTGCCGCCCGCGCCGACTGCGGTCATCGACATTCCCGCATGGAATGATGTTGTCGCGGTGGAAATCTACGCACCGGATCGACCACGACGATTGGCCGGCGCCATTGAGATCGTCAGTCCATCTAATAAGGATCGGCCTGACAGTCGTGAGAGCTTTGTGGCGAAGTGCGAACGGTATCTGCAAACCGAACTCGGATTGCTCGTCGTGGATATCGTCACCGAACGCCGAGCCGATTTGCATCATGCATTACTGGACCGTCTCGATGCGGAAGAATCGGTTGCCCAATCCGGTCAGTTGTTTGCCTGTTCCTACCGACCACGGTTAAGCGGCGAGCGGATGAAACTGGAGCTCTGGCACACGCCGTTGAACATCGGCTCGCCGCTCCCCACGCTGCCACTCTATCTGCACGATGGTCCGATGCTGCCCGTGGACTTGGAAAAGACGTATCTCGATTCTTGTCGGGCGCTGCGAATTCCCTCGTCAGTTTGAAGAGTTTTTAGCCACAAGAGGCACAGAAGACACAAAAAAATCTCCTCTGAATCCTTTTGTGTCTTCTGTGCCTCTTGTGGCTAAATGCATTCTGTGTTTCTTTTGCGTCCTCTTGCGCCTTTTCGCGGCAGACCCTTTCTCTAACTCTTCGTGGCGGTGCGTTGTTTCCAGTACTTCCAGCCGGGGAGGAAGAAGCTGAGGCCGAGGGCCACGCCGAAGAGGGTGAGACCGCAGTCCCATTGGGGAACGGTGTGCAGCGCGGCCATGACGAACGCGGTGGCGTAGAGGGCAACCGCCTGGATGTAGAACTTCCCGGAAAGGATGCCGGCTTTCACGAGGAACACACTGCCCGCAATGAGCGCCAGCACGGGGGACAACGTCAGCGCTGGCAGGTCGTGCATCCATTCCAGTGCAAAGAGCAGCGTGCTGGAGATGGTACTACCAGCCCACACATGGGCGATCTGCCGTTCTACAAAGGTAATCGGTCCGGCCCGGCGGCGGAGTTCCCAGAAGATGGTGGCCCATGCCCCGACACCAAAGCCCCACAGGCCGACATACGGGATGCGGCTAGTCACACCGTTAGCGTGCATCATGTTGGTGATAATGCAGAGCGTGAGGACCACGAGGCTGTGCCACATCCACAGCAGGCCCCAGTTCTCCAGCACCGCGGCGTGATGCGTTTCCCGAAACGCGCGGGTGATGATCTGTGTGAACTGCGACGACCGCGCGGCGATCGGTTCGTTTGCCAGGAACGCCTGCAAGTCATCGGCGAGGGCGTCGGCGTCGGCATACCGTAAATCGGCTGGCTTTTGCAGGCATTTCAGTGCGATCATTTCCAGATCGGGATGCGCCTTCGGGTTGAGCATCCGTAACGGCAGCGGGTCCTGTTCGAGGACCATCATCACCGTATCGAGCGCGGATGGAGCTTGAAATGGCGGCCGTCCGGTGAGCATCGCATAGAGGATCGCGCCGAGACTGTAGACATCCGTGGCAGGACTGACCTCGCCACGCTGCCCGGCGGCTTGCTCGGGAGCCATGTAGCCCGGCGTACCGATGATCGCCCCGCTTTGCGTCAGACTCCCGGAAAATGAGGCATCACCATCGGCCGTGTTGATGCGCTTGGCGAGTCCAAAGTCGGTGACAAAGGTCCGGCCTTCACGGTCAATCAGAATGTTCGACGGCTTCAAATCGCGATGGAGCACGCCCTGTCGGTGCGCATCGGCGATGGCACGGCAGACGGGAACGAGCATCTCGGCGGCGAGTTGTGACGGCAGCGGCCCATCCGCCAGCCGTCGCGCGAGAGTCGTCCCCTCAATCAATTTCATACTGAAGTACGGACGACCGGCGACATCGCCGACCTCGTACACCGGGACGATGTTGGGATGGAGCACCTTCGCTGCGGACTCGGCTTCCGCACGGAACCGGGCCAAGTCGGCCGCCGATGCCAGATCGCCGCGCAGAATCATCTTCAGAGCGACGGTCCGATTCAAACTCTTCTGCCGGGCGCGATAGACCACGCCCATGCCGCCGCGGCCGATTTCGTCGACCAACTCGTAGTCACCAAAATCGCGAGGTGCCGGGGCAGCTTCCCCAGTCGAGGCATCCCGACCCGCGGTCGTGAGCGCATCCAGATCACCCGAAAAACTGGCGAAATCCTCGGCGAACATCATGGTGGCCCAGAGTTCGCGCAGCTCCTGTTCGAGCGCGGGATGCTTGCGAATCGTCCCTTCCAAGTCGGCGTGCTTTCCCCCGCGCGATTGGACCAGCAACTGGTCGAGCGCTTCCGCGAGAATGGTATCAGTATCGGAGGATTCGACTTCGGGCATGTTTGTGTTCACCCTCGTTTAGCCGCGACCCGTCAGGGGAACGCTGTGTGGAGCGCACGGCGCGTATTGTGTTGTTCGCGCAGGGCTCCCCGTTGGGTCGCGGCTAAACGGTTATGGGGATGTTTCTCCGTTCAATGACGGTCTCTCACCGAGGATCGCCCGGAGTTTTCGCAGGGCGCGCAGGTGCCGCATGCCGGCGGCGGCGGGGGAGAGGCCGAGGGCGACCGCGGCTTCGCTGTTGCCGAGTTGTTCAAAATGCCGCATCAGGATGATATCCCGGTCGTCATCTTCCAGTTGATCGACGGCGGTCAGAAACCGCTGTTCCAGTTCCCGGCGAATGTTTTCCGCCGCGGGAGTGAGTTCATTGTCAACCAGCATCTGGGCCAGATTGATCGATGATTGATCGGCGAACTGCGGCGATGCCAGTGATTGTTCGCGATCGAGACTCCGCCGCTGTGCCCCGCGGTGCCGGCGATGCATCTCGATGATGCGGTCTTTGGCCATGTGTCGCAGCCAGAGATGAAACGGCATCCGCGGATCGGCGAGGTAATCGGCGAGGCGGTCGTTCGCTTCCAGCAAGACATCCTGCACGATGTCGCTGGCATCCACCCGTCGCGCCACGGCCCGGTCCAACCGCATCTGAATGACACGGCGCAGCGAGGCACGGTGCAGTTCGAGCAACCGGTTCATCGCCTCACGGTCACCTTGGCCCGCCTGCACGAGGAGATTCTGCTGGGCACTCGCATCCGGCCATATGCTGGCGGTCATGCAGTCGACTCCGTCGGGATCCGATCCAACGGATACGCACTGATCGGCAAACCGAGCGCGCGAACTTCCTGCAATCGCCGCCACCCGCGGGTCACACGCTCTTCCCGTTGAGCGACATCTTGGGGGTCGAGGTTCTTCTTCGCGAACGGGCCATCGACCTCGACGGGCGGGAAGTCCGGATCGACGATGAACTGGGCCACAACCGGATTGCAGCGGAGATGTCGTTCCGGGGCGGTCATCAGCGACCGGGCTTCGACTTCACCGAGAACATATCGCAGATAAAGATCGCTGACGGTGATGTCCTCGACTTCCTCGCCGCAGACTTCGCACAAGTACCCCTGGTCACACTTCGCCATGCTGCCATTCCGGTGTCGGCTCGTTGTTTTCGTCTCCTTCGATGATACCGTTCCCCATCCGGGAACGCACCGAGACGCACGGTGTGGCAATTCACGGCTCCTGAGCCACGTGTCCGTCTTCCGGAATCGGCCAGAGGCCCATGCTGCGGAACCGGGGCTCCAGGGCGATCGCCGTCCGGAAGCTGTTTTCCGTCACCTGCCATTGCTTCGCCGACAGTACGGGCTTGATCTCCTCTTCCAGTTCCTTCGCAATCCGCATCGGAATGTATTGTGAACACGACACATTGACCGGGAGCGGCCGCCACTCGGGATACTTGGACAGGAAAAGTTGCTCCATCGCATTGAGTTGCTGCGGAGTGAGTTCATTCGCCCCACGATAAAAGGCGGCGATCGCCGCCCGGACCGCTTTCGACTGCTCCGCGCGATCGAATTGTTCGAAAAGCACGGCTTGCCGTTCGGTCATCTGTTTTCGTAGAACCTTGCGAAACAGGGACTCGGCTCCAAAGGGCTGGGTCAGCGGAATGGTCGCGCGACAGTAAACCTCCGATTGAAAGGCCAGCAAGCCGTCACGTGTCTGAAGGGTGTTGACATACTTCACTCGTAGCTGTTCGATCTCGGCCTGCACGCGCGCCAAATCCCCACGGCCGGCGAGTCGCAATTTGCTCTGTTGCTCCAGCGTGAGGCCACAGACTTCGGCAGTGGTGCTGATGGCCTGATCCAGTTGCAGATTCAATCGCGTGTGGAGCGCTGGCCGGTTCGCTTTGTTGGAACTGGCCGTGCTGCCCGGCGCGAGCAGGTTGTCGAATTGGGCCGGTGTGATTTGGTATTGTTCGATCTTCAGCGCCGCCACTTCGTCAATCACGATGTCGTCCGGAAAGGGCGACTGGGCGGTCAACGGCACTGCGGATAAAAGCAAAACGATCAGCAGCGTTGCGCCGCGCGACATTGTGGGCATCACCGTCTCCCGACAAGGATCCTTACCGAACGGTACGGATTCTCTCGCAGCGATGCAATCAAAATCCTTCAACAACCAAGGGGCTGCAACTCCCGACGGGGTGCTGCCTCCGCAAGTTGTTTTGCCTGGGCGGCGGACGCATCGGCGGACAGAGTCAGCGTCACCGTCCAACGGCCGTCTTGCGGGGCGGCAAATTCCCAGTGGGGGATCACCGCACAGCTTTGATGCACCAGCTCGAAACCGCTTTCGGACTGGCTGACGGTCTGAATCGGCATCGCCCACATGCCGGCAGGGATGGTCGATTCCAGCGCGACGTCGACGCCGAGCCATTCGTCGACGAGGCCGATGCGATTCAGCGCGGGCTGATCGAGATGGGCATCCAGAGTCCCCAGCGTGCGGCCGCGGTCGTCGTAGTAATAACGGTCACTCGCGCCGCCGGGCATGGCCGCAAAGTTGAACTCGACGCCGAAGTGAATCGGCAAGCCCGCAGGCAGGTTTTCGAGTTCGTAGACGATCTCGAATGTTCCCGAGTTCTCCGCGGTCGCGCGGACCGTCTTTGTCACCTTGATGTTGTACGGACCCAGCTTGCCGTCGCGCCATTGCTTAGCCTCGACGACACGAACGGAACGCCGCAAGGAGGATTGATACACTCCCTCGGCGAAGTCCCCGACGTGTCCGTGTCCCCCAGCAAAGGTCTCGAAAGAGATGCCCGGTTGCAGGAAATGGTCGACGAGACTTTTCCGTGCCCAGCGGTCATACGCCAGCTTTTGATCGAGTCCCGGTTGTTTGAAGCGGACCGCTCCGTTGGGATCGACACCGCCGCCGTTGTCGGAGATGTTGCCCGAGCGCGCGGCGTCCCGAATGCGATCGTGATACGGCTCAAACCGACGGTTGAGTGTCGCGAGCAGATTCACGCCGATGCTGCGGATGTCCCATTCGTAGAGATGGCCGCCTTTGCTCGGCACCAGCCAGCCAATCATCCGGTCCGTGGTGATCCGAAGTTCTTTCCGCGCGTCGCCGTTGTAATCTTCGGCGTCGAGTTGCACCCAGTTGTCCGGCCTTCCGGTGAACTGTTCGAGTAACGTGTCAGCCTGAATCAACCGGCTATAAACCGCATTCCGCAGGTGCGGCAAATACAACCCACCGAACGCGCCGTGCCAGTACGAACAGTTGCATTGCGCCTGATACAACAGTGTCCGCGCTTCCCGCAGCAGATGGCCCCGTTCCCGAACAGCCGGGTGCGTTTCCGCCGCTTCGACACGCCGGCTGACATCCAGCATCCGGCAGTACATCTCATTCGATTCGGGATACTTCACGAGGAAGTTGCGCCAGAAACCGGCCCGATAAAACGGCTTGATCCGCGGCCAGTCGGTCAGCAGTTCCAGCGATTTCTGCTGGTTCTTGTAGTGCAGTTGCTTCTCGGCGGGGAGCGCCCATTCAGTCATTTCGCGGTAACTGGCATCGGGCAGGTATTGCCGGCCGAGAGGCGACACGTGATCGACGGCTTCCGCCATCGTGGTCACTTTCAGCCAGTGCTGATTTTCGCGCAGCGTCTGGAAGAAGCGTCGTAACCAACCGTCGCGGTAAACATGATCTTTCGAGCCGGGCCAGACGCCGAATTTCTCGCCGTCATCGCCGAAGACGAGGATCGGGTTGTGGAACCGTTCGTTGATGTGCCCGCAGTGCTGAATGATCTCGTGGGGATGCGAATACGGAATCAGATACCGCAGCCGTTCACTTCCCGCGAACACCTTCACGATGCGGCCGTCATTCTCGGTGAGATAGAATCCATGCAGTTCGTCGTCGCTGAGACCCGCATTACGGAAGTGCGTGTCATCAAGGAGGGTGTACTCCATCCCGGCTTCGGCGATGTCACTGGCGAAGCTCTGTTCCCACACGCGCTCGGGGACCCACATGCCGCGGACGGTGGTGCCAAGCGTTTGTTCGAGGAACGACTTGTAGGCCTTCATTTGCCCGATGCGATCACGCCGGGGCAGGCAGGACAGGATCGGTTCATAGAACGGACCGCCGAGGATTTCGACCTGGCCGCGGGCAATCAAAGCCCGAAGGTGATCAATGTATTCCGGATGGGCCTGGACCAGCCATTCAAAGAGCGACCCGGAGTTGTGCAGGACGACGGGGATTTCGGGGTATTCGTCGAGCAGATCGAGGAAAGGGGCGTAGCTGTCGACGTAAGCCCCTTCGAAGACGCCGTCGAAGTTGCCGATGGGCTGATGGTTGTGCAGCGTAAGAATCAGTCGTGTCTGGCCCGACATGCCACCGCCTTCGATCAAGATTAAGGGCCCGTTAATCGCATGCCGGGGGTTAGATCTGCGCTGGTAGTTGGTCCGCTCATCACGGGGAGCGTGATGGCTACTAAAGTGGCCATCACGCTCCCCGTGATGAGCGGAGGGTTGGACAGACGCGAATCATGACCCGGAATGCGTCGATCACCGAGCACCGGTGATGTAGGGCCGTTTCCGCGGTCGCCGAGTGATTGCCCCATGTGTACGGACGATCCTCGTCTCCGCCGTTGCGGTCCCTCCAATCGGAATCATCGTCCATTCCGGCAAAGAACTTCAACCGGTGGGGCGGCTTGAGGGTGACGGACTGAAAGTTGAGCGAATGTTCGAGAGAACGGGGAGAATTGTGAGAATTCCTCAGTCTAGAGCCGGTGCCATTCGGTTCGCTTCGCGGACTCGGAAAACCTCATGCACCCTAAACCGTGTGTTGCGGCGCGAGATCGAGCATCTTGACGTCCGTTCCCGCAGCGGCGAAGCTATCTCGCTCCGATCTCTTCACTCGCGGAAAAACGTCCTCCCCGCGAGCCAATGCCGTTCGTGCCCACTCAGTGAGTTTCACCATGCCCGCGCCGAATGTCGTGGAATGCCCGGTCTGCTTTGCGACGTTGAAACTCAAAGCCCCGCCTAAACCCGGAGCGCGACTGAAATGCCCGAAGTGCGCGGGGGTCTTCTCACCGACGGATGACGAACCGGCACCGGCGGCGGACGAAGACGATTTCGAGGACGATGCCCCAGTTTCCCGGCCGAAATCCCGTGGGAAGGCCAAAGGGAAGAAAAAGAAGGGAAAGCCGGTCAACCTCATGGTTCCGATCATCATCGGAGTCGTGGTCCTGGTGCTCGTGGGCATCGGTGTGGGGTTGTTCCTGGCCCGGGACGCGCTGTTCGCTGGAAAAACCGAAGTCGATCTGGCGTATTGCCAGGTTCCCAATCGTTCGATGAGCCTCGAATTCCGCGTCCAGGAATTTCTGCAATCCCCGGCTGTGACCGATGCGATCCGCAACGGGCCGCAGTTTGGCGAGTCGTCACCCGCGATGCGGGAACTGATCGGGGCCGAGATGAGTGACGTCGATGTGATGCAGGCGCAGATCTCCAGTGCCCCGGGCGGTTTCAACCCGATGATGGGTCCGGCGATGCCCACCGATGCGCTCGCGATTTTGAAGTGCCGCAAGACGCTCACGCCGCCGTCTTCCAACTCGTTCGACCATCAAGGCATAAAGTGTTACCGCGTGACGGAAACCGGTGGCGGCGGAGGAATTGGCCTGCAAACCGACACCATGTTCTTTCCGAATGCGACGACGGTAGTGATCGGAAAAGAAGCCACCATCCGCCAGATTCTCGACAATTGGAAAGCGAACGGTCCCAAACCCGCTGCCGGGATTGCGAACACCGGGGCCACGATGTTCTTTGTCGCTGAGCAGAGCCTCATTGCCTCTGCGTCTTCCACATTGAGTCAAATGACCGTGAGCAACCCCATGCTGACGATGGGACCGGCGGCCGGCATGGCGGACGACCTCAAGGCGACCGGGCAGGTGTTAAGCCAACAGGCCACGGCGTTCAGCGTGTCGGCCCAACTCAACAGCGGTCAAGTCGCCTGGACGGCGGCCATTCATGGCCGCGATGCCTCGGCAGCGCAACAGATTCAAGGGGCCATGGAAGGTCTGCGGACCAAACTGCTGGGACTCGTCACCTCGTTCACGCAGATGGGATTGCCGATCCCTGAGGCGAACAAAAAGAACTTTGAACTCGCACAAACGGCCCTGAGCACGCCATTTCAGGTGGCGGGGGATCGCGTTTCGATGGCAATCCCGATTCCGGCGGATCAGCAGGCCGCCAGCCTCAGTGCGTTGGCGATGGTCATGCCGCCACTGAAGTCGTTGAAGTTGGGCGGGGCAACGGCGTCTGCAACACCGACCGCCCCCGCGATGCCACACATGATGACTTCCCCCGGCATGACGCCGCCGGGAATCACTCCCCCTGCCACGAATCCACCCGCGGTTGACCCGGCGACGGTCCCACCGGCGACACCGTGATGATCGAGAATGAGACCCACGGTTCAGAAACCGTGGGCTTCTTGGATCACTTTGTTGCGAGGCGTGTTTTCCACGCTTCGAGTTGCTGTTTGACACATTCGCGGCCGCCGCTGCCGTAGCTGCGCAGGCGCGTCACCACGTTGGCGGTGCCGAGGTAGCCGCTGACGTCGGCGGTGATCTTGTCGCAGTGCTGCTGCATCTCGGTGAGGGGTAATTCCGCGAGTTTGCAGCCCTTCGACTCACACAGCCGCACCAGTTGGCCCACCACTTCATGCCCTGTGCGCATCGGCACGCCCAAGCTGATGAGGTATTCCATCAGCGTGGTCGCATCAAGAAAACCTTCTTCCAACCGCGCGTTGATCGTTTCCACTCGTAACTTGGCGTAACGCACCACCGATGGTGCGAGTTCCAGGCACGCGAAGACCGTGTCGTAGGCATCGAAGAAGGCGAGCTTGTCTTCCTGCAGGTCGCGGTTGTACGCCAGCGGCAAGCCTTTAATCAGCGTGAGAATCTGCTGCACGTCGGCGATGACGCGGGCCGATTTCCCGCGGATCAATTCCAGCACGTCCGGGTTCCGTTTCTGCGGCATGATCGACGACCCGGTGGTGTACGCGTCCGGCAGCTTCAGGAACCCGAACTCCGTCGTGCACCACAGAATCCACTCTTCCGCCCATCCCGAAAGATGCACGGCAATGAGGGACAGCGTGAAGATCGACTCGGCAAGGAAATCGCGATCGCTGGAGACATCGAGACTATTCGCCGCGACCGCCGGGAAGCCCAGCAACTCCGCCGTTTTGTGACGATCGATCGGCAACGAGGTCCCCGCAAGCGCTGCGGCTCCGAGTGGCAGCACGTTGACTCGCCTCAGACAATCCTGCACGCGCTCGCGATCGCGCTGGAACTTCTCGCAGTACGCCAGCCAGTAATGGACCGCCATCACCGGCTGAGCGCGTTGCAGGTGCGTGTACCCCGGCACGACCACATCAATGTCGGCATCACTGCGATCGACGAAGGCCTGTTGCAGATCTTGCAGCAGGACATCAATGGAAGTGAGGGCGTCGCGGACATACAACTTGAGATCGGTCGAGACCTGATCGTTGCGGCTACGGCCGGTGTGCAGCTTGCGGCCGACGTCGCCGATCCGCTGGATCAACGCCGACTCGATGTGCATGTGGATGTCTTCGAGTTCGATCTTCCACGCAAATTGCCCGGCGGTGATTTCGCGGCCAATGTCGTCGAGCGTGGTGCAGATCGCTTCCGCTTCGGCCCCGGTCAGCAGGCCGACGCTCGCCAGCATCCGCGCGTGCGCTTGCGAACCACGGATGTCGACTGCGGCCAGACGCGCATCGAAACTGATCGATTCGGTAAACCTCTCAACGCGCGGATCGGTTGCCTGATCAAACGCCCCACCCCATGCCTTCGCCACGATGCCGGTTTCCTTCGATGGTCGCTATTGTTGCTGGATTATCGATGACGTGCTACCACAAGCACCTGCTTGTGGCATGTCGCAGTCCGTGGCACACCGCTCGCTACTTCGGATCACGAAACGCGAACATGGCGACAATCGTCAGCACCGCGCCGATACCCCAACTCACGAGTCCGGCGATGAGCCCATTCAGAGCCGTAGCCGGCGGCGTCGATCCATGAGTCGCGATACTGAGATAATAAAGACCCGCCCCAAACAGACCGAGAATCACCAGACTGACGACGCCACGCATGAATCGGCTTTCTGTTTCACAACAAGAATTCATCCCGGGAACAACTCGGAGTGGACGAATTGTACCCGATTTTGCTCCCCGGAGGTCGCTTCCCGGTCGCGGTCGGCTCGTTGCGGCACAAATTTGTGCGCTCCGTGGGGAATCCGCATAGCCGCCGGGGGAATTATCTGTAAAAATTGATGCAAAGCGCCGACAGCGGGTTTCGTTGCTGCGCAAGGAGCATTCATGTTTGGTTGGACGATCGCGGGAGTTTATCTGGCTGTGGTCCTGGGAGCCGACGCTCCAGAGACTGACCCGGCCGTGTCGGCCCGCGCGGCTCAATGGGCCGCCGAGTTGTCCCATCCGAATTATGCCCAGCGGCAACGGGCCACCGAAAAACTCCTTGCCAGCGATCCGAAGCAGTCGTTGCCGGATGTGCTGACCGTGATTCGTGTGGGCCGCCCAGAAGCCGCAGTGCGCGCCAATGAGGTGCTGGCGGCGTGGTATTCCCGGCCCGATCTGAAAGCCGTGGAGGCGGAAGACGTCGAGAACGCGATGGAGTCGCTGATCTCTGTGGCCGGGTCCGTCGGCGAGCGGGCGCGTAATACATGGGAAATCCACCGGGTGGCCCGGGAGAATCGGGCTGTCGCGCGGTTGCAGGAACTCGGAGCCAAGGTCAAGTTGATTGATCCACAGAAGATGAAAGGCCTGGGATTCGATCTGGATGCCGACATCGAATTGAACGCCGTTCCGGCGATTCAACACATCTCACTCGGCCGCGCATGGCATGGCACCGACGACGATCTGAAGTACATCGGTCGCTTGTCCAATATCCAGAACGGCTCGATCTACCGCGGGAAAACGGCCAAGGTTTCGGACGCGGCACTGGAAAGTCTCACGGATCGCTTTCCGCATCTGCGCGTGGAAATCCGCGGTGCCTTTCTCGGAGTCAGTTACTCGTCACCGGGGTTTGGCGGCGCTGCGGCCTGCCTGATTGGGGACATCGAACCGGGCTCCCCCGCTGACAAAGGGGGATTAAAGAAGGACGACATCATCGTCAAGTTCGGCGATACAATTGTCGAAACGTTTCCCGACCTGATCGACTGTCTGAAGTCCGCGGATCCCGGTGAGAAAATCGTCTTCGCAGTCATCCGCAACGGTGAAGAAATCAAGACGACAGTGGAGCTCGGCGATTGGTGATCGTCCTGGTCCGCGGACGGTCACCACGCTTCTTTCCAGGTCCGATCTTGCATCAAAGCGACGCGGCCGGCGTCGAACATCGCCGGAGCATGGGACGGAATCCGTAGCCACACGTGATTTCCCGCCACGTCCCCCTCGATGGCGACATGGGCGCCGAGATCGTCGTTCTTGCCCAGCGAATGGGCCTGCCAGTGAAATGACGTCACAGAGGTAAAGAGCTGCGTCAGCCCGCCGAGGTCGAGGTGGAACCGTGACGGTCGCTGCTCACCGTCCCGCGGGCCACCAATCACTTCCGTTTTTGCGGCAAAGAGCGTGACTTCCCAGATGTCGCCATACTGAAAGACGTGGCAGCCGAGCGGTGCGAGAACATCGACGGGCAACAGGAGTGAAGTCACCTGGTCCGCGAATTCCGCGAGCCACGTTGGCGGGTTGGTCATCGGCGCGAGCCCTTCCGGCGTTGGCATCATTCGCGAAGATCGCCGCCAGGATCGGCAACGATCACGTCTTCGGTCCCGGCATTCCTGTGGAGCTGATTCGCGACCGTAATCGAACTCAGTCCTGAACAAAGCAAGCGGGCCCGCACTTTTTGTCTGTGACTGCAACCAAAGCAATCATAGTGCCGCAATCCACGGCCTGAAGGAGAATGCTTGTCTCGTTTGACAACGCTGTTCATTCCTCGGGGCGCGTTCGTCATCGTCCGGTTTGTCCCCCCATTGCCACAACACCGCACGATGGGAGTAATCGGCACCGACGGCGCGATCCCACCGGCAGTCCTCCGGGTTGGTCCGGATGTCCGCTCTCCCACGATAATCCGATTCGGAAAATGTCACGGGACACTGTGACATGCAGAGTGGATCCCATCCGTGCTACCGTCAGCGCCGTTGAACGGGCCGACTGGCCAAACGGGACCGTTGAGGGTGATCGTTCAACCTCTGAAACAGAGACGCATCACCGCGTGAACAGAGCGACAACACGGAAGACGCCTTTCCCATTGGCATCACGGGCTGGCCTGTGCCGAGGTCGATGGGGTCACGAATTTCTCCCCGGTCTTTGAGATGCCGATTCGCGCGAATCCCTTTGCCGGGCGATTCCACAACGTCAAGAAGGACTCGCCACGGCCCACCGACAGATCGGCTTGTTTGAGGCCTTCCGGGTCGAACAGTTGCACTCCATTCGCGCCGAGCACGGCTCGTGGTGTCCCGCGGTCTTCGAACGACAGCGCTTCAGAGCCATACTGGGCTCGGACACGGCCATCGGCATCGGTCATCAGGACTTTTGGATGCCCCTCCGCCGTGAGTGTCAATAACATCCGTGGGTGACCCTGATCGTCGAGCAGCCGCAGTTCACGGACATCCACGCGGGGATGATCCTTCCAGACGGAACCCGACAGCGCGGCAACTCCCAGCGTCGTCGCCAACAAGCCGGCAACGATCCGCCAGCCCCGTTCACGCTGTTCCAACCGAACCAGACGAGCTTCGAGATCGATCACGTTCCGCATGACAAGCCTCCGGTTTGGGGGGACCATATTTCATGACCCCCTTCAACGTCCAAAGTGTTCGTTGGAATCGGAAAAATCGTTGGTAGCGGACGCCCGGCGGCAGGTGAGATATACTCGGAACCGCGTGAGTGCAGCACGGCGCTCTGTGCCAGCTCCGAGTGAAACCGACTTCTCACAAGGTGTCCGTATGCGAATGTCGCGGTTGAGGGTGGGGCTGAGTGCCATGTTTTTCTGCGGTCTCCTGACGGCGACCGTCCTGGGTGCCAACGAGCCGCCGTCCGGTAAACCACCAGGACCGTTATCTCCGGCCGAAACTCTGGCCACGTTGGTCACTCCCGCCGATCTCAAGATCGAACTCGTGGCCTCCGAACCGGAAGTCGTGGATCCGGTGGCCATCTGTTTTGCTCCGGATCTGTCCTTGTACGTTGTCGAAATGCGCGACTACCCGTACGGTCCGAAACCGGGCGAACCGCCGTTGTCGATCATCAAGCGGCTGTACGACAAGGACGGCGACGGTCGCTTTGAAACGGCGACTGTTTTTGCCGATCAACTGCTGTTTGTGACCGGGGTGCTGCCGTATCGCGATGGCATCGTCGTCACGCTCGCCGGGGAGATCGCCTTCTTCGCTGATCGGGACGGTGACGGCCGCGCGGAATTCAAGGAAGTCTGGTTCAGCGGGTTTGCCCAGGAAAACTCGCAGCTTCGGGCAAATCATCCGACCTACGGTCCGGACGGATTCATCTATGTCGCCAACGGTCTCCGCGGCGGCAAGATTATTGCGGAGCGACCCGAGTGGAAGAAATCCGAAGAACCCCTGGTCATCACCGGATTCGACTTCCGCTTTCATCCTGAGACCGGCGAATTCGGCACCATCACCGGCCACGGGCAGTTCGGGCTGACGTTCGACGACTTCGGCCGCCGGTTCGTGTGCAGCAACCGTAATCCCTGCCAGCATGTGGTTCTCGAAGATGCGTACCTCAAGTTGAACCCGAAGTTCGGGGCGAAAGCGGTGATGCACGATGTCTGCGCCGCCGGGGAAAAGTCGCGGCTGTACCCCCTCAGCCGCACCTTCACGACTTCGACGCAGCACACCAACCAGTTCACCGCGGCGTGCGGGGTGATGATCTACCGCGGTGATGGATTACCGCAACCCTATTACAACAGTGCGTTCACCTGCGACCCGACCGGCAACCTCGTGCATCACGAGTTCCTCGTTCCCGATGGCCCGACGTTCGCCGGAAAAGTGCGCGAGGTCGGCAAGGAATTGCTCGCGTCCACCGATACTTGGTTCCGCCCGGTGAATCTCGCGCACGGGCCGGACGGCGCGCTGTATGTCGTCGACATGTACCGCGCGGTGATCGAGCACCCGGACTGGATGCCCGCGGAACTCAAGAGCCGGTACGATGTGCGGTGGGGCGACGACCGCGGCCGCATCTGGAAGGTGCGGGGGAGTCAAGTGTCGAGAGACAAGAGTCAAGAGCCGGAGAAGACGGACCTTGTGAAGCAGTTGGGGCATCCCAACGTGTGGCAGCGCGAGACGGCCCGGCGGGCGTTGATGGAGCGGCCTGCGGACGGGATCGAACAGTCGCTGTTGAACATGCTTTCACAACGGACCAGCCCCGCAGCGCGGGTGGAAGCCCTGTCCGTGCTCCAGGCGCACGGCAAGTTGACTCCGAAGTGGCTGGAGTCGTTTGTTCAAGATGATTCCGCAGAGGTGCGCGAAGTCGCCTGCCGATTCGCGGAACGCTGGATCGCTGACGAGGAGGGGCAAGGTTTACGAAATGCCATCACATTGATGTGTGAATCAGCAACGCCGCGTGAGCGTTTTCAGATCGTGCTGCTGTCTCTGAAAGCCGCCAAAGCACAAAGTACGTCCTGGGTGCAATCCATCGCTCGCAAGGGTGACTTGGACAGCTGGACACGAACGGCACTCCTGCTCGCCACGCGAAATGATTCCGGCGATCAACTCGCGCTGTTACAGTCCGTTCTGGAAACTCCCCAGTTGAAATCCAATCAACCCTGCGCCGCCGGGTTATTGAACTTCGTGGAAGAACTCGCCCTGCCCACCGCAGACGTTGCGGATTGTCTGTCGCCCCGGAAACTGGCCGTGATTCCTGCCGATCGGACGGAATCACCGTCAGCGCGATTGTTGCAATGGGCATATCTGCGCGGCCGCGGGGCGGGATTGGCGAAGGGTCGCGGGGCGGTGGATGTGACGGAGTCGACGACGGACGGGGAGTGTGCCGCGCTGCTGAAATCATGGATGGCCGACGCGGCGCAGGTGGCGACCGAATCGCAAGCCAACGCCGACACCCGATTCGCGGCGATTCAGACCTTGCGATACGCCGCGGGGGACCTCGCTGTTCCGGCGTTGATGAAAGCGACACTGGACAGTGACGCGACGATTGCCACCGCGGCGCTGGAGACCCTCGCCGTCTTCGATCAAGCTGATTTCGCACCGGAACTGATCGAGCGTTTTCCACGGTCGGCCCCGGCCATTCGGCGAGCCTTGCTCGACACGCTGTTGTCGAGCAACGCACGGATTTCAGCGCTGCTGGCCGCGTTGGAATCGGGAGCCATCAAGCCCGGCGAACTTGATCCCACCCGGCAAGCGCGACTGGTCAATCACCGCGTGCCAGAGATCAAGCAGCGGGCCGCCGCCTTGTTCGCCAGTGCGTCTGCCGACCGTGACGCCGTCATCAAACAGTACGAACCGGCGCTCGCCATGAAAGCTGACCCGCGGCGCGGCCGGGCCATTTTCGAGAAGCAATGTGTGACGTGCCACCGCGTCGATAACCTCGGCGTCAACGTCGGCCCGGACATCAGCGACACTTACAACAAAACCCCCGCGGTCCTGCTGTTGTCGATTCTCGATCCCAACCGCGCGGTGGACAACAACTCGTTCGCGTACACCGTCACCACCGCCGACGGCAAAACACTTACTGGGCTGATGGCCGCAGAGAATTCCTCGTCCATCACGTTGAAGCAACCGGAGGGCAAGAACGAAACGATCCTCCGCAGCGACATTGAGGAACTGCGGTCAACAGGGCTGTCCCTCATGCCCGTCGGCTTTGAGAAGAACATCACGCCCGAGCAGATGGCCGACTTGGTGTCGTTCCTCAAGAACTGGCGGTATCTCGATGGAACGGTCCCCATCGAATTGAAATAAACGTCCCTCACAGCCCGGAGCGCAAGCGACGGAGTGACGAGATTTTTAGAGACCGGAACACATCCACCGGAAAAGCCCGGCATTTCAGAAAATGCCGGGCTTTTGTGTTCGTCTTATGGAGAAGAATTCATCCGTCGCTCGCGCTCCGGGCTGTGAAGAGTCGTCGCCCCGCGCGATAACCTCCCACCAAAACGATCGCCCCGGCGCAGGCCAGAAACAGGCCGAGATTGCTGGACGCGGAGACATACGCCGTCAGCGAACCGTTCTTCGCGATCGCCCGGGCATGGGACTCGAAGGAGCCGTACGCCAGTCTGAACAACACGACGGCGGCGACCGTCCAGCCGGGGATCACCAGCCACCACGGCACGCGCAGCCGATCCATGGCCCAACTGACGAGCACCATCGACAGCAGACTGCACGCGATCATGATCGGAATCACGTCGTCCGGTTCCCCGCTGACGCCGATCCAGACGGAGATCCAAGCGGAAGGCAAGCCGTTCGCGACGCCGAACATCGCGTACTCGTCACCGGGGTATCGCCACGAGATCAGCGCCACAACCAACCAGAACCACGGGATCGTGAGGCGGTACCACCAGCCGATCGGCGAAGGTGTGGCGGACATGGTGTGGTTCCGCGGAATCGATTGCGAAAAGGGACGTTGACCTGTTGCTCAAGTTCGGCACGCAGAAAAACAGCAACAAGACATTTCGTCTCTAGATTAGACGGCCGCGCCAACGTGCTGTCAATCAAACCGTGCCAGACTGGCTGGTGGCATGCACTTCGAATCCAAAAGCCGAACGGGCGGCCAACTGAAAACTGTTGGCCGCCCGTCGTAGTGCGGACGAGGACCGGACTCCTCATCGCCGTTGAGCGCGAACGTGATTGGTGCAAATCAATATCGCAAGATCAGGTCGAGATAGATCCGCGAACTGATGATGTCCTGACGGGCAGTCACTGGGAGCTCATATCCAAGCCCCAACTCGCTCATGCCCCAAAGCTTGCGGCGGGCACCAACGGCCATCGTCACCAGATTGTTTCCCGCGACATCGGTCGCTCCCAGATTGAACAGGTCGCCCCCTTCAAAGTTCACGCCCAAGGCGTTGCCACTCTGCATGTAGTGGAACCAATTGAGTTCTCCCACGGCATACCACTTGCCCCAGATGTTGTAGTCGTAGTGGTTCGACCAATACCACATCTGACTGCGTGCTGCGGTGTCCGTCGGTAACCGGAAACCGGTCGCGGTCAACCAGTGCGATTTCTCAGTGAGCGCAATACCGTCCGTCGCGAAGACGTGGAACTCACCATCGCCCCGGCCCTGGAACACACGGTGCGAGCCGACGTCGAGCTCAAACGTGGCTCCGACCGACAGCACATGTTGATTATTGACTCTCAGGATGATATAGACGTCGACGCGGGGAAGCGTTAGATGTTCTGCCATGCGACGACAGGGAAGTCCTCAGGAGTTAGAGCGGGTGCGACGCGAGGCGGTCGCGCTGGCCGCTCAGGGTGTGGGCACG
>JBGSUN010000073.1:0-52256 GCA_041753475.1 Planctomycetaceae bacterium | reverse complement strand
GTGCCCACCAACGTTGGTAGGCACAGCCCACCCTACGAAACACTTCTCGCTGTCTTCACCAAATGTGTGTTTGCGTCCACTGACCGGGAGCGATACAGTAGCCGTGTCTGTAAACCCGATCGCGGTGGAAGTTGTCCTGCTCGAAGATTTCTCGGAGGGCTCGGTCACTTATGGTTTCCTCGCACACGGACTCCCCGGCTCCGGAGATTCCCGCCGGCACAGCCGAATTCATCCGCCGGATTCGCGAACGGATCGCCACCGTCGTCGTCGGTCAGGACGTCGTCGTCGAACGGTTGCTGATCGCCCTTTTCACCAGCGGACATCTTTTGCTTCAAGGTGTCCCCGGACTGGCGAAAACACTGCTGGTCTCGGTCCTTGCCAAGACGATCGAACTCGGCTTCAAGCGGGTCCAGTTCACCGTCGACCTGCTCCCCGGCGACATTCTCGGCTCGGAAATTCTTGACCAGCGAACCAACGAGTTCCGCACGCACCGCGGACCCATTTTCACGAATCTGCTGTTGGCGGACGAAATCAACCGGGCCGCGCCAAAGGTGCAGAGTGCGCTGCTCGAAGCGATGCAGGAACGCAAGGTCACGATCGGCAACGTGACCTATCCGTTGCCCGCGCCGTTTGTCGTGATTGCCACGCAGAACCCCATCGAACAGAGCGGCACCTTTGAACTGCCCGAAGCGCAGCTCGACCGCTTTCTCCTCTGTCACCGTTTCCATTATCCCGAGCGCGAGGAAGAGAAAGAAATCCTGCGGCGGAACGTCAACCTCGGTGTCCGGCGGGAAGACAAAGGAGCCGTGGCGAACAGCGAGTTCGATGTCCTGTCACAAGAACCGGTGGGCTCGACGGATGATCTGGTGCTGGCGATGGAAGCGGTCCACCACATTCATGTCAGCGAAACGTTCATCGACCACGTGGTCTCGCTGGTGAACCGCACGCGCGAACATCCCGCAGTGGAACTCGGTTGCAGCCCGCGCGCCGGCATCGCACTCATCAAAGCGTCCCGTGCGCGGGCGTTGATTCACGGCCGCACCTACGTCGTCCCCGGCGATCTATTTGCGCTGGCCGAAGATGCGTTACTCCACCGCATGCGTCTCACCTACGAAGCGCTTGCGGAAGGTTACACCGGGGCCGATCTACTGAAATCGCTTCTGCACGAGTTCGGAGCGGCCCCGCAACGGAATGGGCAGGTGATGGTCTCCAAGTAGCAACGTAGGGTGGGCTGTGCCCACCATCGTATCGGCCGCAAGAAAAGAGTGGTGGGCACAGCCCACCCTACTGGGAGGCAATGCCGCTTGGACGGTTACATCGCCAGCAACGAGTACCTAGATTCGCGGCAGTTTCACATTGCTGTGCGACGCCTTGCCGACAGTCTCGGCTTCGGTGCGGACCGTTCGGCAGCCCTCGGTCCCGGCCTGGAATACGTGCAGTCGCGGTTGTATGCCCCCGGCGACCCGGTGAAATCGATCGACTGGCGCGTCACCGCCCGGACGCGGAAGCATCACGTCAAAGAGTTTGAAGCCCCGCGGCGGCTGCCAGCGTATCTGCTGATTGATACGTCGGCATCAATGACCATCCGCTCGGGTAAGCACAGCAAATACGAAACCGCGATCTTCATCGCGGGTGGGTTGGCGCTGGCATGTCTCGACCGCATCAGCCCCGTCGGCGTGCTCGGCGTGGGTGATTCCCGCTTGCATGTGCGGCCGAGCCTTTCCCGCGAAACCGTGCTCGGCTGGTTGCATCGTCTGCGGGAATACAACGTCAATGAACCGACGCGATTGGGCTCACGCATCGCGCAACTCGCCCCGCAATTGGGAGAACGGACGCTGATCATCGTGCTGAGCGATTTGCACGAACCGGAATCGCTGCCGGTATTGAAGAGTCTGGCCCAACGACACGATTGCATCGCGCTGCAGTTCCGTGACCCCGCCGAACGGGGCTTGCCGGGAGCCGGTTGGTTACGAGCCCGGGAAGCCGAAACCGGCCGGACCACCGTTTCCCGCGGCGGCGTGAAGTGGAGCGACCCGGAGGCCATCGCTCAGGAATTGCGGAGCGCGGCCGTGCATCATCTGCTGATCGACGTCGACCAACCGTACATTCCCCGTCTGCGGCATTTCTTCCGCTCCCGCGGCGTCACCGGACAAGGAACGCGCTGATGGACCAGCCACAAAGTCGTTCGATAGAACCGGCGCGAGCATGGTCCCTTCTCCCCCGTCTGCGGGGGAGAAGGTGGCCGACAGGCCGGATGAGGGGGACGTGCGTTTCAACCCGCGGCCGCTCTTCCATCCGCCCCCTCACCCTAGCCCTCTCCCCCTCAGACGGGGGCGAGGGGACCGGAGTTGTAGGGTGGGCTGTGCCCCCCAGAATCGGTCGCGAGTTGGTGGGCACAGCCCACCCTACAATTCTGCTGGGACTGCTCCTCTTCGGTCTCGTCAGCGGTTTGCTCGCAGACGAAAAACCCGACCCGCCCACATCGCGGTCTACCGTTGGTGTGGCGGTGCCGATTTCGCAGATCGTGTTGCCCGGCAGCGAACTCGAAGCCAAACCCGTCGAAGATCGCAAAGCTCCGATGGTCGTCCGCATCCTCGGCACATTCCGTCACGGCAGCGATTATCGGTACGATCTCGAATACTACGGTTTGGAACCGGGGCGGTTTGATCTGCGTGACTCTCTGCAGCGGAAAGACCGTTCGCAGATGGATGGTGTCGCGCCATTATGGGTCGAGATCGACAGCCGGTTGCCGCCGGGACAGATTGTGCCGTCGGACTTTGCTGCGACGTCCTTGCCGAACGTCGGCGGATACCGCACAGCCATGTACGGTCTGTTCATAGGGTGGGCCGCGATCACGTTGTGGCTGGCGATGGGTCGCCGTCGTGCCCGGACAGCGGCGATGGTGACGGAGCATGTCCCCACGCTGGCGGAACGGTTGCGTCCACTGGTCACACAGGCTGTTGCCGGGCAACTGTCACCGGAAGGACAGGCGGAACTCGAACGATTGCTGCTCGGTTACTGGCGATCCCGGCTCGGAGTGACGGACGCCGATCCGGTCACGGCGATGGCCACGCTCTACGAACATCCCGAAGCCGGGGCTGTGTTGCGGCTGGTCGAAGACTGGCTGCATCGCCAAGGCGGCAATCGTGATGTCGACATCGCTGCGGTGCTCGCACCGTATCAGCATGTCGTCGATGAAACCGTCGACGAACCGCAACCGGTCGCCATGGCGGGAGGACGCTGACGATGTCGTTCGGTCACCCGTGGGCCTTGCTGCTGCTCATCGTGCCGGTGGCAGCGTTGTATCGCCAGGTGCGCGGCAAAGATCGCCGCCCGCTCGCGCTTCCGGTCGATTTCTCCACGGTCCGGTCATCCCGATGGATGGCGGCGACAATTGGTTTAGCCGAGTTGTTGCCCACGCTGGTGGCCGCGGTGGTGGTTGTCTTGCTTGCCGGACCGGAACGCCTCGGGCAACCAGTCTCGAAACGGGTGATGACGAACATCGAACTCTGCGTCGACGTCTCCGGCAGCATGACCGCCCCGTTCGGCGACGGCACGCGCTACGATGGCTCGATGGCGGCGATCAACGATTTCGTCGATTACCGCAAGGGCGACGCCTTCGGCATGACGTTCTTCGGCAACAACGTGCTGCACTGGGTGCCGCTGACGAACGACACCTCGGCGATCAAATGCAGCCCGCCGTTCATGCAGCCGTCGCGATTGCCACCGTGGATGGGGGGGACCGAGATCGGCAAAGCCGTGACGGCCTGTCAGAAAGTGCTCACCGAACGGCAAGGGGGCGACCGCATCATCATTCTGGTGACCGACGGCATCAGCAGTGATTTGATGAACGGCGGCGACGTGGAACTCGCCCGGAAACTCGCCGCAGATAACATCACACTCTATTCCATTCATGTCGCCGACGGCGATGTTCCGGATATGGTCGTCAACCTGTCGCACCTCACCGGAGGCGAAGTCTTTGAAGCCGGTGATCCCGAAGGGTTGAAGGAAATCTTTCGGAAGATCGACGTGATGCAGCAGACGAAAATGGAACGGGCCGCACCGGAACGGCAGGATGATTTCGCACTGGTGTGCCTGACGGCGCTCGGGCTGCTGGCGATGTCGGTGTTCTCGTCCTTCGGTCTGAGGTACACGCCATGGTAGCCGAAGGCCTTGCGCTGCTGGCAGCGCTTCTCGTTGTCGCGGCGGAAGCCCTGCATGCCCGGCGTGTGCGGACGGTGGCGTGGCTGGCATTCGGCCCCTCCCGACAGCCGCGCGGGTGGGCGATGGCCGCACCGCTGCTGCGAACCGCCTCGGTGGTTGCGCTGGTGTGGGGATTGACGACGCTTTGTTATCTGCCGCCGAAAGTGCATCACGCTTCCACAGTCGACAAAAGCAAACTGCGGCATCTGTTGCTGCTGCTCGACGTCTCCCCCAGCATGCGGCTCGAAGATGCGGGGCCGTCGAAGAAGCAATCGCGGCGCGGGCGGGCCAAGGATCTGATCGAATCGTTCCTCGCCCGGTCCGGAGCCGACTTCAAGATCAGTGTGATCGCGTTTTACTCCACGGCGAAACCAGTCGTGGTGGATACCATCGACGGCGAAGTGATCCGGAATATTCTGGGCGACTTGCCGATGCAGTACGCCTTCGACGCTGGCAGCACGCATCTCTTCGAAGCGCTGGAAGAAGCCGCGAAGATTGCCCATCCGTGGAACCCCGATGATGCGACGATGCTGATTGTGACCGACGGTGACACCGTTCCGGCCTCGGGGATGCCGAAGTTGCCCGCGTCGATCAATCATGTGCTCTTCGTCGGCGTGGGGGATTCCGCCGCGGGGAGTTTTATCGACGGTCGCCAATCGCGGCAGGACGTCAGCACCCTGCGGCAATCGGCCGTGCGTCTCGGCGGCGACTATCACGATGGCAATGAGAAGCAGATTCCCACCGACATCGTGCGGTTCGTTTCCTCGTCCGGACGGGCCAGTCCGTTTCTGACACTGACCCGTCGTGAATATGCCTTGCTGGCCTGCACGCTTGGAGCCGCGATTTTCGCCGCGTTGCCGTGGCTGCTGCATGCGTTTGGAACGGCGTGGCGACCGGGCGTGCCGATGCGGTCGACAGTCGGGCTGACGGAATCCACGTTGATGAGGGTGGGAAATCCGTCGTCGCGAAAAAATCTGATAGCAGAACGGATTCATAAGTGATAACCTGACACCGGTCCGCGTCAGACATTCCGTCTCCACATGATTGTGGTGCGGGTTCGAACCCTGTTGAACAGGATGGTTGATGATGAGAACAGCCGCATTGGTTTTGATGCTGATTCTGCCGGCCGTCGCGGTGGCCTATCACTATGGGCCGGGGCAGGCGATGCTCGCGCTCGATGACGCCGCAATTCATGTGCAGCGGGCCGAAGCCGCCGTGAAGGAAGAGCAGTTCGCGAAAGCCATCGAAGCGTATGATGCGGCTCTGAAACGCATTCCGGCCGACCGCACCGACTTGTCCCGCCAGGTGAAGCTGGAACGAGCCAAAGCCCGGATGAGCAACAAACAACTTCCGGAAGCCTACGATGATCTGCTCGCCTTGAAAGAAGAAGTCGACACCGCGAGTGCTTCGGTTCCCGCGGCGTTTGCGACCGATCTGCGGAAGACGATTGCCAACGCTCAGTATTACATGACGTGGCTGATGCGGCTCGAAGGGGAACCGCGTGAACAGTGGGAACCGGATATCGAAGCCGCCCGGCAGAACTACAAACTGCTCGCCGACGCCTCGCGCTCGGCTGGGAAGACGGTCGAGGCGGACAAACTCGAAGGTGATCTCGAAGCCGCGATCCGGCTCGCGCGGATGGACCTGTCGGAACTGCAGGCTCTCGCGCTGCCCAAGCAGTGTCAGGGATGCTGTTCGGGGAACTGTCAGGGCAAGTGCAAAGGGAAAGGTCGCAGTCCGAAGCAGGGCCAGAACAAACCCGAAGACGCCCGTGGCGCCAGCGCCGGTCCGCCGCCGGATGAAAAAGGTTCGTGATCGCGACCAATGAAACGAAAGCCGCCTCCCGGCTGCTTCCGGGCAGCCGGGAGGCTTGAGTTGAGGTCGAGAACGTTCTTCCCGCCTCCCGACCGCCGGGACGCAACACAATAGGACGGCAGATGAACCCGGCAGCGATCTTTCGACGGTGCGTGACGGCGACCGTGGCGATGGCGTGGATCTTCTGGATGCCCAGTCCGGCGCTCAGTTTCCAGGCGGCCGTGGGTGTGGACTTTGATTTCGCGGTCGACGCCGAGGCCGAAGCATTCGAGAGTGATGCCGGTCCCGCGGTCGTCACCCCCGCCGCCAGCGCGGTTGCCACGCCGGAGGATGTCAATAAAGCGAGCGCGGATCGCAAAGCGCGACGATTGGCGATGATCCGCAAGTTGACGTTCGATCGACGGCCATCTGCGATTCTGAAAGCCTGGCAATCCCCCCCGCCGAAGGACGAACCAGTCGCAGAACCGCCGGCGGAACCCGCCGCACCGCCGAGCAACCCGCCGGTGGTTCCCGCGGAATCGACGCCCCCTGCCGATGCGCTGATACCGACCGACCCGACCACGGAAAAGACCGCAGCCGCGGCAAAACAGGCGGCCGAAGCTCAGAAAGCGGCGGCGGAAAAACAAGCCGCCGAGGCGAAACGCAAGGCGGCCGAAGATGCCGCGTTTGATCGTGAGCTGACGAGGTTCCAGCGGCATGTCGCTCTCAGCCAGTGGGACGCGGTCCGTGATTTCATCGCGAACCTCGAAATGGAAGAAGCGAAGGCCCTTTACACGCAGATGTTGACGTCGTTGCAGTCCGGCTCCTCGGGGCGCATGAATGTCGATCCGCAGATGCTGCAGCAACTGATCACACAAGGGGCGGACCTGTTCAAGATTCAGGAGACGCTCTCCTCGCTAGGACAGGGACCCGGTGCGCAGTACGTCGAAAAGAATCTGTTCGCGATGACCGACATGCTGGGGCTGATGCTCGCCACACCGGCTGAGTTCGATGACGACGCGATCCGCAAACTGGGGACGATCCTGCAATTCTCGATGAATGTGGGCTTCGATCTCGATTCGCTGCTGAGCGCGCCACCGATTGCCGAAGCACGCAACGGCGCGAAAGTCGTAACGATCGTGGAAGAGCCGACGACGGACGCCAAGACCGTAAAAACGCCTGCGGAGGTGAAAGAAGCGTTGCCGCGTCCGGGATATCGGCTCGCCGCGCGCGATCTGGCCCGGTTGCTCACGCAGTCACGGCAGGAAATCCGGGCGGGTGACTTTCTGCCGAGCATTGAAGACGCCATCGCCGCGAAAGACGGTCCGGGGCTGAATCTCATCGTCCGCTATGTCCTCGCGAAGTATGCCAAGGAACAGAAGTCGATCGGACTCGAACAAGCCTGGCAGGCGACACAGGCCGTGCTGGAAATCCCGCTCCCTCCCGAACCGCCGAAGGTCGCCGCGAAGCCACCGGTCGCCGTCCCCAACAGCGAAGACGGTTCTCCGACACCAGCGGCCACCGCCGTGAAGCCCGATCCGACCGCCGAGCGCGTGGCGACACGGTACCGCGTCGCCAAAGCCACGCGCGACGAAGCCATGAGCCGCGCGGTCGAATTGGCACCCAAAGTCCGCAAAGAATTGGGACAGCAGTGGCTGGATGACAGCTTTCGGAATCGCCTGGAACGAGGCAAAGAACTGCTGACAGCGATTGGTTCGGCAACGTCGACCAATCTCGCCTCGCATCCCAGCGACAGCGAGTACCGCAAGAAAGGGCTCGAACTGCAGAAGACCGCCGTGGAATCCCTCACCCGCGCATCCACCGAACAGGCAGCCGCCTGGCGTGAACCCCTCACCGTTCTCGCGACGGCCTGGCTGAAGGAAGCCAACACCAGCCATGCCCTCGACAACAGCGCCGCCGAACGGGGTTACCGCCGCGACCGCTACGGCAACTACTACTACATGTTCGACGAAGAAGGCCCGCAGATGTCGTATCGCTACGGCGGTAACCAGGCCAGTCCGATCAAAATCGAAGACGTGCTGGAACTGCGACCCACCGAGCCATGGTTGGCCCTGGTGAGTCCCGACCTGCGGCCCAAGTTCGATGAGATGCTCGCCCGGCTCCACCTGAAAATGCAGGACGAAGCGCTGGCATTTCCGTACATCGAACGGCTGGCGGCGACGCATCCGACCCGGGCGAAAGACCTCGCCGCGGAGTTTCTGAAGGTGTGGACATCGAGTCACAACCCGAATGAAAAACGGGACGGCTACAACCCGTACTATTATTATTTCAGCTACGAACGCCGTGCCGACCGCATTCCTCTGACACGGTCGAAGCAGGAACGAAACCTCGTCGAACTGGCGGACTTGGTCAAGCGACTGAAAGCGCTGCCGATTGGCGATCTCAACGAAACCCTGTTGACCACCGCGTTCACCACGATTCACAGCAAGGCGGAAGTCTACAAACTGGAGTCGATTGAAAGCGTCTTCGGTTCCGTCGATGCCCTCAAGCCGCGGACGCTCGCCGAGTTGATTCAGCAGATGCGCGGCAACCTCGCCGGCGTGTGGCGGATGCCGGACGTGCAGCGTCAGAACAGCACGAACCGCAAGCAGCGCGATATCCGCGCGGAGATCCTCCGGGGTTACGAAGTCGCGCGCAACGTTGTGCAGCGTGGGCAGCAACAGTACCCCGGACACTGGGCGCTGATCCTCGCCGAAGCCGCCATCCTGCACGATGAGATCGACTACCTCAAGGAGTTTGAAAAGAGTAGCGACTACACTCCGAAACGAACGCAAGCTTTGGAACTCTTCGCCAAGTCGGCAAAGGCGTATGTGGAAGCGGTTCCCGAGACGCCCATCGACGAACAGACGGTCATGCCGTTTGAAATGTGGTTCTATGCCGCGCTCGGCAGTGTCGACCTGGCTCGCATCACCGCCGACAAAACGCCCGACTTCCGGCAGCCGCCCTTGATTAAAGAAGTGCTGGCGTCTCTCCCTGGGGAAGCCGCCGAACGGCATCTTTCGCAGTTCGCCAACAACCTCTTCACTCGCGCCACTGATGCCAAGCCCGAACTGAAGCAGCGCTATCTGAAAGCCGGTTTCGATGTTGTCGGTGAGCACAAACTCGCGCGGGAAGCCCGCAAACTGTACGACTACTACAACGATCTGGTCCAGGAAATCAAACTCGAAACCCGCATCGACGGCCCGGACACGGTCGGTCACAACCAGCCGTTCGGCGTCTTTGTGAATATCGTCCACACCAAGGAAATCGAGCGTGAATCAGGTGGCTTCGGCAAGTATCTGCAGAACCAGAACAACAACCAGATGTACTTCTACAACTTCGGCCGCCCGCTGGAAAACTATCGGGACAAGTTCCGCGATTACGCCCTGAAAGCCCTCGGCGATCACTTTGAAGTGCTGTCGGTCACATTCCAGGAAGCGAGTGTCAATTCCCGGTCCCTTCCCGAGTACGGGTGGCGATCGACACCGTATGCCTATCTGCTGCTGAAAGCCAAAGGCCCCGAGATCGACAAGCTCGCCCCGCTGCGGATGGACCTCGATTTCCTCGATACGTCCGGCTACGCCGTTCTGCCGATTGAGTCCGCGATTCTGCCGCTCGATGCGAAAACCGAGAAACCACCAGCACGGCCCGCTGAGGATGTGGTCGTCACGCAAACGTTGGACGAGCGGCAGTCCGACAAGGGAAAACTGCTGGTCGAAATCCGGGCGACGGCACGGGGATTGGTCCCCGAACTGGAACAACTTCTCGATCTGAAACCGGCGAGTTTCCAGGTGGACAAAGTCGATGACAAAGGGGTCGCGGTCGTCGAATTCGACAAGGACGCTCCGGAAAACGCGATCCGCAGTGAACGGCAATGGCTGGTTTCCCTCTCGGCCACCACGACGGAAGAACAGCGACCGAAGTCGTTCCAGTTTGCGTCGGCGAAGTTGCCGGTGAAAGAGATGGTCTACCAGCGTTACATCGACGCTGATCTGAAAGGGGTCGATGCGGAAGTTTCGCTGGAAGCGCATTACGGAAAGACGCCGTGGCTGCCGTGGGCGCTATCGGCTGCGGCTATCGTGGCGGCGGTGCTTTCGGCGGGATGGGTGTGGCATCTGGTCAGCCATCGCGGCGGACCGGTGGAAGCCAAGTTTGCGGTCCCGTCGAATCTGACACCGTTCACCGCCATCGGGTTTCTGAAAGAACTCGAAGCCCATGCTGGTTTCGACGACGCCACCCGGCGGCAATTGCAGGACGCGGTGGTGTCGATCGAACGGCACTACTTCCAGACCGCGGACGCGATGCCGCCGAATATCGAGCAAATCACTAATCAATGGCTGACGGCGGCGTTGTCACGACGGTAAGATAAGGAATGCTATTCTTGTGTGCCACGGCCGTGTCGGCCGTGCGAATCTTCAAAGCGTTTTGCCACATCGCACGGCCGACACGGCCGTGGCACACCGGATTAAGGCAGCCACTTCGCCCGACGGAGTCATCGCGCCGATGCTCACTCCCGTTGTTCACCGCCGTGCGTTTCTTCGCCGCAGTCTGCTGCAGGCGGGGAGTGGATGCGCGGCGCTCGCGATGGCCTCGCTGGATCGCGCCGCGGCGGTGGAGTCTCGTTCGCCTGCGGCACCGCTGCCGCATCACACGCCGCGGGTGAAACGGATCATCTGGCTGTTCATGCACGGCGGTCCCAGTCACGTCGATTTGTTCGATCCCAAGCCCGACTTGGAACGCCTTGCTGGGGAGCCACTGCCCGATTCGTTCGGCATGGTGATGACCCGCCGAAAGGTCGCCGAGAATCCGTTGCTGCCACCGGTGAAACCGCTTCGTCAGCACGGAGACTCGGGGCTGCACATCAGCGACATGCTGCCGGCGCTCGCGCAGCATGTCGATGATTTGTGTGTGCTCCGCAGCCTGCACGGCGACAGCGTGAACCATCCGCAGTCGGTCTATCAGATGAACACCGGCCACATTCTGATGGGCCGCCCCAGCGTCGGCAGTTGGGTGGCCTACGGACTGGGAACAGAGAACCGTGATCTCCCCGCGTTTGTCGTCCTGCCCGATCCCGGCGGCGGCCTGAAGGGCGGACCACCCGCGTGGGGCAGCGGTTATCTCCCCGCGAGTTTTCAGGGCGTGCCGATGCGCGGCGGTGCCAAGCCGATCTTGCATCTCGCTCCTCCGGAGGGGATCAGCACGGCTCAGCAACGACGGACGCTGGACTTTCTGCGCGAGTTAAATCGTCGCCACTTGGACCAGCGCGATGGCGATGACGAACTGGCCGCACGGATGCAGTCGTATGAACTGGCCTTCCGCATGCAGGCCGCGGCTCCGGAACTGGTCGAGTTGCAGCAGGAAACATCGGACACGCAGCGGCTCTATGGAATCGACCGCAAAGAGACTGAAGAATTCGGCCGGCGGTGTTTGCTTGCACGGCGAATGATCGAACGCGGCGTCCGCTTCGTGCAGCTTTACTCCGGGGACACCAACGGCTGGGACGCCCACAGCAATGTGCTGCAGAACCACGAACAACTCTGCACGGCGACCGATCAACCGATCGCCGGGTTGCTCGCCGATTTGAAACAGCGCGGGCTGTGGGACGACACGCTTGTCATCTGGGGCGGCGAGTTCGGCCGGATGCCGATGAGCGAACAAGGCAAAGGCCGCGACCACAATCCGTGGGGCTACACCATCTGGCTGGCGGGCGGCGGTGTGAAACCCGGCATGGCGTACGGAGCGACGGACGCCGTCGGTTTGCGAGCCGCGGAGAACCCGGTCCACATCCGCAATTTCCACGCGACGCTGCTGCATCTGCTGGGGCTCGATCCCGAAGCCCTGTCGTACTTCCACAACGGTCTCGATGAACGGCTCATCGGCCCGACGGACGAGGTCGAAATCGTGCGGGCGATTCTGGCATGATGTATCGATGGCTCATCACGGTGTGTTTGATCCCATTGCCCGGTGCTGCGGTGGCTGAAGAGACCATCGTCGAATCGCCGATCACCGCTGCGGACCGCGAACACTGGGCGTTTCGCCCGCTGGCGACACCAGCGCTGCCGGTGGTCAAACAGCAAACATGGATTCGCACGCCGGTTGATGCGTTCATTCTCGCCAAACTCGAAACGCTGGGGCTCACAGGCGGACGTCCCGCAGACAAAGCGGCGGTGCTACGACGATTGTCGTTTGACCTCACCGGGCTGCCACCGACGCCGGAAGAACTGGCTTCGTTTCTCAGCGACGATCGTCCCGATGCCTACGAACAACTCGTCGAGCGGCTGCTCGCCTCGACATCCTATGGTGAACGCTGGGCACAGCATTGGCTCGATCTCGCCCGGTATGCGGATACCGACGGCTTCGAGCATGACAAAATTCGCCCCGATGCGTGGCAGTACCGCGACTGGGTGATCGCGGCCTTCAATCGCGATCTGCGGTATGACGAGTTTGTCCGACAGCAACTCGCGGGTGATGAACTCCCTGACGGTGATGCCGTGGCCACGATGTTCGGTCTCGCCGGTCCGGACATGCCTGATGTGAACGATCAAACTGAGCGCCGACACTTTCGTTTGAACGACGTGACAGCCACCGTCGGGGCGGTCTTTCTCGGGCTGCAGCTCGGTTGCGCGGAGTGCCACGATCACAAATACGACCCGATCAGCCAGGCCGATTTCTATCGTCTGAGGGCCGTGTTTGAACCGGCCGTGCCCGTGCTGAAACGCGATCAACCATACAACCGTTTGACAAACCAGCCGGACGCCGTTCCCGCGCGGCTGTGGATTCGGGGTGATCATCGTCGGCCCGGTCCAGCCATTGAGGCGGGTTTTCCTCGAATCGCCGCGCTGGATGCCCTGCCCATCGATCGCTTTAGCAATGCATCCCAACCGGGGCTGCGGACCGCGCTCGCCGAGATGTTGGTCCACGAAGGAAAAGCGTTGACGGCCCGGGTGATTGTCAATCGGCTGTGGCAGCATCATTTCAGCCGAGGACTGGCTGCGACGTCGAGTGATTTTGGTGTGATCAATTCCGATCCCACGCACACCGAATTGCTCGATTGGCTTACCAACGATTTGATCGAACATGAGTGGAGTCTCAAGCACACTCATCGTCGAATCGTGCTGTCGGCGACCTATCAACAAGCCAGCCGCCGCGCTTCACCCAACGATGCCGAGTGGGACCAACGCTTGATGCACGATCCCGACAATCGGTTCCTCAGCCGCTCACCCCGGCGACGGCTGGAAGGCGAAGCCATTCGTGATGCACTGTTGCACGTCACAGGACAGCTCCACCGGGAAGCGGGTGGCCCGGGAATCCGACCGCCATTGCCGGAAGAGCTGATCGGCACGCTGCTCAAAGGGCAATGGACGACCAGCCCCAACCCCGGCGATCACACGCGGCGCAGCATCTATCTATTTGCCCGCCGCAACCTGCGCTATCCGTTGCTGGAAGCCTTTGACCGCCCCGAGGCGAATGCCAGTTGCGCCGTCCGCGGACGATCGACCACCGCACCACAATCCCTGCTATTGCTCAACAGCGACTTGGCGGTGGATGCAGCCCGTCGGTTAGCAGGTCGCGTGTTGTCGGAACACGCCGACAACGCTCCGCGCGTTGATTCCGTCTTTCGGCTGACATGGGGACGGGATCCATCGGAGCAGGAGCACGCCGCCCTGACGTCGTTTCTCTCCGCACAGGCCGTGTCATCCACAGAGGAAACGACTCGGTCGGATGCGTTGCAACCGCTGCCGTTTACCAACCAGGTCGCAGCCCCGTTTGCCGCCGCATGGGTCGACGCCTGCCTCGCACTGTTGAATAGCAATGAGTTCATCTATTGCGATTGAATTTCCATGGATGCTCCGCGCGTGATGCGAAGCCCACGGAAAGCCTGGATGTCGCCGGGGATCGGCCTGGATCAAGCCTTCTTCAGAAGTCGGGCCAGCGGGTTACCGGACGTCTTCTTCATCGACGGCAGAACAACGGTGGTCGTGTCCTATTGAGGATTGTCGCCCCGTGGCTATCAAATTCATCCGCAGCGACGTCTAACTCAAAGGCTCATCGCAAGGACTGGAGATAGGCGATCAAATCCGCCAGTTGCTCGGGTGTCAGATTAGCGGCGAGCCCCTCGGGCATGGCTGATATCTTTTGCATCACGCGTTCTTCCACATCATCCCGTTTGAGTTCACGGCGTCTGCCATCCAATTCACGAATGATGGTTGCGTTTGCACGTTCGCCAACCACAAAGCCTTGATAGACTTTCCCGCTGGTCGTCAGGAATTGGTAAGTTTCATATCCCTGAGCAAGTTTGGTGCTCGGCTTCAGAATGGATTCGACCAGTTCCGTCGGTTGGTAACGCTTGCCAATTTCAAAGAGATGCGGCCCCTTCGGTGTTTGTCCATCGGCCGTCGTGTGACAGGCGACACAGGACTGGGTTTTGAACAACGCTTCCCCTTTCGTCGCTTCCCCAGTCGCTGCCAGTGCCCTCGTGCTGGCCGCTTCGAAACTCATGTTCCCGATCTGCTGCGGGTTCGTAGGGTCTGCCTTGGGGACAACGATCTTGATCTCGTTCTCAAGACTCGCCCGATCGGATTCATTGGCGATCCCGGGGAGAGTCACGCCGTGCCGTGTCAATTCCCGTTTCAGTTCGGCCCTCATGTCCGGGTCGCTGTCCTGAATGGCAGTGACGAGTACGGTACCAATGCGAGGACTCATCTCCCACAGGGCCCGATCGTAATAAGGGCCGGTGCTGTCCGGACGGATTCCCCACCACGAACCATCGTAGTCGGCTTCGCGGTGATACAGACGAATCAGTGTCACGAGAATACCCCGTCGCAGTTCCGGTGTGCGGGCTGTGCTGAGCCGCTTGATTAACCCTTCGACGGTCTTTCGATCATGCATCGACCGCATCGCCGAGAGTGCCCCCTCGGCATGAGGACCATCGAGCGCTGCCAGACAGGGATCGCTGGCCTGGAGTGCAACGAGCGCGCGGACGGCAAGATGGGGTATCACGCGTGCCGGATCGGGTTGATTCTGCAGCGGCCGCTTTGTGGGCATCACGGAATCCTGTTGGCGCTGCGTCAAAGGAAGAATGCTCGGGGCCGCGGCGGGATTGTTGAGCCGAGTGAGACTGATGAGGGCCTGCGCACGAACACGCGGTGACGCATCGCCCAACGCATAGACAAAGGGCGTCAACGGAATCCCCTCCGTTTCCGATGAGCGATCCGTCAATGCTCGAAGTGCGAATTCCCGGACCGCCGGGACTTCACTCAGCTTCAGCAGCGCGGCTTGCGAGTTTTTGCCATCAAGCTGTTTCAACGTGAAGAGCGCAGCGACGCGTCCTTCGAGAGAGGCATTGTCATTCGCGGCCAGTGCAACGAGTGCCGCTGAGGTTTCCGCATTCACACCGCGCGCCAGAATTTCTCCCTGAACATGGAGCCGAATGACGGATTGCGGTGCATCGAGCCGGCGGATGAGATCTGGCAAAGCGATTTGCTTCAGGTCCGGAACCGGATCGACAGACAGATCCTTGGGAGTGATCCGCGCGACGAAACCGATATTCGGACCCTCGAAGCCCACAGCAGAGCCACCGAGCCAACTCGCGACGTACAACCGCCCGTGGCTGTCGATGTCCATCCCGGTGGCGCGAGGAATTTGCACGAACATGTTCTGCTGCAAGTCGAATGTCGGACCATTCGCCGCCAGATCGTGTCGATAAACTTCACTGCGGCCCCAATCGCCGGTGAAGAGCGTGTTCTGGTACGCTGCCGGCCAGCGCGGGTCTTGAATGAACAGCGCGCCGGTACCACCGCTGTTACCGAAGGTTCCCAACGTGGGCATGATCTCGTCAGTGAAATTGGCGAAGAGTTGGGTGTATCCGTAGTTCGCCGTCTGCTTCAACAGACTGACCCGTGTGTCCCATCCGCCGCCATCGTTGGTGTTATCACGGGTGAAGATGTTGAGAAAGGGATCAATCGCCAGATCAAACGGATTGCGTAAGCCGGTGCAGTAGATTTCAAGTTCCGTTCCATCGGGACGGACGCGGACCACGCCGCCGCCGCGCAGCACGATGGTTCGTCCGTCTTTCCCTTTAGCTTCCTTGATGCCGTAATCGCCCACACCGATGTAGAGCCAGCCGTCGATTCCCATCCGAACGCAGTTCGTCGTGTGGTCTCCCCCGCGGTCGGTGATCTGGTTCGTCGTCAGGCCGGTGACCAGTTCTTCATGTGAATCGGCAACACCATCACCGTCAACATCACGAAACACAGAGAGTGTGGGCGGATGCATCACCCAGACGTTTCCACTCCGAAACGTCACACCGCGGGGGTGATCGACTTTCGCAAAGATGGTGACGTCATCGACTTTCCCATCGTCGTTGTGGTCGACACATCGGAGAATGCGCCCACCACCGGGTGTGCGTCCCAGTGAACCTTGCTCATCGACAGCGACGTACACCGCACCAGACGGTTCACACGCAATCGCGACAGGATAGTTCACTCTCGGCGGCGCGGCGAAGAGTGTCGCTTCAAATTCCGGCGGAACTTTCACGCTCTCACGGAACGCGGCCTCGCTGATCGGTTGAGCCGTCCCACCGCCGGGTCTGCCGCCACCGGCACCGGGAGGCGGGCCGAAGCTGAATGTCCGGGGGATGTAACCTTTGCTCGCGCCGGTCAACTGCGCCGCCACGGACTTCATGCGCTGTTCAACAAAGGTGTTGATTGACGGAGGCGGCGGTCCCGTCGCCCCCGGCGCACCGAAGGGAGCAGGCTGCGCCGGGCGTGCCGCGATGGCTCGCTGTTCCCGTTCACGAACGGCGCTCGTTGCCTTGTCGATGACATCAGCTTCCGCCAGCAGACGTTCCGGAGTGAACACCGTGGAGGATAATTCCTTCAACAGGACCCGATAGCGTTCCGCATGAGCCTGAATGTTCAACAACCGATCGGGCAGCTTGTTCTCGCCCGGATAGGGCTTCATCAAGCTCAAATCCATCAACTCTTCAGGAGTGCCGAACAGCAGCAGATTGGCGAACGAGAACTCCAGGTCACCCGGAATGAAGTGGAACCTGTTGCTTTGCGGATCGAGGTAGAGCGTGTAGTTGTGTCCCAGCGCAAGGAAGTTCTCCAAGTTCGCAGTGAGTGCATTGGCGGCCAGGTAGCGGAGAAATGCGTCGATCTCGATGAACGAAGAAATCTGCTGTTCGAACTCTGCATCAGTCGCAGTGTTGATGAGTTTTGCAAAAGCGATAACCCGCTGCTGTTCTTCCGCTGTGGCTTCACGACGCGGCTGGTAAAGTTCCTTGTAGGCGTTCCACGCTTCGCCCTGAAAGTCGATCCCCCGGAGGCGAAACGGCTTCATGGCGAGACCATCGCCGGTGCCGAATTGCCGGCTCAGAAGCCGGGCATCGACGTCTTCCACGACGGTGTAGAGGCCGAGCGACTCCTTGTCATAACGGCCCGGCACAGACAGCGTCACTTCGGCAAAAGCGGTCCGGGGTGCCGGTACACCGCAGGCGCGAAAGGTGGAGTACGCCAGCGCCTCTCGGGCTTTTGACGGATCGAGCGGCATGGCATGCAGTTGCACTCCGGACAGGCCGCCGAAGCTTTGCGCTTCAAATTTGTCGAACGCAATCTTCAACGGCCGCTTCAGTCCGCTGGCTGAGACGAGATAGGTGATGTCACCGGCGTAACGGAGTCCGACCTTGTCCAGCGTTTGTCCCTCGGCCGTGAATTTTGCCGGCACCCAGCGAAATTCTGTACCGAAGAGATTTCGCTCCGAATCGCGCGGCCTTGAACGGGAAGGGCGGCACCCGGGGGACCAGGCGGGGGCGGTTGCATGGTTTGAAACTCAACAGCCGAAACCTGGAGGTGGATGGACCACACCTTGGTTTGGCCAAAGAGGGCGTCGTCATCGTTCGCCGCGAGCGGTGCTCCTGCCACCAATATCACGAGGCTAAACGCGGTGAGCAGTCTCAGCGTCCGTCGTACTGCCATGCCAACACCCTCGATCAACGGGGACTCTTACGGATCGGTCAATGCGTGTCCCACGACGGTACAGCAACGATGTCAGCCATGCCATATCGTTCTGGCTTCGTGTTCACAATGTGGACTGCAACCGAACAACGCGCTGCGTGTTTCCGATCATCCCACCGGATCTCGAATCCTGTACCGCAATGATCTGCGCGTCGTCTGGTCAGCTCACAGGAATAATTCACGCTTGAGATGTTCCGACTCGCGCTGAATGACTTCCGGCGTAAACTCCCGCAGCGATTCCGGAATCAGCTCTGTATAGCTGCAATGCTGCACCGCCAACAGCGTCTGGAAGCGGCGCTGCAGAACAATCGACGAGCTGGCCTGCCATTGTTGCAACACCTCGATCGGCGACTGTTTCTTGGCCAGCGTCTTGCGGACGAGGAAGCCGAAATCACGCATGCTGAAATGACCGGTGCGGCTCACCAAGTCGACGAGTTCGTCATCCGTCAGCGTAATTCCTTTGCGCGAAAACAATGCACGGACCACATCATTCCGCTCCGCTCCTTCGGAATCAAAAACTGCAATCTGCTCCGGACATCGCGACTTCACGTCGGCATCCAACTCATCGGGCCGGCTGGTCATTAAGCCGAACAAGACTTTACCCAGGAGGGCGGGGTCGCCCATCATCTTGATGAGATTACCGGCCAGTCGACGTTCGGTTTCATGCGTATCACTTTTGTGAACGCTGCCGAACGCCGTGTGGGCTTCGTCCATGAGGATCAGAATCTTCCCGAAGATGCGGATGCGCGAGAGAAGCATTTCAAAAAACTTGTCGGTCTCACCGAAATAACTCCCTCGCAGCCCGGTGAGCTCAATGACGATGCGTCCTGATTCACGGGCAAACGCTTCCATGATGAACGTTTTACCGCTGCCGTTCGGACCGGAAACCAGAATGCCGGAGACGGCCGTCTCGGTGGACTCGCAGTCCTGAAAGAGGCCGCGCAGGATCTTCTGCACGGCGGTGTTGCCCACGAGGTCGCCAGGGCCGTGGTTCGGCGCTTTGATCCGGACGATGTCACCGATTTCCGCTTCCAGCACCAGATTCACTTCGCGGAGCACTTCGGCACGAGTGAGCGGTGACTGAGTGGACGCTGCAACCTCCAGCAGATCCAGAATCTGTGTCAGCTTGAGCCCCGCCGACTGTCCCACAAACGTGGCCGGGTCGCTTTCAAAAGTCACGTTTCCCGATTTGCGAGCGATAAACATTTCCCGGTCGGCCGCCGACGGCAAATCGATCTCAATCTGCTGCGCTCCGGGATGCGCGAAAATGCGGCCGTTCAGTTCTGATCGCGTATCGCTGACGAGGACCAGCAGATTGTGGCCCGTCGTCCATAACGGATTCTCGATCCACTGTAACAGCGTGACGAGCCGCTGCCGGTCGAGTTCCGAGAGGCGGTCATATTCACCGGGGGGGAAAACGGCCCCGGTGAACTGCATGACGATGCACAGCGGCCGGACGGGAGTTCTCGTGATTCCAGTGCTGCGCGCGGCTTGCACCTTCGTGACGGCTTCCGAGATATCGCGGAGCAACACCAGCGTGGGGAGCGGGCTGTGACGATTGCCAGCGATGATGGCATCGACATCGCCCAACTTCTGAGTGGCGGGGGCAATCTGATCGTACTGCGCACAGAGCATCAGCAACTCG
Source organism: Planctomycetaceae bacterium (assembly GCA_041753475.1). Lineage (GTDB taxonomy): Bacteria > Planctomycetota > Planctomycetia > Planctomycetales > Planctomycetaceae > DSVQ01. Next base: position 32,597 of record JBGSUN010000073.1, on the reverse strand, counting down.
GCCTTGTCCGCATCGGTATAGAAGGCGACCCCCGTCGCCGCGTCGACACGCACCACCAGAAACTTCTCGCGGAGTTCCTGGTACAGCAGTTGTTCGAGCGGGACGAAGTCCCCCAGCCGCGGCGACGTGAACAGATCGCGCGTGTTGCCGGTGAGCACCACGACGTTTTTTTTCCGCACCGCATAGGCTTGCGAGAGCGTCTCCACCCACACCGGACGGCGAGCATCTTTCATGACTTCTCCGATTCGTGCTGGATGAGCGAATGGTCACTCGCGCTGGGCGTCCTGATGAGAGAGATTGAACTCGCACAAGCGCGTGCGCTGATCGGCGTCGAGCACATCTTCACGAATCTTTTGCAGCAGGGCTGTGAACTCGGGCGAGTATTTGTAGCTCGTGGGTTTGGGATGTTTGCCACCGGCGGCCGCATCGACAATGATTCGCGCGCCGTGGGCCGGTTGTCCGTCGTCGTTCTCCCAATGCTGCGACAAGCCGATGACGCGTGTTCCCAGGAACAGGGCTTCGGCCACGTTGTGAGTGACGAACACGATGGTCATGCTGTTCTTCTCCCACTCTTCGAGCAGCAGAAGTTGCATCTCTTCGCGCGTGCTTTCATCCAGCGCACCGAAGGCTTCATCCATGAGCAAGAGCTTGGGATGCATAATCAGCGATTGTGCGATGGAAACGCGCTGCCGCATGCCTCCCGACAACTCGAACGGATACTTGTCGCAGTCCGCGGGCCGCAGACCGATCCGCGTGACCAGCGTACGGGCGCGTTCCCGTTGTTCATGCATCACTCGCCAGTAGCGCGGTGACGCAAAACGAAAGAGATGATCCCAGAGATTGAGCAGTTCCAGTTCGGGACCAAAAGCAATGTTGTCAAGCACGGATCGGTGCGGGAACAGGCCGTAACGCTGGAACACAATCCCGCGGTGCCGGTCGATGGACTTGATCGGCTGCCCTTCAAACAACACGGTTCCTTGATTCGGGAATTGCGAGCCGAGCAGTAGCCGCAGAATCGTGCTCTTGCCGCAGCCCGTGGGACCGACGAGCGACACCAGTTCGCGCGGCCGGATGCGGAGATCAATGTTATCGAGCACGCGCAGTTCGCCGTCTTCCGTCGGATAGGAGACGACGACGTCGCTCATCTGCACGAGATAGTCCATACGCGATTCCACAAACGTAGCAACTCCGGGTGCTATTCCCGATCCACCCACCGGTAGCGCTTGGCCCACCACTGAAACACGACGTCGGCAGAATAGAGCAGGACCGTCATGAAGATCACATACGGGATGATGATCTCCATCGCCAGATAACGCCGGACAACGAAGATGCGGTACCCCAATCCCACGCTGGCGGCGAGCGCTTCACCCGCAAGGAGTAATGCCATCATGCTTTTGAAGTTCAGCCGGATCGTATCGAGCATCTTGGGGAAGATCTGCGGATAGACGACCAGCCAGACCACTTCAAATCCGCTCGACTGCAACGTGTGAGCCTTCTGGAATTGTTCTTCCGGGATGGCTTTGGCCCTGAGATAGGCATCGAGACAAACCGTAGGGAAAACGCCGAGCACCATCAATACAATCTTGCTCAATTCGCCGAGGCCGAAGGCGATGAAGAGAATCGGCAGCAACGCGATCGCCGGAATTTTGTCGGTGAAGACAACAAAGCGATACAGCAACTGCTCCCAGAATGGGAAGCAGCCCATCATCACGCCTAACGGTACTGCCAGAAAAATGATGGCCAGTGCGATTCCGAACCGTCGCGTGCTGGCCCAGGTGTCCATGAGGAGTTGCACTTTCCCAGACGAATCCGGGGTCATCGAGCGCTTTGCCCCCTCAACCATTTTTCCCAGTGTGGGGACGATCTTATCATCGGGATTCTTGACGTGACGCACATAGGACGTGCCCAGATACAACCCGAGCAAGACCACAAACGGCAGGGCTGACAGCACCAGCCCCCAGCGGGGATCAATTTGTGTTCGCGTCGAAAAGATCAAACGACGATTCCCATGGTTCGTGGCCTGCGGTTCTCGACAATCCGTGTGAACGTGTCGCACCAGCGCGTCATCTGGTCCCCTTTCCCCTGTGCAAAGGGGACCAGAGACGATCCACCGCCGACTATTTCGGCTCCAGTTCGCTCTTGGCCGCCTTTTCCATGTATTCCGTTGTGAAGTGTAACTTCACTTTTTCCTTGTTCCCCTGAATCGTTCCGTCCGCAAAGGAGATGCCGACGGCATCGGCCGACGCGGCTCCCTGGCCCAGCATGCCGTGCGCGAAGGAGAACTGGCGAACCTTTTCCATGGCGTCCTGAATCTCTTTTCCCGCAGTGAAAGTGACCGCGGATTCGGGTGTCCAGAACATCGCTGTCGTTTTCAATTGGCTCTTGTATTCCGTCAGCGAACATCCCGAGAGTTTCGCCATTTGCTCCATGGCAGCATCCGCGGTCGGACCACGCTGGCTCATCATCCCGAGGACTTCATACCAGGCACCCGTGAGGGCCAGTCCCAGCCGTGGGTCCGCTTTCAATACCTCTGTGTTGACGACGCACAGGTCCATGATTTCACCGGGAATCTTCGAACTGTCGAACAGCCGTGTAATGCCGGGATTCTGTTCAATCTGCAACAGCATCGGATTCCAGGTCACCACGGCCTTTTTCGATTCATCGGCGAGGAAGGTGGCCGCGATATCGGAATCGCTAACGTTGGTGAGTTGCACATCTTTCTCGGTACGGCCCTCCATTTCCAATCCGCGGGCCAGCAGATACTGACTGACCGTCAGTTCGACCAGCATCGCTTCCTTAATCGTCTTGAGTGTGAGATTGTCTCGCACCAGCACTGCATCGTTGCCGTTGCTGTAGTCTCCCACGATGATCGCCGTGGAGTCGATCCCCGACACAGCGGGCATGTTGAGCGCTTCCATGTTGGTCATCACGCAAGCATGCGCCTGACCGGCAACGAACGCTTCCACAGACGGGACGTAGTCCATATAGACAACGTTGATCTTGATCCCATGTTTCTCGGCCCACTTGGCAACAATGCCCTGTTCGTTGGCGTAGTACCACGGCATCCACCCGGCGTAGATGGAGACTGCGAGTGTGTACTCGGCGGGACCGGTTTTCGGAGCGCTGGTGGTCGGACTACCCGTTCCGGTTTGCGCTGGGGTGTTGCTCGGACCTTTGCCACCGCCGGAACATCCAGCAACGATGGCGACCAGTGAGCAGACGATCGCGTTTCTTAAGTTGTACATGACCTTTATATCCTTGTTTCCGGTGTGCGTCGTTCAACGATCTGCCGAGTCATCCAGTTGAACCGGGGACCCGAATCAGATTTTTGGCCGTTCGGTTGTCGATGTTTCTGCCGGCTTTTCGCCGGTGCGTGCGGTGCGTTCGGCTTGCCGCGCCGCCAGCATTTCCGCCATGCGATCGGACGAGGCAGAACGTTGCCCGGCCTTCGAATACTGCGCGTCTTGCACCGTCACGTCTGCGCCGGCCAGTTTCTGGGCGACCCGCGCCTGGGCGGAAAGGTCGCGGTTGTGCTTGCGGACGGCGTCGATCGGGCCGCGGTCCATCGACGTTTTTAAGCCATTCATCCGGTCGCTGAGTTCAACGAGTTTCGTGGAGCTCACGAATTCGGCGATCGCCTGCGCCTTTTCTTCAGGGAGCGCCTGCACTTCGGCCTGCAGCGCGGTGAGTCGATCGAGGTGGATCCGCATCTGATCTTCTGAGCCGCTGAGCTGTTGCTCCAGGCTGGTCTGCTGTTCCTCAATGCGGGCGATCTGTGCGTCGAAACGCTCAAAAGCCGCGCGATGCTGCTGCATCGCGTTGGCGTCGTTCTTGGCTTGCGCTTCCTCGAAGAGACGCAGCGCACCATCGCGTTTGGCGAGGATCCCTTCTTCTTCCTTGTTGAGATCTCGCAGCCGCAACCGGGAATCTTCCAGCACGGCTTCCACCTGCGAGACGGCCTCGCGCAGCGATTTGTACTCCTTCACCCGTTTGTCGTGTTCGATGTCATACGCTTTCGCGACGCCGGCCGCCGAACTGGTGAAAGTCTTGTCGGCGGCTTGCCGAATCGCTTCAGCTCCCCAGAGAAACTTGAACGAAACGTAGTACCACATGGCGCCAAAGAAGCGTCCCATCACCGGGTCTCCTCGTCAGAACGGTTTACAGTTTGTCAATTCAGTCCGTACCACTTTCGCCGACGGGCGAAAACGGAAGGCAAACATTTCTAACGACCTCGTGGGGTCACTTTACCTCGCGATTGCTCGCATCAAGATACATGGCATCAGCCCCCTCGTCCTTTGCCCCGGTATCCCGCAGCCGGTCTTCAACTCGTTTCGCCGCAGCGACCGCACGCTCCAACTGCGTGGCGGCGCTCCCCATTTTGTGCAGTGAGGCGGAGTCTTGTTCGATCACATTCACGGATTCCAAATAGGCCCGTTCGAGGGCGCCTTCAAGTTCATTGAGCTGCGCGAGAATCTCCGCCAGTTCCCGTTTGCGCTCGGCGACACTCGTCAACCGTTTCTTGTAGGACTCGATCTGTTGTTCTCTGGTGGAGCGTTGGGACGTCTCCTGCTTTTTTTCTTGCGATTGAGCCTTTTCCCATTTCGCCAACTCGCGTTCCAAAAGCGGCACATCAACAGCGCTCAACGCATTCCACATTGCCAAAGCCTGTTTGACGAGCGACACGCCTTCTCGAAACGTATCCCGTGCCAAACTTCGCAGACGTTCGGCGCTGATGCTGTCCTCTTTCGCACTGTTGAGATCGAGAAAACTGCACAACCGCCGATAGGCTGCCAAGATTTCTTCCGCTTCTTTCGCACCTTCCGCAAATTTCACGCGCTGGCAATGTTGAATCAGCTCTTCCAGCTCCTGCTCTTCACCCACCGCGCTGTCCCGCAGCAAGGCTTGCACCCGACTTTCGGCCAGCGCTTCACCCCGAATGAAAAAGTTGTAAATCCACGAAGCCCCGCTGATGAACACCAATCCCAACGTTGTCGCTAACCCACCGCCGGTGACACCAAAGGCACCATTCCACACGGCCGCCACCACTGCTCCCGCGGCCGGCAGGATCGTGGCAGGGTGCTGCACCGTCTCCAAGAGCACCCAGCGCTGCACCGCTGCCGCGCTGAAGTCGTCGGCAGTCGGTTTCCGCACCGATGTCCCGCGCCGAGGCTGGTTCACCGGTTTCCGGGCCATGTTGATTCAATCCTCCTGCCACGCAGCAAACCCGGCTTCACAACGAGTTCCCCTCCAACAGCACGAACTCCACCCGAGGCATACGATACTGATATGCCCGCGGGCTTTCATTAGGTAATCGCGGCGGCGGCTGGGTCGCCCCCAAACCATCGGCACGCAGGCGGTCGGCATCAATCCCGTGCACGGTCGTCAAATATTGAACCACCGCCTGAGCTCGTTCTAGCGACAGTCTGTGGTTTTCCTCAACATCGCCGGGCCCGGTGTGGCCACCAACCACCACGCGGTATTGCGGATAATTATTGATGAGCAGTGCCGCGATGGTATCGACCTGAACTTTGCCATCGTCGTCCAACAGATTCACACCGCTTTGAAAAGTGATCGGCTCAACGCGCAGCGGTCCGATTTCACGCAATCGCCCCCAGGCTGCGTCATCGAGTTTCGCAAAATCGACCGTGGCCCCTGTGCCGTAACCGAGCAGGGCGGGGGCACTCTTCACCAGCTCTTTCACGATGTTGGAATTGACTATGGTGTAGGGGTTTCCGTGCAAAGGGTCGCCCTTGAGGCGTCCGGTGCGCAGCAGTACGTTCTGACAGGCCAGGATCGTATTGACCACGCCCTCCGAAGTTGAAACGCCGGCACCGCCTTGCAGCCCGAACTGCAACCGAGCGTTCTCGTCCAGATCGTACCAGTCGATTTTGGCCAGCATCGGTTCAGCAACGTCGCGTTTCAACCCAGTGGATTTCACGAGATCGTCCAGCATCGTTTCGCGATTGTTCACATAACTCCGCATCGCACCAAAATACGCTTCAAAGAAGGTCCGGACATCCGCGGCGTGGCTTTGCAGGTAATCGCGCCGGACCACGAAAACGTCCACGATGTAACCGCGGAACTTGTCCGAGCCCCAAATCGCCTTGAGATCGGGATTCTCATGCAGTGCGCGGCTTAAATCGGGCTCCCACATCACGAAGACATCACCGGAACGGGACGCCGCGCGCTTGGCCACATCCTCCGAGCCGTTCGCTTCGACACGCCAGTCATTCGATCCACGAAGTTGAGCGAGATCAAAGTCGGTCATCACCAAGTCCAGCAGAAATGAACTCGGACTATCAGGCGTGTAGACCACGCGGAGTCCGGGATTGTTCAACTCCTGGATTTTGCCTGAGGGAAACCGATCAGCGAACCCGGCGATGCCGTCGGCCCCCTTCGATTCCGCAATTGCCGCGACAATGACGCCGGGGAAATCATGATTTGCGCCGTGTTCGAGGTAAGAACTCACCGGCAACACCAGCATGTCGAGTTCACGTTCGGCGAACTTTTTCAGACGCTCGGTATAGGCCCCATTATCGTTGACGAACTCGATCCCCAATCCGCGCCGTGCTGCCGAACGCTTCATCTCCGGGCTGGTGATAAACCAGTAACCCAGATATCCATCACCGCCAATGCGGACCGTTGAGGTGACCGTGGAAGCATCGCTGGTGGCGGTCACCTGACGGCCCTTCATCCACGCCGTGAGCATGCCCCACACGGCGATCATGAGCACTCCGAAGAGCACGATTGCAATCGCGCCGACGGTGCTACGTTTCATACCCGGTCCTTTTCAACAGCACGGGACGGCATATTTCTGTGGTTACGTCATCAATGGGAATCAGGCGGTCGTTTAACGACGATCGACAATTTCACTTGCCGAATTCTTGTGGATCGAACGCTTCCGATTCCGCCGCGGCATCCTGCAAACCGCGACGGAGTTCTTCGAATGAGTCGGCAGCGTAGTATTTCACACTGTAGTCCCGCAATTCATGACCGTTGGGAAGATCGAGGCCGATGGTGTAGATGGGAAACCCAAAGGACGCCGCATGCCGGGCAGCCTCGGCGAGGGAAATCTGACCGTTTGAGATGCCGTCGGTGACGACGATGGTCCGGAATTCGCCGTATCCGAGTTGCCGCTTGTACTGTTTTACCAGCGCATCGGCAGCGGCGACGATGGATTCGCCGAGGGGCGTGCCGTGCTGGGCCTGGACCGCGTTGATCGCCGCAAGGAACGGTTCGCGGTTCCTGGGACCGAGCGGGACCACTTCCCTTGCTCCGTGGGCATCGAAGACAAACAATCCGAGATTCACGTCGTCGGGGAGCGCCCGGACAAACTCATCAACCGCCTTCTTCGCACCCACGATTTTGGATGACCGGGGCTGATTACCAGAGTGGTGCTTCAGCGGGTCAGCCATCGATCCAGAACCGTCGAACACGAAATAGAGGTTGCGCGTGGTACTCGCAGTGCCGTGGATGTCATCGAGTGAAATCTCCACACGTGCAGCGGGCGACGCGGCGGGTGGATTCGACGGGGAAGTGGATGTCGCCACGGGACGTGATGGTGCCCGTCCACAGCCGAACGAGACGAGTGACGCCAGCAAGAGCACAACAATTCGCATGGAAATGTTCCTTCCCAAAGCAGGCGGCCAGCGGCTTCAGTTGAAATTGCGTCTGGTCAAAGCCAATGCGGTTTCGCGGAACCCCGGATCGTGTGCACCTGGGTTCCAGTGTATGACACCATGACGTCACACCACGAATTGTCTTCACTTCGCGCCGGGAAATTCCGACGCTTCCGCTTCCACTTGCTTCACACGGAAGACTACACGGCGGTTGGCAGCCCATTCCTCGGCATCTCGCGGGGCAGGGAACTTCGGGCTTTTCACACCCACGCCCACGGCAATGAATTGCGATTCATCCAACTCCAACCCTTTCGACTTGCAGAATTCGAGGTACGAACTCCGCACGGCATTGGCACGGTTGAGCGACAGGTTCTTGATCGCCTGCTCCATCTCCGCCAAGACGGTGAGCGGCTTGCCGTCGCGCTTCGCCTTTTGAATTCCCGTGGGATCAGCATGCCCTTCAATCAGCACCACCGCGCCGCCGTAAGTCTGGGCCAGTTGCAGGGCGCGATCGTAATCCTTGGCATAGTTGGCTGCGGAAAACTTGGCCTGATTCGGCGCGAAGGCAATTTCGATGACGAACAGCGTCCCATCGACAGAAAAGCTTCCCGGTTCGGCCATCAGTTCTTCTTCCACACTGGCGGCCAACTTCTTGGTATCGAACTTGGGGGTGGCGGAGACCAGGCTCAAATCCGCATTGGCGAGACCCTTGGCCAGGACGCCGTAATCCCATGTCGCCGCCGTGAGCGGAACCGCGCGGTCCATGAGCTTCATCGAGATAAAACTCGCCTGAATTTCCTCAGTGAGCTTCTCGAAGGTGCGCGTCGTTCCTTTTCCGGTGAAGAAGGCGACGTTGCCGGCAAAACCGACAAACTCACAGTCTCCGAGCAGCGCTTCGACATCGGCCGTGGCCTGGGGAGCCCCGAGCAACAGATCGGCCGATTTTGCCAGGACTTGTTGATACTTCGCCGCCTTCTGTGCTTTCTGCGCACGCAGTTCTGCCAAGGATTCCTGCCCACGCATCAGGGCATGGACAAATCCCTGGACTTTCGCACGGTTCTGGTCAAAGAAGTCTTTGCGGAAGGCGTAGACGTCGGCGATGACGCGGTTGGCCGTCTTGGAAGTCAGCACGATGTGGGCGTCCTTCACCGATCCTTCTGCTCCGGTTCCTTTTGTTCCTCCCGAGGTGAGAGCCAGCGCATCGGGAACGATACACATCACCGCATCAATCGACTTATCCGCCCGGAAAACCGATACCGGATCGACCATCGCCCCTTTGGTATCGTAAGTCGGCAGGGTCAATTCCTTAAACCAGCGGAACGTCACGGAGTCGAGCGGCACATTCGCCGCCGAGAGGATATTGGCCGCGTAATCCATGTGGGGGCCGTAGAGCTGCAGGGCGATGGCTTTGCCCTTCAGGTCGGCCGGAGTCCGCACGCCGCTGCGGGCCGTCAGCGTGTCGCCGCCGTTGGACCACGTCAGTTGATAGACAATCACCAGTTCCTGCCCGGCCTTGGCAAAAGCTTCGGCAGCACTGTTAATCATGCCTGCGGTCCCACGGACGGCGACCAGTTCGCCGTCGAGTGCCATCTGCACCTGCTTGGCGAAATCGTTCTCGCAGATCAAGGTGACATCAAGCCCCTCGTCCTTGAAGAGATTCTCTTCCTTGGCAAGCACTGTCGCGACGTCACCCCCCCAAGTGATCGTGGGGACTTTCCACGCCCCGGCTTGCACGGGCTTGGCAGTCGTCTTCACCACTTGATAGAGCGGCTTGCTTTCCAGTGACGCGGCTTTCGGCTGCGCGTCCGCCACACCGGCCAGGAGTCCGGCCACACCGAGCGAAAATGCGATCCATTTCACACACATGTCACGGTCCTTTGTCTTGTGCCGCGGATGAATCGAAGATTTCATCGCACCAATACAGAGTGCAATTCAATTCCCTCATCAACCTCGAATTTCGCCTTTGTAATGCAAAATACAACAGTGATCCTGGATCGCGTCTAACGACAATTCCTTGACAGGAACGCGATTTTGGTCTGCGCGGTTCACGTGCTGAAGTCAGAATTTCGCAGATTTGCCAGATCGACCGAGGGAGAGGACTTCCAGGCGTTCAATGGAGAACTGCGGCCCCTCGTGTAAGGACCAGATCATTCCCACGGCTGAAGCGTAACAGAGTCCGCTGAGCACAGCAAATCACACACAAGGCGGCTCGGACCGCACTTTCAAGCCGAGAAAGACGGTCGTTGGAGGCGATCTCCATTGCAGAGACCATAGGGAAACGCCCATGATATATGTCGGCCGGTTGATGGGACGAGCGTGGAGGTCGCGCGGAATCGCGAACCACAGGCCGGTTCGAGTACGTGAATCCCTGATTGGCCGCCTAACATGATGATGTCGCTACGGCTGACCGCCTTCCTCGCGCTCCTGACTCCGGTGATGAGTTCCGCCGCGGAGGACGAGGCCTTGGTCTTCTTCGAGCAGAAGATTCGCCCGGTGCTGGTGCAGCACTGCTACAGTTGCCATTCCACGATGGCGCTGGAAGCGAAAAAGCTGCAGGGGCAGCTTTACCTCGACACGGCTGCGGGGATCGCCGCGGGGGGAGAATCGGGCGCGGTCCTCATTAAAGGGAAGTCCGCCGAGAGTTTGCTGCTGAAGGCGTTGAAGTACGACGGCGTCGAGATGCCCCCGGCTGGCAAGCTGTCGGACGAGATCATCGCCGACTTTGCGAAGTGGATCGACATGGGCGCCCCTGACCCGCGCCAGGGTGAGGTCCCGGCCAAACCGAAGCGCGAGATCAACCTTGAAGAAGGCAAACAGTGGTGGGCGTTTCGGCCTCTCGGTAGCCATCACGCTCCGCGTGATGAGCGGAACGCTTCAACCAGTTTGCATGAGAAAGGCGTTTCATCGGTTACGGAATCCAATGACAACGCTACTGCTGCATCCGCTCATCACGCGGAGCGTGATGGCTATTTTAAGAACATCGAAGCTCACATCCTTGCGGCACAACAGGCTCACGGTCTCACGCCCGGCAAGCCGGCCAGCAAAGACAAACTCATCCGCCGAGTTTATTTCGATCTGATCGGCTTGCCACCGACGCCGGAGCAAGTGTCCGCTTTCGTCAACGATGCATCGCCGAATGCTTTTGAAAAAGTGATCGACGAATTGCTCGCCAGTCCGCGGTATGGCGAACGGTGGGCCCGGCACTGGCTCGATGCAGCCCGTTTTGCCGAGAGCGGCGGTTACGAATTCGACGGCTTTCGTCCGGGTGCATATCACTACCGAGACTGGGTCATCCGTGCATTCAACAACGATCTGCCGTATGACCAGTTCGTGCGGATGCAACTCGCGGGGGATGTCCTGCAACCGGACGACATTGACGCCGTGGCGGCGACGGGATTCCTGGTCGCGGGGCCGTATCCGGGGCAGATCACGGCGAAGACCGTCGAGCGGATTCGGTACGACCAGCTTGACGACATGATGATGACCATCGGCGGTTCCATGCTCGGCCTCACGCTGGGTTGCGTCCGCTGCCACGACCATAAGTATGACCCGCTGCCGCATCAGGACTACTATGCGGTCGCTGCATCACTGGCGAAGACGGTGCATGGTACGCGGACGATGGACCTCGATCCCGCGGTGACGCAGGCCGCGGTGGAAAAACATCAGGCCGAGCATCAACCGCTGGTGGCCGCATTGAAGACGTTCGCGGAAACGGAACTACCGAAGCGGTTCGAAACCTGGCGGACGCAGAAACTTGCGAAACAACCGGACGCAACCAACTGGCAGGTGCTCGAAGCGACGACGATGGAAGCCGAGCGGTCGTATTTGAAAGTGCTGCCCACGGGGATTGTGGCGAGCGATGGGCTGATCAATCCTGGAACCAAAGTGAAGCAGCGCGGCCAGCGTCGCAATGTGGCCAGCGAGGAACAGTACCGCCTCACATTCCAGACGCATCAGAAGAACGTGACCGGGCTGCGGCTCGATGCGTTCGCGAACAAGGCGCTGCCACAGCGCGGACCGGGTCTCAATGGCGACGGCAGTTTTCAGTTGGCCGAGATTAAGGTCATCGCGAAACCATTTGATCCCGCGGCGACGGACGCCCCGATTGAGCTGAAACTGAAACCGGTGTTCGCGGCCTTCGAAGACAAGGACCAACCGCTCAGCCATGCGGTCGACGGTAAGCCTGCCACGGCATGGGTTGTGAGAACGACTGCGAAGAAAGACAACGCCGCCGTCTTTGAACTGGAAGCACCCCTCGCCGGCTTTGCGAGCGGGACCGAGTTGTTGATCGAACTCAAGTTCCGCGATCTCGGTTTGGGACGGATGCGGTTCTCGCTGAGCACGGAACCCGCTCCGGTCACGTGGGCCGGGGATGTGGCCCCGCAGCACGTGAACGAAATTCGGGCGATTCTTGCCGCGAACGGGAACAAGCTGCCGGAGGCCCTGCGCGAATCAATGACGCGCTGGTTCGCCCCGTTCGATGCCGAGACGGCGAAAGTCGTGAAGACCGTGCGCGATCACGCGGCGGCGTTTCCGCGGCCGAGCTTGTCGGAAGTCTACACCACGGTCGCCGGCGGGCAGGACGTCTTCTTCCTCCGGCGTGGCGAAGTGGACAACAAGCAGGGCAAAGCCGAACCGGGCTTCCTGCAAGTCCTGATGCGTGACGATGAGGCCCCCGTCTCCGCTTTACCGCAACTGCCAGTGGATCCGCGCGTCTCCTTCGCAAACTGGATGACCGATGTCGATCGGGGAGCGGGGCCGTTGCTCGCGCGGGTGATGGTGAATCGCCTCTGGCACCATCATTTCGGCGAAGGACTCGTCGGGACACCCAACGACTTCGGATTGCAGGGGGACAAACCGACGCATCCCGAGTTGCTCGAAGGCTTGGCAACGTCCTTGGTGCAAGGCGGCTGGAAGCTCAAACCGCTGCACAAGCAGATCCTGCTCAGCGCGGCGTATCAGCTATCGCATGAAGTCGACGCCGAGAATCTCAAGAAAGACCCGACGAACAAATACCTCTGGCACTTCCGCCCACGCCGCTTGGAAGCGGAGATCATACGCGATGCGCTGCTGGCTGTCGGGGGGAATCTTGACTTGACGATGTACGGCCCCAGCGTGCTCGACAACTCGGTTCGCCGCAGTGTCTACCTGCGGGTGAAGCGCAGTGAACTGCTGCCGATCATGACGATCTTCGACGCCCCCGAACCGACGCAAAGCATCGGCGAACGCGTCGCGACCACCGTCCCCACGCAGGCACTGGCGATGATGAACTCGCCGTTTGTGCGACAACAGGCCGAGAAGTTGTCCGCACGGATCCGTCCCGCGACAGAGACGCCGTTAGACCAAACGGTCGACCGCGCCTATCAGATCGTTTTCGCGCGGTCGCCGAATGATACCGAACGTCCGCAGATGCTGGCGTTCATCGAATCGCAACGCACCAGCCTCGGCACCGACGCCGCCGCGACCGAAAAAGCCCTGACCGAATTCTGCCACGTGCTGTTGTGTCTGAGTGAGTTCGTGTACGTCGACTAAAGTAGCCATCACGCTCCCGCGTGATGAGCGGCACGTTTCAAACAGCTTTCAATACAAATGCGTTTTCATCAGTACGATTTGCAAAAACCACGTCGGATTTTGATCCGCTCATCACGCGGAGCGTGATGGCTACTTTGGAAGACACCCATGTTTACATCTCCCGAAATCATGTTGCCCGCGCGGCGGCGGCGGTTTTTGCAGGACGCCGGGCTGGGGTTCGGTTCGCTGGCGTTGGCTAGCATGCTCCATGGTGAGGCGCATGCAGACGTTGCACCGGCTGATCCGCTGGCGCTGCAACCGCCGCATTTCCCCGGCAAGGTAAAGTCGATCATCTGGCTGTTCATGACCGGGGCGCCGTCGCAGGTTGATACGTGGGATTATAAGCCCGAACTGCAACAGCGCGACGGGCAGGATCTCGCCGGGGCCGATCCGAAGACGGGATTCTTCACCACCAGTGGCAAGTGCCTGAAGTCGCCGTTTGTGTGGAAACAGCACGGCGAATCGGCGTCGTGGGTTCCCGAGATTTTCCCGCATCTGTCCAGGCACGTCGACAAAATGTGCTTTCTGCACTCGATGTATCTGCGGCAGAACAATCACGCCCCGGCATCCATCGAACTGATGTGCGGCACCAATCGGCCGGGGTTGCCGGCGCTCGGGGCGTGGATGACGTACGGCCTCGGCTCGCAGAATCAGAACCTGCCATCTTATGTGGTGCTGCACGACACCCGGCCGCGTGGCGACGATCAGATCTGGTCCGCCGGGTTTCTGCCGAAGACGTATCAGGCGCTGGCACTCGATGCTCGTCGCAAGGAAGCCGTCGACAATCTGGTGCGAGACGGTAAGCACAACGACTCGCAACAACGGGCACAGCTTGATCTGATTCGCCAACTCAATCAGGAACATGCCGCGGGGCGACCGACACAAGCGGACCTGGCGGCGCGGATTAACTCTTATGAATTGGCGTACCGCATGCAGATGGCGGCCCCGGAAGCCCTCGATCTGACGAAGGAATCGGAAGCGACGCACAAGCTCTACGGGATGGATCAGCCCGAGTGTGCGACGTTCTCGCGGCAATGTCTGCTCGCGCGGCGGCTCGTCGAACGGGGCGTGCGGTTCGTGCAGGTCTTCGCGGGCAAAGGTGTCGGCGGCGATGGCAGCGTGAACGATGTCCCGTGGGACTGCCACACCGACGTCGACATTAACCATCGTTCGTGTGGCCTGCATACGGATCAACCGGCCGCCGCGCTGCTCGCCGATCTGGAGGCCCGCGGATTGCTCGATTCCACGCTTGTTATCTGGGGTGGCGAGTTCGGTCGCACCTCCGATTCGCAGGGAGCAAAAGGCCGCGATCACAACCCCAACGGTTTCACCATCTGGCTCGCCGGGGCCGGGGTGAAGGGCGGGCTGCACTACGGTTCCACCGATCCGTTCGGCTACAAAGCGGTCGAAAAGAAAGTCCATGTGAATGATCTGCACGCCACGTTGCTGCACCTGATGGGCCTCGAACACACTCGTCTCACCCACCGCTTCAACGGCCGCGACTTCCGGTTGACCGACGTCGGCGGCGAAGTATTGACCGAGATTCTGGCATGAGTGACCGTCTACGGAATATGGTCTTGATAACTTCGTCATATTGGAAGGCCGGACGCCGATGGCTGTTCGTGCTCGGCATCGTGTTGGCTGCCGCGGTCAATGCGGGGCATGCCGCGGACGACATCGCCGCGCTGGAAGAACCCTTTCAGAAGCATGTCGGACCGTTTCTCAAGCAGCACTGTGTCCGCTGTCATAACCCCGACGAGTTGAACTCCGGCATTCGTGTCGATCATCTCACTGCGGCGATGGAGGACCGGCACCTCAAGTTGTGGGGAGGCATCCACCACCAGATTGAATCCCGTAAGATGCCGCCGGACGACGAACCCCAGCCGAGTGACGTCGAACGGCAACAGATGCTGGCGTGGATCGACCGTGGCCTGCATCTGGCGAAGACCCGGCCGACGCCCAAGAACGGCGGCGTGCGGCGGTTGACCGTCGCTCAATACAAGAACACGTTGAAAGAGTTGCTGCTGCTGGAAGATGACGTCGCGGACATTCTGCCCCCTGACGCCGTGTCCCGGGACGGCTTCACCAACAATCAGGAAACGCTGGCCCTGTCGCCGCTGCTGCTGGAGACGTATCTCGAGATCGCGGAGAAGGCGCTGGAACGAACGATTGTCGATGAAGCCGCGAAACCGGCGATTCAGAACTTCCGCATGGACCTCGGGGCCGGTGTGAATCCGATGCCGTGTCCGGACAATCTGATCCTCGGTGCCGACAGCCTGCTGCTGAACAATGCCGACGTGCTGGTGACACAGTTGACGGCCACCAAGCCGTTCGCGTTCACACCGTTCCTGATGCAGACGAAGTATCGGTTCATTGAGGGCTACCAGGGGAACGATACGGTCCGCGGCTGGCGGGAGTACGACAGCATCTACCATTCGGTCTTTGCCTGCATGCGCGGGACTCACGGCTATCCCAAAGGCCGCGCGTACAGCACGGTGCCGCAAGGGTTGCTGCTGCGACCGGCGATTCCCAGCGAAGAGATCTTCGGGCAGGAGAGCACCTACGGTCCGCGCGCGAACTTCAAGATTTCGTTGCGGGAACTGCCCGATGAGGGGCGTTTCCGCGTGACCGTCACCGCCGCCAAATACGATGATGGCTTGCTGATCGATCCGGGAACGGCCGCGCAACCGGAGAATGCCGACGTTGCAGTGACCTGTCGTGACCTGCAAGCTGCCACGTCGGTGATGATCCCGCAGGCCGGGGTTTATCAGGTCGACATGCATCTGATGAAGCCCGCGGAGAAGCCACCGGAACTCACACTAACGTTGGGCGAACGGCAATTCCTCGGCACGTTGCATCAACCGGCATTTCTGGTGGTCCGTTTACCCGCGGGACCGCTCGCCGTGACGGCACAGACGCCCGGAGCCGAACGCCTTGTGTTCACGCCCTTGGCTGCCGAGCACGAACTGGCAAAACGGTTCACCGTTTTTGAACAACGGTCGCCGCGGGTGGGGGTCCATCTGGGGCTGCGACGCGATTGCGGCAGCACGCTCACTCCGGTCGGAGTGCCGCAAGCGGTCGCAAACACCGCGCTCGAGAAATTTGTGTTCGAAGGGGCGATTCGCAATTTTCCCAGCCCCGACGTGGAAAAAGACAACGTCAACTATCTCGCCGGCATCCGCGAAATCGGTGTCCGCAGCGAGTTCACCGATGGCCGGGACATGCCGCGGTTGTTGATTCGCTCCGTGGAATTTGAAGGTCCGTTGTACGAGTCGTGGCCGCCACCCGCGCATCGCAACGTGTTTGTCGACTTCGACCGCAAGGACGATCCACCCACCTATGCCCGGCACATCGTGAAGGCGTTCGCCACCCGTGCGTTTCGCCGCCCGGTGATGGCCGAAGAAGAGGCCGCATTGTTTGCCGTTTTCGAGAAATCGTTGGCCGCGGGGTCGCCCTTTCAGAGCAGCGTCAAGGATGCGTTGCAGGTCGTGCTGACTTCGCCACAGTTTCTGTTTCTGATCGAGAACAGCCCCACACCCGCCGCGGAAGCGATCGATGACTACGAACTGGCGTCGAAACTGTCGTACTTCCTGTGGAATGGTCCGCCCGATGAAGTGACGTTGAAACTGGCCGCCACCGGTAAATTGCAAACGCATCTCGATGAGGAACTGGCCCGCATGATCGCCGACCGCCGGTTCGAACGCTTCGCCCAGGAGTTCACCACCCAATGGCTCGCGCTCGACAAGTTCGCCGTACTCGAACCCGATCGGCAGCGCTTTCCGAAACTGACGCGCGACACCCGGACACAGCTTCAGAAAGAACCGGTGCAGTTTCTGCAGCACCTCATGCGTCACAACCTTCCGGCGCGAAATTTGATTGCTTCGGACTTCGTCATCGCCAACGAAGTGGTGGCCAGCTATTACGATCTCGCCGACCAGACAGAGCGCGGCTTCGAATTCATGGCGATTCCGCACGGCCGTCCGGAACTGGGGGGCGTCCTCGCGCAGTCGGCGATTCTCGCAGGGCTCTCGGATGGTCGGGAATCGAACCCCGTGAAGCGTGGTGCTTGGCTGGCCCGCAAAATTGTCGCCGAACCGCCGGACGATCCACCGCCGAACGTACCGATGCTGAAGGAAGAACCGAACCTGTCATTACGAGAACGATTGGAACGGCATCGCAACCAACCCGGCTGCGCGAACTGTCACTCGCAGATCGATCCGTGGGGGATTCCGTTCGAGCAGTTTAGTGCCGGCGGCCGATGGAAAACCGAAGCAGTGGATGCCCGCTCCACATTGCCGGACAAGACCGAAGTCGGCGGCTTACTCGACTTGAAGCGCTATCTCGCCGACGACCGCCTCGATCAGGTGGCATTCAGTGTCCTCAAACACCTGACGATCTATGCCTGCGGGCGGAGTCTGACGTACAATGAACTGGAATTCATGAAGAGCGACAGCCTCCCACTGCGGGGAGACGGATATCGCCTGCAGGATCTGCTTCGGTATGTGGTCCACAGTCCGATGTTCCTCGAAAAGTAGCGTGTTGTCACGAATTGATTTTCGTGTGCCACTGGCTCGGCCAGTGCGGTGATAGGTTGTACGTTCCATCGAAGAAAGACACTGGCAGAGCCAGTGGCACACAACTCGGATTCCTCAACGTGACCGAGTCGTAATCTCGAACCCCTTTGACAGGTCTGACTGGATGACGACATCTCCTCGAATCGATCGCCGTGCTGTGCTCAAAGGGTTGGCCGGGATGTCCCTGGCTTTGCCCGTGCTGGATGCCATGGGTGCCGACGCCACGGCCCAGTCACCGAAGCGGTTCTGTGCGCTTTACACAGCAAATGGAATGTCGCTGCCGCAGGCGGATCACGGCATCAACGAATGGAGCTGGTTCCCTACCGCGGAAGAGAACGGTCAGTTCGTGTTCGGCAAGTCGACGGAACCGCTCAGCCCGTTCCGCCAGCACGTCAGTTTTCTCGGCGGGCTTTATCATCCCAGCGGTCCGAAAGCCGACCCGCATGTCTGTTCGGACATGTGGCTCACCGGAGCCCCGCTGCACAACCCCAAGCCCGGCACTTACAACTCCGTCGGTCTCGATCAAGTGGTGGCGCTGCACACCAAGCAGCACTGCCGGCAACCGTCGCTGGTATTGTCGATCGACGCTGGGACGGGCTTTCTTTCGCGAACCGGCACCATTTCCTACAGCCTCGAAGGTCGCCCCATCCCGGCGGAAAACAGTCCCCGTCGGGTCTTCGATCGGCTCTTCCGCGGTGACCGTGGTTCCCTGCAATCGGAACGGGATGCCCTGCAGCGGCGGATCAAGCTCGTCGATGCGGTCCTCGCCAGTGCCAAATCGCTCAATCAGCAACTGGGCCAGAGTGATCGCGAGAAGATGGAGCAATATCTGACCTCGCTGAGCGAAGTCGAATCCCGGCTGATTGCGTCGGAGAAATGGATTGATATCCCGCTGAAACAGCAGAACTACGCGCATCTCAATCTCGAAGTCACCAACGAAAGCGAACCCGCCGACTATTATCGCAACATGTTCGACCTGATCGCGCTGGCCTTCGATGCTGACATCACGCGTTCGGTGACGTTCATGCTGAACCGCGAAGACGGCATGGGGATCAGCGATACGTTCCCGATCAAACTCGGTCTGAAACAAACGCACCACTCATTGTCGCACGCCGGTGACAAGGACGGCCAACTTGCCTTTGCGAAGTACGACCGGTTCCTCAGCGAACAGGTCGCACACTTCCTGACGCGGCTGACCGAGTACCGCGACAAAGACGGCAGCGTGCTCGACAACAGCCTCGTCCTCTTCGGCAGCGGGGCCAGCACGACGCACAATCCACGGAATCTGCCGACCATGATCGCCGGGGGAAACAACCTCGGACTCAAGCACGGCGTCTATTGGCGGAACGGCGAAACGCGGATGTCGAATATGTATCTGAGCATGCTTCGGTCACTCGGCATCGAACAGGAATCGTTCGCGGACAGCACCGGCACGCTTTCGAATTCGATTTTCAGTCGCGTGTGATCTCTGCTTCCGTGTCTCTGACAGTTCTCTCATTCTGCTGTGATATCACCAATATGAAATCGATGTGCGCTGGATTAGCTCTGCTGTTGTTTGCCGCGGCTTCTTTGAACGCGCAGCAGCCTCAACCAGCGGCGGAAGTTGTCGGACCGTGGAATCTCACGGAACTGAAACAGCCGCCGAAGATGAGGTGGATCACGCAGTCGGGGGCCGTGCATTCGCTGCTGTATACCAGCGAAAAGTTCCAGGGGCACGACACCGAAGTCTTCGCGTTTTATGCTTCCCCCGCGACGTTGGGAACGGCGAAGCCGGGCGACAAATTCCCAGGCGTCGTGCTCATTCATGGCGGTGGCTGCACCGCGTTCGTCGAATGGGCCCATCTGTGGGCGAAGCGCGGCTATGCGGCGATCGCGATGGACCTCGCCGGCAGTCGACCGAACGACCCGGTGTACGATGCGGCCGGGGCCCCGGTGCCGAATCTCACGGTGAAAGGCGACACTCGCACCCGTTTGCCGAACGGCGGTCCGGGGCAAGGTCACGAGGAGAAGTTCGACAGCATCGGGGGCGACATCGCCGATGATTGGCCGTATCACGCCGCAGCGAGTGTGATCCGCGCGCACTCTCTGTTGCGATCCTTTCCCGAAGTGATCGCGGACCGCACGGCAGTGACGGGCATCAGTTGGGGTGGCTACACGACGTGTCTCGTCGCTTCACTGGATGACCGTTTCCGTGCCGCCGTTCCGGTGTATGGCTGCGGCTTCCTGCATGAAGGCGAATCTGTGCAGAAGCCGTCGATTGACAAGCTCGGTGATCGTCGCGAGGCGTGGGTCAAAGAATACGACCCATCGAGTCTGTTGCCGCGCTGCCGGGTACCGATCTTCTTCGTGAACGGCACGAATGACGTGCATTATGTGCTCGACAGCTACGAAAAAAGCTTCAACGTCGTCGCCGGTCGCAAACAGATGCGGATCGAAGTCAACATGCGGCACGGCCATCCCCCCGGTTGGGCCCCGCAGGAGATCGGCCTGTTCATCGACTCCTTCTGCCGCGACGGCAAACCGCTGCCGGTGCCGGGCATGGTGACAATTGATGGCAAGACCGTGACCGTGACCTGCACCAGTGCCGTGCCGTTGAAGTCGGCGACGTTGCACTACACGACGGATACCGGGCTCCGTTCCAATCGGACCTGGAAGAGCACCGCGGCGGCGATTGCCGAGGGTACGATCACGGTTCCTGCGCCACCGGCCGACGCCAACACCTGGTTCGTCGCGCTGACGGATGAACGGGACGCGATAGTGAGCACCGACGTTCATTTTCAGCCCTGAGCCGACCGGATGAAAGGCGACCCGAACCATGAACGATCGCGGTCTCCGACATGCAGCCTCGTTTGCACTGTGGCTGCTGGCTGCAACGTCTGCGGCAGCGGCGGAACCGGTGGACTTTCGTCGCGACATTTACCCGTTATTGCAACGGGCCTGCTTGGAATGCCACGGTGCGCAGAAGCAGGAAGGCGAGTTACGACTCGATCAGCGTGACAAAGCGCTAGGCCACACCGGTGTGATCACGCCGGGGAAGGCGAGTGCCAGCGAACTGGTCCGCCGCATCAGCCTGCCCGCGGGTGATCCGGAAGTGATGCCGAGCCGTGGGGCACCGCTGAAACCGGATGAGATCGCGAAGATCAAAGCCTGGATCGACAACGGAGCTATCTGGCCGGAGAATCTGCAACCCGCACGGCACTGGGCGTATCAACCGCCGATCCGTGCACCACTGCCGACAACCCTCGCAGTGCATGGCCATCCAATCGATGTCTGGGTGCGCGACCGGCTGCATCGGGAAGGTCTTTCGTTTTCGCCCCCGGCCGACAAAGCCACGCTGGTTCGCCGCGTCTCGCTCGATCTCATCGGGTTGCCACCGCCCCCCGCCGAGGTCGATGCCTTCGAGCAGGATGATTCGGAGCAGGCGTATGAGAAACTCGTCGATCGATTGCTCGCCTCACCCCAATACGGCGTGCGATGGGCGCGGCCGTGGCTCGATTATGCCCGCTATGCCGATTCGCACGGTTTCCAGCGCGATGATTTCCGCGATCTCTGGCCCTACCGCGACTGGGTGGTCAACGCCCTCAATGCCAACATGCCGTTTGATCAGTTCACCGTGGAGCAATTGGCCGGTGACCTGCTCCCCGACGCCACGGAATCCCAGCGGATTGCGACTGGGTTCAACCGTTCAGCACCGACGAACGTGGAAGCCGGTACCGATCCGGAAGAAACCCGCGTGAATCAGGTTCTCGACCGGGTCAACACTCTCGGCATGGTCTGGCTGGGGACGACACTGGAATGTGCCCAGTGCCACGATCACAAGTACGACCCGTTCACGCAAAAGGATTACTACGGCCTGTTCGCCTTCTTCAACAACACGTCACTGGAAGCCGACCGCACCAACCCGAAAGTCCCCGGTTCGATCCAGTTTCAGGGGCCATCGATGGAACTGGCTGACCCGACGATTGAAGCCGAACGTGGTCGCATCCGTGCGCTGCTGACAGAAGTGAAGACGTCACTCGCCATGACGGTCAAGGAAGTCGAAGCCAGCCTCACCGATTGGGAAGCCGGGATCCAGCAACAGCGCGCTCAAGCGGCGGCTGAACACGTCCTGGAGATCGCGGCCTTTGAATCGACGGGCGGGGCGACGCATGAAATGCTTCCGGATCATTCCGTGCTCATCAGTGGCGAACCGGCTCCCGACAAAGACACGTATCACTTCACCGCCCGCACCCGCCTCGTCGGCATCCGCGCCATCAAACTGGAAACTCTGACTGACGAGTCGCTGCCGGGCAAGGGGCCGGGACGTGGTGACGAGAAGCGGCCGAATTTCGTCCTCAACAACATCGTGGTGACCGCCGAGTCAGCTAAAGAACCCGGAAAGTCGGTGGCGGTGAAGTTCCATGCCGCGCGGGCTTCGTTCTCGCAGGCAAATCTGCCGGTGACAAACCTGTTGAAAGCCAACAACCCGGCCAAGACGGGTTGGGCCATCAATCCGAAGTTCCATGAAGCGCATTGGGCGATCCTCGAAACCGCCGACGCGGTCGGATTCGACGAGGGCACCATCCTCACGGTCCAACTCGAACAGAACTTTGGCGGCAGTCGCACCATCGGCCGCTTGCGATTGAGCGTCATCACCGGCGATCTCACACAAACGACGTTGCCCGCCGCGGTCACACAGGCGCTCGCCATTCCGGTGGAGAAACGGACCGAGAAACAGCGACAACTTCTCCTGACCACATGCCTCAAAGAGAATCCGCGGTATAATGCTCTGGAACAGAAACGGACCCAACTGGAAAAGCAGTTGGCATCGCTGAAGCCCCCTTCAACGCTGGTCATGCGGGAAGACACCCCGCGGCCTTCGTCCCTGTTTGAGCGCGGCGATTTCCGCTCACCCGGTGATCTGGTCGCCCCCGGAACCCCCGCCGTGCTGCATCCGCTGAATTCCGCGGAGGCAGCACCACCCACGAGGCTCGATCTCGCCCGGTGGCTGGTCAGCCGCGACCACCCGCTAGTGGCGCGGGTGGTCGTCAATCGCTGGTGGGGTGAACTGTTCGGTCACGGCCTTGTGACCACGCCGGAAGATTTCGGCATCAAAGGGGAACGCCCCACGCATCCGGAATTGCTCGATTGGCTCGCCTGCGAATTCATGGACCACGGCTGGTCGCAAAAGGCGCTGCTCAAGACCATCGTCATGAGTGAAACGTATCGCCAGTCCTCGCGCATCACCCCGGAACTCCGCCAGCATGACGATCTGAATCGATGGCATGCGCGCGGACCACGGTTTCGTCTGGATGCGGAAGTCATTCGAGATAACGCGCTTGCCATCAGCGGGCTGTTAAACTTGCGCCTTGGCGGACCGCCGATCAAACCGTATCAACCAGACGGGTTATGGATCAAAGTCGGTGGGCAACGGTATGACTACGAAGTGAGTCCCGGCGCAGAACAACATCGGCGGGGGTTATACGTCGTCTGGAAACGGTCTGCGCCGTATCCCAGTTTTGTCAATTTCGATGCGAACAGTCGCCTGGCCTGCCGCGTGCAACGGCCACGGTCGAACACGCCGTTGCAGGCGCTCACGTTGATAAATGATCCAGTCTACGTGGAAGCCGCGACCGCATTCGCCCGGCGAGTGCTGACCGAACTGCCCAATGGCGATGACACCACCCGAATTCAGTATGCGTTTCGCCTCGCCGTCAGTCGTCCCGCGCGGCCGGAGGAAATCCGGGTCTTACAGGAACTATTGGACGAAGAACGCACGGCCCGCAAGAACCGTCCGCAATCGGCCCAAGCGGAACTGGCCGCGTGGACTGCCGTCACCACCACGTTGCTGAATCTGGATGAAACGATCACCAAAGGCTGAAGTATGTCTGCAGTCACGCATCTCGATCTGGCAACCCGCCGCGATTTTTTTTCGCGATCGACAATGGGTTCCCTCGCGCTGGGGATGCTACTGAACGGTCAATGCCAGGCCGCGGAATCGACATCGGTACGGCCCCCGTTGTTTGTACCCCGCGCCAAACGGGTGATCTATCTGCACATGATCGGTGCGCCGTCGCATCTCGATCTGTTCGATTACAAGCCGGAACTGAAGCGGCACGATGGGGAAGACTGCCCCGAGTCGCTGCTCGCGGGGCGACGGTTTGCGTTCATCGGCGGGAAGATGCAACTCGCCGGAACGCAGTGGAAATTCGCTCGGCATGGCGAATCGGGCCAGGAGCTTTCCGAACTGCTGCCGCATCTGTCGCGCGTGGCAGACGACATCGCCATTGTGAAAACGCTGCATACGGAGGAGATCAATCACGCCCCGGCGCAGATGTTCCTGCATTCGGGCTTCGGTCGCGGCGGCCGCCCCAGTTTTGGTTCGTGGGTGACCTACGGCCTGGGAGCCGAGAACCAGAACATGCCGGCGTATGTCGTGCTTCTCTCCGGCCCGCTCGGCGGCGCGGGGACCGGGCTGTGGGCGAACGGCTTCCTGCCCAGTGTGCACCAGGGAATTCCCTTCCGTTCGAGTGGCGATCCGGTGCTGTTCCTCAGCAATCCGCCGGGAGAATCGATGGAGGACCGCCGTCGGGTTTACGATGCGGTGAGGTCGCTCAACCAGCAGCAACTGTCCGAGATCGGCGATCCGGAAATTGCCACGCGGATCAGCCAGTATGAAATGGCGTTCCGCATGCAGACGAGCGTTCCGGAGTTGATGGACCTCACACAGGAAACCCAAGCCACGCTGGAATTGTACGGAGCCAAGCCGGGGGCACCATCGTTCGCGAATAACTGCCTGCTCGCACGGCGGCTGGTGGAACGGGGCGTGCGCGTCGTCGAACTTTATGATTCCGACTGGGACCATCATGGCGGACTGGCCACGCGACTGCCGGCGAAATGCCGCGATGTCGATCAAGGCATGGCGGCGCTCATCACCGACCTGAAGCAGCGGGGCTTGCTCGATGAAACACTCATCCTCTGGGGTTCGGAATTCGGACGCACGCCGCTACGGCAGGGGATCGACGGCGACGGCAAAGCAACCAACCCCGGCCGTGATCATCACAAGGACGCTTACACCGTGTGGCTCGCCGGGGGCGGCATCCGCGGAGGCATCACCCACGGCCGGACCGACGACTTCGGCTTCAGCCCCGCGGAAAATCCCGTGGCCGTTCACGATCTCAATGCCACGGTGCTCCATCTGCTGGGACTCGATCACGAGAAACTGACCTACAAATACCAGGGTCGGGAATTCCGCCTGACGGATGTGCATGGCCGCGTTGTGCCGGAATTGCTGGCATAGTTCGCATTCCGTTTTTTGCGGCGCTGGATTCTGCACGCGTCGCCGACTAATCTGCCCTGCATGAAAGCCAAACATCCCCCTCTCTTTGTCCGACACGACCTCGATGGTTTCTTCGGACTTTTCATCGATAACCTCGTTCAACTCCTGTTGATCGTCATCCTGTGCGGCAACCTGTGCGGCATGCAGGGTGAGGATGCAGCGCTGCTGATGCTCACCATTCTGCCCGGCGCGGCGGTCAGCATTCTCATCGGCAACCTGTTTTACGCCTGGCAGGCCCATCGTCTGGCAAAACGGGAAGGCCGGAACGATGTCACCGCGCTGCCCTACGGGATTAATACCCCCTCGTTGCTCGTGTTCGTCTTCTTCGTGATGGCCCCCGTCTATCGGCAAGCCTTGGCAGCAGGAACATCGTCATCCGAGGCCGCTCGGCTGGCGTGGCAGATGGGGCTCGTCGCATGCTTCGGCAGTGGTGTCATTGAATTTGCGGGCTCATTCGTGGCAGAGAGTATTCGGCGACGGACACCGCGGGCCGCGCTGTTGTCGACTCTGGCCGGCATCGCGATCGGTTTTATCTCGATGAGTTTCACGTTGCAGATCTTTCAGCAACCGCTGGTCGCCATGTTGCCTTTGGCCGTGGTGTTCATCACCTATTTCTCACAAGCGCCCTTCCCGTGGCGGCTGCCGGGAGGCCTGGTGGCGGTGGTGCTGGGGACGGCGGTGGCCTGGTTATTGACTGTGGTTCAATGGGCTTGGCCCGAGGCTCCGGCGTGGTTGATCGGCAGCGCGATGAATCCGAAGCCGATCGCCGCCGCAGTTCAGTCCATCGGTTTTGCACCGCCGCAGTTTGTCGGGGGCGATTTGTGGGAAGCGTTATCGAACCCCGAAAAGTGGCTGGGGTATCTCTCCGTGATTGTGCCGATGGGATTGTTCAACGTCGTCGGCAGCCTGCAAAACATTGAATCGGCCGAAGCCGGCGGGGACCGTTACGATACCCGCTCATCCCTCGCGGCAAACGGCATTGGCACGTTGAGCGCGTGCCTGTTCGGGAGTTGCTTCCCGACCACGATCTACATCGGTCATCCCGGTTGGAAGTCACTCGGTGCCCGCGCGGGGTATTCGACTTTGAACGGTGTCGTGATTACGGCCCTGTGTCTGACCGGAACCGTGGGCCTGGTCAGCAGTCTGGTGCCGATTGAATCCGGCATCGCCATCGTCTTGTGGATTGGCGTCATCATTACCGCTCAGGCGTTTGCCGCCGCACCACCGCATCATGCTCCGGCGGTTGCCATTGGGCTGTTCCCAGCCATCGCCGCATGGGGATTCAATGTCGTTCAGGGAGCATTCTTTGCTGCTGGCGGAAAGTCGATGCAAGAACTTTTGGTCGACAATCTCAAACTCGAACTCAACGGTTATCTGCTGCACGGCATGATCATCATCGAGCGGGGTTATATCTTCACCTGCATGATTCTCGCAGCAATGTCCGCGTTCTTGATTGACCGCAAATTCTTCACGGCGGGGATCTGGTCAGCCATTGCGGCCGTCTTTGCCATTCTGGGACTGACACACGCCTATCAACTGAACGGTAGTGCGGTCGACTTCCTCTTTGTGTTCTCGGCAGCCAATTCGGAAGCGATGGAATACCGCGCATGGCCAGTTGCCATCGGCTACATCTTCATGGCCATCGTGTTCTTCTGGTTCGGCATCGAGCAGCGCCGCAAGGGAGAACTCGCGCGCGTGGGACATTGATCGCTCCGAGCAGCGGCGTCGACTATTCCACGCTCTGCAAGACTTCGGTCAACACGGTTGTGCTCTTGTATCGGGGGCCGCGCACTTCGGTTTTGACCAGCCCGATCTCTGGCGCAAACCAGCGTGTTTCCGTCGATCCTGCTTGTGGTGCTGACTCGACTTTCAGGCATCCTGCATAGGTCGTTGCTTCACAGAGGACGTCTTCGATAGCGGTGACCTCGCAGTCGACGACACCATCACCCGACTTCATGACCCATTTCGTGCCGACTTCCCACGGAAAGGGCAGAAAAGTACGGTCCGCCGTGGCCTTCAAATCACGGGTCACCACTCCCTCTTCCGTCCGACGGAACAAAGCCGTGCGTGTGAAGTCCCACGGCGTCCCCTTCGTCGTCGTGGTTTGTGTGGTGTACTGCACACCGTCAACATCTTGTGCACCAACAACCACAGCCGCCGTACCGGTTCCTTTGCCGATCAGGAACGCTTCATAGGCGATGGTGTATTTCAGCGTCATCGGTGATTGCAGAGGAAAATAATCGGGGGGGGCTTTGGCAGGGGACGGTTCAACTTCGGGTGACGCCGGGACAGCCATCGCGGGAGGCTTCACCTCAGGCGTGACGGACGCCGGTGGGGAATTGACCGCAGGCGGCGGCGTCTTTTCACCGTTGCAGCCCAACAGCCCAGTCAGCAATAACAGACATCCGAAGACGAATCGGGGCATGCCACTTACTCGGGAAGCCGGCTTCCGCGACCGTGCGGATGTCTTCAACACACACGTCGAGTTGTGGCCGCGCCATTCGCCAGCATGGGGCTTCATCACTGTTCCCAACTGTATTTCAGATTCCGGTTGATGAACACTTCATCGTACATCAACAGTCCCTGGTATTCGAAGCCGGATTCCAGGAGCAACGCATACACTTCGGGAAATCGGGGATTCCACTCGATGCTGAGGACGTTGTAATGCACAGCGTGAAAGTCAATTCCGCACAGGACTTCGTACTCGGCACCTTCGACATCGATATCGAGAAAGTCGACGACTCGGATGCCAGCCCGCTGCAAGACGGTATCGATGCGAAAACAATTCACGGAGATTGTGGACCGCTGTAATTTGTGCTCGCGCTCCGAATGGGCGACCCGCTTTTCTTCATGCAGATGACTATTGATGCCGCTTAACATGGTCCCCGCGTGACGACTATCGAACACAATCGACGCGGCATTCAAAGGCTCCAGCATCGGCTTCTTGGCGGCCTGCTGTTCCGCCTCGGTCAATGTGAGAAATTCGACGGTGCCGTCCCGGTCATAGGCGCAACCATCGACGATCTCGCAAGTCCGGTTCCGCTTGAGTTCAGCAACGACTTCCGGGTTGGCTTCAAAGGCGACACCGCGCCAGCCGAGTTGTTTCTCGAAGAAATAGGTGTTGCTGCCGGTTACGCCATCGAACGCGCCAACGTCGACAAACACCCCGCCGCGATGATCTTTGAAGAACCAGCGGTTGAGAAAGAGATCCTGTCCAAACTGGCTGTAATAGCCGGCTTTGTAACGTGCCGGAGAAAAGATCTCGCGGTAGATCGCCTTTGGTGTCTGCTGGGGCTCATACGTTTGAAAGAGATGGGAGAGTGCACCACCATTCGGTCCAGGAGGACGCGAATGACGCCAGCGGAATTCGAAAAGCTTGGCTTCAATCCCGCGCACCAGCGGTGCCGCGAACTTCACCCGGCACAGCAGCTTTCCCAGAACGACGAGCGTTCCGATCACCATCTTCAACAGGAAACGTCGCATGGGCGAACCTTCTCGTGCGCGGCGATCCGTCGACTGCTGGCGACGCTGACTGAATTCCGCTCGGAACTGGTGAATCGACCACGCTCGTGACTCATCCGGTCATCACGCAGGCATTTTGTGGTCGACTCACGATGCCAACTGGGAACGCCATGATTGTCACGGCGTCGGGATCGTTTTCACTCTCAAAGCGGGTTCACACAGTAGACCGGAGCATAGTCCGCAAGCAGACCGGCCGCATAGTCTGCCGCGAGCTGTGGAATCGCATCCCAGGCATAGACCTGAGGATTCTCCGGCGGCAGCCAGCCGTGCTCCTCAGAGTAGGCAATGCCTTTCAGCCCCGCATGCCGGCTGCAACCGTGACTGTGAACGAAAGTATGCCGGCAGATGCATTCCCGCGCCCGGTCATATGTCAGTGACTTTCCACACTTCCATCCGACGGTGGTGACCACACCCATCCGGCCCAGTGCCCGCGTAGTCGCGCGCATCACCGGCGCGCCAATGTTATCCATGAAGATCGAGACGCCGTTGCCGTCGGTCAGCTCCTCTGCCAGCTTTAAGAACGTCCGCTCCGCTGAGGCATATTTCCGAGTGTAGGCCCGATCGGACTTGAACCGCTCTTCGTTGAAATCCAAGTCGATAAACTGCCGGCGGTCAACGGCCTCGATCTTTTCGCGACGCAGCAGTTCCAGCCGTTCGTCGTGAGACGCGATCATGGCCGTACGGCAACCAGCGTGCTGCGCCAGCTGCAAGAAGGCCAGCGAGACGCCGCCGCCCCAACCCCACACATAGGTCGTGGCGGGTTGCCCATCGAGTTGCAGCTTCCAGGTTCCGTAGGCGAGCCCCCAGTTGTCCCAGGCTGTGCCGTAACGAATCGACCATCCCGCCCATCGTTCCAGTGGATACTTCGTATCCTTCGGGACCGGCGACAGCATCCGTTCGTGCCAGACGGCACGCTTGGCGAGAAGTCCGATCGACCCGGGCATGTCGTAACCATAGACCTGAATCGTCTGGCCGTAGGCATCATACGAACCGATGGGCCCGAAAACGCAGACATCGCCAACGGCACAGTTGGTTACCGCACTGCCGGTCTTAAGCACTCGGGCAACGCCGGAGTTCCCGAGAACGACGAACTCTTCCCCGCGCAGATAGCACAAGTCGACGGGACGCCGCTCGAGCGCGTGCGTCATGTTGGCTTCCCACGTTCCGAAAATCGGCTCAACGAGCACATCATGGTCGCCCATTTCCGGCAGCTCGATCTGCGCTTGAACTAGCTCTCCGTGACGCTCATCGCTGGTGGCTTGTTTGCGCAACACCCACGCTTCGGTCGTTTCTCGGGTCATTGTGCCGCTCCCGTGGAATTCGTGGATTTCTTTCGCAAAGTCTCTGTTCAGAGGATACTAACGTCCCCTCAATCCTGCGACTTAACCTGTCCTTTCGTGGGCGGCAAGATTGTTCGACCACGTGGTCGCTTTGCGGATTGGCGCGGATTCACCTGCATGTTGCCATCAGGAACAGAGCCGCTTATCCTCCCTATGGTGAGGGTCACGTAGGGGTTTTCACCCGTATCGATGCCCCTGCGGGGTCACCGGCGCGTATGATAACTTCCAAGTTGTCGCGGTGTGTATCGTATTCGCGATGAGGACAACTCGACAGTTGCGATGATCGGGACCATGCGGTGAGTGTGTACATGCTGATCTGCCTGCCGGAGCGCGGGGCGTATTACCCTACGTTTGCGCTGGCCCACGCACTGGAAGCCCGCGGGCATACGGCCCACTATCTCGGGAAGGACGAATTCCGGGACGACGTGGAACGGCAGGGATTGAAATTTCTTACGATGTTCCCTGGATCGCCGTCGCAGGATGTGAATGTCGGTGAGATTCCTACCTCGCTTATCAAAAAGCTTCTCTGGTATCGCAACAAGGTCGCCCAGGATCCCGGCCGGTTTCGATTGCTGGAGGCCATGATCAACGGCGACATCGAAGCGATTCTCACAACGCATCGAGTCGATGTCGTGCTGCTGGACCCTTTCCTGCATCAGCTTGCAGCAATCTGCGTGAACGCGAAGATTCCAGTCGTCTCGATGGCGACGGAATTGATGAATTACCGCAACTATGCCATTCCACCCAACAATACCCGCTTCGCTCCCACGAATTCGTTCTGGTCGCGATTGGTCAGCCATGCATTGTGGTTGCGCGTATTTCTGCTGGCGCACGTGTTCCGGGCGGTCATGTTTGTGGCGATGAAGCTCGTGCGCTGGCCGAGGCCTCCGCGCGAACTGATGCAGAAAGCGAAAGCGCAACAGCAGCACGCGGGATTGGCGTCGATGTTCTCCGAGTACTCCTGGCGAGCCGTCCTGCCGGAGATCGTGTTGTGCCCGCGCGCGTTCGAGTTTCCGATCGCCTTCCCATCGACACGCCGTTACTTCGGTGTGACCATTGATCGCCGGCGCGTCGAAATCCCGTTGGAGGAGGCGATCCCGCCGGAAAAGAAGCTGATTTATGCGTCTCTGGGAACACATGCGGCTATTTACGGCAAGAGAGTTGACCGCTTCACGCACCTGCTGATCGAGATCGCAACGGAGCGGCCGGAATGGTTCTTCATCGTAAATATCGGCAAGGGAAACGACCCGGCCAAGTTCGGCGCAGTGCCCGATAACGTCCTGCTCAAGACGTTCGTCCCGCAATTGCAGATTCTCGAACGCAGCGCGGTCATCATCACGAACGGCGGGTTGGGAACCGTCAAGGAAGCGATCATGGCCGTGGTCCCTCTGCTGATGGTCCCCTGCCGCTGGGACCAATTCGGCAATGCAGCCCGTGTGAAACAGCACGGCATCGGCGACACCTGCGTCCTCAGCAAAGTGACGGCCCCGTTGCTGTCGAAGAGATTGGACGACCTGCTCAACAATCCACGGTATAAAACGCAACTGGCACGGATGAAGCAGCAGATAGAACAGGACGACGAATTCACTCAGGGCGTGCAATGGCTGACGGAATTCACCGCCGCGAAGACGGTAACGGTCTGACCGACAGTGGATGTTCGGTGTGCCACGGCCGGGCCGGCCGTGCAATCTTGCAGAGCGTTTTGCCAAACCGCACGGCCGACACGGCCGTGGCACACGATGCCTTAACAAGCTCGGTCCTTCGTTCGCGCTTCAGGCTTCCGCTGGTTTCTCGATGATCAGATCTTCCAGCACGATGGCATCGAGCCCGGAAGTCATCAGCACCGAGACCGCGTCTTCCACGCTGTGAATGATCGGTTTCCCCATCACGTTGAAGCTGGTGTTGACCAGCAGCGGCACGCCGGTCAGCGCATGAAACTCACGAATGAGATGGTAATAGCGACCGTTCCATTCTTCCTTGACGCTCTGCAAGCGACCGGTGCCATCAACATGGACAACGCCGGGCACGCGATCCACGACTTCTTTGCGGAACCGCAGCGTCCGTTCCATGTACGGTGACTCGGAGTAGTTCTCGAAGTATTCCGGGCCGTATTCATGCAGGATTGATGGAGCAAACGGGCGGAACTCTTCTCGGAATTTCACGCGGTCATTTAAAAGGGCTTTGATGTCTTGCCGCCGTGGATCGGCAAGGATCGAACGGTTCCCGAGGGCACGCGGACCAAACTCGGCGCGGCCCTGTGCCCAGCCGATGATTTTTCCATCGGCAAGCAACTGCGCGGTCTGACGGCAGACATCGTCCGGACAGCGCCGCATCACCGGGCCACGACCGAAGCGTTCGAGCATCGATAGCGATTCCGTCGATAGCTTCGATCCCAGATACGGTAGCATCACCTGATCCGCTGGTCGCGCATCGGGATGGTCTTCATAGAAGGCAAGCAATGCCGCACCAACCGCATTGCCGTCATCCGCCGGGGCACAGAAGACGTGAAGATGCTTATTGACTCTCAGGATGATATAGACGTCGACGCGGGGAAGCGTTAGATGTTCTGCCATGCGACGACAGGGAAGTCCTCAGGAGTTAGAGCGGGTGCGACGCGAGGCGGTCGCGCTGGCCGCTCAGGGTGTGGGCACGC
>JBGSUN010000072.1:0-2593 GCA_041753475.1 Planctomycetaceae bacterium | reverse complement strand
CTCGATCACCGCGCGCACATCGGGCGGCAAGGCAGCCAACTGTTCAGAGCTGATCGGTCGCGACGACATCCCCCAGATGTCGCCTTTTTCTTAATCCAAGAAAACCCCAACTTTCGTCCCCGCCCTGTGAACGGTTACGTTCCGTCGATGGTACGGCTACTACATGGACGAGAATCGCGAACAGTTTGACAACGAAGGAGAAAAGATTTTTGGCGAAGTGTGGCAGGCCAAATAAGGTGAGTTTTATCGGCACCATATCGTCCATTTTGGTTTGGAGTTGTTGACTGCTCCGCTATGGGTCAAACCATGGTTCTCCGAAATGAAGGAAGATATTTCCAAGGCCTTTACAGCCGCTACATCGACAGCACCAACCGTGTTAAACCAATTCGCGACGGAAAAGCTACAGCAAATTGCCAGCCTTCAACGAGATTTATTTCACTGCATTGAATTGTATGTTGAAAACCGCGCAGCGATTCTGCCCGGGCTTGCCGTGGAAATGTATGACAAAGGGGAAGAAGCTGCCGAATTTGATTTACGAATTCTACGGGACGATTTTCCGCGACTTCGTGATCTTTATATCGCCTCGTTTGAAGCGAGCCACCATGCCCTTGATTTTGTGATGGGATTGGAAAACATCGGTGCACGACGAGACCCGAACGTCTTTCCGCCGAGCGGACCGAAAAACCTGAAAGCGTTTCTAAATTGGTGAACGCCGATAAGGCGAAAGCACTAGCACCACTTGGCACTTGGTACCATCATTGGCCGATTATTCTTGATCGTAGTGTCCGCAATGCAATCGGCCACCATTCAATTAGACATGATCTTCCATCTGGAATGCTGGTCTCAAAAGAGGCGCAATCAATCTCTTATTTGTCATTCGTTGCAAAGACGCTTCGGCTTGTTCATCCAATCCTTGCAACAGCAACAACCTTAAAATACTTGCGGATGGCATCATCGAGTTAACGGCTGGAAAGACTGTAGTCCTATCGAAGTAGGGTGGGCAGTGCCCACCATCTCAATTGATCGCTTCATAGCATGGTGGACACTGCCCACCGTACACCAGTGTCACACCGTGCCCGAATACAGCACGTCCGGTTCATTGCTGCCGGGCCGATACAACACCAACCCGCCGTTTTTGTCATTCACGCGCACCACACAATCCGGTTCGCCGCTCACGTGGGCCGTGAGGATCGCTTCCAGCGCTTGCACGGCGGCGACGGTTTGGCGGTCGGCGGCGAGGTCGTTGTAGCCGAGGGCCTGCATCCGGGCGAGACGTTGGGGGCGTTCGGATGCGGGACCGGCGTATTCGACGTAGGCGGCTTCCCGGGCGAAGCGGTCCAGCACTTCGATGCCGTAGCCGCGCTGCACGCGCTCGCCCCACGGTTCGACGAAGGTGCCGTTGTAGTGGTTGTTCATCGTGGTCTTGAGCGTGAACGGCGTCTTGCCTTCCACAGTGCATTCGACGCCACGCTTGCGGCTGTGGCCGTTCCAGACGCCGTTGTCGAAGCGGAACTGCACTTCCTGTTCGACGTAGCCGGGGAAATTGTCCGGCGTCACCCATGACGTGTGGATATCGAACGCGGCCTGGCGACCGTCGTCGTATTCGTAGACCATTTTCATCTGCGTGCTGTCCCAGGTGGGACCGTCTTTCGGGCCGACGAGGCCGCGCTGGCCGCTGGCGGTGATCGTTTTCAGTTTGCCGCCGAACGTGAAGTCGATCAGCTTGATGTAATGGCAGGCGACATACGTCCCCGGATTGCGGCCGACGATCCACTCGGCGAACTGCCCGCCGGAGATCGACTTCGGTTCCAGCAGCGAGCAGTACCCGTTGTTGATGTGTTGCAGCACGTTATCGTGGACCAGCGTCCGCAGTTTCTTGTGATCCGGGTCGAGCAGCTTGTGATACACGACTTTCGCGAGCTTGCCCTGCTTCTTCGCGAGGGCAACGAGTTCATCGAGTTCCGTCAGCGACAGGACCGACGGTTTTTCGACGAGCAGATGGCAACCCGCTTCCAGCACTTTTTTCGACGCCGAGAAATGGCGGTCATCCGGCGACGCAACGCAGGCGAAATCGACGCCGGCTTTGAGCATCTGATCGACGGCGTCGTCCCCGGCATAACTCACGAAGGGATGGATCACGCCCTTCGAGGAATCGCGGTATTTCTCGGCCCGTTTGCCGGTCTTGGTCGCAACCGCGGTCAACGGCACGGCGACATCACCGAACCGGCGGTCGTACAGACCTTCCCGATGCGTCCGCTCGAAAAACGGCTTGTAGGTTTCTTCGAAGATCATACCCATGCCGATCATACCGGCACGGAGTTGGGGGGAGGGTGTGTTCATGGGGAGTGGTCAGTGGTCCGTAGTCAGTTGTCAGTCGGAAGGAGCGCGAGGCGTGCATTATCATCGTCTTTCCCACGGACGACTGACAACTGACCACGGACCAAAGAGCGCTCCCCAGGGCGGTTCAGTTCGTGAAGTAGCCGAGGATGGTGAAGAGGGGTTGGGGATTCCAGGCGAAATCTCGTCGGGCTTCGGCGAGATTGTGGGGGTTTTGCTGTCGACACAGCGTGATGGCGGCGTTCCGCGCGGCGGC
>JBGSUN010000071.1:0-38410 GCA_041753475.1 Planctomycetaceae bacterium | reverse complement strand
GTCGTCCCAGAAAAAGTGATTTGATTCGAGAAAATCAGGCTGACGTGGTTGGTTTCGGTGGTTACGATTTGCCAAGTTTCTGATTGATCTCGCTCACAACCTTGCAAATCTGGACCTATTTCAGCCATGCAACCACGTCGCAGGGATGCTTCGCAACGGGATCTGTTTCAGGCTCAGTTCGCTCAGATTTTGAACCTGAACCATCCGCTGATGCTGCTGGCGAACAAGATCGACTGGTCCCGGTTCGAGGCGGCGTTTGTCGGCTGTTATTCACCCGACATGGGTGCGCCCGCGAAGGCGATTCGGCTGATGGTCGGCCTGCATTACCTCAAGCACACATTCAACGAGTCGGACGAATCGCTGCTCGATCGCTGGCTCGAGAACCCTTATTGGCAGTGCTTTTGCGGTTTCGAGACGATGCAGCATGAAGTCCCTTTGCATCCGACGTCGCTCGTGAAATGGCGACAACGCGTAGGAGCGGAGAAACTCGCGTCGCTGTTGCAGGAGACCTTGGCGATCGCGGTCAAAGACGAGCACGTCACGAAACACGAACTGGCCCAGGTGAACGTCGACACGACGGTGCAAGAGAAGAACGTCACGCATCCGACCGATTCCAAACTGTATTACACAGCGATCAGAAAACTGGTGGACGCTGCTCGGGATCGAAATGTGAAACTGCGTCAGACGTATCGTCGCGTCGCGAAACGCGTGGCGATCATGGTCGGTCGATACGCCCATGCGAAGCAGTTCAAACGCATGCGGAAGTCGCTGAAACAACTGCGAACCTGGCTGGGCCGAGTGATTCGCGATGTGCGTCGCAAGGTCTCTGCCCCGAATTCATCGCTGACGGCATTGCTCACACTGTGCGAACGATTGCATGCCCAGAAGCCGACGGACAGCCAGAAACTTTACAGCCTGCATGAACCGGAAGTGCGGTGCATCTCGAAGGGGAAGGCTCACAAGCGTTACGAGTTTGGCCAGAAAGTTTCCCTCGCAACGACTAACCGCGGCAACTGGATCGTCGGCGTGACACTGTGCGAGAACAATCCGTACGATGGCCACACGCTGGCGAAGACCATCGCATCCGTGGAGACGAACACAGGCGTGACTGTCACCGCAGCGTATGTCGACAAGGGGTATCGCGGCCATGATTACCAGGGTGATGGAACAATCCACATCGCTGGCAGTTCCCATCGCCATCTGACGCGAACTCAACTCAAACGGCGTCGTAGACGCAGTGCGGTCGAGCCGAAGATCGGCCACCTCAAGCAAGACCACCGCATGGGCCGCTGCTTCTTGAAGGGACTGATCGGCGATGCCGTCAACGCAGTCCTGGCCGCTGCGGGATCAAACTTGCGGAAGCTCTTGAACCTGCTCGTGGCCCTCGGCCCTGCGCTCATTTTCTGGCTCAGGTATCAACTCACCAGTCGACTGGCAGCTCTCACCAAGGAGAAGCGGCCCGTCTTCCAACCCGCCTGAGTGGCCACACAGTCCAGCAACCATCAAGAAAATACCCCGAATAAGCTGCCGTGACTTTTTCAGGGCCGACGAAATCACCCAATCCGTGGTCGAACTTAACGATCAGCAGATCGCGGTCACCTTGGCCGACAAGCAACTGCAACGGCCCTTTCAGCGGCTCACCGGCCCAACGCCAAGTCGTTGTTTCGAGGCCATCCCAAGACCGGACCACAACGGTGTCCGGGGCTGTTTCTGCTGGCATCACCTCCCAGTACGCACGCCACCAACCTTCGACCAGACGGCTGCCCAGAATGGGATAGGCATCGACAATCTGCGTCAGGGCCAAGCGCAGCCGCGTCAGATCCAGCTTGCCGGACAACTCGATTGTCACGGTCAACTGACGGAAACCAGTCCAGATGAGATACGCATCCGCGGCTTCGACCGGATAACGTTGTGCCATCTCGGCTCACTTTGAACGAGACCGTCTTTTCCGGACAAGATCACAATGCGTTGCATCGGTACGTTGTGAAGGGACGATTATTGGACACGGTCAGCGATCAGTTGCGCTAGTTCCTGTGCCGTGGTGATGTCGAGCAAATCATCCATGCGCAGCAGCACTCCCGAGCGCTGTTGAATCCGCACGATGAGCTCCATCAGTCCGATCGAATCCCACCCGTTGAGTTGGTCAAGCCTCGTCAACGGTTGAATCGCACCGGGTACGGCCAGCGTGGCATCTTCGAGATACCCGATCAACTCCTGAACGGTGATGGGGCTCACGTTCGACATGCGTTGGCTTCAATAGGTCTCAAACTGCTGCGGCGCTGTCCTGCTGATATGCAATCGGAATCGCGCGGCCGTGTCGATGCAAAGACAGCACGTAACTCCGACGTGACCACGATCATGCCCACTGATCGTAATTCGGAAGGATGACGCTGGCCAGTGATCTTACGGCACGGTTGTCACTCGGAAATTTCACGGATCACTCGACACGGATTGCCGGCGGCAAAGACCCCGTCCGGGATATTCCTTGTGACGACGCTTCCCGCACCGATGACGGACCTTGAGCCAATGGTAACACCGGGGCAGATAATCGCCCCGCCGCCGACCCACACATCGGAGCCGATCTCAATCGGTTTTGCAAACTCCTGCTTGCGGCGCAGGTCGGCATTCATGGGGTGCATGGCTGTGTAAATCTGCACGGCCGGGCCGAAGAGGGTGAAATCGCCGATGGTCACCGCGCAGACATCCAGGACCACGCAGTTGAAATTGAAGAAGACTCGCTCTCCCAAGTGGATGTTCGCGCCGTAGTCGCAGAAAAACGGCGGCTGCATCCAGACCGAGTCGCCACCGTGACCAATCAGTTCCTTGAGAATCCGGCGGCGGTCGACTTGATCGGCTTCACAAGTTGCATTCAATGCCTGACACAAGTCCCGGGCCCGCACACGGGCCTGAACGAGCTCCCCATCCAGAGGATCATAAAGCTCCCCCGCCAACATCTTCTCACGTTCAGACGGCATCCCGGACCTCACTTACGGCACGCTGGTGGAGCGTTGGTGCATTCACTTCCGTCACATCGATCGGCGCGGATGTTCGTTGAACTTTCCCGGTTCCGGCATTTGCAAGGCTTTTGTCAAAGCCACGGAGTCGGCCCGAGTGCATGCCGACTCGTTCTTCACGATCCATCTCACGCGGGGTTTACCAGTCAATGGCGAGTTTGGTCCAACGGATGCCGCAAACGTTGTGTTCGACGCACCAATGAGTTGCGAGGATGCTTCCAGCCGTCAGACGGATGGCCGTCGGAAAACCGAATTGAAAGCTGGCCAGTTCATCCACTCCGGTAGCACCGGCCTGGGGGGCATCGCGATGTTGCTGGGCGTCGTAGAGCAGGTCTTCTTCCACCACCGTCCACGCCGTGTCCGTAAACCGCACCAGTGCCATCACGACACCTTGTTGGCCATAGCGGCGGTTATACAGGACCAGCAACCGATCGCCTCCCAGAGGGAGGCATGACATGGTTTGCCCACGGAGACCTGTGGACTGGATCGGTCCCCATGTCTCTCCGTCATCGTGTGAAAGACAGAAACTGTTGCATTGGTCGTGGTAGTCGCCGAGCGTGATCGTCCAGGCGAGTGCGAGGATCGTGCCGGGAACGATTTCCGCCAGCTTTTGCTCCCAGAAGCCGAGTTTGCCCTGAGGATCCCGGAAGACGGTGCGCTGCTGCGGCCACGTGCGGCCCCCGTCATCGGAAACGGCAACCAAGACTTCTTCGCCCAGGCGGTCTTTCTGAGCGAGAACCGCACCCGGGGCCAGCAATCGTCCTGATGCCAGGGGGAGAATGGAATGCGAGACTTCCATCGGGCAGTCGCGCATCGGCACAACACTCGGGGCAGACCAAGTGTGACCGTTGTCCGTGGAGTGACAAAACACCGTCTCCCCCAGCCGCTCGCCAAAGCGATCGTTCTGGTTGG
Source organism: Planctomycetaceae bacterium (assembly GCA_041753475.1). Classification (GTDB taxonomy): domain Bacteria; phylum Planctomycetota; class Planctomycetia; order Planctomycetales; family Planctomycetaceae; genus DSVQ01. The sequence continues at coordinate 34,484 of JBGSUN010000071.1, read as the reverse complement.
CCCAGTAGCGCGTGCCGTAGGCGTAGATGGTTTTGCCGTCGTGGGACAGACTGAGTTTGAGTGCATTGGCCGACGGTGGCTCTTGTGTGCCGGGGAGCAATTGTCCTTCTACAAGCCAGGTTGTGCCACCATCGGTGGAGCGAGCCCAGTCGGTCCCTCCGTGCACGTATTGTCCGCCGCCGACGCTGAAAGAGCACAGAATGTCGCCGTTGGGAAGTTGCACCGCTTCGGGAAATGCCGATTCACGTTCATCCAATCGGCCGGTGCTCAGGATTGTCATCGAAGGCAAGAGAAGGTCCTCTCAAGAAAATGGCGTCGCATCTTTTCGGATTCCATGTTCAGGGTTCATCCGCTCATCACGCGGAGCGTGATGGCCACATTGTAGCCATCACGCTCCGCGTGATGAGCGGTACGCTTCACCAGTGACTAGGATCGGTCGACGTCCGCACGCTGCACGTGCGGAGTTGCCGGTAAGCGTGTGATCGCTAACATGATGCCGCAGAAAATTAACGCGGCGCAGGTGAGAAAACTCAGGCGGAAACCCAGTGTGGCGCTGCTCATCCCCCAGAGTGTCCAGTTGGCCTGTTTCACGCCATCAACAATTGCACCGTACAGATAACCCGCCGGAGCCGCGGGAACCATCAGCATCGTCATGAACGCCATGTTGCGCCGCAGTTCCTCTTTACGGGATGCGGAGACGAGGTAATTCGGAGCATAGACGCCGATCAACTCACCTGCGCCATGCAGGCCGAACGCGACGAGATACCACGGGCCGGTGACGAAAATCGCCCAGAGTTGTGCGGCGAGGAAAATCGACGATGTGGCCAGTACGCCAGCGCGGGGATTCGTGCGGGTCAGCACCCACCCCAGCAGGAACCCGGCGACCACTTTGAAACTGAATCGCAGCAGGTTTTGCACTCCCGCGTACTTCTCCGGGAGATCGCCCAAGGCTTCGGTGGAGTACAGGTTCATGTTCGAAGGAATCACATTGCCTGCATACACCAGCACCGTCACCAGTGTGGCCAGCAACAACACGCGCTGCTGGAGAATCGAGCGGAAATGATAGATGAACGCGAGAGCCGCACCGATTGCGCAGATCGTTCCCAACAGCGACAGCAACCGCGACTGTGATGCCAACGCTGTATCGGCCGGCCCGGCAAGTTGCATCAGCGTCACGGAGGCGAACATCAGCGGCAGGCCGATCAGCAAACCCACCACCGCGGACACCGGTTCCCGCTGGGGTTCATTTTCAACGGGGGTAATGATGAATGCCTGGGTGAGCAACGCCGTCAGTCCCATCACGGGAGCTCCGGCGGCAAAAAGCACAATGAAACCTGCCGGATACTCCAGCCCGGAAAATGTCAGCCCGAAGATGTTTCCGCCGAGTAACATCGTCTGACCCAATGATCCCAGGACTGCGAGGAGCGGTCCGGCTCCGAACGCCAGGCTTAAGGCAAACCCCCGTCGGGATTCATCCGATCCGCGGGCCATTGCTTCCCATAACAACGCAATCGCGGCAGGCATTGCCGCTCCGGACACGCCGCCTTGCAGGATGACCATTGCCAACTTGAACTGCGGCGAGACCGGGAGCGCGAGGGTGACCGCCACGGCGGCGAGAATGCACGCGGTTGTGCCATAACACAGGCTGAGTGTCCGCTTCAGTGACGACACGCGCGGAAAGCACCAGGCAATGAGCGCCGGTACCGCCGTCATCGCGAAGTACAACGTCCCGGGGAGATTCGCCGTCCGGGCATCGGCCCCCAGATGGTCACACAACGAGGCCTGTGTGATGCCGACATACAGGACCGGAGCCGCAAAGTATTGGGCCCCTGTACAAACTGCGAAGAGGAGCAGATTCCATCGCTGCTGCGACCAGGTGAGCGGACATCCTGACGATGTTCCGGCCTGTGGCGATGGCGGCATGACGAACTCCTGCAGACCCGTTCGGATTCGACGCAACACCACGACACTACAATGGCAAGGTCACCGCTTCACCCGTCCGGGCTGAAATCAGGCACGCTTCACACAGCTCCACTGCCGCACGCCCTTCGGCACCACCGATGTGCGGCGGGCGCTGCTCACGGATGCTGTCGATGAAGTCCTGGATCACGCCGATGTGCGGAAACAAACGAATGGGCGACTTCGGCTCCTTCAGATAATCGAACCGTTCGGGAGTGTAGACGCGCTCCCATTTCTGACCTTGGGTGACGTCGAGGTATTCGAAGTTTTCTAGATCAATCATGCCGTCACGTCCGAAGACCTGAAAACGAACTTCGCTGCTCGGGAGGCTGGGATTGGGCAGTTCCCCGGTAATCCACATATGGGCCATGACGTTGTCTTCGAAGACAATCTGTGCCATCACCGAGAGTGGCGGGCCTGGAATCTCGCTGTAGGTGGTTGCCTGGGCAAACACCTTGATGGCGTTCCGTCCGGTCAGCCAGCGAAGAAAATCGGTGTTGTGTGATGCCATCCCCATGAACAATCCGCCGCCGCGCGGATCGGACATCCACGGCCGCTCGGCAAACAGTTCTCGGGACAACGACAACGGAAATGCAGACACCGTTCGCAGCATGTGTAGCGGGCCGAGCACCCCCGCGTCGATGAACTCTTTGGCCTTGCGGGTGATCTTGCGGTACCGTTCCGTTTTCACCACAGCGAGGTTCACGTGCGCCTCGGCGCAGGCGGCGATCATGGCATCACATTCCGCCACAGTCGGCGCCATGGGCTTTTCGGCCAGGATGTGCTTTCCCGCAGCGGCCGCTTTTCTGGTGAGCTCCAAGCGGTTGAGATCGGGGGTTGCCAGCACGACGGCCTGAATGTCATCGCGGGCCAGCATGGCATCGACCGTCGCTTCCGCCGCAACACCATAATCCTTGGCGAGCGCCTGTGCTTTGCGTCCTCCGGTGATGGCGACGAGTTGGCATCCATCTGCATGCCGCGCGATCACTTCGCTGTAGGTCAGCCCCATAAACCCACTGCCGATCATTCCCACGCCAATCGGCGGCATACCTACTCTCCTGGAAAGGGTGCGCCGCTGACCGCTTCAACAAGGTCAGCAACACGTCACAACACGGGGATGAGCCAGCGTGTGCCCACAATAAGAGAGTTGACAGCACATGTCGAGCAGCGGCCGGATCGAGATGCAACACCAAAGTCACAAGGATGATGGTGATGCCGCGTGCGCATCCGCCTGCATTTCTTCCGCCGTAGCGCGGCGATAGAGCAGCGGCCAGCAGAAGACGCTGGGAATGACGGCAATGAACATCATGACCGCCATCATCAGCACATTGTGCGCGGCGTACCAATCCATGCCGAGTTTCAGCGGGTGCTCCATCAACACGGCTTTCGCGGCGTCATCATTGGCATGAAGAGCATGAGCCATGCCACCGACCGCAAAATTGCGGGCCATCGCACAGCCTCCGTAGGCCGCATGTTGGGACAGAGACAGACCACCAACGGCGACATCCCACGCAGCCGCCATTCCCCCCGCGGCTTGCCAACCCACAGCCATCCCGCCCAGGGCGATCCCGCCGATCGCACCACCACCTAATGCCAACACACCGATGGCGAGGCCCCCGAAAGCGATCGCCCCGAACGCAACCCCACCCAACGCAATCACGCCGATGGCTTTGCCACCGATCGCGATGCCCCCATACGCTTGGCCTCCGATCGCCAGGACAATACCGCGGGCTTCGTCACCGATCGCGATCCATCCACAGGCCCGTTTGGGGGCGTAGTCGCGGCCCTCTTGCGGCCGTGTCTGCGGAGTCTGTGGATCGCTGACCTGTAAATCGATCAACGGCAGGCCGAGCAGTTTCCACTCCGATTGCCAGACCCGGCCGCGCCAGCGCTGGCACCACTGCTGCATGCTTCGACGAATCTGCGTCGTGTTTTCATCCGCTCCGACGGGAGTTTCCCGGCGAATTTCGCGCAGTTGGTGCTGCATCCGGAAGGACGCAAGGACAATCCAGGCAACGAATGCGGCCGTCATCAACAGATTGCCGGCAATCATGGCGATGACCACCAAACGGTTCATTGCAAAGAAGACGGGGATCAGGCTGAACAGTAGAATTCCGAGGGTGAACAGCACGGAGATCAACAGCGCACGCCGACCCTGACGAAGCATGAATTCTCGTTCGCGATTGGTGGCGGCCATCTGTGCCGGAAGCCACGTACCGAACCACGCCCCGGCAAGCCCTCCGGCAGTGCCGATCACCGGGCCGGCTATGAGTCCCATCGCACCGGCGGAGGTTGTTTTTGCGAGAGTCAGCCCGGCCGCGGAGGCCGTCGCTCCCCAGGCGGCTTTGCCGGATGCCAACCCGGCCATAATCGCCACCGTGAGCGCGACACCCGGTCGACTGCGGCGCAGCGTTCCCTCCACAACGTGCTGAACCTGTTCCCGCAACATCGACCGGCCACGGGATAAACGTTGTTTGACGGCGTCCACGCTGAGATCGAGTGCCGAGGCGACTTCGGCAACGGATTGCTGCTCTCGATAGAACAGGATCAACGGCTCGCGGTACGTCTCGGGGATGCTCTCCAGGCTTGCCCAGACGAGGGCCTCTTCTTCCGCGGAGATCGCTTCATCATCCGGCGCGCGATCATGGGTGGCGGGTTCGACTGCCAGGGCCGACGGCATCGTGACTCGCTGTCGTGAAGATTGACGCGCCAAATTGCGCGCAATCCCACACAGCCACGGCCGCAGCCGGTCGCGTTGTTCGAGCGTTTCCCGCTGTTTCCAACTGATCCAGAATGCTTCCTGGGTGATGTCTTCACTGCTGGAGCGGTCGCCACAGAGACTGTATGCCACAGCACATACCGCCGACTGATGCCGCCGGACCACGATTTCAAAGGCGTCCACATCTCCACCGCAGACCACCTCCCACAACTCGGCGTCGGTGACGTGGTTCAAACTTGTGGATTCCAACATGGAAATGTCCTTGGAAAGGGCGACAGGCAGGTTGCCCCGGCTGCATTCTCGGTGAACAAAGGATGAAGACACACTCTCAAGTGGGGGAAAACCGAGAAGAGGTGACGAGAATTCCCGGATTCAAGGGAACGAACTTTTCGCGGGTGTCGTCATTGTGAAGCCGGTGCGTTTCCTTCGTCGGAGTTCTCGACACCGAACATTTGTCACCAACCCCTGAGTGACGATACAATCGGAACGATTACAGACGAGGCGACTGAAGCCGCCAGGGACTGGGCGGGCTCGAGTTCGGCTATCGTCTGTATCCGGAGCGTTTTCGATGGGCTTTTGGTTACCGATGCGATGGGGAATTGCGCTATTTCTCATCGTCGCGCTTTCGTGGTCTCGGACCGCGGTGGCTCAAACTCCGCCGGGGGTCCCCGAAGGCGTGGCTCCGCCGGTCAACGCACCAGCTGCGCCCGTGGCGATCGGCGGGGCAATCCGCTCAGCCGAAGAGTTTCCTCCCTCTCCGCAGGGCTTCTACCGCGGTTCCTACTTCGATCGGCAGGATCTGGCCGGTTACTATTTCAGCTACTTCAAGCTGTTTTACCTCGTCGGATTATTTCTCGTCTGGGTCTGGACTGCGAAGTGGATTGATGAAGACGCCGGCAGTTTGAAAGTCCGACAGGAACTGTGGAACGGTGTCGTGCTCGTGGCTGGGGTGGTGGGCTTCATGCTCGCCCTCTGCTGCCCGAACTTCTTGCTCGCCTTCCTGGTGATGACCTCCGGTTATGCCGTCCCGATGGCGGTGTACGTGAATGAACGCAATCAGCGCGTCCCCGAGTCCGGCAAGGTTCTGACGCCTCGGCATCTCAAGTCGGTGGCAATGCGCACACTCGCGCGAATGGGCGTGAATCTGGGCGGGAAAAACTCGGTCAGTCATGTCGGCGGTCCGCCGATTCGCCTCATCGGCAAGCAGGGCAAAGGGGCTGGTGAAGTTGATCGGTCTCGGCAGGTGGAGAATTCCAAGGGCTACATGGCCGCCAAGGAACTGCTCTACGACGCCATCATGCGGCGTTCAACCGACGTGCACCTCGAACCAAAAGAAGACGAAACTTCCGTCCGTCTGCGGATCGACGGGGTGATGTATCCCGCAGAACCCTTTGACCGCAGTACGGGCGACGCGATCGTCAACATTTTCAAAGTCCTGTCGGCGATGGACATCACTGAACGTCGCAAGGCACAGGACGGCAGCTTCCGCGCGGAAATGGAAGGTCGTGAGATCGATTTCCGCGTGGCGTCGCAGGGGCTGCAAATCGGCGAAAAGATGGTGCTCCGGATTCTCGATCAGAGTGCGTCCGTCAAAACGCTCGAAGATCTTGGGATGCGTAAGCAACTGCACGATTCCATCGCGTCTGTCGTTCAGCAGCCGCACGGCATGTTCGTCGTCTGCGGTCCCACGGGAGCCGGTAAGTCCACAACGCTGTACGCGGCGCTGCGGCAAATTGATGCCTATGAATCGAATATCATCACGGTGGAAGACCCCGTCGAATACAAGATGGAGAACGTCACTCAGATCGAGATCAACACCAAGGCCGGGCAGACGTTTGCGACCGCACTGCGGAGCATTCTGCGTCAAGATCCTGATGTCGTGATGATCGGCGAAATGCGCGACGGCGAGACAGCGAAGATCGCCTGTCAGGCCGCCAACACCGGTCACATGGTGTTCTCCACGGTTCACGCCAACGACAGTATCACCGCGTTGTCGCGATTGATCGACCTCGGCGTCGAACCATTTCTGCTGGCCGATTCAATCTCGGCGATTCTCGCGCAGCGTCTGGTGCGCAAGTTGTGTGTCGATTGTAAGGAAGCCTACAAGCCAAGCATCGACGACATTCAGAAAGCGGGTTTGCCGCCGGAGAAAGTCGACAAGTTCTTCCGCCCCCCGAAGAAACCGGAGGGGACGTGTCCGACGTGCAACGGACTCGGTTTCCTGGGACGGATCGGTGTTTACGAACTCTTCGTCGTGACAGACCGGGTCCGCGACATGGTTCGAGAGAAGCAAAGCATGACGACGGTGAAAGCCGAAGCCCGCAAAGGGGGCATGCTGTACATGAAAGAAGAAGGCCTGCGGCTGGTGGTCAAAGGCATAACGTCACTCGACGAATTGTTACGAGTTGTGAAATAGCGGGGAGGCTGGGGTTAGGAGCACAGGGACAGCAGAAATGTCCCGAATGCTGGACTCTATCCCTCTGTCACTTGCCTCTTCGTCCTTAGCCATAAGCGATTCCATGATCGACCTGATTCTGATTGCAATCGTTGCCGGTGTGGCTTTCATGGTGTCGAACGACGGTGCCTGGAGTGCCGGGGTGACATTTTTGTCAGTCGTTCTGGCCGGCTTGATTGCCATGAACTTCTTCGAACCGGCGGCGTTGCTTCTCAACAAGACTTACAGTGAATGGAACGACCGTTGGGACATGATTGCCCTCGTCGGCCTGTTCATTGCGCTGGTCTTTGCGTTCCGCGTGGGGACCGAAAAAATTGCGCCGACCTACATTCAGGTGCCCGGTTTCGTCGACACGATTGGTCGCTACGGATTCGGGCTGGCTGCCGGCTATGTCACGATGGCGTTTTTGCTCACGGCGCTGCACACGGCCCCGCTGCCACGCGAGTTCCTCGGGTTTCGCCCGGAGCGGGCCAATCTGGCGAACCTTGCCGCACCGGATCGGCAGTGGCTGGCTTTCGTGCAGTACATCAGTGAAAAATCACTGGCACGTTTTGACTTGGGATTGCAAGTCAGCGGATTAACCACCACGCCCCATTCATTTGACGGTCGGTATGAGCTCGTCGGCGAACAAGGAAGTCCGTATCCGAACGACACGTGGTCTTCATTCCCGATCCGCTATGCCACACGTCGGACCATGTTATACGGCGGGCCGATCGCGGCGGGCGGTGCTCTTGCACCAGCGGCCACCGCACCGCGGCCTGTGGGCGGGGGACCGGCACCGGTTCCCGTGGCCCCCGCCGGTGGGGGCGGTGCTCCGGGATTTTAAATCGTCGCCAGAGCACCGGATTGAGGTGCCGCCGACTCGGTCGGTGTCTGGAATTCAAGTCGTCGAGAGACTCGTCATAAATGCACTGGCTGAGCCAGTGGCGGATGGGACGACGTGGTAAGACCAATGAAGGAAGGAGCCATGCCGCCGGATCCTGCTGCTGACCCGATCGCGCCGGAGCCTACCGATCCACGCGAAAAAGTGAAGACGTTCCCCACCACGCCGGGCGTCTACCTGATGAAGGATGAACGCGGCCGGGTGATCTATATCGGCAAGGCGGTGAATCTGCGCAGCCGGGCATCGAGCTACTTCACGAAGCCGGCGCTCTCTGATATCCGCACGCGCGATCTTGTGCCGGAGATTTGCGATCTCGATTTCATCTCCACCGACAGCGAAGTCGATGCGCTCCTGCTCGAAGCCCGGCTGGTCAAGGACGTCCAACCCCGGTTCAATACGGAGTTGAAGGACGACAAGACCTTTCCGTATCTGCAAATCTATGTTCGGGAACCGTTCCCGCGGGTCGAGTTCACCCGCAAGCCTCGACCGCGGGGAACAAAGCTCTATGGCCCGTTCACGAATGCTCGAAAACTCCGCGGTGCCATTGCCGTCCTGCAACAGATTTTCCGCTTCCGCAATTGTGCGCTGGAAATCGATCCGGAAGAAGAACGCTGGCGATGGTTCCGACCCTGTCTGCTTGCCAGCATTCAGCAATGCACTGCCCCGTGCAATTTGCGCATCACGCGCGAAGATTACCGCCGCGACATCCGCCGCTTGATCCTGTTCCTCGACGGCAAGAAAGATTCGCTGTTTGCCGAACTGCGTGCGGAAATGGCCGCTGCGGCGAAGGAACTCAAGTTTGAAAAGGCCGCCCGACTTCGCGATCAGATCACGGCGCTGGAGAACTTGAATCTGCGTGGCGATCTGCGCGAGCACGCCCAACCAGAAGTCTTTCAGATCGACCCCAAGCGTGGTGTCCGCGGACTTCAGAAGGTGTTCGAGTTGCCCAACCCGCCGCGGCGGATTGAAGGAATGGACATCGCGCACCTGCAAGGGGGCGAAACGGTGGCCAGTTGTGTGCAATTCATTGATGGTCTGCCGTTCAAGCATGGTTACAAACGGTTCAAAATCCGCACGGTCGATGGTGTTGATGACTTTGCATCAATGCGGGAAGTGGTGAGCCGTCGGTTTCGCCGTTTACAGCAGGAGGGCGAACCCTTCCCGGATCTCTTGCTGATTGATGGTGGCAAAGGCCAGCTCAGTTCGGCCATGGCCGCCTTCGAGGGGACCGGCATCACGCCTCCCTTTGTCATCTCGCTCGCCAAGCGCGAAGAGGAAGTCTTCCTGCCGGGACAGCCGGAGCCGAAACTCTTGAGTCGGCATTCGTTCGCCCTGCGGTTGCTGCAATACGTCCGCGATGAAGCCCACCGCTTCGCCCAGCAGTACCACCATCTGCTTCGCAAGAAGACGACGTTCGACGACTGACGGTAACGTCGACATCACACTCCGATCTGGGGATTTTATGGAGGATGGCCCCTCCGGGCCGTCATTTGGCCGCGTGTTTCCTACAGTGGCGGCCCGGAAGGGTCACCCTACGGGGATAAACTCACAACCGCGGAGCGTGATGGCTACCTTGCGAGCAAGACCCGCACGGCCGGTGTGATGGCTTCTGCGGCCAGCGCGTGGGCTCGTTCATTGGGATGGGCATCAAACCGGCTTACGACCAAGCCCTCACGCTGATGGTTCGTCATCACCGGGGTTAAGTCGAGGCACGGGATATTCAGTTGTTCGCAATGTTCCCGCATCTTGGCATAGGCCGGCAAGAACGGGTCGTTCTCCCCCAGGGCTGTGAGAAACGGAAAGAGGACGACTAGCAGTCGCGCGTTCCGGTCACGACATTGTTGATTTAATTGTTCGAGCTTGCGCTGAAACTGGCTCCACGGTTCGCCTTCGTAAGAGGTGGTGAGGTAGCCGTAATAATCATTTGTCCCCGCGTTGCTCCAATGCCTCAGTCGATGATAAAGCAGGTTGTAGAAGTAGGTGTGCTTCCATAGAAAGAATGCAGGATCGCGAACCGTCAGCTGCTGGTAAAACGCGGCGGTCCGTTCATCAAGGTACTCGATATCGTTTGGCACAAAGGTGTAAACAAAAACGTCCAGCGGGACCGCTTGTTGAGCAAGATCCTCAAACAAGCCATCGACGAGTTGCCGAATGTCGATTCCCGGCAAGCCGACGTTGTAAACGACCACGTCTTCGCGATGCAGTTCACGACCGACACGGTCGCTGAAGCGATCAGCGACGTTCGGCACACCATGACCGAATGTGAAGCTGTCACCGGCAAAAGCCACGTACCGATGGTTGTTCACCCGCGAGGTGGGCAACTGCCGGGCATCGCGGTAACCGGCACGGTTGGGGATCACATGACGATCAAACCATCTTCGGGAGACATTCGTCTGGCTGAAGGAATCAGTGGCGTCATAGAACAAGGCGCATAACAATTCAGGAGCGGTTAATGCTGCCAGAATCATCCATATTGCCAAACCGAGATGGGGACCGCGGAGCGAGCGTGCTGATCGTCGTTGCGACTGCCGCCACCGCAGCAAGAACCAGGCAGCGAGCCCGAGTCCCGCGAGCCAGGCTCCCATTCCGAGCACGTAATCGATGGGCAGCCAAGTGAAGAACGACATGCGGACACGATGCTTTCAGCGGTGCGGATTTCAGTTGCTGGGAACCGTTATTGAGGACCGTCGGAATCTCAAATGGGCTTCAGCCCACCTTGGCAGAGTATCGCGTGACGACATCCCAATCGACTTCGATTCCCAAGCCCGGCCCGTCGTTCAACGTCGTGAAAGGTCCCGTAATCTGGAGTAGATTCTTGGCGATTGAGACTTCGTGGTAAAATGGACCGAGACAGTCGCCGGGGTAGTGCTCCACATCCATGTTCTTCGTCGCAATGATGAAATGCAGCATGGTCGCAGCCCCGACATCCCACTCCAGATTGGAACCGATCGAGCAGGGAATGCCGTGTTCCTCCGCGAGCTTGGCGATTTTCATCGCTTTACGGATGCCCCCTTGTTTGCCGGGGTACAGGCTGAGCACGTCGCAACACTCCTGGGCGAAGAGTTCACGGGCGTGGATTTCGTCGAAACAGCTTTCATCGGCAAGAATCCGACAGCCGGTGGCGCGACGCAACTCCCGCAGTTCGGTGTAATTTCCACGGATGAGCGGCTGCTCAACCAAAGCGACGTTGCAATTCGCCAGACGTTCGAGGGACCATCGCGCTTGCTCGGCCGTCCAGCCGCCGTTGGCATCGATGGTGAGCGTGATGTTCGGTCCGATTGCCTGCCGCACAGCCTGCACCCGGGCGACGTCTTCTTCGGGAACGGTTCCCACTTTCACCTTGATTGTGTCAAATCCCACGGCAACCCGTTCTGTCGCCCGTGCGGCTGCGATGTCCGGTGCGTAAGCCCCGATGGAAAACCGATTGCGAATCGTCGACCCGCGCTGTGCGCCTCCCAAGAGTTGATAGACCGGTTGTCCAGCGGCCTTGCCACAAATGTCCCAGCACGCCATTTCGATTGCCGACTTGGCGAACCAGTTATCGACGGCGACAGCATCCATCCGACGATCGATTTCGACATGGTCGCTGGGATCAACGCCGAGCAGGACCGGGGCGAGAATGTGCTCGATCAGCGCCGTCGCGCCCCACATGGTCTCGCCGCTCCAGCGTGGAGTGACGGTGGCCTCACCGACACCGAAGTCACCGGCGTCGGTTTCGACGCGAATGAGCACGAACGGCGAGACTTCGTGCCTCCCCAACGCGGAAATCATCCGTCGTTCGGGTTTGAGCGGAATGCAGACCGGAAAGACACGAATGGCGGTAATCTTCATCGGAAGCCTTCAAGAAACAGACGGTACTGATCTCGGCTGAAGCGCTCGCCGACGGTGGAGTATATTCCGTAACATGTCTAAAGTTGAGTCGCACTGCTTGGTGTCTATCGAGGGGGGGATGAACAACACGTTGGGCAGACGCTGATACTTTCAGGAACGCTTATCGATCATGGAGATGAGTGCGGAACCATTCCGTGAGCAGGGCCGGACCGGTACGGACATCGTTCACACGCCGGTCTATCAGATCGAGGTCCTGGGCGTGAACGAGTTGTCGAATGAGATCGTCACGTGGGGCAGTGATCGTGGAATCTATCACCGCCGGATGAATGGCAACCACGTCCCATTCCTGCAGGCCGAAACTCAGCGACCAGTTCATGATCCAAGACGCCGAGTGAATGAAGCTCTCGTCCGTCGGAGCGGCGGCGTCGCGCGGGATGGTCAACAACACGAGATCGGGCTTCGTCGCGCGGACGAGCTTGTTGGCATCCTGTTCGATTTCCGCCAAACTCTTTCCCGCAATCGGCCAGGGAGTGACAGCGACTTTGGAGTCTGCGCCGATGTCCTTTACGGCGTCTTGCATCCAAGCGTCAAACGGCGGCATGGCCAGCACACGGATGGGCTGCTTCGCAACGAGAAGTTTTTGCAGCTTCGGCAACGCGGGCCGTGGCGGGGCCAGATCGCCCAGTGCAACGTGGTTGCCGGCAATCGTGCGGCAAAGTTCTTCGGCCATACGACGATGGCCATCGCCGTTGGGATGAATTTCGTCGCTCAACGTCAGTCGCCATCCCCAGGGATCCCGCAAGCGGTGGCGTTCCCCCGCGCGGTATTGATCGCAGACGGCGACGCTTTTCTCTCGTCCGACGGTGCGAAGAACATCACAGAACACCATCAATCGGTCAATGGGCCGCGCGGCTGAATCAATCACCGCATTCGGTGTGCAGAGCACGACCGTGGCGTGACTCTTTTGGCAACGATCAATGAGTTGTTCCAGGTTCGCGCGATACTGTTCCGGCGTCAGACGGGTCATGTCATTGAGGCCGAAGCTGATGGTGACGATGTCCGGTTGATGGTTGAGAACATCGCGGTCCAACCGTTCCAGTCCGTGATTTGTTGATTGGCCGCTGATGCCGGCATTGATCACGCTGATCTGGGCGTTCGGTGCCGCCTTCTTCAGCGCGATTTCCAGCAGTTCCGGATACGCCCGCCGTCCGCCGGTGTGGTAGTAGATGCCGGTGACACTGTCGCCAAGACAGACAACCTTCACCGGCTTCGCGGTCAGATCAACGAGCGCAGGCGGCAACTCAGGACCACGAAGAACACGGTCGACCACGTAGTCGAACGCCGCACGCGAATCGTCGTAGTTCGTATCGTGTCCCCCGTTAGGACGATGAATCGACAGGACGGGAAACCGACGATCTTCGAGGAGTTTGACGAGTCGGAGCGTGCTGTCTGGTGGGACGAGTGTGTCTTTCCCGCCGGTGGTCAACGCCGTTGGCATCGTCAGCCGATCCGGGAAGAATTCTGCGGAACGGGCGCGGTAGATCTCCGGTTTTTGTTCCTTGGTGCCGCCGTAGGAAGCCGTAAAGGCTTCCGCAAAGTTTCCGTACTCCAGCACGTTGCAGGTCCCGTTCAATGAGACGACACCGTCCACCAGGTCTGGGTGCATGGCTGCAAACGCCATCGCGGAAGTGCCCCCCATGGAACCACCGCTGATGATGACTTTGTCGACCCGGTACTGTTTCCGAATGTCTGTGAGAAGTTGCAACATGTCTGCAGTCGCCGCGGGTCCCATCCATGATGTGGAGGCCCGGTAGTCCGGCGAGACGAACAGGAATCCATGTTTTGACGCGACATCTCGTGCTGCGCGGCATTCGCCGCGGCCATCCTTCACAAATTGCCAGCGATCGGAGCCATGCCCGTGCAGCGCGACGAGCACATGGTGTGGTTTGGTCTGGTCAAACGATGTCGGTTTCATCAGCACATATCGCTGCTCTGTGCCGTCATGTTTGGCTGTGAAGACGATGTCCAACGGTGCATCCCAGAGTGATTCTGGTTCTGCGGCAGGAATCGATGAAACGGCAGTGTTCAACAGGCACGCCAACAGCGCCATTCGGGCGGTTCCGCCGTGGGATTCGGGCATGAGGATCAACTCCGGGATGTATGCGGCGGGGCAGGGGGGAAAGTGGGCGGTACAGTCGGCAAGGGACACACTTCTGGAACGATCGCTACACTCACCGCAACGGGCAAGGATTTCCACGGTAGAACAGGTTCTCATCGACAGTTTGCAGGACGTGTGGTCGAAAAGAGAAGAGATCAATTGTCCGTTTTTCCGCCGCTCTTCTCCGCTATTCTCGTGAGGGCCGTCATGCCTGCCGCCGCCACTGCCCAAATCTCGGAACTCACCTTGAGTTGGATCAACGATCAACTCCGTCGGGAGTTATTGCGTCGGATGTCGGAACAGCACCACCAGCAAGGCTACCGGATGTACGACTGGCAACGGCAAATGATCGCGGCCGTTTCGGGGTTGTTGTCAGGCCTTTTCCTCGTGGTGAAAAGCCCGTTCGCTTAGGTCGCTGCTGTGATCTCGGTGTGCCATTGGCTCTGCCAGTCCCTGAGCGACGGATGGACGAAATCCCATCGAATTACCATGCCAGTGGCACACGAACCGAATTTGCTGGACTATTTTTCGACGCGGCACCAATGCGGTAGAGATGCGTCGGTGTTCGCAAGAACAAGGCCCCAGGAATCGCCACGGGAGAGGCCATGATCGCTCCCTCCAGTGTACTGGTCGCGAGTTCCTTGTACTCACGTCCCGGTGCGATGATCGTTGTGGTTCCTTCGCGGTTGCTTGCAAAAACTTTGCCATCTGCGTACAGCAGCGACGCGGAAAAATTCCCCTCGATTCGGCGTTGCCATCGCTGGTCACCGGTTCTGGCGTCCACACACGTGGCCACACCCTGATCGGAGACGAGATAGAGCGCGTCATCCACCAGCACGGGTGACGGCATGGCCGGAACGGATTTTTTCACCCGCCATGCGGCATGCGTTTCGGTCACGTCTCCCTTGCCATCGGTCCGAATTGCCACGAGGTGCGGCTGCATGTAACCCGTGCAAATGTAGATCATGCCGTGACCGAACACCGGCCGGGGGACGTTGGAAAAACCCTCGCCGTGACGAAACCGCCAGATTTCCTTGCCGGTCACCGGTTCGTAGGCCACGACCCATTGCGCCCCGATAACAACCGCCTGATCTTCATCGCCCACTCGGATCAGCAAAGGCGTGCTGAAGGCCTTGTGCAAGTCTCCAGTCGTGCCTTGCATCGGAGGACGTTTCGTGGACCATGCAATTTCTCCGTTATCGATATCGAGTGCGATGACGTTCTGGGCTTCCGTTCCATCACACGGCACAATCAGTCGGTTCTCGTACAGCGCGGGTGAGCTACCGGGACCGACGGAATGTTCGGTTGGGAGTTTTTTCTTCCAGAGAATCTTCCCGGTCGTGACGTCAATGCAGGCCGTGCCGAAGGTCCCGAAGTGACAGTACAAGCGGCTGTCATCCAGAATCGGGCTGGGGGAAGCGTAACTGTTCAGCGAGTGAACCGGCTCCGGGTCGGTCACGCGAAACAACTCGATGTTCTGCTTCAATTCGCCGGTGGACAAATCTAAAGCCACAGCGCGCAACGAAATCGCACCGACGATACTCATTTGCTTGGCCATCGGATTTCCGGCCAGCTTCGTCTTTTGGATGGCCGCCAACTGCTCGGGCGTTGCGGCTTCTTCCACCGCCGTGGTTAACCACAGCGTGCCGTCGCCGATCACGGGTGACGACCACCCTCGACCGGGAATCGCGGACTTCCACGCCACATTGGATGTTTCGCTCCACGTCGTCGGCAATCCGGTCGCGGCGGGAATGTGCCCGTCTCCCGCCGGTCCGCGGAACTGTGAAATCTCGGTCGCCGTCCACATTGCGGCCGACAAGGCCAACGCACACTTCAAGGAAATCAGCGCCATGCGTCTGAACTTTCTGTTGAGATCGGCTGCAGGAATCGCGCAGGGTTTGCGCTCGTACCAGCATCATGCTGGCAGATTCTCCTCGAAAAATCATCTGTCACAACAGGAGCAGGGCGGAAGGGAGGCCAGTTCACCCTTCGAGGTCAACATGCCACTCAATGCGGCAGGCATTTCGCCACGAGAATCGTGACATCGTCGTGAGAGGGTTCGCCATGTGCGAAGGCAAATGCCGCCTGGTGAATGGCATCACGAATGGCAGCAGCGCTCGCATGTCGATAATCGGCGACGGTTTGCCACAACCGCGTGGAACCGAACAGTGTTTGTTGCGGCGAGATCATCTCTGCAACGCCGTCCGAGGTGATGACGAACACGTCCCCGACGTGCAGGTTCACCATCTCCGTGGACGTGTACGTGGCGGTTTCCATCAGTCCAAGGAGCATCCCCGTTGATTTCAGGGGCATCAGTGTCCCATCGTTCCGCATCAAACCGGCCGGATGTCCGGCGGAGGCGTAACTGAAGCGGCGTGTTTCCGTGCACAATTGAGCCACAAACAGTGAGACGAACATCCCTTCCGGTAAATCGACACACAACGTTTGATTCAGACGCTGCAAGGCCACACCGGGAGAATCCGTGCCCTGCAGCGCCGCACGTAGGAACGCCCGAGTTTCCACCATCTGCAAGGCTGGGCCCAGGCCGTGTCCGCTCACGTCACCCAACGTGAGACACCACGCGGACGGTCCCCACGGAATGAAATCAAAGTAGTCTCCACAAACCCGCGCGGACGGATACGTTCCGCCGGCGACATCGAAACCGGGGATCATCGGCGGTGTCCGGGGATACAAGAATTGCTGCACCCGCGACGCGGCCTGCATTTCCTGATCGGCGCGGCGGCTTTCCAGCCGATCACGCAAGTCCCGCATCGCCAGCACGGCTCCGGTGAGCACTCCACCGTCGTGTACCGGACTGGCGACATATTCTACCGGGATTCGTCCCCCATCCCTGCGAATAATTTCCGCATGTTCAACGTGGCGGCGTTCACCATGATTCAGCACGCGTGACAACGGTCCGGACTGCATGCATCCGTATGGTTTCGGCAGGATCTCGGAGAGTGATCGACCCACGAGTTGATTCATCGGCCAGGCAAACAAGCGTTCCGCCGCCGGATTCAGAAAGGTCACTCGGCCGGTAATGTCGATGCCGCAGATGCCATCGCCGACCGATTCCAACAATAATTCCGTTCGATGGCGGAGCGCTTCAATGGCCTGCTGGGCCCGCAAGCGTTCGGTGATATCCGTGGAAATACCCGCGATGGCGAACATCTCATCGACTTCGTTCCGCAGCGGGAACTTGATCGACAGGTAGGTATGCAGGCCGTCATCATGCGGGGCGACTTCTTCACACTCCAGCAAAGTTCCCGTTTGCAGAACGGTTTGATCGTTGCGCTGGAACGCTTCGGCGAGATGCGGCGGGAATAGATCGAAGTCGGACTTCCCCACCACGTCGGTCCGGCTCACATGAAACAACGACTCGAACTGACGGTTGATGTGCAGATACCGTCCGTGCAGATCCTTCACGTAGATGCAAGCCGACGTGTTATCGATGATATTCTGAAGCACGTCAGACCCTATCAAAGTGAGGGTGACGAGATCGTTAACCAATGTGCTGAACGCTTGAGTCGAAGGGTGGACAGATTGTAAGCGATTTCTCTTGCGTTCGCCTCTTGTTAATGAATATCGCAGGGATTCACCTCTTTTAATCCAAGAGGAAAGCGCGCTCTTGACTTGGGCGGAAAACCGCTTCTCAGGCCACGCAGCAACGGAATGGCATGGGGGTTGCTAACTCGTTGATTGGCGCCGCCCAAATGGAATTCCGGTAACAGAGCGTGCCAAGCGATACTGGAAATGTGGCGAAACGGCAACATTCAGGAACGTCGTGTGGATCATCCGCAACAACCGCGACCGCGATTAGCCCTCATTTGTCATGCAGACGATGAATTGAACCGGGTGGGATTAGCGACATGGTTGGCGACCTGGGCCGATGTGGTTGGAATTGTTGCCATCCAAGAGCCTGCACGGCGCGCCCGGCAACGTGTCCGTCGGGAAATCAAACGTGTCGGTTGGTGCCGATTCCTGGATGTGATCGCGTTTCGAGTCTACGCCCGATTGTTTCAGGCCAAATCAGACCGGGCATGGGAACAGCAGCGACTCCAGTCACTCTATGAACAATACGGCGCGCTTCCCCCGTCCATTCCGACATTGATGACCGACAGCCCGAATTCCCCGGAAGCAGAAGCTTTTCTGAAGAAGGCACAGCCGGATCTCGTGATCGCCCGCTGCAAGACATTGCTGGCTGAACGCATCTTCTCGATTCCCGTCTCGGGCACTTTCGTGATGCATCCCGGGATTTGCCCCCGTTATCGCAATGCCCACGGCGTGTTCTGGGCGCTGGCCAACGATGACGCATCGCATGCCGGGATGACGCTGCTTCGGATTGATCGCGGTGTCGACACCGGCCCCGTCTTCGGCTACTTCCGGTGCGCTATGGACCCGGTCGCCGAATCACACATCGTGCTTCAACACCGCACGGTCTTCGATAATCTGGCTGCAATCGAAAGGAGACTACGGCAGATTCTCGATGGTCAAGCAATGCCGATCGAAACGCATGGTGAACCGTCCGGTGAATGGGGCCAGCCGTGGCTTTCTGCGTTCTGGCGTTATCGAGTTCGTGAAAGCAAGCGTCGACAGACGTCACAGCCGCATGCCGTCCAACCCGTCATTGGACACTGAGTTCGTTTTCGCAATCTCACTGCGATCACTGGCCCATTTGAGGAGACCGCAACATGCCGATCGTCCTGCTTTACCACGATGTCACGCCCACCGGGCAGGATGATCTCAGCGGATTCCCCGGTCCGGGCGCTGCTCGATACAAGCTGTCACCTCAGGAATTCACGACGCATCTCGATGCGATTCGCGCCGCGACCCACGTACCGCCCGCAGCCTGTGCTCCTACGGAACGGACCCCGTCGAATTCCTGGCTGATCACGTTTGATGATGGTGGTTCGTCGTCGGTGCATCCTATTGCCGATCAATTGGAGGAGCGCGGGTGGCGCGGGTGGTTTTTCATCACCACCGATCGCCTCGATACACCGGGCTTTCTGACGCGGGCTCAATTGGGGGATCTTTACCGGCGGGGTCATCTCATCGGCAGTCATTCGTGCAGTCACCCGTTGCGGTTGTCTCACTGTTCCCCTGAGCAACAACTCGCCGAATGGCGTGACAGCCGGCTCGAACTGGAATCGATCCTTGGCCATTCGATGACCACGGGTTCGGTCCCCGGGGGCTTTTTCTCGCGCGGCGTGGCTCAAGCCGCATCGCAGGCAGGATTGAAACTGCTGTTTACTTCCGAACCGATGACGTCCCCCCAGCAGATCGCTGGCTGTACCATTCAGGGGCGTTTCACTGTCTACCGCGGCATGTCACCGAACGCTGCCGCCGCTCTGCTCCGTTCGCCATGGCCGCGCTGGCAGCAATCGGCTTGGTGGACGACGAAAAAAATGGCCAAATCCCTCGGCGGGGAAGCTTACATCCGTCTCCGGGAACGATTCTGGCGACATGCCTACTCCGCACCGTGATCCGAAAACCCGCGGACGGTCGGTTCACGCCAATCATTGTGGAAGCCGCGTTTTCTTGCGAGCGGCCTTCTTTGTCGCCGTCTTTGAAGTCTTACGCGTTGGGGCCTTCGACGCAGCCGACTTCTTCTTATCGCCCTTTTTTTCGATGGCTTTCTTCTTTGCGCGCGCACCGCCTTGTTGAGGCTTCTTGAGTTCCGCGATCACGAGTTGATCGATCTCCGCGAGACTGATTTCCGCGGATCGTTGGCTCAATTTCTTCTGAACCGCCTCGAAGACACGGACCGTGTCGTCGGAAACGGGGCCTTTCGCCGCGGCCGCCGCACGAACACTCACGCCCGCCGGCACGACCGGTGACGGCGGAGAGACAAACGCGCCGATCCGGACTCCGGTATACAACAGATTGGCCTGTGCGCGGGAACATCCGCCATCGATACAGGCGTGGAAAAACATCTTGTCGGCTTTGGCACGGTCGTTGTTGTTCCGTGCATTGTCACAGGCGACGTCATGAACGATCGAGGCACGCCGGTAACCGCCAGTGTAGGGCGATCCGACCGTGGACCACAACGAGGAAGGAATACTGGCCCCGTTAATGATACTCCCCTTGGGAGCCAGCCACTTCACCCGATCGGGATCGGTGTAGACAAAATCGACCTCCAGCTTCATGTCTCGATCATTGTTTTGCGGGACAGAAAGCCATGTCGTGAGAGGCTCAGCAGGCTCAAATGACGAATCTGCCATGACGGTGCCTTGAATCAGGTTTTCCGGGAATGACGGGATCGCGGTATTTCACCAAGCCATTCCTGAAAAGTCACGCCCCGTCGATGCCGTCCGGAAGATCGACCGTTCGAGCGAGAAATCGGGGTAGTCAGAACAACGTCGCGTCCTTTACATTCCGTCGTGGAACCCTCGGCGAGTGGCATGGATCTCGGCATCAGCGAGGGACCGATTTCGGGACAGGACGAATGCGGCAGATTGCAGTCACACTGGCGGTCCTGTTGAGTCTGGGCGCGGCGACAGGATTGTTTTTCTACCTTCGCAATACTCCAGCTCCTGTTGTGGAAAAGAATGTCGAGCCGGACCGCGATCGTTCTGGCCACGATGTTCAGGTTGGCGATTCCCTGATTGTGGGGAATGCGGACAGCGAAGACCGTGAACAGACGATTTGCATGGTTCGCGATCTTGAAGACGCCGACGCGGTGCGAATCCTCGTTGAGAACCGCGATCACGAAGGGATGCGCCAATTTCTAGGTCGGCGTCGCGCCTCGCTGATTCACAACCGCACGCCCGCCACATTGCTGGAACTCGGCCCGACTTTCTGCCGGGTCCGCATTGATAAAGGTGAGAATCGTAGCAGGGAAGGCTGGATCTCGGCGGAGTTTCTATTGCGAGAAGCACCATGATCACGGTGCAATCTGGCAGAATAGATCATTCAACGCCACTATCCAATTACGCAAAGACTTCCTTCACCACGTGGGCGGCTTCCACGCCGGTGAGCCGTTGATCGAGCCCCTGGAACGGGAAGATCAACCGTTCGTGATCGAGACCGAGCGCGGCCAGAATCGTGGCGTGGAAATCGCGGACGCTGACTTTGTTCACCGCGGCCCGCATGCCGATGTCGTCGGTTTCGCCGTAGTGTGTTCCGCCCTTCATGCCGCCGCCGGCCATCCACACGGTGAAGGCGTGCGGGTTGTGATCGCGGCCCGGTTTCGCTCCCTTCTGTGCGACCGGTAACCGGCCGAACTCACCGGCCCAGATGACCAGGGTAGAATCAAGCAGCCCCTGTTGTTTCAAGTCGCCGAGCAAGGCCGCGATCGGTTGGTCGGCTTCCAGGGCAAAGCCGCGATGGTTCCCGACGAGGTCGGCGTGGCAGTCCCAGCTTTGCTGATTCTCCATGCCACCCGAGTAAATCTGCACGAAGCGCACGCCCCGTTCCACCAACCGCCGCGCTCGCAAACATTGGGCCGCGAAATGCGTGCAATGCTTCTGATCGATGCCGTACTGCTTCTGGATATTCTCCGGCTCGCGCGTGATGTCGAGGGCCTCCGGCGCAGCGGCCTGCATGCGGAATGCCAACTCGAAACTTTCGATTCGCGCGGCGAGTTCACTCTCCGCGGCACTGTGCTTGAGATGCTGTTTGTTGAACGTCGCCAGCAAATCGAGCTGTGCCCGCTGCCGATCGGTGTTGAGGGCCGCGGGTGGCTTCAGATTGTCGATCGGTTCCCCCTGCGGCTTCATCCAGGTGCCCTGGTAAATGCTCGGCAGAAAACCGGCGCCCCAGTTAAGCGCATTCCCCTTGGGCAACCCGCGGTTCAGGGGATCGGACATCACCACGAAACTCGGCAGGCTGTCGCTTTCGGAACCGAGGCCGTAATTCACCCACGAACCGACACACGGGTTGCCCATCCGCGTCACGCCGGTGTTCATCATGAACAGCGCGGGGCTGTGGTTGTTCGAGTTCGTGTAACACGAATGGATGAACGCCATCTTGTCGACGTGCTGCGACAGGTGCGGGAACAGGTCCGGTGCCCACGTGCCGCTTTCGCCGTGCTGTTTCCATTCAAACGGCGACTTCATCAACCCGCCGACGGCGTCCGGGAAGAAGCCGGTTTTGTTATCGAAATCGGCGAGGGTCTGGCCATCCCGCTTGACGAGTTCCGGGCGGTAATCCCACGTGTCGACATGACTCGGGCCGCCGTTCATGAAGATCCAGATAACCGACTTGGCCTTAGCCGGAAAGTGCGGCTCTTTGGGAGCCAGCGGATTCAAACTCCCCGCGGCGAGAGTCTGGTTTTGCTGGGCCAGCATGGAGGCGAGGGCGAGGTAGCCGCAACCGCCACCGGCACGCTGCAACCATTCACGTCGGGACCAGAGTTGTGGGTGCATGAGGTGTTTTCCAATGTAGGACGTCACTGAGTGGGTTCGGCGCGGGGCGCGAAACCGCAAGCGTGGAATGGGGGTCAGTCGATGTAGGCGAACTCGTTGAGGGCGAACATGACCTGGCAGAAGTCGGCGAGGGCGATTGTGCGGGGGGCACTGTTGCCTTCGCGAACATAACTGGCGGACTCGTGCTCCAGGAACGCTTTCGCTTCGGTGAGTTCGACATCCGTCGGAGCCCGGTTCAAGGCCATCGCGAAGATGCGTTGTACTGCTGGTGCAAAGTCCGTCGACGAATTCGATTCGGCTTCCACGCGGCGGGCAAACGCTTCGGCCCACTCACGGACTTGCGGTCCGTTCATGAGGAGCAGCGCCTGCGGAGCGACGGTTGTCACCGGGCGACTGCCTTGGCTGACCAGCGGTTCCGGTTGATCGAACACCACCATGGACCCAATCAGTTCGCTCCGTTTCATCGTGAAATAGATGCTGCGGCGCGGGCTGCGTTCGTCTTTGGTGCCGGGGCCGTACATTGTGGGATCGAGTTTCCCAGAGATTGCGAGCAGACTGTCCCGCAGTGATTCCCCTTCCAGCCGCTGCGGCCGACGACGCACAAACAACGCCACGGCTTCGTCGGACGCTTCTTCATCGGACGCCGCCGCGGCTTGCTGATACGTGGCACTCGTCATCAGCAGCCGGTGAATCGGTTTCAGCTTCCAGTCATGACGGATCAATTCCGCTGCGAGCCAGTCGAGCAATTCCGGATGCGAGGGCTTCATGCCGGTCTGGCCGAAGTCGTTGGACGTCGGCACCAGTCCCGTGCCGAAGTGGTGCTGCCAGAGTCGGTTCACAATCACGCGCGCGGCAAGGGCTCCTGCGCCGTGGTCGACATCGGTAATCCAGTTCGCCATCGCGGTCCGGCGGCCAGAGAATTTGGCTCCTTCCGGCGGTGCGACTTTCCAGGCTTGCTCTTTTCCGTCGGCGGGCATCAGCACCTGCAGAAAGCTTTGCGTAGCGACATCGCGCTTGCGGTCGGTGCTGCCCCGGTCGAGGATGAACGTCTGCTCGAAGAAATCGGCTCCCTGCGAATGGTGCCGCATCGGCTTGTAGCCTTCGCCGCAGATGAGAATCGACGTCGTCGTCTTCGGCTGTTTGGCGATCTGCTCATCCACCTTGGCCTGCCGGGCTCGCCAATCGGCATCGCGACGTTTCCACCAGTCAAAGAGTGTGTTCCGTTCCGCGTCGGTCAATGCCGTGGCGGCTTTGACTTTCTGCAACAACTCGGCGACCGCCATCGGCACGGTGTCGGCTTGCAGACTCGGCTCAACATCGCTGATGATTGCTAGCCGCGGACGGCCGATGTTGTGTTGTCCGTTGACCTGAAATTCGAGCGTGACGCTCAGTTGCGTTCCCTCGGCGAAGTCGATCGGTTCCGCAAAGGTGAAAACCGCGGCGTGATCTTTGCCGAACTGTGGGTCCACCGCCCAACCGGTGCTGGGGTTGTCATCGAGTGAACCGGCAATCGCGAGACTGCTGTTGTTCTGTTCGAACGTGGCTTGCGGCTTGGTCAACGTCACTGGTTTGGCTTCCCCGCCGACTTGCCCGGCCCGGACCGTGATGCGGCTGAGACCAAAGTTTCCGTTGGGAGCGCGACCGGGTCCCTTTTGAGGCATGGATGGATCGGCCAACGCTTCCAACCGCAGACCGGTCAACCGGCGGAGCTTTGTGGACGCGGTGGCGGTGTAGGTGTCGTGGTTGCCGTTCGCTCCGCTGGCCAGATACGAACCGTCTGCCTGTTTCGTGAACTTGGCACCGGCTTGCGATTTCAGGTCGGTGAGTTCGAGCACGGTCCACGTTGGTAGTGAAGTCGATTCGCCCCCCGCTTTCACCCATTCGGTGAACTGCGGTTGCAGTTGGCTTTCGTGTTGCGTGACACCGTCCTTGAGCGGGGCGAGGGTCGATTCCCACGCTTCCCGTTCCCGGCGGGCTTTTTCGGGATCGAGTTCCACATCGACATTGCTGCGGACCGTCGTCGTGAAGGTGGACAGCATGCGGTAGTAATCGCGGGTGGGAATCGGGTCGAATTTGTGATCGTGGCAGCGGGCACAGCCGACCGTCAGGCCGAGAAATGCGGAACTGGTGGTGGAGAGCATGTCGTCCAGCGCGTCGTAGCGCGTGCGTTCCACTTCGTTGGCTGTGATTTGTGTCGGGAAGACACCGGCGCCAAGAAAACCCGTCGCCGACAACGCCAGCGGATCGTTCGGGGCGAGTTCATCCCCGGCGAGTTGCCAGTGCGTGAACTGCGTGTACGGAATATCGGCGTTGAGGGCCTTGATGACGAAGTCACGGAAGGCCCACGCGCCGGGACGGTCATAGTCGTGTTCAAAACCGTGACTCTCCGCAAACCGCGCGACATCGAGCCAATGCCGGGCCCAGCGTTCGCCATACCGGGGACTTTCCAGCAACCGGTCGACGACCGTGTTCCATGCCTCAGCGGACATGTCGGCCTGAAACGCTGCCAGTTCTTCCGGCGTCGGGGGCAAACCGTGCAGATCAAACGTGGCGCGACGCAACCGCTGGCGATGACTTCCCAAGGGAGGCAGGGTCAGCCCTTTTTCAACGGCTTTGGCGACGATGAAACGATCGACATCATTGCCCCCCGGCGGAACCGCAATCTGATTCGGCGGCACCACCTTGGCCAACGGTTGGAACGCCCACCACGCCCGGTCGGCGTCGGTCACCTTGCTGCCATCCCGCGGCGGTTTCTTCCCGGCGATGAGGGGTTTGTCATACGGGGCTCCGTGATCAATCCAGGTCTTGATCTTATTGATCACATCGTCCGGCAGCTTGTCCGCTTCCGCGGGCATCGTTGGTTCTTCGGCGTGCGAAATTACCTTGTAAATCAGGCTTTCATCAGCCTGAAACGGCACGACCGCCGGACCGCTTTCGCCTCCTTTGAGCAAGCCTTCCCGTGTGGCGAGATCGAAATCGCCGCGGGTTTTCTCGCCGCCGTGACACTTCACGCAATGCTGCTTGAGCAAACCGGCGACGTCCTTCTCGAACATCACCAACCCCTTGGCCATGCGCTCGGCATGGTCCGCGGGTAATTTTCTCGGATCAGGGACTTGGCCCCAGACGTGAGAGCCAGCGGCAACCGGCATCACGGCCAGAACGGTCACCGCGATCATCACACGATGAAGAGACGAAGCAACGCACAACACGGGGGACGATCTCCTGAAGCTCTGCGCAAAACATCAGCCATCGCACCGACACGCAAGACCCATCAATTGTAGCCGATTCGTCGGGTGATGTCTGCCTTGGGACAGGATTTCAAATGGGAGGGCGAAGCTCCTGCTGAGCCGCTGATTGTCCCAGCGTGATGAAGCGCTCGCGGCTCAGCGGGAGCTTCGTCCTCCCGGATTACTGCCGAGTCACAAAGAACGCCGCTGCATTTGCTCACGGATGTCGAGGCCGACCAGTTCGTTCCAGGCCGACAGCAATTGCCGGTAGACCGGTCCTGGTTGACCGGTGCCGAGCGGTTGCCCTTGAAAGCGCGTCACTGGCAATAGACAAGGCGGCGTCGACGACAGAAAAGCCTCGGTCGCGGACGACAGTTCGTGTGGTGAAATGGGTCGGCGCTGCAACGGCCGTCCGATTTTTTCCGCCAACTCGGCCACGACACCGAGGCTGATCCCTTCCAGCACGGTTCCCGCCGGGGGGCTGACGAGATGTCCGTCGAGGACGGCAATCAGATTTGACGCCGCAGTTTCAGTGAGATTCCCAGCGTGATCGGTCAGAATCGCCATCGCGCCGGGTTCGATTTGGCGGGCAGCTTGATCCGCCAGATGCCAGTGCATCCGGCTGCGGGATTTGATCCGCGGATCAACGACATCGACCGGCATCGCGCGGACGGAAGGGACCACCAGCGAGACACCGTCATCGTACTTCGCGCTCCACAGTCGATATGGCAACGGAAACGTGTGCATCCCGACGGAACATCCCGCCGCTTGCGCGGTTTCGCGGCCGACATACGTCGGATTTAATCCCGCAGTCACGAAGACAATCGCACCCAGATCATCCTCGGCGTCAATCAATGCGGTGTTGTGTCGCACGACGTCTTCCAGTCGGGACTGCAACTCGTCGTGGCTCATGTTGATTCGTAAACCGGCGCGCGCCAGCGATTCGGTCAATCGATGCAGGTGCTCATCGGTACGGAACAACCGGTGACGAAATGTGCGGAACATCTCCGCGACGGACACACCGCCGACGATGCCCAGGTCGAACACATGCAACCGGGCGTCGGCGACGGGGACTACGGTCCCATTCAACCAGGCGATGGGTTCCGACATGTAACTTGATCTCGCTCACAGCTCGGGGACGAATCCGCATCCACCACCGGGATGTTCGCCGGCGGTTGCGGAATGGTCGCACCGGCGTTGCTTGCGGAAATGGGGCGGTTTACGATGCCGTCTCTGAATGACAGCAACCGCGTCCGTTCCCCGTGCAGCATAACCGCTCCGCCGGGTGTTTACCGCGTCCAGAAGGTGATTGATGTCGATGGCTCCGCTGAATTTGGGATTGATCGGGCTGGGGAACGTCGGCACCGGGGTGGCGAAGATTCTGACGGAACAAGCCGCGCGGATCACCCGTCGGGCCGGTTGCCCGGTGGTGATTCGCCGGGCCGCCGTGCGGGATGTATCGAAGTCTCGCGATGTTGCCCTTCCCGCAGCCAGCATCACCACCGATGTGCAAGCCATCATCCGTGACCCCGAGATTCACGTCGTCGTGGAACTGATGGGCGGACTTTTGCCCGCACGCGAGATTGTGCTGGCGTGCCTCGAAGCGGGGAAAGACGTCGTCACCGCCAACAAGGCGTTGCTGTGTGAACACGGCGACGAGATTTTTCAGACTGCCCGCCGACTCGGTCGGACCGTGGCGTTTGAAGCCGCGGTCGCCGGGGGAATTCCGATCATCGCCGCTGTCGGGCAATCGATGGCCGCGAATCAGTTGCAGCAGATCCAGGCGATTCTCAACGGCACCAGCAACTACATCCTCACGGAAATGTTGCAGCGGCAGCAGTCGTACGCCACGGCACTCAAAGGGGCTCAGGATCTCGGTTATGCCGAAGCCGATCCCGCGTTCGATGTCAACGGGACGGACGCCGCTCAGAAACTCGGGCTGCTGGTACAACTGGCGTGGGGCACGAAAATCCCGACGAAATCGTTTCATGTTTCGGGGATTGACCGGCTCGAACAGACCGACATTCGCTACGCCACTGAGTTGGGTTACACGATCAAACTGCTGGCCAGCGCCCGCACGGTGCAAGACCAATTGCAGGTGAGTGTGCGACCCACCTTGATTCGCAAAGACCGGCCGCTGGCGGGGATTCACGGGCCGTTCAATGCGATTCTGCTGGACGGCGATGTCGTCGGCAATGTGTGGTTCTCCGGACGCGGGGCCGGTCAGATGCCCACCGCATCCGCAGTCACCGCCGACATTATCGACATGGCGATCGGGCGGGCACAGCTCACGTTCAAACGGCTCGATCTGTGGGGCGAAACGCCGCCGGTCGCTGTGCTGCCGGAAGCCGAGTCGGTCCACCGGTACTACTTGCGACTCGCCGTGGAAGACCGCCCGCATGTGATGGCCGACGTGACCGATATTCTCGGTCGGCATGGCATCAGCTTGGCGTCCGTGGTGCAACCCGAGTCCCCCGAGTTTGAAGGGACCGGTGATGTGCCCGTGGTCCCGCTGATCATCATGACGCACAAAACCACCGCGGGACAATTGGCCGCCGCGGACCGGGATTTGACGAAGTTGAGTACTGTTCGTGAACCGCATGTCTGCCTCGCGGTCGCGGACTGACATTTAGCCCCCCCGTTGTCCGCAACGGGGGGTAACCACGTTTTTGAAGTGAATACACCCCCGGTTGAAGACAACCGGGGGCTAAATGGGCGTTATTGGTGACCACACCGGCGATTCGCATCGGGCTCGGTCATGATCGGCATCGGTTGGTGCCGGGGAAGCCGCTCATTCTCGGTGGCGTGACGATTGAATTCGATCGCGGCCTGTATGGTCACAGCGATGCGGACGTGCTGCTCCACGCGGTGACGGATGCGCTGCTGGGATCGCTCGCACTCGGCGATATCGGCGAATGGTTTCCGAACACCGATCCACAATGGGCCGGGGCGAACTCCGCGGTCTTTGTGACTGCGGCGGTCGAAGAAGTTCGTCGTCGGGGGTGGGAGATCGCCAATCTCGATGCCACGGTGCACACCGAGCGGCCGAAGTTGTCACCGTACAAACAGGCGATGGTGGAGAGTCTCGCGAATTTGCTCGGCGTCGCGCGCGAACAGATCAATGTGAAGGCGAAAACCGGTGAAAAGGTCGGCCCGATCGGTCGGGAAGAAGCCATCGATGCAGACGCGATTGTGCTGCTTGTTCGTCGTGACGAGTGAATCGCATTTCCGAGCCGCGACCGTCAGGGAGCGAGTTCTTTCTCCGTGACGAAGAATACGCTCCCTTACGGTCGCGGCTCTGATGAAACCGTGGAGAAATCAGCATGGCGTTGCAACTCTGGTTGATGCGGCACGGCATCGCGGAAGACCCCGATACCGCGGGATGTGACGAAGAGCGGGCGTTGACCGATCATGGTCGCCAGCAGGTTGCCCGAGCGGCGACGTGGTTGCGGGAACGGGTCGCTCCCCCGGAACTGGTGTGGCACAGTCCGTTGTTGCGCACCAGACAGACCGCGCACACGATGGCCGAGTCTCTCGGTGTGACCGCCGCGCCGCAGTCGCAGATCATTCTCGCCCCCGGGATGAACGCCGATCGGTTGCTCGCCGCCGCCGGGGCAAGTGCCGCCGAAATCATTTTGTGCGTCGGTCACCAGCCGGACATCGGCGCGGCGATTCAGGACTGCATCGGCGGCGGACGATTTGCCGTTGCCCCGGGGACCATCGCGGTGATCGACTTCCGCGGCCCGGTGACCCTCGGTGGCGGCACCCTCCGCTGGTATCTCGATCCCCAGTGGTTCGGATAATTCCCCTCCACCGCTTGCGGTTTCACGCCTCGCCCCGCCCGCTTCCCCGTGCTCACGAATGGGCAACCGCCTCGCCCAACAGCGCCCGAAGATACGGATCCCCCAACCCCTGCGCGATGTGTTTCGCGCCGCCGAAATCATGCGCCGCAGTAAACTCATGCGGCACCGACACCACATGTGCGCCCGCTGTCACCCCGGCTTTGGTCCCCGCGTGACTGTCTTCCAGCACCAGCATTTCTTCCGGTTTCACGCCGAGCGCCGCTGCCGCTTTCAGATAGATTTCCGGGTTCGGTTTGCCGAGCGTGACGTCTTCCGCGGTGAGCGTCATCGGAAACCGGGGCCGCAATTCGAAGCGGTCCAGCACCGTGTGCAGATACAACCGGGGTGACGACGTCGCCACGCCCTTCGGCAACCCGCGGCTGTCGATCAGATCGAGCAGTTCAAACAACCCCGGCATCGGTGCGAGCCGGGTCAGCAGCATGGCATCGAAGATCACCCGCGATTCGGTGAGCAGTTCCATCGGATCATCGGTCAGCTTCAAATGCTCGACCAGGGCCTTGAACGATTCCAGCGGCCGGCGACCGATCAGCACGTTCATCACGTCAATCGTCATCTCATGTCCGCGCCGGCGCAGCAGTTCGCCCCCGGCGTCGAAGAAAACATGTTCGGTGTTGAACATGAGACCATCGAGATCAAAACAGACAGCACGAATCGGCGAGTGAGGCATGGTACCAGCCCGAAGCGCAAGCGCCGGGTCTCTTTCGTGGGTAGGAAACCCGGCGCTTGCGCTTCGGGCTTGTGAAGTTAATGTCAAACGATTTGCGGAGCTTCCGTGATCCCGCCGCGATAGCTCCAGTCGAGCAGTTCCATCGGGTGCAGCACCGGCAGCGGACGTCCGGCGTCACGGAGTTGGGCGAGCATTTGCAGCGTGCAACCGGCGTTGCCGCTGATCACTACGTCGGCTTTGGTGTCGAGAATGTTTTGCACTTTGCGGTGACCCAAGCGGTCGGCCATCTCGCCTTCGGTGAGGTTGTAGCTTCCGGCGGCACCACAACAGATGTCCGACTCGGCGAGAGGCACCAACTTCAACTCGGGGATGAGGGCCAACAAATCGCGCGGCTGTTCGCGCACGCGCTGGGCATGGACGAGGTGACACGCATCGTGATAGGTCGCCGTGAGCGGTACCGGTCCGGTCGGTTTGATCGGGCCCAACGCCGCGAGGAACTCCGCGACGTCTTTCACCTTGCTGGCGAAGTGTCCGAGTTGAATCGCCAGCGCCGCATCATCCGGTCGCGTTTCGTGGGCAACGTGGCCGTAGTCTTTGAGCATCGAACCGCAACCGGCAACGTTCACGATGACGGCATCAATGTCATCGAGCGGGAAGGCCTTCGCATTTTTCTGAGCCCGTGCTAAGGCTGGTTCGCCCGCACCGCTGTGATAATGAATCGCCCCGCAACAGTCCTGCGACTGCGGGATAATCACCTCACACCCATTCGCCTGCAAGACCCGTGCGGTCGCCCAATTGACGTGATGAAACATCGCATCGGCGACACACCCGGTGAAGAGCGCCACCCGTGCCCGTTGCGGGCCGATGGCAGGGAGACGCGCCGGCAGCGCTTTCTCACGCGGTTGAAGCTTCGGCAACAGGCGGTGCATCCGCCGCAGTTTTTCCGGCAGCAGTTTCAGCAACCCGAGGCGTTCCGGCAGCGTATCGAGACCGAGGGCCTGCATCACCCGCATGGGGGCGAGCGCCCATCGCAACCGACTGGCATACGGAAAGAGGCCGTACAGAATCCACGTCTGAAACCAACCCCCCGGATTACGACCGGTCTGTTCCTTGCGGCGTTGTTGCAGTTCAATGCGGAACGGCTCGATCAACCGCCCGTACTGCACGCCCGACGGGCAGGCCGTTTCGCAACTGCGGCAGTCGAGACACAGGTCGAGATGTTTTTCGACCGCGGGAGAAAGTTCAAGTCGCCCATCGGTCACGGCCCGCATGAGATAAATGCGGCCGCGCGGGCTGTTGTTTTCGTCGCCGGTTTCCAGATACGTCGGACACGCCGCGGTGCACAGACCGCAATGGACGCAGTCCAGAAACTTTTCGTAGTCGATGGTCTGCCCGAGTTGTGGCAGTGGATTCGTCGTCGGCGGTGCGGGTTGCGTCACGGTTCCCTCCGGGCATGCGTCACAAAGGGAAACGGATTGAGCAGTCCCTGCGGATCGAGTTGTCGTTTCACCCGGTCCATGAGGGGCCACGAGGGTTCCGGATCGCCGCACATCGGCAACGCCGCTTTCCATTCTTCGTCGCAGTGCAGAATCTGCAGGTTGCCCTCGGCCCGTTGCGCTTGTTGACGCAGCGGATTCAGCAGCGCCACCGCTTGGGCGAGGGTCGCGGTTTCATCGGGAAGCTGGCCGATCACCAACCCATTGCCCGCATGACACTGCACCGCGACCCCCAACCGGGCGGCTTCCTCGGCGAAGGCGACGCATTTCGACGGTCGCAGATTCGCCTGGAATGTCAGCGGGTCATCGGCACAGACGGGGAACTCGGTGAGCGTGTCGAGCAACGCTGTCGCCGCGGCATCCCGCAGGATTTCCAGATGCTGCACACCGAACGGCACAACTTCCTTGCGGAGCGTTTCCAGTTGCCATTCGACTTCGCGGGCCGTTCCCTCCACCGCGATGGCCAGTACGGGACCATGCGATGGCAGCGTCAACCGGGCCGCGGTGCTGATGAGTTTCGCCGCTGACGGGTTCAGCAGTTCGATTGCCGAGGGACGGGTTGCAGACGTCAGTAATCGTTCCAGCACGTTTTCGACTTCGGGGAACGTGTCGAATGCGATCCACCACCACGCCATCGCTTCCGGAATCGGCCGCAGTTTCAGTGTGACCTGCGTGACGATCGCCAAGGATCCGCGCGAACCAACGAGCAACTTGCAGACGTCATATCCGGCGACATTCTTCACCACGCGGCCGCCGCCGTGGAAGAGCGTCCCTTCTCCGGTCAGCGCGGTGATGCCGATGACGTAATCGCGGAATGTCCCGGCACCGAACCGGCGCGGGCCGTTGGTGTTCGTGGCAATCGCTCCGCCGAGTGTGGCTCGTTCCGCTTGCGCGATGTCAATCGGCAACTGCTGGCGTTCGGTTGCCAGCAACTGTTGCAGCGTGGCGATCCGGATTCCGGCCTCGACCGTGACGGTCATGTCCCGCGCGGGGTAATCGATGACCTTGGACAGGTCCCGCAGGTCGATCCGTCGACACGGCTGATGGCCAATTCCGTAATGGAGCGCGGTCCGACCGCCGACGGGGCAGAGCCGTTCCCGCGCACCCGTAGCATTCTCCGCCACGAAACGCTGCAATTCCGCAGCGGTGGCAGTGACGAAATCGTCAGCGACGCGGGGAATCGTCATGAACTCAGGTCGCGTCCGATCTCGAAGATGGCCGCCGTGTCCAGAACGAACGTGTTCTTCTCGAACAGTTTCTGGATCGCCGCCGTGTGGATTTTCATTTTGGTCCCGCCGACGCCGAGGGCTCCGTAGCAGACCTTGCCGTGCTTCGTGACGGCTTTATCTGACATCGTAATCCCGCCGAGGCCCTCCGGCGCGACGGCGTTCAGATCGAGTGCAACCTTCAACACCGGCAGCGCAAAAAGCTGTTCCGCGGTCAGGAACTGCACCCGCGCCGCCCCTGCACCGATAATCACTTCGGCTCCGTCACACGCGGCGGTCAACCCTTCGGGACTAGTCGATTCGCACGGCGTCAGTTTCGCGGTGTCGACGTGCTCTGCCAGTTGGGTACACGTGGCCTGCGCTTTGTCCAAAGTGCGCGACGCCAACCGCACCGTCGCGCCGTGTGACAGAAGAATCTGCGCAGCCCGGCATCCGACCGGTCCGGTTCCCCCGAGAATCAACGCGGTGGTTTGAGTGAGATCGACATGCTTGGACGCCGCGATGACCGCCGCCGCCGCGGTGGTGTTGGAACCGTTCGAGTCCATCATCACGGAGACCCGCAACGGATCGAACAACGTCTTGCGGACTTTCGCCAGCAGCGCTTCCCCGGCGGAGACATTGCTGCCGCCGATGAAAATCGCCGTGTTCTTTAAATTGCTCGGACTGCGGGTGAACATCGCCCCGTGGACGAGGCCTTCCACATTCTCCGGGGTGACCCCGCCGTAGGTGAAGAGTTCGTCGACACCGGCATCGATCGCCACCACCCGGTCGAAGGTACTGGCGAGGGCGTCGGTATCGAGCTGGATCAGGATGCGTTTCATGTCGCCATCATCAGAAATTAAGAAGAAACCCAGGGATGGCCATCCCTGGGCTTCGCGTGTCCTGCATCGATCCGCGGGGATCAACCCTGGTAGAATGGGTGCTTGGCGGTCGACTTCTTCGCGAGCATTTCGTCCACGCTCGGAGCATTCTTCATCGCGTTGGCGATGGCCATCTTCGTGGCTTCGTAGTTGTACTGGTAAATCTTCTTGTCGTCAGCCGCTTCCCAGTGAATGAACACACCGCAGACGATGACGAGCTTCTCGGCCTGATCCTTCGGGATGACACCGGCTTCGACGCTGTCCGCGACAGCATTGGCAACGGCGGCTTGGGCTGGGCCGAACATCTGGACGGCCTGACGGGCCCCCTTGATGGTGACCTTGGTGATCATGACGGTCGCCGGCTTGATGGCGAGGTTGGGCGTGAGGACGGCAAGCAGGTTGCTGTGCCCCATCTTCTGATCGGCGAGGGCATTGCAAAATGCGGTACCGACCGGACCGGACTTGTCACCGATGAGCAAGTCAATATGGGCGATTTCGTTGCCTTCTCCTGCGAGCGCTTCACCGACGTAGAACGACATAGCCTGCTTTCCTGATGAAACCCGTGATCGGTGACGCCCAACGCGTCCCCACCCTGGCGGCTGCCCCGATCGGCGCAGTTTCCGCTCACAGCGGTGTGATAACATGCCGCCGCAAGGATTTCCACTCCTCGGCGGGGTAAACTCGCCTGCGTCCCGGCTGCTTCCTCGCAGCCGGGACGCATTCCGAGCGTGGGCGTGAGCGGCAAGGCGCTAGCCGCCGGTGTATTCCATCGTC
>JBGSUN010000070.1:0-5928 GCA_041753475.1 Planctomycetaceae bacterium | reverse complement strand
GAGGACGCGGTGGTCGCCGTGGCCGACCGTCAAACAACTTTTGAGTCCTACGACGGCGAATTTCGCAATGCCAGGAACCAACGCGGCGTAAACTACGCCGTGACGAAATCCGGACAAATTCAACGGGCTGATAGGAGGATGTCCTGGCTATTCCGGAGCATGGGATCTTCCGTGGACAAAGAATTATGACTACTTTTCGGACCGGCAGACATCCATATGGGTTGATAGGGAAATGCGAAGAGCCGCGGCTCGAGCTGGATGTCCCATTAATGTCCCAAGTGAACCCGCCTACGGCTTGCCGTACAATCAGAAAAACCTTCCGAAAGTCAAAATCAAGCCGCCGGCATCCGACGATGACTGGTCTCGCTACTATTACTAGAAGCACGGCCATCTACGCATCGACGATTATGCAAATCACACTTGTGCTCAACGCGGCTGGTATCCGTATGACGCGGTTGTTGTTCGCGCTGTTTGCGAGTGCAGCCGCGTGTAGTATTAGCTGCACGCACAAGAATGTGAGCATGGGTTATAGCGGTCATTTCCGAGTCGACAACGACAGCGACATCAAGATCGGCGTAGGACGCGCTGAGGGTTTTGGCCGGGCAAATCCTAGCGCCGGAATTGCTCCACCTGGGGCTCGATGCGAACTGAATTTTGGATGGCTAGATGAGTTTCCTAAGTCGTGTGTAATGGTGTGGACAGAGGGAGATTTCAAGAACGAAGATAGCGCAACTATCGTGAAAAAGCAGGAGTTGAATCTCGACAGTGTTGTCCCAAAGAACACGAAAGGAATTGTTGTGTTCCGCTTTACTAAGGAGCGGTTGTGGACTGCTCATTTTGAGCAATGAACAAGGTAGTTCGCACGACGGAGCGGTGACGCCATGAGCAGCCCAGCAGTTTCGACATCCTATGCGGATGGGAGTGGGAACGCGGTCCGACCGGAATCACGAACGTACCCGGATGGCCGGGTGGTGAGTTTCGACTACGGTGCTGCGGACGGGATCGACGCCCGGTTAAGCCGGATCGGTTCGTTGGTGGACGACGACGACACGGTGCTGGCGGAGTATCAGTACCTGGGCCTGGGGGCGGTGGTGCAGCAGGACAGTCCCGAAGCCGATCTGCGGTCGACGCTGGTGAGCCTCACGGGGACGAACGATCCCGACACGGGGGACATCTACAGCGGCCTGGACCGCTTCGGCCGGGTGACCGACGTCCGCTGGCGGGATGTCTCCGCGGGCAGCGACCTCTCTCGCGTGCAGTACGGCTACGACCCGGCCAGCAACCGCACGTTCCGCAAGAATGCTTCTGATCCCGGCAACCATCACGACTGGCACTACGGCTACGATGGCTTGCAGCGGCTGAAGTATGCCGATCGGGGAACACTGGCGTCGCCGCCGACAGGGGTCACCGATCCGCAGTTCGCGCAGTGCTGGAGCCTGGACGCCACCGGCAACTGAGCGGGATTCCGGCAGGCCAACACCGGCAACCCGTGGGATTTGGTGCAGGCCCGCACGGCCAACGCGGTGAGCGAGATCACGGGGATCACCAACAGCACCGGGGCGGCGTGGGCGCAGCCGGACTATGATCCGGCCGGGAACATGACGACGATCCCCCAGCCGGCCCACGACGTCGTCCAAGAACAACGCCAGGTCCTTCCGCAACTGCGTGAGCTTCCGTGCATCCATCCGCCAATCTTGGCCAATCCCGATAAATCAGGCAACATCATGGCAACGGAGTAAGATTACGTGCCTTTCAGATCTCAGTGCGAAGCGATTTCGCGCGTCACGGCATTTCGTTGCCCACGAACTGATTCCAACTGGTCCGAAACTCTTGGCGGAACTGGCAGATTCGAGTGGGCGAAACGCCGAACCGTTCTGCGGTCCGCTGCGTGCTCTCGCCGGTCGCAAGCACCTCGGCGATTTCTCGACGGCGCGGATTGAGAGTCGCTAGGAACGCGGGATAGTCAATCCTGCTGGCCGCTAAGTCTGCTGGCGATACGGACCGATCTTCAACAAGCATCTCGGACCAGCCCCCATTTTGCGAATCACTTCGATGCAAGGATTCGACATGAACTGACTGACGTCGTCGGGCATAAGTCGACAGGGCATCTTGGCTGTTACGCCGCTGTCCGACTTCGCGCCCACCCCGACAACGAAGAATAGCAAAACGTGCCAAACTACACGGCTTCACAACGTCGGCACGACCGCGGCAAAAAAGCTGCGCATAGGCCAGACACGCAAAACACAGGGTTTCTTGCACAGATTCGTCGCGTGCCTCGAGAGAGAGATCACGAAACGCATAGCGGACTTGAGAGTAAAGCGTTGGCAGGATTTGCTGAAAGCCGACTTGCCAGGTGGGCGAACTTGTTTTGGATTGATCGACTGCGGATGCCTCAGCGGACATCGGCGAGGAAGTACTCATCGAGCGACTCCAGGAAGAAACCGCCCCCGAGGGAGGGCGGTCATGTTTTGAAACATCAACCGCTCTTTCAAGTGAGCGAGCGAACATGACGATGAATGCACACGCGCTTACAGAAACGACATTGCTTAGTCAGCGATACTTATCGCTCGATCAAGGCGCGCATGACGCACAATCCGATGGCTGGTCAGATTGCAGCCACCAATGATTGAACCGGCCGTTATCCATTGACGAATGGATGTGCAGCGCCAACTCAATCACGCCAGCCACTCTCGCAATTCGATGGATTGCTGTGAGGCCATGGATTTAAGACAACACCGCGACCCAACGAATTCGTCGCGAGATCGCTCAGAAGCGGTTCCATTTGCGATGCGCGAACTCACGTCTGACGGTAGCGGTCGCGCGTGCTGCCGGATCGCGGAAATCGCACAAAGCGCGAATGCGGGGACTTCAATAGAGAGGCGATCCGGGATCGGGCTCCATTCCCGGATCACTAAGTCAATGACCGCATGGATTCAAGAGTGAGTATGGCTGGCGGTCATCGTTTATGACAGACTTCGCAGCCCGATTTAGGTTTCAAAGGCCCCCAATTCGTGTATCAAGCCATCCGCCATGCTGGACGGAATCAACTCCCTTTACCGCTCGGATTCCGCTGGTGAGTCGGGGCGAGTCAATTCGTCTGGCTGGGAGTGGTGCGTCGCGCGTCGTCGCCGGGATACCCGCCGACGCGGGCACCCTTTGACTTCTTTTTGCAGACCACGACGTTGCTGGTCGATCCAGCAGCGGGCCATCAATAAGGCAACGCAGACAAAAAGACGCTGTAACTTTGGGTCACGGAAAGTCCGTGGGCCCGGCGGTTGAAGGGCGGTCAAGCGGAACTCCTTCGCATAGAGGTACAAATGGAGAGATCCAACAAAAAAGGGCATTCCTCGGAAGGAACGCCCTGCATGACACCGATGTCAATCGAAACGATTCATTCGGAGGTTTTCGTTGGCAAATCCTCGTTCGCCGACTTCCTGTCCTTGCCCAACGTCAAATAGACAGTTCCCTTGCTACATTTTGCGACTTTACTGATCTCTGAAACCGACCGGCCTTGCTTAGCGAGTCGCCGAATGGTGTCGAAGGTTGCACCAGGGAGGCAGATTTGTTTCCCGCGCCGCAGTGGGCGACCGTTCTCCACTCCCGTCGCAATCTCCTCGTGGCGAAGGTAGTCATAGCCGCGATAGGCCATGTCCACAGAGCAGCCAAGCCGCCGCGCAATCTCCCGGAATGAAAGGCGTTCCACTTCGCGGAGCCGCACGACATCCTCGGCAATTCTCTGGTATCCAGGACGGCCGGTCTGAGTGGATGAGTTACGACGTTCTTTCTTCCGCTGTTTCGGCGGTCGTGCGGCACTCTCCGCGAATGTCAGGGTATTGACGACTTGCTGTCGGGTCTGGCGATGGGCCACCGCGATGGCACTGATGGAGGCACCGCTCTCACGCAATCGCGTGTACTCCGCAGCTTTCAATTCGTAGCTCGGCGTCTTCTCAATCACGACCTCGACCTCGTCGAAGTCCGGCGGCAAGTGTGTCGCGGCAAAGCGCCCACAGTCCGAGGGACAAACCCGCGACAGCAATTGCCCGACCTGTGGCGTAAATCGTGCGATCCAGCGATTCCGCATCTTCAGACCAGGAATCGGCTCCTGTCGAATTCGAATCGGACCCGTCAGCGCACGTATGGCCGGTCCAGCGATGGCGACGTCGCGATTGAGCACGTCCCGCAATTCGCCGAGCAGCTTCTTCGCTTCGTGCACGTCCAACCGCGCAAACCGCTGTTGTTCCGCCACCTCCGCCGAACGCAGTTGAGGCTCGATCTCGGCAAGCTCCATGCGGAGCCGCTTGATTTCCGCGGCATAACTGTTTGCCACGCAGTCGTCATCGGTCTGGGCGCTGCGTCGGACTAGGCGTTGGATCTGTTTGCGAATCTGCTCGGCACGCCGTACGAGCGGGACCAAATTGGGCCTCGGCTTTTGGGCCTCCGTTTCCAGTGCAGCATTCGCCAGGTCCACAAGTTCCTGAATAACTTCGTCTGTAAGCAGATGCTCCTTGAGATAGCCCAGGAGGGACTCTTCGATCTGGCGGGTGCTCTTCGATCCCGTCAGTTGGCACCCATGTGCGCGTTGCATCCCATTCAATGATCCCATTTGCTTATAAGTCGGCGTGGACCGAATTAATTTCAGCTCGGAATTGCAACAGGCGCAATATAATGTCCCGCTGAATAGCGTCGTGGGAGCCATCTGATTGCGACTCCGTTTCGTCTGGTGCGCGGCAGACTTTTTTGACGTGTTTGTCAGCTTCCGCCGTGCCGCCCGCCAGAGTTCCATCGGGACGATTCCCAAGTTGCGATCATATCGCACTTGCCACTCAGCGCGCGGATTTCTGACTTTCGTCATCTGCTCGGTTTCCGGATCCAGTTCGCGACGGAATTTGTTCCAGACGAAGACGCCAATCGCCGTTGGAGACCACAACAGCTTGCGGATCGTCGTACTGCTCCAGCCATTCCAATCATCGACTTCGAGTGCGTTAAAGTGCCGCAGAATGCGCTGGATGGACCAGTTCTCATGGACATACAAGCGGTACATCAGGAGCCGGTACTCCGAAGTCCTCGGATCCACGCACGGTTCGTAAACTGGATGGCCATCGCCCCCAACTACGGGTCGACCATCCACGTCGAGCTTATGACGCTTTGTGAATCCCAACGACAATTTACCCAGGCAGGTACCACGCTGTGCGGCACCCGTCATTCCACGGCTGACCTTTTGTCGGAGAGATTTGATAAAGAGCCGGGACATCAATCCAAAAATCGTGAGATAGACATCCCACTGTTCGCTGCTGAGATCGAAGTTATCTGACGCTCCAATCATCCGCTTACGGAGCTTCTTGACAAGGTGAGCCAGACGCCACCATTCCAGTTCGTCACGCGAGGGACGTGTGAAGTCATCGACGTAGAGGGTTTCAATGGGTTGCTCGGCATCGGCTAAGGCGGTCTTGAGAGAGGTATACCCCTGCCGCGATGCATCAAGCCCAGTAACCGAATAATCGGCAAAGACATACTCCCAAGGAATGTAACGCTCGTCGCTCGCCGCTTTGGCAAGACACTTGAGCATCTGATCTTCGATCGACGTGGGGTTGCTGTTTTCGCATGAGTAGCGAAAGTAGCCAGCTGCCAGGTGCTTCACGCATTCGCGAAGTTTCGGCAGGCGATCGACCGAGACTTTGGCCCCCCGATGCCGCTGCTTAAAGTTTTCGACCATGGAACGGATCACATCGTCGGTTGCCAACGGCAACACGCCCGCACTCATCAATGCGGGGAAGGCGGTGCGCTGATGCTTATTGCTCCTCAGGAAGTTAAAGCCGCTTGTCGGAGTCGGAAGGGGAGCTTGGTTTTGCGGATGTAGCCGGCGACACGGGTCGGGTGGTGGTGTTTGTTTCGGAGGGCGGTCGCGGTGGCCAGTTCGAGTTCGGCGAG
>JBGSUN010000069.1:0-6998 GCA_041753475.1 Planctomycetaceae bacterium | reverse complement strand
CTCGCCGAACTCGAACTGGCCACCGCGACCGCCCTCCGAAACAAACACCACCACCCGACCCGTGTCGCCGGCTACATCCGCAAAACCAAGCTCCCCTTCCGACTCCGACAAGCGGCTTTAACTTCCTGAGGAGCAATAAGGGATGGGCTCTGGGTGGGTCTGGGAATGAGATCGGCTGGGCCTGGGATCGAGCTTGAGGGTGACGTTGGGGAGCGGTGCCAAATCAGCCGGGTTTGCGACGGCGTTTGGCGTCTTGGAGGCGGTAGCTTTCGCCTTTCGTCTCCAGGATGTGCCCCCGGTGCGTGAGTCGATCAAGCGCGGCACCCGTGAGGCGTTCGCTGCCGAGCACTTCAGTCCAGCTTTCGAAGGGCAGGTTCGTGGTCACGATCAGGCTGTTCCGCTCATACGCGGTAGCGATGACGTCGAACAGCGGTTCGGCCCGGGTGTCCAGGAAGGGCGTCTGTTGGCTCGCGCTGGTGGCCCCCGACTCGCGGGGGGCGTGGCCCATCTGCGGGTCGACGAGAAGACAAACGAACACAAAGGAGCGCTCACACTCCTGACGGAGATCGTGCTGAAAGAGACCGTCGTCGTGGTGAATGCGGCCTCGTGCCGACGCGATTGGTGTGAACAGATTCTCGAAGGCGAGGGCGATTCCGTTCTGAACGACTTTAACAGTTGGGCCGAATGATTATCGCTATTCAAATTGTCAAATACAGGCTCGGCGGAACAATCGATAAGTTGAGCATGCCTACGCGCCGGAGGTGCGTCTTTTGATGAAGCGTTTCTTCTCCACGGATGTTGAAGATGTTTTCGCAGACATTACGTTTTCTAACGACTGTCCTGGCGATCTCTATCATCTTGGCAACCGCTTGCGTGATGGCGGGCGAACTCTTCGAGCGGGATGCGGATGGCGAGCTCCGCTATGCCAATCCAGAGCCTGTAGACTTCATTGAAACCGTCGCGTATGACGGTGAAGGGGCCGAAATCTACGGCCCCGCTCCGAATGAATCTGGGAACTATTTCCGCGAAACGTGCTGGAATTGGACCGATAGCCTCGAGTTGTTCGCCGGTCTCGACGGTTCAAAACAACCGCAGGATTTTGGTGTCAACGCTCAATTTGGCGGACGGTTGCATGTCAACTGGGCGATGCCGATCGCGCAGGACCACGGCATCGGCATTCAAGTTGGCACCGCGGTTTCTCAGACGCACCATGCCGTGGCGGTCACGAATGCGATCGAAGGATCCACTCGCCGCACACAGAGCCACACCACAGCCGGTCTATTCCAGCGAACAGAATCGGGCTGGACGTGGGCGCTTGTGGACGATTTTCTCTACCAGGAAGACTACGACTCCACGGCACTCATGCAGCTTCGCGGCCGAGTAGGTTATGACCTGAACGGAAGGGATGAAGTCGGCGTCTTCGCCATGGCTCCGTTGATTGGTGCCGATGCCAATTGGGCAGGGAACGCGGTGCATTTGCGGCCGCTCGCCCAGGGAAGTCTCTTTTGGAGACATACCTGGGAAATTGGCGGTCAAACTACTGGGTGGCTCGGCATGTCGGAACGGCACGGGCAGGCCAATGCGGCTCTGGGTGACCGCGCCCGAACAGGTGTCGTGCCGGTGTTTGGTTCGGACGTGCATCTGCCGTTGAACGATCGTTGGGCGCTTTATGGCGAAGCCAATTTCGTGACGCCGGCGGATACGGGAACGGTCGATGCGTTCCTGGGCTTTGCCTACTATCCCGGCGGCGGCGCGGTGCTGTGGCGGAAGCGCGCTTACTCTCCGGTGCTGCCTGTGGCGAGCAGTCCATCGATGTCCGTAAATCTGACGCGTTAGCCGCAAGTCCTGCGATTCCCATGCGGAATCCTTTTTGGCAAAAATGCGATATTTCGTGGCGATGACCGTCTTTGAGCCGTGCCTGTCGTTGTGATTATGCGCATCCGCACAATCGGCAGAGTCGCGAGTTTCGGACAGCCGCTATCGAATCGAATTAACTTCCATCACCCGCTTGTCGCTTTTCCTCAACGTCCGTTGTCGCAACCTAGATTGAAGAGATGAGAGTTTGGGAAGGTCGTTCAAAAGGCGTCCTGCTCCTCGACAAGGTCTCTAATCCAGGCAGGCGTGCAATGACGAGCGATATCTTCCGGCGAACGGGTGAACTTTTCGATCAGACTGGTGTACTCACGCCAGAACCCGCCAATGTCGTTGTTTCTCCCTGCATAAGTTCACCGGCCAGGGTCTCGGATGCCTCGTGGTCGACTCCGATTCGACAAGCGAAGGGTTCCGGCGACAATCCTGCCGTGCAATTCCTCTCGTCAGCCGTCGACACTCTCTGCCAATTCCCTGATCTTGGTCCTCAGTACGAAATCGTCCGGAAGTTGGGTCAAGGCGGCATGGGTGCGGTCTATCTCGCACGTGATCGGAACTCCCACCAACGTGTTGCTATCAAAGTCTTGTCGGGCGAATGTGGACTGGATCCTAGCGCGAGTAAGCGTTTTCAGAAGGAGGCCCGTCTGCTTTCGGAAGTGCGACACCCGAATGTAGCCAACCTTCTGGAAATCGGCACGCATCACCAAATCCAGTTCCTCGTGATGGAACTGGTGGAAGGAACTGATCTCAAAGGCTTACTGAAACAAGCTGGTCCGTTGAATGAACGGTTGGCTTTGGAAATCACAGCCGGGATTGCTGAGGCGCTTTCCGTGGCGCATCTGCAAGGCATCATTCACCGAGATCTGAAGCCCGCGAATGTCTTGTTGACCGTTCCCTTTGAACCGCATGAAGCTCCGGATCAAGCTGTTGTCGAGGCGGCGGCGATGGGCCGAACGCCTCAGATTAAACTGACGGACTTCGGTCTCGCCCGGCATATTGACCAAGCCGAATCGTTAGCGCTCACCCGAACCGGGGCGATGCTTGGCACACCGTATTACATCTCTCCGGAACAATGTGCCGACAAGGTCGCCATTTCGCCGGCTACCGATGTCTATTCCCTCGGTGCCACGCTGTTTGAATTGTTGACCGGTCGTCCGCCGTTTCTGGCAGACGACCCTGTGATGCTGATTGGAATGCATTGCTTCGAGCCGGCACCGGATCTGCGCAAACTCAATCCGGAAATCAGCGACGCCACGGCTGCGCTCGTCAATCGCATGTTGCACAAGGATCCTGCAGCGCGACACGCCGACGCCACGCATCTCCT
This sequence comes from Planctomycetaceae bacterium, assembly GCA_041753475.1. Lineage (GTDB taxonomy): Bacteria > Planctomycetota > Planctomycetia > Planctomycetales > Planctomycetaceae > DSVQ01. Next base: position 3,805 of record JBGSUN010000069.1, on the reverse strand, counting down.
GGAAGACTTGAATCAAATTCTTCGTGGAGATGCAGTCTCGGCCGTTCAACATCCGACAGTTCCTGCGGCATCGGGCAAAACATTTGAAGCCCGATGGACATGGGACTTTGAAAGTCGTCCCGAAGAACTCTGGCCGTGGGTCTCCAATACGGAACGGATCAATGCTGCTGTCGGATTGCCGTCCGTCGAATACACGACACAAAAAGACGAACAGGGTCTCAAACATCGTTATGGCACCATCCGTCTCGGCTGGACGAAGCTACGTTGGGAAGAACATCCGTTCGAGTGGATCGAAGGTCAGCGTCTCGGTGTCTTGCGGGAATTTGAAGGAGGCCCGTTTCAATGGTTTGTCAGCATCGTGGAACTGGCCGCGAAGCCCGAGGGGGGAACGCGGCTGACACACACTGTCCGCATCGCGCCGCGCGGATTGTTAGGACGGCTGCTCGCACATCTTGAAGTGAACGTCAAAGGCCGCAAGCCGCTGGACCGTGTCTATCGCCGCATTGGCGAAATCGTCGCCAGCCGAGGGAATCATTTGGGGACGGACGATCCATACGTTTCACCGGTACGAGTGCAGACCTCACTGCGACGGAAACTCGATGCGGCTCGCAGCCGACTGGTCGATGCGGGGATCGATCTTGCAATTCTCGATCAACTGATTGAGTTTCTTGCTGTCAGCCCGGCACAGGAACTGGCCCGCATTCGTCCTCGTCCGCTCGCGCGACGATTGCAAGTTGATCCGCAAGCCCTGACGACAGTCTGTCTGGAAGCCTGCCAGGCGGGATTGCTCGAATTACATTGGGACATTCTCTGTCCGACATGCCGTGTCGCGGCGCGAGTGAAAGACAGTCTTTCGGAAGTTAATGCTCACGAACATTGTGAAGCTTGCGAACTCGATTTCGATGTCGAACTGTCGAAGTCGGTCGAGTTGATCTTCCGTGCCCACCCGGAGATTCGTCAGGCTGATTTAAGGACGTATTGCATTGGCGGACCAGAGCATGCACCGCACGTCATCGCCCAAAGCCGGCTCGCTCCCGCTGAAACCGTCACACTCGACTTGCAGCTCGATCCTGGGACGTACGTGATTCGTGGACCGCAGTTGCCGTACTCCATCCGCGTGGTGGTCGATGCCGCGGTGGGGATTGGCCGGGCACGGATTGCCCTCGAACCCAAAACACATACCCCTAGGCCCTGGCATGTCGCCGCGGGACGGCAATTGATCATTTTGGAAAGCCGTTACGAAGTCCCGTTGGTGATCCGTCTGGAACGTGCCGCATTGCGCACGGAAGCGATTACAGCCGCCGATGCGCTGCGATTGCCGGTCTTCCGTAAGCTGTTTCCGGGCGAAACAGTAACGCGCAATCAACTGGCCAATGTCTCGACGAACACACTGCTGGGGATCCGCGTCGCGAATCTGATGGATCTCTACGCTTCATTGGGGGACTCGCAAACGTGCTTGCAAGTGGGGGCGATCCTTGCGGAATGTCGTACGGCCATTGAATCGCATGGGGGGAAAGTCATTCAGGAACAAGAGGACGGCTTGATGGGTTCATTTGCACTGGCCCGAGATGCGGCCGAGTGCGCCGCGGAATTGCTCGAGGGCCTCGCTGAACAATCACCGACTCAACAGGTTCAGTGTCGCATGGTGCTCCATCGCGGCATGACGCTGTCCAACAGCTTCAGTGGACGCGGTGACTTGTTCGGTCGCTCGGTGTCCTACGCCAAACATTTGCTTGATGACGCTGCAGCCACCCCGCTGGTGATTTCTGAAGAATTGGCCGGTGACGACGAGGTGCAGCAATCCTTTGCGGTACTGACTCCGCAAGCGCAGGTTCTGATTTCCAAGCGAGAAAGCCATTCATCGGGTGCTCGCCCTGCAACATAAGCCAAGGACTGTTTCCCGCTTCCGAGTGAGCAGCGGTGAGACAACAACTGCCATAGATCGAGAGTGAACATGCTCAGCCTGGACCTGGATAGTGAAAAGCCCGCTGTTTTTCCGTCGTATCACCCGGCCACCGGTTGGTGTCTTTCCGGTTGCTTCGGTGTCGATGTACCGGCCACAACGGTTCCGCTGACTCGTTTCCCGTTTGCCATCGGGCGCGATGCCACTTGCGATGTCACCGTCGCCTCCCGCAATGTGTCGAAACGTCACGCCGAGATCTTGCACACGGTGGGGGCGGTTCTCGTCCGCGACCTGAACAGCACGAACGGCACCTTTGTCAACGGCCTGCGCATTTCGCAGCCCACCCCCGTTGGCGAAGGCGATCTGATTCGATTCGCGGACGTGGAACTTCAACTAAGCCGGCAAAAGGTTGCGGTCGCGGAACTGACCATGGTCTCAGACGTTTCGGAGCACCGGGGAAATATCTCGCGGATGCAGGAGGTGATTGGGCAGAAAAGGATGACGATCTATTACCAGCCGATCGTCGCGGGTGCGGATGCTCAACCGTTTGGATATGAAGCTCTGGTCCGCACGGACGTTCCGGGACTGGAGTCACCACTCGCACTATTTGCTACCGCCGAGTCGCTGGGCTTGGAAAATCGCTTGAGTGCGCTGTGCCGCGAACTGGCGATGAAGACGATCCAGCGAGCGAATGTGCCTGGCGTCCTGTTTCTGAACACGCATCCGCACGAACCTCTGGACGATTCGATGGTGGCTTCGCTGAAAGCGTTGCTTGACGAGTACGGACCGCGAAAAGTCGTACTGGAAGTTCACGAGGAGGCCGTAGGGGACATCGAGCAATTCTGCCAGTTTAAAGCCAAGCTGAATCAGCTTGGGATCGACCTCGCCTTCGATGATTTTGGTGTGGGACAATCTCGGTTGCTGGAACTCGCTAGTGTCCGCCCAGACTATATCAAGTTCGATCGGTCGTTGGTGAAGGACCTGGGAACACCCTTCGCGGTTCACGCTCGTTTGGTTGCCAGCTTGCATCACCACGCCGCAGAATTGGGAATCGCGACGCTGGCCGAAGGATTGGAATCTCCCGAGTCCATCGCCGCCTGCCGAGAGATTGGTTTTGGCTACCATCAAGGCTTCGCCTTCGGTCGTCCAAAACCGTTGACGTGAGCGGACCCCTCCGGTTCCGAAGATGACGTTCGCATGGCTCGCGATTTTCGGACGCACGGAAAGCTCCGGTCTTACAGGGTCTTTCGTGTTACCACGCTTCGATCTACCGACCGCGCCTCGGAAAATCCCCGGAGGGTGTGATAGTGCCTCCGTAGAGACTGCTTAGGAATTCGCCAGATCTAGAGAATTTGGCAGGCGAATCTCGACACTTCGCCGGAGTTCACGATTTCACACGGACTCATTTCCCGTCGCTACGAGGATAGAGTCGCGGATTCACACCGATCGGCTCAGGGACAGCCGCCCTGGCTTCGTTGCTGCTGGCAGAAATAGAAGCGCCCTCATTTGTGAGTCGGCGTCCACCAGGATTCAAACGACAACGTCCCCGCTTGCGTGAACCTCGGAACGAGTCTGGCGCAAACCCATCAGCGGGACCACCCAGAAAGCGTCGCCGTCGGTATAGTGAACATTGCCGAGAACAGAAAAAGAGCGGCTCATCCGACTAACGCGTACCTCGACCGATGCAATGCGTCGAGTTTGAGTTGGAAGAAATCGGCGTTTCGGTAGCCGTAGGCTTGTCGGTGGAGGAGCCGGATCTTATTGTTGACGGCTTCCAATGGGCCGGTGGAGATCGGGTAATCGTACCAGGCGAGGAGGTTCTGGCGACGGCTGGCGAGGGTCTTGGCGAATTTCTGGACGAGGCGAATGCCGGAGGTCTCGGCGTCGTGGAGCCAGTCTTTG
>JBGSUN010000068.1:0-15355 GCA_041753475.1 Planctomycetaceae bacterium | reverse complement strand
TGATGCTGCGCACTCGAAATCCTTTTGCCTGCGAATGGGTCATGGATCGTCAACACCCATGAAACCCCAAACAATGCCGAAGGATTTCGAGTTTTTCACGCGCCCACCCAAAAACGGACGCCAGGGCATGCTGGTTTGAGGGCTAGATGAGCATGCGCAGCCGGTCAACGTCGGTGAATACATCCTGACGATGAATCCCGATTCCGGCGTTGAGCGCGATGCGTTCTTGAAGTCCGTATTAGAGGATTTACGGTCTAACGTCCCCGGCGTGGAGATTGAAGCCGAACAGCCTCTGTCGCACCTCATCAGCCATATGCTGTCCGGCGTTAATGCGCAAGTGGCCATCAAGCTCTTCGGTGACGACCTCGACAAGCTGCGGGAACTCTCCGGGCAGGTGCGTGACGCCATTTCAACTGTTCCGGGGGTCACTCCGCCCATTATCGATCCGCAAGAGCGGGTGAATGAATTGCACGTCGTCGTTCGTGCAGAAGACTTGGCCTTCTACGGCCTCAGCCGAGAATACGTCGCTGATTTCGTGCAAACGGCCCTCAAAGGAGAAGCCGTCTCCACGGTCATCGAAGGCCAGCGCCGATTTGACCTCGTTGTTAAATTGAAGGAATCGATTCGCTCGGACGCTTACAAGCTGGGCGAGTTGCGGCTCGATCTTCCGGGCGACCGTGGACAAATTCGCCTCAAAGAGGTGGCCGATTTTCCGACAGCGGCCAGCGGTCCCAATTTGGTCAATCGGGAAAATGTCCGCCGCCGCCAGACCATCCGCTGCAATGTCACGGGGCGTGATTTGGAAAGCGCCATCACCGAGATCGAGCAGCGCGTGCGGTCGCAGGTGCTGATCCCATCGGGATACTTTGTCGAATTTGGTGGGCAATTCGAGGCCCAACGCTCAGCAACGCGACTGATTACAATTTTGGCGGGTGTGTCGCTCGCCGGGATCTTCCTCGTACTGATGATGCTCTATCCGTCAGTGCGGATCACGTTGCAGATTCTCAATGCGATTCCCACAGCTTTCATCGGCGGCGTGATGGCGCTCGTCCTCACCCAGCAATCGCTGACGGTGGCCAGCATGGTGGGATTTGTTTCGCTGGGCGGAATTGCGGTTCGCAACGGCATTCTGCTGGTGACGCACTATTTTCACTTGATGAAAGAAGAAGGCGAAGCCTTTACAGAATCGATGGTCATGCGGGGCAGCCTGGAGCGGCTGTCCCCCGTGCTGATGACCGCGCTCACCGCCGGAATTGGTCTAATTCCCCTGGTGGTCAACGGAAAGAAGCCGGGCCTCGAAATTCTCTATCCGGTGGCGACGGTCATTCTCGGCGGACTGATTACCTCCAGTTTCTGCGAGTTCTTGATCCACCCCGGATTGTTCTGGAAGTTCTCGGGCAAGGATGCCGAACGCCTCGTTCTCAGCGAAGGATCTGACGAGGATCTGCTGCGGAACGCAGCGTAAACGTCAAAGGATTGGAAGATGGGTTCTGTCTCAAGAAAAGGATTGTTGCGATGAAGTTTGCGAAATCGTTGGGTCTGGGTTTGCTCCTGGCCCCCTTCCTGATCACGGGTTGCGATAACAACCCCGCGAAACCTCCGGCCGCCACGCCGAATCCGACACCGGCGGAAGCCTCGAAGCCCGCGGCCAGCAAAGAGGCCGGCCATACGCACGGGACCGGACCGAACGGCGGGGTCGTGTTCGACCTAGGAAAATACCACGCCGAGTTCACGGTCGATCATCCCGCCAAGGAATGTGCGGTGCTCTTCGTGACCGGTGACCACGCAACTGACAAGCCGTTGCCCGTCGCGGCCACGGAATTCACGTTGACGACGAAAGAGACGAAGACCGCCGATGGAACGGTGGTGCCTCCCATGACCGTCACACTGAAGCCGGTGGACGCCGCAGATGGCAAAGCGGCAAAGTTCGTCGGCACAGATCCGGGGATTGGCAACGTCGCTGATTTCGAGGGCACGGTCCTCGGCGAGATCGACGGCAAACCGTCGCAGGGGGAATTCAAGGAGTAAGGGTTCGTTTCACACAATCGCACAACCGGCCTCGGCAGGCAGCATCCTGCCGTCCTGCCTGGGGCCGGTTGAAGGCGAAACCAGGGGAGTTCATGCCCACATGAATGTGATCACAGCCGACCCACAACCAGTGCCGACGGACCGTGACGCAAGTCCTACGAGCCTGTCCGATCTGATGACGCGCGATCGCTGGATTGAAGTCGGCCGCATCGTGCTCACAGGACTCATTGCCTTGCTTTACTGGCAGGAACTTGTGCCAGTGCAACTCTTATGGGTGGCGGTCGCCACCGGCTTGTATCCCCTCGTCAAGACCGGCCTTCTCGACTTGATCCACGAGCGAAAAATCGGTACGGAGATTTTCGTTACCGTGGCGACGCTGGTCGCCGTGTTCGGTGGCGAAACCGTTGCCGGCGCGGTGCTGATGGTCATTATCCTCATCGCGGAGTTCATTGCCGAGTTGAACACGGACCGCGCTCGCGCCTCGATCAAGGCGCTGATCGGGTCGGTGCCGCAGGTTGCCATTGTCCGGGGTGCCGATGGCGAGCGGAGCGTTCCGCTTGCTGACTTGCGGGTCGGCGATGTCGTGTTGGTGCGCGCCGGAGAAAAGATGCCCGTCGATGGCAAGGTTGTCGGCGGTGCCGCTTCGGTCAATGAAGCGCCCATCACCGGCGAAAGCCTGCCGAAAGAGAAGAACTCGGGTGACCTCGTATTCGCTGGGACGGTTGTCGAAGCGGGCGCTCTGGACATCGCGACCGAGAAAGTCGGCGGGGATACCACGTTCGCCCGCATCATCGCGCTCGTCGAAGGGGCCGAAGCCGAGCAAGCGCCCGTGCAAAAACTGGCCGACAAAGTGGCGGCGTGGCTCATTCCTTTGGTGTTCCTCTTTCTCATCGTGGTGTATCTGGTCACGCGCGATGTGAGAACCATCGTCACCCTCATGATTTTCACCTCGCCTGCGGAATTAGGGCTGGCCACGCCCCTCGTCATGATTGCCGCCATCGCCCGTGCGGCCCGCAGTGGGATCTTGGTCAAAGGCGGTCTGTATCTGGAATCGCTCGCCAAAGTGGACGTGATGGTCTTTGACAAAACCGGCACCTTGACGGCCAACAAACCAGAAGTTGTCCGAGTAGAGGTGCGCGCCACCGAATTTTCAGAAGCCGATTTGCTGCGTCTGGCCGCCGCTGCCGACCGGCGTTCAGCACATCCGCTGGCCAAGGCCGTGGTGGATTATGCAACCCGGCAGAATGTGACCGTGCCCGAACCGGATGCCTACGAACAATTGCGGGGGCGCGGCGTGAAAGCCACCATTGCCGGAAAAGCGGTGTTGGTCGGGAACCCGGCGCTGCTGCGGGAAAATGGCGTGGTCATTTCCGATGGCGCTGAATCCGGTGGAGAAACGCCGGTTCATGTCGCGGTGGACGGACAACTGGCCGGGATCATTTTTATTGCCGATCCCTTGCGACCTGGGGCACGCGAGGCGCTCGCGAAATTGAAAGCCACCGGCGTGAAGCGGATCGTGATGCTGACCGGCGATAACGCGGCGACGGCCCAGGCTGTCGCGTCCGCTCTGGGCGTGGACGACGTGCGTGCCGACTTGCTGCCCGAAGACAAAGTCACGGCCATCGCGACGCTTCAACAGCAGGGACACCGCGTGGCGATGATTGGCGACGGCATCAACGACGCTCCCGCGCTGGCTCGCGCTGATGTTGGCATCGCGATGGGTGGCGGCGGTACGCAAGCGGCGCTCGAAGCCGCCGATGTCGCCTTGATGACGGACGACCTGGCCAAAATTGTCGCGGCCCGCGCCATCGCGCGGCGAGCTTACAGAACGATTCAAGAGAATCTGTTCGTCGGCGTCGGTGTGGTTCACGTCTGCGGCATTACAGCCGCGTTGTTGGGCTGGATCGGTCCCATTCAGGCGGCCATTCTGCATCTGGGGCCGGACATTTTGGTGTTCCTAAACTCCGTCAAGCTGCTGCGAGTCCGAATCGACGGCGCTTAATTCCTCTCATGGCGCAGGCCGGATACCATGCTGACAATCGTCGTCAAACTGTGCATCTCCGCAGGGGTGATCGTGCTGGTCTCCGAGCTTGCTGCTCGTTATCCGAGACTCGGCGCTCTGCTTTTGACGTTGCCGTTGGTCAGCATTCTGGCCTTCATCATGACTTGGAATAAGACGGGCGAAATGGGAACGATGACCCGGCTTGCTCGCGAGACTCTGGTTCTTGTCCCGCTCGGCCTCCCCTTTTTTGTACCGTTCGCACTGGCCAACCGAACCGGTCTGTCCTTCTGGGCGACATTCGGAGTGGGGCTCTTGCTGGCCAGTTGCACCATTGGCATCTGGTTCATTTTCGACAAGCCATGAAGATAGTTGTGTCGAACTGAAACCATGATTTCCGATGGGCAGGCCGGCAACCACCATGCCTATTTCAGCGCTAACTGAAATCGCGAGTTCGCCTCGTCCCAGTCGATGTGCGACATGAACTTCTCGACGTAGTCCGCCTTACGGTTCTGGTAGTCCACGTAGAAGGCATGCTCGTAAGTGTCGATCACGACGAGAGGCGCTGCCATCCACAGCACTCTCATCGCGTGTTCGTCACTGACGATGTTATAGAGCTTTCCGTTGACCGGGTGCTTCACCAGCATCGCCCAACCGGCGGCTTCTTTTGCCGAAGCAACGAAGTCCGCCGACCACTTTTCCAGCGAACCAAACCGCTGCTCGATGGCGGCACGAAGATCCTTCTGCGGATCGACCGCTTTCGGAGCGAGGCCGTCGAAGTAGAACTCGTGGAGCACCACGCTGTTGCCGCGGCTGTTCACCAACCGCTTGAGATGCGCGAGCGGCCGGTGGACCCTCAGCAGTGGGTGGGCATTGATGACGTGCTGTTCCAGTAGCCCTGCACGCCACAGACGACTGACCCACCCTTCTCCCATCCGTTGACGCTGGGTCTCCGGCCAGAGATCGGCCATCTGCCGACGACACAACAGGCGGACACGTCCTGTCACACACGCCAAGAGATCCAGATCACGGCCCGTCAAGGTGATATTCATGGTCGTTTTCCTCGCCGTGAAGGGGGATTGGTCGGAGGGAGTTCTTGAGCCAAGCTGGCGAACAAGTCCGCCACGGATTGCTGGGTTGTTGAGGGCAGTGACGCGGTTGGATCGTCACCGATCACTTCCTCGGACCACTCTGGCCTGGCCTTCTTCGTCGGCGGGAGCTACGCGGCACTGAAGGACTGTGCGATTTCCGCGTCAGCACCGCGGGGTGTGAAGGCACCGCTCGCGGTCGGCCATGCCAGGGATTTACGGGCTTTGTACTCCACTTCGTTAATGTGATATTTCGTCTCGATGATCGGCGGGTGGCGATGGCTGGCGACGGCATCAACGACGCTCCGGCACTCGCCAAAGCGGATGTGGGAATCGCGATGGGGACTGGAACAGACGTGGCGATGGAAAGTGCCGCCGTCACGCTGGTCAAAGGCGATCTGCGCGGCATCGTGCGCGGCCGACGGCTGAGTCGAGCGACCTCGGCGTCGATCCGTCAAAACCTATTCTTGGCGTTTGTTTACAACGGGATCAGCGTCCCGCTAGCAGCATTCGGGATGATTTAGCCAATGTGGGCCAGTGCGGCAATGAGTTTGAGTTCGGTGAGTATGATCGTGAACTCGCTGCGATTGCGAGGTAAGAAGCTGTAGTCGCCGAGCATGAAATGTCGCGTCATGTCTGGAGAATCCGGCTTCGGAGCAGGCGGTCGGCGTTCAGGCCGGAGCAGGGGTTGTTGGGTAAAGCCCACGGCACGCAGCAGTCCCCGCTTCGAACGGCGAAAACGAGTTCCGTCCGCTCACCGAACAGGCCACCAAGTGCATGTTTGTGGTCTTTCCAGTCTGTTGGGGTCGTAATGGATGCAGAGTTGGTCTGACTCCTCGCCGTTCACGTCCGGACGGTGTGCGGCCTGAAGCCCTTCGTTCGCTCTCAGCAAGTCACTGAGTCGCTGCACGCAGGCATCACGAGCATCCGGTATCCGGTCTCAAGTAAGATGATGATAGTCGCGGATTCTCCATGCGCAGCATACCATTTGCCAGCGACCACCCATGGCAGGGTTCGCTGTTCTCACTCCCAGTGTCCCTTGGGTATAGCATTTGCATGGTTGGTTGAACGACTTCCTGCGTCAGTGGCTAATAAATCGATCTCGGACGCGGAAGGCGTACGAACGTGGTGAAGGCATCGCGGCACACTGGCAGCCGACGCTTCAGTGTGGCCGATCACGATGCAGCCCCGGCCAATGAACGTCCGAATGAAACTACCGTCGGCGTGATTAGCTAGCGGCTTTCGACGAACTGGAAAATTCAGCTATCCCAATCCAGCGGCCAATGCACGATCTCCGATGCGTACGGCGTTCACAAGTCTATCGTTTTGGGATGGGCGGCTCTGGCGGCGGTGTTGCTGTATCTGAGCCTTGAGGCTGCGGCGGGCTACATCCTCGCTTTGCAGCAAGTGCTTCATACCGTTCTGTCCACGATGACGGACTGGATCGTAATCGAGGCCAATTCTCTGCTGCCGGTGGCCGTGGTCGATGTAGCCAAGGTGAGGCAGCAATTTAGGGTCAGGCGCGCTGCCTTAAAGCGAAGTGGCACACAATTCGTGCCAATCAGATTAGAACGATCCACTTCTTCTCGACGTAAGCCAAGCAACTACTTCACCAAGGAAACAATCATGGCCATCACCACCATTAGTCCCCCGGATCTGGCCGCTCGCCTAAAGCGGGGCGAAACGCACGACTTGATCGACGTGCGCACGCCGGTCGAATTTCGGGAGGTCCACGTCGACGTTGCGCGGAATGTTCCATTGGATCAACTCGATCCAGCGGCGCTGATGCAGGGTCGTAATGGCTCGGCCAACGAGCCACTGTACCTCATCTGTCGTTCCGGGAGTCGCGGCCAGCAAGCCTGCGAGAAGTTCGTAAAGGCGGGATTCACGAACGTCGTGAACGTCGAAGGCGGCACGATGGCGTGCGTGGAAGCTGGACTTCCCGTCATTCGCGGCAAGTCAGCCATCTCGCTGGAACGACAGGTGCGAATCGCAGCCGGATTGCTAGTCGTTACTGGTTCGGCCCTCGGCTACTTCGTGCATCCGTATTGGATCGGTCTCGCGGCCTTCGTTGGGGCAGGACTGACCTTTGCGGGGATCACCGACACCTGCGGGATGGGGATGATGTTGGCACGGATGCCGTGGAACCAGGTTCCGAAAGCGTCACCCACAGGAACTGATCGCAGTAGCTCGACGTGTCCACCTAACTCAGCCAAATCGTGCTGTGGATAACCCGCTACCGACCGTGTGTAGTTCAACAAGTCCCCCTTCAAAGCAAGAAATTAGCCATGTTTCTCAAGTATCTCTATGACAAATCGCTGGCACACGCCTCCTACCTCGTGGGTTGCCAGAAAACTGGCGAGGCCATCGTGATCGATCCGAGCCGCAGCATTGATCAGTACCTTGATGCCGCTGCTGTCGAGGGCCTGCGGATTGTCGGATCGGCGGAAACGCACATTCATGCCGACTTCGTCTCTGGCTCGCGAGAACTGGCGGATCGCGTCGGGGCGAAGCTGTATCTGTCTGACGAAGGTCCGGCGGAGTGGAAGTATCAATTCGCCGATCAGCACGACTCGCAGTTGTTGAAAGACGGTGATGCGTTCCACGTCGGCAAGGTGAAGTTTGAAGTGCTGCACACGCCGGGTCACACGCCGGAAAGCATCTCGTTCGTACTGACCGACGTCGGCGGCGGAGCGAATGTGCCGATGGGAATCTTCACCGGCGACTTCGTGTTCGTCGGTTCGATCGGCCGACCGGACTTGTTGGAGACCGCGGCGGGAGTTGTCGGCAGCGCGGAAATCGGTGCTCGGCAGTTGTATCAGTCCGTGCGTCGATTCCGCGAGCTTCCCAGCCACTTGCAGGTCTGGCCCGCGCATGGGGCAGGCAGCGCGTGTGGCAAAGGTCTCGGAGCAATTCCGTCCAGCACTGTCGGCTACGAAAAGCTCTTCAATCCCGCTTTGCAGTTCCATGACGAGCAGCAGTTTGTGGATTACATCCTGTCCGATCAGCCAGAGACGCCGTTTTATTTCGCGGTCATGAAACGAGTCAACAAAGTCGGCCCGGAGTTGATTCGCAATCTGTCGCCGGTGGATGCTGTCGCTCCCCAAGAACTGCTGCGAGTCATCGGGCAACACTTGGTGATCGACACCACGCCAGCGGCCGAGTTCTCGAAAGCCCACGTTCCCGGCACGATCAATGTTCCCTCGGCTACGCTGGTTCAATGGGTAGGATTCTTCGCCGACTACAACCAGCCGGTCTACCTGCTGACCGATCCGAAGCTGCTCGCGGACAATCTTCGTGGCCTCCGTTCAATCGGGATCGACAACGTCGGCGGCTACTTTGACACCGCCGCCGTTCGCGAAGCGGGCTTGCGCACCGAGTCGTATTCATCGGCAACTCCACAACAACTGCGACCCCGAATCGAAAGCGGCGAGGTGACGCTGATCGATGTGCGGGCCGCCACGGAGTTCCAAGAGGGGCATATCGCCGGAGCCGAACATCGGTTTCTCGGCAAACTGCTTCGCCAGATCAAAGGCATCGACAAGTCCCAGCCGATTGTCGCTCAGTGTCTCGGAGGCGGACGTTCCGCCATCGCAACGAGCATCCTTCAACGAGCGGGATACGACGTGACGAACATGCAGGGTGGGTACAAAGCCTGGGTGGAATCCCATTTGCCCATTGCAACCTGACGGCACAAAGCAACGATGGCTGCGTCAGGCACGCTGTTTGGTTTCACGCGGTCGGCTTCACGCTCTGGCTGATCGGCGGCAGACCTACAAACGACGAACTGTGCCGGTCTTGTCTGCGACAAGTAACGAGCAATCTCTGAGTGCCTGAGCTAGGAGAATCACCAATGAGAGATGTCCTGCTGGTTATCTGCTTTCTCGTGTTTTGGATGGCCCTCAACCGCTGGATTCTGCCCTGGTTCGGCGTGCAGACCTGTATGAGCGGAACCTGCGCACGAGTTCCCCATGCCGAACGATCTGAGCCACGCAACTCTGCCGACAAAGTGGGAAACGACCCCGCTTCAAGACGAAACGAAGTCGGCAACACCCCTTTGTGAATCATTGCACATGGCCAATCAGGAATTTGACTACCGGAAATGGACTTGGCGGGGTTTGAAGGCCGTCGCGTTGATTGCCGTCGCTGGCGCGGTGGTTTATTGGTTCAGGTTCTCGCCAACTCAGGTTCTTGAGCGTCAGGTGGTGCGCGGCGAACTCAGAGCGGAAGTAATGGGAACTGGGACGCTGGAAGCTCGCGTCAAGGCGTCGATCAGTCCGAAGATTTCCGGGCGAGTCCGCACGATCGCTGCGGACCAGGGCGAGACGGTGCCCAGCGGGAAAGTCCTCGTCACACTCGATGACGAGGATCTTCAGCAGCAGGTCGAAATCGCTGAGGCCAATCTGGAGACGGCTCAGGCGGCTATTGATCGACTCAAATCGGATGAGTTACGTTCCGATGCGACGCTCACTCAAGCGAAAAGCGAACATCAACGGACGGAGCAGCTTGTCGCGAAAAACGTCGTCACTCAAGCGGATAGTGACAAGTCGGTTGAAGCGTTGGCGATTGCTGAGGTTGGCGTGGCGCGCGCGAAATTCGCGGTCATTGAGGGGCGGAAGCAACTCATCGCTGTGGAGAAGACGCTGCGGTATCAACAGGCACGACTGGCCGACACCCAGATCACGGCCCCCTTCGACGGGCTGATCGTGCAGCGGCAGCGTGATGCGGGCGATGTTACCGTCCCCGGCAGTCCGATTCTGACTCTGATCTCGACCGAAGAACTGTGGATCAGCGCCTGGGTCGATGAAACTGAGATGACGCGACTCAAAGTGGACCAGTCCGCGCGCGTCGTGTTCCGTTCAGAGCCAGATCGCGAGTTTTCGGGAAAGGTCTCTCGCCTGGGACGGGAAACCGATCGCGAGACTCGCGAATTTGTGGTCGACGTGCGCGTCCTCGAACTGCCGTCCAACTGGGCCGTGGGTCAACGAGCCGACGTGTTCATCGAGACGGAGCGCAAGCCGGATGTCACGTTTCTTCCGCCCGCGTTCATTATGTGGCGAGACAACGAACCCGGAGTGTTCGTTAACGCCAACGGCTTCGCGGAATGGCGGTCTTTGATTCTGGGCTTGCGCCGGCACGACATGGTCGAGGTCGTTCGCGGCGTTGAGTCTGGTGAATTGGTCGTCAGGCCTTTGGACGAAAAATCTAGTCTGCGAGACGGCGGAAGGATTTACTCCCGATGAACTTGGCAGTCAAAGACATTCAGCACAATCTGGGTCGCTTCGCGTTCACGACGCTGGGGGTCGGCATGTTGCTCATGATTGTCATGGGCATGGGCGGTATCTATCGCGGCATTGTCGAAGACGCGACGCTGCTGATTGATCGTATTGGAGCCGATCTCTGGATTGTTCAGCGCGACACGCGCGGTCCGTTTGCTGAGGTGTCGCGTGTGCCCGCGAGCCTCGTGTATCGGGCAAGGGCTGTCCCCGGCGTCTTGGACTCCCGCGAATTCGTGTACCACACGATCCAGCGCGAACGAGATGGAAATCCCTTTCGGATGGCCGTGCTGGGACTGAGTTGGCCCAGCGACAAAGGAGACTGGGTGCCGCTGATTGCCGGACGACCACTTGCTCAAAATCACTTCGAGATGATCGCTGACCAATCACTCGGAGTGCATCTCGACGAACGCCTCATGTTCGGCAAAGAGACGTATCGCGTTGTCGGTATCACACGGAACATGATCAGTTCGGGGGGAGACGGCATCGCGTTCTTCACAGTCTCCGACGCCGAGGCCATCCAGTTCGATGCGTCCGGCGAAGCCGTGCGGTTGGAGCGGTCGGCGCGCAAGAATCGCGGTGAACAAAGTGAAATTGGGACCAGGCAACCGAGCCTCGTCGAACAAGCCTCGAAGCCGTCTGCCGAACTGGCCGCCATCGCTCGGCCTCAAATTAGCGCCGTCATGGTTCGAGTCGCGCCCGGTGCGAGCGCGGAGCAAGTTGCGGCCACGATCTCTGCGTGGAGCGACGTTTCGGTCCACACCCGCGTCGGACAGACAGAGCTTCTTCTGAGAGGCGCAGTGGACAAGGCGCGGCGACAGATCGGACTGTTTCGCGTTCTGCTCACCATTATCGCGGCCATCATCATGGCCCTCATCCTCTACACGCTGACGCTCGACAAGTTGCATTCGATCGCGCTGCTGAAGCTCATCGGTGCGCCCAACACGGTCATCCTCGGCCTGATCCTTCAGCAGGCGCTGGTCCTCGGTGGTACTGGCTTCGGCATTGCCTACCTGTTGGGGCAACAGTTGTTTCCCCTGTTCCCCCGCCGTGTCATCGTGACCGGCGACGATCTGTTGCAGTTGGCGGGCATTGTGCTGGCCATCTCCGTCGCATCCAGCATCTTGGGAATCTGGAAAGCTCTGCTCGTGCAACCCAACGAGGCCCTGAGCTAAACCATGAACGATCCGCCCGCCATCGAAGCGCACGATCTGACGAAGGTGTATGGGAGCGGAAACACCGAGGTCGTGGCCATGCGGAATGCGTCGATGACGGTACGACGCGGCGAGGTCGTGGCCTTGCTGGGGCCAAGCGGTTCGGGAAAATCCACCTTTCTGACCGCCGTCGGACTCATCAATCCCCCGACATCGGGCCGTGTGAGTATCGGAGGACATCCTGTTTTAGATGGTCCCCGCGCACTGACGAATCTCCCCGCCTTCCGTCGGCAGCAAGTTGGCTTCGTGTTTCAAAAGTCCAATCTGATCCCGTTCTTGAATGCCCGTGAGAATGTTCAAATCGCCTTGGAGTTGAACGATTCGAGTCCGCGAGCCGCGAGCCAGCGTGCGTTGGAACTGCTGGAAGAATTAGGCGTGCGAGACCGCTCCGAGAATCTGCCATCAATGCTCTCCGGCGGTCAGCAGCAGCGAGTCGCTGTAGCCCGTGCGCTGGCCAACCAGCCGAGCATCCTTCTCGCCGATGAACCCACTGCGGCGCTCGACAGCGAACGCGGCCGACAAGTGATGGAGTTGTTCGCGAGGCTCGCGCACGAACATGGCACCGGCGTAATCGTCGTGACTCACGATCAACGTGCTCTGACCGTGTTCGACACGATCTACGAGATGGAAGACGGCGTCCTGAATCTTCACCCGAAGGAAGCCGTTGTATGAGTGACCTGATGAGACGACAGACGGAGACCTCTCCATGTCGTGGCTAAGCGTCATCTTTGGTGCGTTGGTCGGCTTCTCGCTGGGTCTGACGGGCGGCGGTGGTGCAATCTTCGCCGTGCCGTTACTCGTCTATGGCCTCGGCGTCGCTGCGCGTGAGGCCGTGGGAATTTCATTGGCGGCGGTTGGAGTGACCTCGTTCGTTGGTTTTCTCGGACGCTGGCGGGCACGAAAAGTTGAGCTACGGACGGGGTTGGTCTTCGCGGTCGCGGGGATGCTCGGCGCTCCAGTGGGATCCTGGTTGTCCGGATTGATTCCAGAAACCGTTTTACTGACCCTCTTCGCCATGCTGATGCTGGTCGTGGCGCTGCGGATGTGGAGCAAGGCGTCGGAACCGGCGATGACCGGATTGCCGATTACCTGCTCGACAGAAGCCGCCGATGTGGATGGCCCGACCTGCCGTCGAGATACCAACGGCAATCTGCTGCTCACTTCACAGTGTGCGTGGTTGTTGGCGGCGGTTGGAATTGTCACGGGCGTCCTGTCGGGTTTGTTCGGCGTTGGTGGAGGCTTCGTGATCGTTCCGGCCCTCGTCCTGTTCAGTGGCATGGCGATTCATCATGCGGTCGGCACGTCGTTGCTGGTGATCACCCTGGTCAGTATTTCCGGGATCGCGTCGCATCTCTTCGCCGGTCGGACGATCTCGGTTGAGACAACGGCGTTGTTCGTCGTGGGTGGTGTGGTGGGACTGTTGCTGGGGAATCTCGCAGGGCGACGTTTGTCGGGACCGGCTCTGCAAAAAGTCTTCGCGGTGGCCATCGTCGCCGTCGCACTCTTCGTCATCGTCCGCACCGTCTTCTTACAGTAAAGAACCGAGCCATGTCCGCATCTGCGCATCATCAAGTCATCATCGTCGGCGGCGGTTCTGCTGGCATCTCGGTGGCTGCCAGACTCACTAAGGGCTGGTTCAACAGGCTCGACGTGGCCGTCATCGAGCCATCGGACAAGCACTACTATCAGCCGCTGTGGACGCTGGTTGGCGGCGGAGTCGTCCAGAAGGAAGTGACAGAGCACACGGAAGCCTCGGTGATGCCGAAACGGGCCAAGTGGATTCGCGATAGCGTCGCGGAATTTCATCCGGACCAGAACCATGTCGTGACGCGCGGCGGTCAGAAGATTACCTACGACTGGCTCGTGGTGGCGGCAGGTATCCAAATCAACTGGGACAGAATTCCAGGCCTGCAAGCGTCCATCGGCAAGAATGGCGTTTGCAGCAATTACTCCTATGCCACCGTCGATTCAACCTGGGAGAACCTCCGCAACTTCCGAGGCGGCAATGCCGTGTTCACACATCCCAGTGGAGCGATCAAATGCGGCGGTGCGCCGCAGAAGATCATGTATCTCGCCGAAGATTACTTGCGACGATCAGGCCTACGCGACAAAGCCAATATCATTTTTGCCGCAGCCGGTCCCAACATCTTTGCCGTGGACAAATACCGAGTCGCACTAGAAAAAGTCATCGAGCGGAAACACATCGACTGCCGCTTCCGTCACGAGTTGATTGAAATCCGCTCGGAGAACAAAGAGGCGGTGTTTCAGCAACTCGACACAGGCCATCCCGTCGTCATTCCCTACGACATGCTGCACGTCACGCCGCCGATGAGCGCGCCGACCTTCATCGCCAATAGCCCGCTGGCGGACAAGGACGGCTGGGTTGAAGTGGACAAGGACACGCTGCAACACCCGCGATTCGTAAATGTCTTCGGGATCGGTGATTGCAGCAACCTCCCCACCTCGAAGACCGGGGCTGCGATCCGTAAGCAAGCTCCCGTGTTGGTCGCTAATCTCAAAGCAGCGATGGCCGGGACTGCACTCACTGCGAAATACGACGGCTACACATCGTGCCCGATCGTTACCGGCTACGGAACGCTGATCCTGGCTGAGTTCGACTACGACAAGAAGCCGGTGGAGACGTTCCCGTTCGACCAGTCGAAGGAGCGCTGGAGCATGTACTTACTGAAGAGATACCTGCTGCCGCTCTTGTATTGGAAGGGAATGTTGAAGGGGCGACTGTGATTCGGCCGCTGTCAATTGTCTCGATCGATCACGCAAATCAACTCAAACGTGCCTTTCCACAACCAACGACAAGGAACTAATGACCATGAAGAGTTCACGGCTACTCGTTGCCGTCACGATGGCCGTCGTGATGTTTCAACTTCGGGCTGAGTCATTAGTCTGCGCTAAGCCACCGACATCGCCCACCCGCACATTTCCGAGCGGGCCATTCGGAGAAGTGATCCGTCTCGGTGAAACCTTAGTGGAACAGACCGCCACGCATCCACTGACAAAGCCCCACGTTGGAAACGCCTTGAACTGCACTTCGTGCCACTTGAAAAATGGCACCGATCCGAAGGCGGCAACATTCATCGGTGTTGCCACGGCCTACCCGGCGTGGTCCCCGCGAGAACGCAGAGTCATCACGCTGGAAGATCGAGTCCTCAACTGCTTCATGCGCAGTTGCAACGGCATCCGTCCGCCGCTGGGAAGCAAACCCTCCGTCGCGATCACCGCCTATATCACTTGGCTTTCAGACGGCCAAGTTCTGCGAATGAATGCCGAGAACCCTAAGGGGCCGAACGCCGTGGCTCGGCTAGCAGTAAAGCCCGAATCCGCCAGCATTGAACGCGGACAACTTCTGTACTCCAAAAAGTGTGCTTCGTGTCATGGTAAGGATGGCTCAGGCGAAGAACACAATCCACCGGTCTGGGGTCGGCGTTCTTTCAATCAAGGTGCCGGATTGGCCGATGCGGTGCAACTGGCGAGTTGGCTTAAGGTCGCGATGCCACTGGACGAAACAGACCTCACCGATCAGGAAGCCCTCGACATTGCAGCATTCGTCAACACACACGACCGACCGGCATTCGACCTTAACAGCTTGTGGATTTATTGACTCTCAGGATGATATAGACGTCGACGCGGGGAAGCGTTAGATGTTCTGCCATGCGACGACAGGGAAGTCCTCAGGAGTTAGAGCGGGTGCGACGCGAGGCGGTCGCGCTGGCCGCTCAGGGTGTGGGCACG
>JBGSUN010000067.1:0-10869 GCA_041753475.1 Planctomycetaceae bacterium | reverse complement strand
CGGAATGGAAACTGCTCACCTGCTGCAAACCCTTAACCGGCGCCACCACGCCCGCCGTCGCGGATCGCTCGCGATACGCCCACTCAACGACGCGCCGAGTCCGGGCAAAACCACGCCGGGTATACTGGTTTAAGGACTAGTGAGGCGCATCAGTTCCTCACCCGGCACACGCAGTTGTTGCGCCAGCAAGCCCCATTCCACGCCGCGACGGTCCGCCTCGCACGATTTCGGGATCCATCCCTCGAGCAAAACACTCGCTTGTCCGTGATCTCCCGTCCGCAGCCGGTCATAAGCCCGATCAATCTGCTCGGCATAGAGGCCGGACCCCGACCTGTCGG
Source organism: Planctomycetaceae bacterium (assembly GCA_041753475.1). Taxonomy (GTDB): domain Bacteria; phylum Planctomycetota; class Planctomycetia; order Planctomycetales; family Planctomycetaceae; genus DSVQ01. The sequence continues at coordinate 10,531 of JBGSUN010000067.1, read as the reverse complement.
CCGCTTGCAATGCGACCTGTTCCGCCTCCTCGGCACGCACCGTGGCGGAATTTGCGCGAATCGCTTGCCAGGTGGCGACCACCGTCCCTGCCATCAACGCCACGCAGACAATCGTCGTCATGCCCAGAAAGAGCGCGTTGCGACGGACGAATTTGCGGAGGCGGTAAGCCGTCGTGGGCGGACACGCTTCAACCGTCTCATGATTCAAAACGCGGATAATGTCTGCGGCGAGTGCGCTGGTTGTGGGATACCGCCGGTTGCGGTCCTTCTCCAGCGCTTTCATCGCGATCCAGTCGAGATCGCTGCGCACCTGACGGATGAGGTCGCGCGGGGACGAGCCGCGTTGCGCGGCGATCGACTGCACCATGTCGGCTCGGGCCGTCAAACGGGCGCTGGGGCGCGGCGGCTCCTCCTCACGGACAATTCTCAGTGTCTCCCATTGGTCCAGTTTTTTCATCCGCTCTCGCTCGAAGGGAGTGGACCCGGTGAGCAGTTCGAACAGCAGACCCCCAAGCGAGTAAACATCGCAGCGAGTGTCGACGTCGATCCCCGCCGTGCCGATTTGCTCGGGAGCCATGTACAGCAACGTGCCGATCATTTGCCCGTCGGACGTCATCGCCGTGCCGTCGGAGTGCAACGGGGTGAGCGCTTTCGCGATGCCAAAATCGATGACCTTGACGTCGGCCGCGCCATTGCGCTGGGCTACCAGGATATTCGACGGCTTAAGGTCGCGATGGATGATCCCTTTCTGGTGAGCGTGCTGGACCGCGTCGCAGACCGTCACGAACAATTGCAGCCGCTGTGAAATCGTCAGCCGATAGTGATCGCAATATTCCGTGAGCGGGAGACCGTTGACTAACTCCATCACGAAGTATGGCCTGCCGTCGCGGGTCGTGCCGGCATTAAGCACGCGTGCAATGTGCGGGTGATCCATCAGCGCCAGCGCTTGACGTTCCGTTTGGAAGCGGGCGATGACTTCATGGCTGTCCATTCCCGGTTTGATGACTTTGAGCGCCACCGTCAGTCGAATAGGCTGATCCTGCTGCGCCCGATAAACGATGCCGAAGCCCCCATGGCCCAACCGCTCGATCAAACGGTACGGACCAATCCGGGTGCCAAGGATTGCGTCGGAGTCGCCGATCGCGCTATCGGGGTTGTTTCTATCGGCTTCTGTGGATGAAGCGCCGGGGGCGACCGTCTCCAACTCAGGAGAGAGGCGCGGCTCGTCCCCGATCGCCGATCCATCCGGCAACGACTCAATTTCACCAGGCGACAGCCGTTTGAGATCTTGAAGAAAACTGTGCAGATCGGCCGGGTCATCGTCCGTGGCGAAGGCCAGCTGCGCACTGGTGGGAATGGAGTCTACTTTGAAAGCCGCGAAGATGGCTTCCGTAGCGTGCTGGCAGATCTCACAGGTGCGGAAATGCGTCGCCGCAACGGTGAGCGCTGGCTCGGCCAGCCGATCTTCCAACAACGCTTTGAGGACGTCGCGCGACAGGCAGTGTGGAGTCATCGCCTTAGTCTTTCGCGAACGACGGAATGTCCGCGGTGAGGAACCGCACCTCTTTCTCCAGTCGTCGCAGCACGCGAAATTTCACCTGATACACCCAATCGGGCTCTTTATTCAGTTGTGCGGCGACATCGCGGGGCTTCATGTCGTGAAGCCAGAGCATCTTGAACGCCTGCCAAGTGAGCTCTTCGAAATCGGGACGGATGCGCTCGAGGGCGGCTTGGCAGAGATGGCTGTTGAACTCGACGATCCACGCCGCCTCGTTGTCTGCCGGTTGGTGGGCTCCCTGCGTGGCAGCCTCGCTCGGCAGCCCGGCTCGTATGCCGCCCCGGCGCTGTCGCCCAATTTCGCGGGAGGTGATCGTTCCCAGCCAACTGCGAAACTTTCCACGGGCCGGATCGTAGGTGAAGTTCTTGATTCCCCGGCGAACCGACAGAAACACGTTCTGGGTCACGTCGCGCGCATCGGCATCCTGCACACCGCGACGACGGCAGAAGTGGTATAGCAACGGACCATAAACGTCCACAAACAGCCCCCACTCCGACCCATCGGGACGCTGCTGCAAATGCCCGATGAGAGTCTCGCGCGTTGATGGCCAATCGGGAGATTCCACCATGTCAAATTACACCTTGAGGACGAATTCTTGTTTGAGAAAAACGGATCACAGCGCAATTCTGCACTTCTCGATGTCTTTCTTTAGGTGTCGATTCATCATCAACTAGCGCGGAAACGGCGTCAATCATCGGTCCTCCGCAACCGCTGGGTGAGACGGATTGGGGCCGACGGATCTCGCGTATTTTTTAAAAATTCATGATTCAGAGAAAAAACTCGGACAAGAAACGCCGTTCTGGAGCCAGTCATCACCAAAGGGCTCGAAAGGTGCGCAAAGCTCGTATCCGATCAAGCCGAGTTCGAGGTAACTTGGTATGGCTGCGTATCTCCATTCGATCGCCAGCGAACTAGCCGCCCGTGTGCAATCCAATGCGGAGCTGGTTGCCGATGTGCCAGGCTGGACTGCGGACCGCATCCACAAGAGCACGGGAATCCTTGAACGGCGGATCGCTGCGTCGGACGAAACTGCGGGAGATCTTTGCTTACGCGCGGCGAATCACCTGCTGGATACTGGTCGAATCGATCGTTCAACGATCGATACCTTGATTGTCTGCACACAATCCCCAGACCATTTCCTTCCTGCTACGGCGTGTGTCCTGCAGGATCGCTTGCGATTGCCGTGCAGTGTGGCGGCATTCGATGTGATGCTCGGTTGCTCGAGTTACACTTATGGATTGTGGATGGCCCGATCGCTCGTACTTTCTAATTCGGCCCACAACGTATTGCTCCTCGTCGGTGATACACTTTCCAAATACTGTCATCCGACAAACCTCTCTGTAGCCAGCCTCTTTGGAGACGGTGCCACGGCCAGCCTCATTAGAAGTCAGCCGGAAAATGCTTGGGCAGCGATCGGACCAAGTGTTCTGGGGAGCGACGGTCGCGGTGCTGCGAACTTGATCTTGAAGGCCGGCGCAAGTCGGTTGCCCACGTCCGAAATCGCTTCCGACCGATTTCTCGTTATGAACGGCGCAGAGATTGCAAGTTTTGCCGTCGCGACGGTCAAGACGGTGATTGCAGGCCTGCTCGACAAGGTCGGGCTAAATCTAGCCGACATTGATGGGTTTATTTTTCATCATGCGAATCCGGTCTTTGTGCAGCGACTCGCTACGGCATACAAACTTCCGCCGGAAAAGGTGCCGATTGGCCTGTCTCAAGTGGGCAATATCGGCGGCTCTACCATCCCGCTGCTGGTCGAGCAGTGCGCTCAGTCCGGCCGCTTCCATCGTGGTCAAAAACTGGTCCTCGTTGGTTTCGGAGTTGGCTACTCGTGGGCAGCAACATACTTAGAGTGGAAGAGGAATTGAGCGTCGGCAAGGACTTATCTGGCGATTCGGCAATTCGCCAGGCACATGATCGACCTACCGCGGCCGCCGTTCCGTAGTTGAGATCACGAATCGATGTTCGGATCGAAACGTATTTCATCCGATCTATGTGAGTTGCTTTTTGCAACTCTGGTTCCATATTGCCAGTGCGACATTAATTCTTTACTCGAGTTTAATGGCCGTATTGATCCGGAGCGGCTGACAAATGCATTTCTGGCCGCGCTTGCCGACGAACCGATGTGGAGTCATCGCTTTGTCCCGGCATTCTGGCGTCCCTACTGGATGCCGATTCCGCGGTCCCAGCGGCGCTCGCTGATTCAGGTCGTGACGACGGATGTGACACAGAAGTCGTATGCCTCAGTTCTCCGCGCGCCTGTCGATGCGGCCGCGCGTGTCTTTCTCTTCCGCGGGACGGTTGATGACACACTGTTGATACGTGTCGATCACCGTCTCGCCGATGCTACAGCGGCGCGATTCTTGACTGAAGCCGTCGCTGCTCACTACGCCGCAGCAAACACTCCTGCGACCGAAGACGTGCCCTTGATTCGGCGCACGATGAAGTTGCTGCGTCCGTACGTCAGTATTCAGCAGAGAAAAAAGAATCTCGCGGAGATTCGAAAGTTACGGGAGTCGCAGGAGCGCTCACCCGCTGCGTTTCGGCTTCCACGAGTAAGCCCAGAAGACCCAGGCGATATCGCTCCTCTATTGCGATTCCCCGAGTCCACGTTGAAAAAGCTGACGGCGCGTGCGCTTCGCGACCGGGGCACGCCGACGATTGCGATCATGGCGGCGACATATCTTGCTTTGCGTGACATCCTTGGGATTGCTCCGCAGGCGCCCCTCTTCCTGTTCTTGACGGTCAATCTGCGTCGCTATTTGCCAGTCGCTGTCCAGCGCGCGTCGGCTGGCATGTTTCTTGGTCGTGAAGCTGTGAGGGTGGATGAGCCTGGTGCTACGACAATGGCCGCCGTAATGGACCAATTACGGGCTGGGCTGGCCATGAAACGAGGTCCCCAGTTCGGGCTTGTGATGAGCACGCTCTCTGTGGATCTTCCACCTCTCCGGTGGCTCACCAACGTATTCCCATTCGCGTTGCTGCGGTTCATCGCTCATCGAGCAAACAGCAACGAGCGAAAATGTCCCGACATTGCAATCAATGATCTCGGCGAATTCGGACGCCTGGGTGATTGCTGGGGTGACGCTGTGCTGCGAAGCGCCTATCACATCGCGGGAATTTGGGGACAGCCGGGGTCCGTCTCCATTTGCAGCAGCACTTGCGGCTCGCAACTCACCGTTACGGTTGGCACAACTCCACGTTCGTTTGCCGTAAAACTGGCCGCGACGATTCATAAGCGTCTAGGTGACTATGTTGGCTGACCACATCCCCCGTTTCAAAGTCAGGACGGTGACTTTGCTCCCACACGAATCATCTGAGTCGATTCCTTCTCCAACTGGAGACAGTGGGGCCAGTCCAATGGAATACTCGTCAGGTTCATCCCGGCTCTGGCGACGAGCAGTGGGAATCGAACGTCTGATCTGCGCGCTTCATGACGAGGTGTCAGGTTGCGGTCGGGTGGTGTCGATTGCCCGGTTCTCGGGTCCCTACGATGAGCAAGCGATCGAGCGGGTGTTGCGTAATGTCTCGCAGCAGTGTCCGCATGCGACCATGAAGATTAATCGTCTTTCGTCGGGCGAATACGAGTTTCGAATTCCCACAGTCCCACTGTTCCCACCAATTGAAATGTTGGAGGTCCGTGATGCCGGTCATGGCTGCTCACTCGCCGTGCTTCGGGGGCGTGAGAACTTTTCTCGGGGACATGAGCCTGCCTTACGGTGGATTGTGCTCCGATGCGCAGTCAATAGTACATTTCAACTTGTTGGGTTAGCACATCATGCCTTATTTGACGCAGGCTCAATGGCGATTTTGATACGGCGGTTTCTCGAAACGCTGGGTAGTCAGTCGACTCATAAATGGGATTGGCCGCCCCCCGGCGTGCCTCATGGAAAATGGAGTACGTTTCGAACACACCTCAGTCTCACAGCTCGGTATTGCAGGGAATTCCACCATTTGCTCCGCGCTTGCAAAGGCCCACCGCAAGACGTTGATAGCCCCGGAGCATGCGTAGTCTCCCGATGGTCAGCAGCGGAAACCAATGGCCTGATCCGCGCGTGTCGCGGAGTGAGGGTAACGTTGACGGCAACATTAGGGATCATGGGAATGGTGGCTTTCAACGAGCACTACGGAAGCGACATGCCGGTGATTGATTTAGATGTTCCCGTTAATTTACGCCGCTACCTGCTTCCAGAATGCGGCGATCAAGCCATCGGAATGTTCGCCATGATCGCCAAGTTCGCTGTCGATTTCCGCCGGCCTGTCGACATCGTTGCGCAGTCGCAGAGAATATCCCAGTATCTGCGGGCTTGCGTTGCCAGTGAAAGCCTTCTGCGCCTTTACCACTTGATTAATCTTGTCGTCCCGAATCGCATCAAATTGCCTCGATCTCCGGCTCCGAGCTGCGTCTCGTCCAATAGCTTAGGCATATACGAAGTCCCGAGATCCCCTTCTGGAGTCGAATTGTTGGAATGGGGGTGGTTCGCCAATGGAGGACCTTACATGGCGGCATTCTCGCAATCTGCGGTGACGGTCAATGGCTGTTTATCGATTACGTCCTATTCGACTTGGCTTTCACCGCAACGAGTTCACGAGCTCTCATCCGCAGTCGACCGTCAACTTCGCACGTTTGCGGGACTATGACCTTGATGCCAGTTCAAACCCCTGAAGCGGATCCGTCGTTAAGCAAAAACATCCTATCCGGCCCGTCGACGCAAGTCTCAGGACCGAGTCGACTCTGGCGACGAGCATTGGGAATTGAGAATATCTTCTGCGCACTGCACGACGACGTGTCGGGATGCGGCCGGATTGTCTTTATTTCCCGCTTTTCCGGACCAAACGACCGCCGAGCGATTGAGCAAGCGTTACAAACTGTCTCGCTGCAGTGTCCGCGTGCCACATTACGGATTGAGCGACTGGCTTCGGGAGGCTATGAATTTCGATACCCATCCACGCCAGTACTTCCGCCAATTGAGATGCTATCCGTGCGTGATGCCGACCACGGATGCATGGTTGCCGTTGAGCGAGGACGAGAGAACTTCCCGCCCGCAAGCGAAGCTGTGTTACGATGGCTGGTATTCTTTTCTGAGGTCGACAATACCTTTCAGATCGTTAGCGTGGCACATCACGCCTTGTTTGATGCGGGATCAATATCGATTTTGATACGACGGTTTTTGGAGGTGCTGGGCAGTCGATCGGCTCACAAATGGGATTGGCCGGAACCTCGGCTACCTCGTGGAAAGTGGTGCACTTACTTGAACCACCTCGATCTCATCTTACGATATCGATGGGAATATCACCGGCTGCTGCAGGCATCTGTCGGCCTACAGCGCGCCAACGATAATTCTGGTATGTGTGTGGTCTATCGGTGGACGGCAGTTGACACAAATTGCCTCCTCCGTGCATGTCGGGACGCAAACATAACGTTGACCGCCGCGATAGGAACAGTGGGAATGGCCGCCGTTTCCGCTCGATACGAAACTGAGATACCGGTCATCGACTTAGATATTCCCATCAACCTGCGCCGTTACTTGCCCAACGACATCGCCGACAAAGCGATCGGAATGCTTGCGGTGCAGACGAAGTTTGCAGTCGATTTCCGCAAACCGGTCGACATCGTCTCCAAATCGCGTGAGATAGCACGTCATCTTCAGGCCAGCATTGCCTCTCAAAGACCTTTACGACTCTATCACATGGTCAATCTGCTGATCCCAAGTCGAATCACCATTCCGCGGCGTCAGTCTGCGTGTTGTGTTTCTTCAAATAGCTTGGGAAGCCACGAAGTCGCTCCTTCACCTTCGGGTGTCCGAATGCTGGAATGGGGATGGTTTGCCAATGGAGGGCCACATACGCCGGCGTTCTCGCAATCGGCAGTGACAGTCAATGGCTGCTTGTCGATTACATCCTATTCGACTTGGCTTTCACCGCAACGAGTAAACGATCTCGCTTCCGATGTCGATCGGCAACTTCGCACACTGGCAGGACTTTCGGTATCAAAGGTGTCGCCCGCAGAATAGGATACCGGCCGATGACTGTGGAGGTCGGCAGCGGAGACTACTGACCCGACTCAGCAGTAAGGTCTGTCGGGCGGGCAGGACAATTGCATGTTAACTCGCGGAAACAATCGGTCCACAATTGTTCGAGGGCGTCCTCGTCCCAGCCGACGCGGGGACGTTTGCCGCGGATGTGAGCTTTGATCGAAGTGTCGCGATGTAGAATGTTGAGCGCCTGGTGGCGGAGCGACGCGGAAATCTCGGGGGCGTGGCCGCGGCGGAAGCGGCTGGCGTCCTCTGTAAAAGTGACATCGAGGACGTGGTGTAGACTGTTCTCGATCCCCCAGTGACCGCGGATGTACTAGCGTGGCAACTGATCCGGCTGGGGAACCCGAGGGACGGTGAGCAGTTGAAGCCTGCCTCAAGAAAGCGTATATCGGCGCGGCAATGTCTGAACTATTAACGTTAGAGGAGTGCTGTCATGCGTGTCATATTTTGGTGCGCACTATTCCTTTGGTCGGCCCTTCATGCTTTCACGACGCCACAGTCGGCGCGCGCGAGCACCAAGTCGTCACCTCGATTCTTTCTCGATGTGATGAAGCCTGCCGATGATGCGGAAATCGGGCTGCTCATCCGGGAACTGGTTCGGCAGTCCGTCCTGTTGACCGCACGGGAAGAACTCAGGCTTCGAACATGTGATGCATCACTGCGCGAGTCTGTGGCGGCGGGATCGAAGGAAATGGGGACGCCGATCGATGTCTCCGCAAACGTTTCCAGTGATCAAGCCCTGATAATCCGCATTTCGAAGGTGGAAGGGAAGCGTAAAACACTCGTGAAAGCGGTTCCGGTCAAGCTGCATGAATCCGAATTGATCGCGAGCGCGGTGGCCCAGTTGGAGCCCATGTCGCGGCGCGAGTTCCGTGAGATCCTGGGCCAGTGTGGATACTCCACTGACGCCAAAGCAGAAGCCGCCGCGTCGGCGCCGGACGTGTCCGAGGAAATCCGCGAGCATCTGCGGTGGCCCAGCGTTCTGCGACAGTATGAAGCCGTTCGCAGCCTGCACGCCAGGTTGCGACAGAACCCTGATGCGCCTGTGTTGCTGGCTGCACTCGCGCGCGGCTACGCCCATCTCGGAACTTTGACCGAGGTTCACTGGAGTCCGATGCACAAGGTGTTCAAGGCCCGAGCACTGCTGTATGCAGAACGTCTCGTCGCGCGGCAGCTGAATACGGATTCGCTCTGCACCCGCGCGTACGTGCGCGCTCTGGCGGGACTACACCAGCCGGCGCTCGACGATCTCGCCACCGTATTGAGCAATTCCAATTCCGGTCTGAGTGACGAGGGTTTGTTGGCGGAGGCCTATTGTCTCGATGATGCGGCGGCGCTCGCGAAGTTGGCGGAATCGAAAGAAAACATCTGGGCAGCTTACTTCCAGTTTATCCGTGCCGAAGCGATGAATGTCTACACGCTGAAGTTCCAGGCGGCGCAGGCCCTGCTCAATCGAGAGGGGGATTGTTTCCGTGTGTGGGACTCCGTCCTCGTCGACGCCCCTCTGGGCGTACGCCGCCAAACAACCGAGTCGGCACCAAAGCAATTCGCAACTACGTTGTATGAAGATCTTGCCGGCTTGAGCGATCTACCGGACGCCGTCCGAGCGCTGCAGCAGGGGCCTAAGGAAGATGAGAAAGAGCTCACGCATCGTCAGCGGCTCATTCAGGAGATGCAGCTCCCCCGAGATGCGGACCTCACTGAGCCGTCGCTGCAGACTGCCGGAAATTTGATCCAGGACATCACGTTTTTACACGCTTGGCGTCGAGTGGATGTCGAACGATTCGTGCTGGCAGTGAACGCCGACGCCACGCTCGACCGCTACCGGCCCTCCCTGAGAGGGCATCCGTATGAGTCGTTTATCGAGTCGCATGCATCGGATGAGCAGGTTGTCCGTGATGCCCTCATAGCGCAGGCGAAGAAGCTGGTCGTCGATCCGCATTACGAAACCTCGACGACTTCGATGCTGATTCTCCTGCAGCAGTCGGGAGTGGAAGCGGCCGCGGCTATGCGGGCCAACGTGCTGAGGCGGTGCGACCTGGTCTTTCGCGACCTGCTGGCCTTCCATCGCATGGGCCCCACGGCCGAATTGCGGCAATGGGCGGCTCAGCGGCTGCGGGAAATCTGCCCGAACACGCCCACGACGATTGCCGCAACCGTGACGTCCGACTGGGAGTACGCGGCGTCGCGGGCGAAAGCGTGGGAGAAGGAATATGCCACGGAGCCGGCGGTGCAGGACGCGCTCGGCGAGCGATATCTGCTCGCTCAACAGTGGGATGATGCGGCCCGCTGCCTCCAACGGCGCATCGACACGCTGCCGGATCACGAGACCTACCGGCGGCTGGCACTTTGCTATCGCAACCAGGACAACGAGCCCGCCTGGCTGGAGACGATGACGAAAGCGCTCAAGTTGCAAAGCCAAGGTCTGGAAGACGACACGATCCGCGTCGAGTTGGCGCGACATTTCATGAAGCGGGAAAAACTCGAGACCGCACAGAAGTATGCCGATGAAGCGGCCGAATCGTGGGCGGGATGGGCGCTCCAGTGTGCTGCAGACTGCCACGACCAGATGGGAGACTGGCGAAATGCCGAAACCTATATGAAGCGGTTGGCGGAGCGCTATGAGGATTCCCAGTTTGAATGGTATTGCTGGTGTCGTCGCACCGGACGTGGAGAGGTGGCTGCGGCACGTGAGCTGGCGAAAAAGTACCTGCAGTCGGTCGACAGGCAGCAGCGTCCGGAAGTGCAGATGAGTGCGGCCCTGTTCGAGTACGCAGAAGGCCATTCCGACCGCGCCCTAGCAGCTTGTGGATTTAAGCCGTTTGGTATCGGCCGATCGAATTGCCCCAGCGGGCGAGTGTGAACGGGTTGAGGAATGTTTCCGGGGTGGTGCGGGGCCTGGGGTGCCATGTTGGAAGTCGGGACCAGGCTTTCA
>JBGSUN010000066.1:0-15782 GCA_041753475.1 Planctomycetaceae bacterium | reverse complement strand
TGAGGGGGCGTATTGAAAAGAAGCGAGCGTGTTGAATCGCTCGCCCCCCTCATCCGGCCTATCGGCCACCTTCTCCCCCGCAGACGGGGGAGAAGGAACCGCATTTGCCGCTGGTCTCGGATCTTTGGCGGAGACCCCATAGTCTCTCTGAATGCGACGATAAGTTCACTCCGACTCTCCGTCATGCCCGGCTAAACAATCTCACCCCACGGTTGCCATTCCCTTCACGAATCGGTTAGCTGTGATGCGTCCGCTGGTTTCGCTGCTGTGCCAAGGGTGATCGAGGAGTTTGTGATGCGCTCGCTGTCGTTCGTGTTCGTCGGCCTGCTTGCGCTGCCGGTGTGGTCCGCGGATCCGATCACATTTCCCAAGATCCTTCCGGGGACGGCCGCGCTGACCATCGACCAGCCGCTCGATGAAGTGATGGTTGCGGGGATCGACAAGTTTGCGTTGCTCGAAATCGCCGCGGCTCGGGAAGCCCGCGCCGCGAAATGGCAGCGCGATCTCTCCAGCCCCGAGGCCTATCAGCAGAGCCTTGCACCGTACCGTGAAAAACTGCGGACGTACCTCGGAGCGGTCGACCCGCGCGTGGCCGGGCGTGGTCTCGAAAACCTCGAATTGACGAACATCACCGGGAAATCGTCGCCTGGAACACGACGGCCGCGCAAATCTTCGGAACGGTATTCGATCCTGCCCGTGCGATGGCAAGTCTTTCAGAACGTCACTGCCGAAGGGATCCTTCTTTACCCGGCGGAAGACGAAATCGTCGGTCTCGTGGTCGCGATCCCCGATGCCACCTGGTCACCGGAAGCGTTCTGCGGAGCCGATCCCAATCAGCCCGAAGCGTGTCCGCTGGCCCGCTCGCTGGTGGAACAGGGATTGCTCGTCATTATTCCGACGTTGCTGAGCCGCGACGACACCCACGCTGGCAATCCAGACATCGTCCTCACCAACCAATCCCATCGTGAATGGGTCTACCGCCAGGCGTTCGAAGTCGGCCGGCATGTCGTCGGCTACGAAGTCCAGAAAGTGCTGGCCGCAGTCGATGCGCTGGAGACTTTCAACAAGGAATTGCAGCAGGACCTGCCGATTGGTGTCGCCGGTGTGGGCGACGGTGGCATGCTGGCCATGCACGCTTCGGCGCTCGATCAGCGTATTGATGCGACGTGGGTCGCTGGATATTTCCAGCCGCGTGAAGGCGTGTGGGAGGAACCGATCGATCGCAATGTCTGGCGGCTGCTGGGGGAGTTCGGTGATGCGGAAGTCGCCGCGATGATCGCCCCCCGTCCGCTGGTGATTGAAGCAGCGAAAATTCCCGAGATCGTTACGCCGCTGCCGGTGAAGCCAGGACGACGTGGCGGCGCAGCACCGGGCAAGATTCAAACCGCCGCGGTCGAAGCCGTCCGCAGTGAGTTCGCGCGGTTGTCACCGATCTACGCCGGTTTGAAAGCCGTGAACAAAGTCGCCCTCATCGACGGCATGCCGAACGGCAACGCCGGTTCAGCCTCGGCTCTCGCAGCGTTTCTCAACGGCCTCGGCGTGAAAGCGGAAGCCATTGGCGAATCGGAACCGGTGAAACTCGACACGCCGGTGGATGCCGATGCCCGGCAACTGCGACAGATGAACGAACTCGTCGGCCACACGCAACGGATCTTGCAACTTTCGTTCAGAACGCGGGACAAACTCTGGGCCGGGGCCGATCGATCGAGTGTCGACAAGTGGAAGGCTTCCGCCGAGAAGTACCGCAATCTGGTGTGGGACGAGTTGATCGGCCGCCTGCCGAACAAAGTCATCGCTCCGTCACCCCGCACACGCAAGATCCTCGAAACGCCGGAGTATCACGGCTACGAAGTCGTCCTGGACGTCTTTCCGGATGTGATCGCATCGGGAATCCTGCTGTTGCCGAGCAACCTGAAAGACGGTGAGAAACGTCCGGTCGTTGTCTGCCAGCATGGTTTGGAAGGAGTGCCGATGGACACGATCAGCGGTCCAGGTTCGTCCGGCTATCCTCCCTACAAAGCCTTCAGCGCGGAACTTGCCAAGCGTGGGTTCATCGTCTATGCGCCGCAGAATCCGTATCGCGGCAAGGACAAATTCCGCACGCTGCAACGCAAATCGAATCCACTCGGCCGGTCGCTGTTCAGCTACATCCTGCCGCAGCATCAGGTCACGCTCGACTGGTTGAAGACCCTGCCGAATGCGGATCCACAACGCCTGGCGTTTTACGGCCTCTCCTACGGCGGCAAGACAGCGGTGCGTGTGCCTCCGCTGCTCACGGATTACTGCTTATCGATCTGCTCTGCCGACTACAACGAGTGGGTCTACAAAAACGCGACGATCGACACGCCGATGAGCTACCTGTTTACCGGCGAGTACGAAATCTTCGAATGGAATATGGCGAGCATCGCGAACTATGCCGAACTGAGCTACCTGATGACGCCACGGCCGTTCATGGTTGAACGGGGTCACGACGATGGCGTGTCGGTCGATGAACTCGTCGCTTATGAATACGCCAAGGTCCGCCGGCATTACAGTAAGCTCGGCCTCGGTGGCAAAACCGAAATCGAGTTCTTCAACGGCCCCCACACCATCAACGGCCAGGCGACGTACGAATTCCTGCACCGCCACTTGAGCTGGCCAAAGAAGTAAGCGGCTCACCGAACTCGTTCCGAGACGGCACACGTGAGTTGGGCCACGAACGATATCGAAGGAGTTTTTTAGCCACAAAAGGCACAAAAGACACAAAAATTAAGGCAGGAAAAGCGAAGAGGAATTCGTTCGATCACTTCGTCTTCCTCTTCTTTCCCTTTTGTGTCTTCTGTGCCTCTTGTGGCAAAAACTCTTTCATCTCGTTCCCACGCGGAGCATGGGAACGAGTTTCAACGAGAAGGGATACCCACTTACAGGGGCGTCTATAGCGGCGACTTCCATTCTGATCCAAAAGCAATCCGCTCCCAATTGTATGGGCCAGCAGCGAAGGCGTTCGCAATCCCGTCTTCATCGAACAAAAGGATGACATCGCCGAGTGCTGAGTCGTATTGTTCCGATGCCTCTTCCAAGACATCCTCACCGATGTCGAGCGTTACGAGTTCGCTATACGCTTCTGGAAAACGCGGTCCACGCATGTCACCGAGCGAGCGTGGTCGCCAACTGCCATGAAGCTCGACTGGACGGTAGACAACAGCCTTCATCACGAATCCTAATCGTCTCGCTACGGTCTCGCTCCTAAACTCCGCCTAAGAGCGTCTGTCCCCGAAATTCCTATGCAGAGCCACAGAACGGGTAATAGTAACAAATTGCTCATCCGTCGCTTGCGCTCCGGGCTGTGTTAACCTTCTTCGTCTTCTTCGTTCCCCGCTTCGCTCATGCCGAGTTGGCGCATTTTGCGGTAGAGGTTGCTGCGGTGCAGGCCGAGGAGTTTGGCGGCTTCGCTCATGTTGCCACGCATGCGGCGGATCGCCCGGCGGATGTACTCCTGCTGGAAGAAGTTTGTCGCGTCGGTCAGGCCCTGGTTCTCCGACGGTTCCGTGAACGTTTCCTTCTCCGGGCTGAGGATGAACGCCAGGTCGTCGACTTCGATCTTGTCGTTCGGCGCGAGAAACGCCACGCGCTCCATCAGGTTGCGAAGCTCGCGCACATTCCCCGGCCAGCCGTGAGATTGTAACCGGCGCTTCGCATCCGCAGACAGGTTCAATTTCGGTCGCCGTGACTGCACCGCAAACGTGCCGAGGAAATGTTCCGCCAGCGGAATGACATCATCGGGTCGGTCGCGCAACGGCGGCAGATCGAGCGTCACGACGTTCAGCCGGAAGTACAGATCCTCGCGGAATTTCTTCGCTCGCACCGCTTCCGCCAGCTTGGCGTTCGTCGCCGCGAGGACCCGCACATTGATGGGAATCGCCAGTGAACCACCGACGCGAGTAATGACTTTCTGTTCGAGTACGCGCAGCAGTTTTGCCTGACCGCCGAGGCTCATGTCGCCGATTTCGTCGAGGAAGATCGTGCCCCCTTCCGCCGTTTCAAACTGACCGCGGCGCATGTCGCGGGCATCGGTAAAGGCTCCTTTTTCATGGCCGAAGAGTTCGCTTTCCAGCAGGCTTTCCGCCAGCGCCGCACAGTTCACGGCGATGAACGGATGGGCCGCGCGGGTTCCCTGATAATGCAGTGCTTGGGCAACGACTTCTTTGCCGGTGCCGCTTTCGCCGAGGATGAGCACCGGCAGATCGGTCCCCGCGAGGCGTTTGACCGTGCTGCGGAGAGCGCTGATCGCCGGGCTCTCGCCGATGATCGACACGCCCTTCGTCACCTGCTCGGTCAACTGTTTGTGTGACCGCAGCAGCGATTCCCGTTCGCGCGTGTTCTGCAACGCCGCCGTCACTTGGGCCGACAGATCGAGCAGCAGTTCTTCATCGTCGGCGGTGAACGAACCGTCGAGCTTGTTGATCACCTCAAACACGCCGAGCGTCTGCCGGTCGCCGCCGATCATCGGCACGCACATCAGATTGCGGGTCTTGTAACCGCTGGCTTTGTCGACTTTCTGGCTGAACCGCGGCTCAGCATAGGCATCATCGACACGGACCGACTTCCCCGTCTGCAGCACTTCCCCCACGATGCCGGTCTTTTCGGGCAGCCGCAACGACCCGCCTTCGACGCCGAGCGCCGGTCGCGCGACGATCTCGTGCTGCTCGCGATCCCACAAAAAGATGCTCGACCGATCACACGCCAGCAGCTTGGTCGCATCGACGGCGATCCGCTCCAGCAATCCTTCGACGTCCGGGAACGACACAATCTCCGCGGCGATGCTGAGAATCGTTTTCAACTGGCCGACACGCCGTCGTTGCCCGGCGGTCGTCTGCACGCTATCCCACAACAGGCCGAGTGTCCGCGCGGTGAGGAACAACCCCGGCAGCACGTCCTCCGGCAAACTGCGGCCCTGTAACACCAGCGTCATTGATGGATGCGTGCGGCTGCCCATCGGCGCGACGGCAACCATTCCCGCCGACGCCGGTAACTTCTGCAAACCGGCGTCTTCCCGGTCCAGCACCTCGGCCATAAACGAGAACGGGACTTCCTCCAGATTCCACCGGCCGTGCTGCGCGGTCAGCCCCTTCGCTGTCGACCGTTCCGCCACCGCCGCCGCTTGCGCCCCGAGTTCTCCCGCGACATCGGCGATGATCTCCCGCAGGAACGCGGCCGGATCGCTAGCCTCAATCGCCCGTCGACCGATCTGTTCCAGCAATTGCGTCAGCCGCCCACCATCCGCCGCGGGGAAATTCGTCGGAACCTCATGCCATTTCAGCCATTTCGTCGGCACAGTGCGCTTTCTAAAAGTCAATCGGGGGATAATGTGCCATCAGAGTGAATCGCAAGTCGCCATCATCATAGCCGCAGAATGTCGCCGCGCCATCCAGCCTGTGGCCAAATTGAATGCACATCGACGGTTTCTGCGGTCAAATCGTCCGCCAATGCTCCCCCGCGCTTTGCGGAATTGATATGCTGCTCGAACTGCACTCGACCAGCCGGGTTGCTTTCCGGACGGTTGAAATGCAGTCCACAGATTTCGCAGATTGACGCAGATTGAAAGAAGGAAGAGAGGGAACCACGAATACACATAGGACACGGAAAAAGACGGGAAAGAGGAGATGGAAAAGACGAACTCGCGGCGGGCGACTGGTGTCCTCAAATCACTCCGTCTCCCCTTCCTCTTCTCTCTTCTTCCGTGTCTTCCGTGGTTCCCCTCCTCGCATTCCTTCCGAATCTGTGTCCTTCTGTGAAATCTGTGGATCGCCTTTGCTCGAATTGATTCCGTGGCTTTGAGGATCTCCCGCCGTGATTTACGCCAACATCTGGCTGACCGTGAAAGACGCCGCGGACGTCGCCGAAATCCGCGAACTTCTGCGCGAGCAAGGCCGTCTGTCCCGCCAGGAACCGGGGTGCGAACGGTTCGAGGTGTATCAATCGAAAAACGATGCGCTGACGTTCCTGCTGGTCGAACGCTGGGCGGACCAAGCGGCATTGGATGCGCACCGCCTCGCAACGGCTTACACGACGATTTATGTTCCGAAGGTGCTGCCGCGTGTAGAACGAGTGCCGCATCCAAGTGAACTAGTGGAGTAGACCTCCGTCCCAGCCCGGAGCGCAAGCGACGGACGTCCCCTTTTGACCACACGCACTCAATCAAGTTCGCCCGTCGCTCGCGCTCCGGGCTGTGAAAATCCCGCAATTCTGCCGAGTCACGATGAATGCAATTCTTGACGCGACAGAAATGGGCGGCGGGACGACTGGAGTGGAATGAGGCTCTCACGAAGTACGTTCAACACCGTGCCGCCATCATCGATAAGGTTCCGCCGACACTTCGTGAGTTTGAGTCCCTGCAACAGCGATATGATTTCCATGACGAACAACTCATTCGCTTTCACCGACTGGCGACCGACCGCGTCTCAATTGAGTTGGGCAGCTACTGGGTTGAACTTTATGACGTCCAGTCTTGCCGCTTCGACCTGGAAGAGAGCGACCACTGCACCATTTGGTTGATCCACGAGTTTGATCTCGCATCGCCCGGACAGTTTCGATTGACGGTTTTATTTGAAGGCGCAGAATTAGATGTCGTGGCCAAGACGGTTCATGTCTGGTCGCGGCGCGAACATCGACTCCTCGTACCAGAACAGCCTTTGACTACCAAAGCCGCGATTTCCAAGCGGCATCGTTAAATTCTTTCCAACTCACCACTGACAACGGACCACTGACACCCCACCATGCTCAACAAAATCTCTTCCCGCATCACGCAACCGAAATCCCAGGGCGCTTCGCAGGCCATGCTCTACGGCACGGGCATGACCCCCGAGGACATGAACAAGGCCCAAGTCGGCATTGCCAGCGTCTGGTATGACGGCAACACCTGCAACATGCACCTGAATGTCCTCGCCGACAAGGTGAAGGAATCGGTCGTCGCCGCCGGGATGGTCGGCATGCGGTTCAACACCATCGGCGTGTCGGACGGTATCTCGATGGGAACCGACGGGATGTCGTTCTCGTTGCAGTCGCGCGACCTCATCGCCGACAGCATCGAAACCGTCATGTCGGCTCAGTGGTACGACGCGAACATCTCGATCCCCGGCTGCGACAAGAACATGCCCGGCTGCCTCATGGCGATGGGCCGGCTCAATCGCCCAGCATTGATGATCTACGGCGGCACCATCAAACCCGGTTGTACGCCGAAGCATCCGAAGCTCGACATCGTCTCGGCGTTCCAGGCGTATGGCGAATTCATCACCGGCAAGATCACCGAGGAAGAACGGGCCGACGTGATCCGGTGCAGCATCCCCGGCGCGGGGGCCTGCGGCGGGATGTACACGGCGAACACGATGGCGTCGGCAATCGAAGCCCTCGGGATGTCGCTGCCGTACAGTTCGTCGATTCCCGCGGAAGATCCGCTGAAACTCGGCGAATGCGTCGCCGCCGGGAAGGCGATCCGCAAGCTGCTGGAACTCGATCTCAAGCCGCGGGACATCATGACCCGTGCCGCGTTCGAGAACGCGATGGTCTTCATCATGGCCACCGGCGGATCGACCAATGCGGTGCTGCATCTCATCGCGATGGCTCGGTCCGTCGATGTGCCGCTGACGATCGACGACTTCCAGAAGACCAGCGACCGCGTGCCGTTCATTTCCGACCTGAAACCGTCGGGCAAGTACGTGATGGAAGACCTGCACAACGTCGGCGGCACCCCGGCCTTGATGAAATATCTGCTTGAAAAGGGCTTCCTCGACGGTTCGTGCATGACGGTCACCGGCAAGACGGTCGCCGAGAATCTGAAAGACGTCCCCGGTCTCGCCGAAGGGCAGCAGGTGATTGTGCCCATCGAGAAG
Organism: Planctomycetaceae bacterium; assembly: GCA_041753475.1. Taxonomy (GTDB): domain Bacteria; phylum Planctomycetota; class Planctomycetia; order Planctomycetales; family Planctomycetaceae; genus DSVQ01. The sequence continues at coordinate 7,914 of JBGSUN010000066.1, read as the reverse complement.
CCGATCAAGTCGAGCGGCCACATCCGTATCATGCGCGGCAACTTCTGTCCCGACGGCGCCGTGGCGAAAATCACCGGCAAAGAAGGCCTGAAATTCATCGGCCCGGCCCGCGTCTTCGATCATGAAGAAGCGATGCTCAAAGGCATGGAAGACGGCAAGATTCAAAAGGGCGACGTGATCATTATCCGCTACGAAGGCCCCAAGGGTGGCCCGGGGATGCCGGAGATGTTGACGCCGACCTCGGTCATCATGGGAGCCGGGCTGGGTGAACACGTCGCCCTCATCACCGACGGCCGCTTCTCCGGCGGTTCACACGGTTTCATCGTCGGCCATGTGACCCCGGAAGCCCAGGAAGGTGGCCCGATTGCATTGGTGAAAGACGGCGACCGCATCGTCCTCGACGCCGAAAACAACCGCATCGACGTCGACCTCTCCCCCGAAGTCCTCGCCCGCCGCAAAGCCGAATGGAAGGCCCCCGCACTGCTCGCCACGCGGGGGACGCTTTACAAGTACATCAAGACGGTGAAGAGCGCGAGTGAAGGGTGTGTGACGGACGAGTGATCCGGATCGATTCGTTCTGCTCCCAAAGGTGACGCCATGATCCGCCAAGTGACGATCCGCAACTTCAAAAGCATTCGTGATCTGACAGTTGATCTGTCGCCGGTCACAGTGCTTGTCGGCAGAAGTGGCAGTGGGAAGAGCACATTCTTGCAGGCAATTCAGTTTGTGCGAGATTTTGTGCGTGCGAACGGACAGGGCGATGTCATTCCGAGTATGTACAAACCATTTGCAAACGAATATTCACCCAAAGCAACAGCCGAATTCGGATTTCAGATTGAACTTCCTAGCACTGGCAATCAGCTTGGATATTTTATTCAAATCTCAGCACCAAATAAGCAGCAGGTGTTTTTAAAGTCCGAATTGCTCTCATTTGATGGACAGACTGTGTTTGAGCAAGGCGTTGCCGAAGAGAGTGGCAAGCCGTCTCGCCACATCTGGAAAACATCGCCACCGTTAACCGCGGTTCCGAAACCTGGAAATCTGGCGCTGGGACGCCTTCCGGGACTTGAAGAAGCCTCGATTGCATATAGCGTCCTCGCAACCGGAATCGGTGTCCATCGATTTCCACTTAATGTGATGCAATCTGCTTCCGATGATGGCCTGACTCAACTGGATAGGAATCATCAGAAATTTGGATTGGACGATATTGGTCACAACTACCTTTCGTCGTTGCAAACGCTTGCTATGCGTGTCGACCAAGTGTTAGCCCGACGAACACTACTTGCAACCATCCAGAAACTCAATCGAACGGTGCGATCGATTGAGCTAGAGTCTCTGCAGGAACTGCGTGGTGCAATCGTCGGTCACGAACTCGGCAATCGAATCATGCCCTTACGGCTTGAGGAAGAATCGGATGGTTTCCGCCGGATTTTTGCACATCTCCTCGCCCTTTATCAACAACCTCCGAAGCAAACACTACTTTTTGAGGAACCAGAAAACGGAATCTTTCCTGGTGCTTTAGAATTGCTCGGAGAAGAGTTCCGTGCAGCACCGGCTGCCGGTCGCGGCCAAGTGATTTTGACGACTCACAGCCCACGCTTGCTGGATCAGTTCGATGCCGAGCAGATTCGCGTGGTTGAACTCAATTCCGAACTCGAAACCGTCATCGGCCCGCTGGCTGCTGACCAGCGTGAAGCGATTCAGGACCATCTCTTATCGCCAGGTGAACTGCTCGATGTTGACCCCGCCCGGCGGGAGACAGTCGAGTCATGAAAATCCCCCGGTTGCGACTACTCGTCGAAGGTGACGGAGATGTCACTGCTGCTCCAATTCTGGTCAAGAAACTCCTCAAGGGACTCGATGCTTCCCAGCATCTCGTAGTTGACGATCACGCTCTCAGGATTGGGGGTGTGCACAAACTTCTGCGTGCGGAGGGGAAAGAGTCAAGATGGTTGGACTATATTCAGGTGGCTGCTCGCAAGCCGGGGGTTACCGCCTGCCTGACCATTCTTGATGGTGACGATCACTCGTTCATGCACGACCGCTCGCCATTTTGCGCTTGCCGAGCTGCGCACATGCTTGCAGAGAGGGCTGCAACCGTCGGTGCGGGCAATCGTTTTTCTCTTGGCATCGTAATCGCCTCGCAAGAATTTGAGTCGTGGATTATTGCGGGATTAGGGGCGTTACGAGGTCAAACTGTCGGTACCCGGATAGCAGTACCGACTGATTTTGAGTTACCTAAAGATCCCGAGAAGTCGCCAAGAGATGCGAAAGGTTGGTTGAACAAAGTCCTCAAAGGATATAGCCAATCTCGTGACCAGGACGTTTTGACCAGCGCGATTCCCATCGAATCATTTCGCAGCGCCAACTTGCGATCCTTTCGTCGGCTCGAAAACGCCGTTCGGCAGCTTGTAGTCGCAACGACCACTGGCAAGCCCATCGTCAGCCCGATCATTCTCTGATTGGACGAATGATCCGCCCAAACCCGTTCCGCGTTCTCTGATGACGGACGGACACCTGCGGGAGCCTTTCATGTCAGAACCGCTGCCGACAGAGATTGTGGTCACGACGGGGAAGGACGGCGTCACCACGTATGATTTCCCTGCGCGGGAGTTGGGGAAATGGCGGTGGCTGGCGGTGTTGCCGCTGGGGTTCGGCGTCGGGGTGATGGTTTTTACCACGGTCTGGACCATTGGGTTTGTCGGCGGTTTGATCTCGATTTTCGGGCCGTGGGGCGGATTGGCGGGGTTGTTCGCGCTGCCGTTCTTCGGCGGCGGATTGTCGATGCTGGCGATTGGCTTCGCGATCTGGTGCGGCCGGGCTCGGCTGGTTGTGAATGATCGATCGCTCATCGCTATCGAGCAGGTCGGCTGGTTTCCGTACCGGCGGCGAATCAAGCGGAGTGAGGTCGCCCGGTTGCAGGTACATGCCGGGGTGTCGGCCAGAAGGAAAGGCCAATCCCAGCCCGTGCCGGTGTTGACGGAGTACGCGGTGCTGTCGGCGGAATTGCACAGCGGTAAATCGAAAGTGCTGGTGCCGGGCTACCGACGGGATTTATTGCTGGCCTTCGCGAACACTCTGGCGACGCAACTGGCGGTCGAGTCGGCGTCTGCTGAGGCAGCCGTGATTCCGGTGGACGTGATCGATGCGACGGATGCCCACCGCGAAATCGAACGTTATGAACCACCGGCCGGCACAACGATCGAACATCAATCAATGGACGATGGTTGCATCTTCACGGTACCGGCTCCCGGCGTGTGGAAGGGGAGCAAAGGCCTGTTCGGCTTCAGCCTGCTGTGGTGTGGCTTCATGGTGGTCTTTACAATCGGCGTGGGGTTCGCCTTCGCCGGTGGGAACGCTCCCAAAGACGAGGCGCAGTGGATTTTCCCGTTGTTCATCATTGGGTTCTGGACCGTCGGCATTGGCATGATGGTGGCCGCCATCAACATGGGACGGAGGCAGGCCGCGATTGCGGTAACGAACGGCGGTCTGAAAACGATCGTCTCCAGCATGTTCGGCACGACGCGGAAAGAATGGCCGCTGACCGATCTGCAAACGGCCCGCAAAGGCCCCAGCGGGATGGACGTGAACGATGTCCCCGTGATGCAGTTGCACATTGTGCCGCGGGATGGGGCCCATTATGGACTGTTAACCGGTCTCGATGAACCGGAGTTGGAATGGATCGCCACGCATCTGCGGCGTTTCATGTCGGTCGAACCGGAGCCGGTTACGGACGACGAAGCCGATGAGAGCGACGATTCGTCAGCCGGAACGGCTTAGTACTCCGCTGCGACTAAGAATTTGAGCTGTGTGCCACTGGCTCTGCCAGTGTCTTTCGTTGATGGAACGCACACCTTCCATCGCACTGGCAGAGCCAGTGGCACACGAAAACGAAGCGATGACAAAGCATCGTCGCGTTCCGGCTGAAGGCGGGCAATTACGATTCGCGCATGCCGTCGTCGAGCGTGTTTGCATCGAGATGCACCTGCGGGCTGGTGCCGTTGGAATTGCGGAACTCGATGACGCGGTCGGCTCGCGACTGCGTGAGATACCGTGTGAGATCGACACCCATTTCGGACATCGCCCGTAAGTGGGCGACTTGCGCTCCTTGCAGAATGCGCGTGGCTTCTTCGTCGGTGCGGGCATCGTCGAGTTTTTTTTGACGCAGAAATTCCGCCTGTTGACGTCGCACATCGAGGGCGGCGATCGATTTTTCTTTGGCCAGTTCCATCGTGTGTCGCGCTTCGTTGAGTTGTTCAGAGCGACGCTGGCCCGTGCGGGCGAGTTGGCTTTGCAGCTTGTAGTCTTCGAGTTGCTGGGCCTGATGTTCGGTGTCGCGTTCCAGTTGCAATTTCGTGCGGGCTTCAATCGCCTGGTTGTGCATCTGCTGGAGGGAATCCGCGGCTCCGTAGCCCCGATAAACGACATTCGTGATGCGATATCCCGCCTGACCGGCGCGGCCGAGGAGTTGCCGATAAGTGGCGACTTCGTTCAGTTTATCGGTCTGATTTTTGAACGCCTCGAAGTCGAGTTTGCCGACGAATTCCACCACGTCGGCGGTCGCCGCATTGACGAAATCGCCGATGGGGTCATGCGTGTTGTCGAGCATCCGTTCGATGTCGGCGAGTTCAAAAAAGATCATCAGCCGAATGGTCAGCACGGCTCCGTCACCGGTGCGGACAGCGGGGACATCGTGATACATCTGATCGGGCATCAGCCACAGTTTCTGGAACACCAGCCCGTTGGGAACTTTTTCAATCCCTTTGGAACCGCCTTTGGAGGCGTGCCATGAAAACGTGTGGAGCCATTCGCCCGGTTGCGGGAAGAATTGCGTCGGTCCGTAAACGATGCGGCGGGATGTCGCGCGATCCGGGGAGGCTGTCGTCTCATTGCGATAAACCACGACTGCTTCTTTGGCGGCGAGTTGCAGGCACTCGCGCTTCTCAATCGAAGCATGCACGCGCGGGTCCCGCCAGATTTGCGTCGGTCCGGCGTGGTGTTCCTGCTGGCCGTTGAGGAACCGCACGATCAGAAATTCACCCGGATGAGCGACGCAGCGCTCCATCGGCGAAATGACTTTCCACCCCCGCCAGAACCGTCGCGGACCTTCGATCACTTCCATGCGACCGTTGACGTGGCGGACGAGGATGCGTTCGCCTTCGGGGACGATGCAGTACCACATGCCTTGTCCTTCATCGGAGAAAACATTCCAGGCGGGGGTGATCGATCCTGGGAGTTCCCCTGTCAGCGCTTGCAGAACCGCGCGGGAGGTGCGGGGATGCGAAGCCCCATGCCGGATCAATGCCGGGGCCGACCGACTGGAAAGGGTTTCCGCTTCGTCGAAATCGATCGCGGTCTCGGTGAATTCCTGGCACATGGACTCGACTTGTTCGACGCGCGATGCCCCGTAGTAACGGTCGATGGCCCGCAGAATCTCATGCCGTGGCGCTTTGACGAACGCAATATCGACACCAAGGATGAACCGCAGTTTGTCGGCGAGGGCGTAATCATCCCGGCGCGGGGCGGCGACCGTCACCCGTTCGCCATTCGATTCCACCGCGATGATGGTGTTCTCTCTCGCCACCGATTCCGGGATGAGTTCAATCAACTGATCCGGGATGTGCCTTCGCGGCAGATCATGAATCTCGGTGAAGCCCGTCAGTGGCATCCCGGATGTGAGTTCACCCAGGGCGAGCAAATCCATCGCCGAGGCATGCTCCCTCCCGGTCGACGGGGCGGAGACACCTTCCTGCAGAGCACCACTTTTCTTGAGGAGCGTGTATTGCACGGCGAACGCCGAGAATTCACCAAGAGAAATTGAACCGAATCACCATGGCATCAGCATCCGGTCGTGCGCGGGGTGATGTCAAGCCGTGAAAGAATTGCGGGCAAGAGGGGGCACCGCAACAGCGTGATTCCGAGGCACACACTTGATTCATGCAGTGTTATGCGGCGCGGCGAACACGCAGGGCTTCGGGCATGCTGGCAGCTGCGGCAGCACAGCAGGTTCGTTGGCTCGTCAGGAGACCGTGGCGGGCGTAATCGTGCCAATCGGCCGACGTTAACGGTTCCGCGGGAACGGTGATTGTCACCAGATGTGTGGTGGGCCGATGTTCGCGCGGCCCGAACAATTCCCACCGTGACCAATCAAACAGCGAGTCCCATGTTTCCTGCTGTTCGATGCGGCCCGGAAAACAGGCGAGGTGTCGCACCCAGCATTCGGGCTGATGTCCAAAACTGCTATCTTCGCGATGTAGAAACACCAATCGGGAATTGGGTTTCAGGAGCGCAAGCAACTCGGCAGTTTGCCGACGGACGTCTGCATCAAACAGATTGGTTTCAAACTCAGCAAGATCGTGCACAATCACCAGATCGGCAGACCGTTCCGGGAGTCTCCGGTTCAGTTGCGAAAACGGGTGAATCTCACAACCCGGCAAGTCTTGGCGACCGGCAAAAGTATCGCGAACATCGGCACACAGGACACAGACATCGAGTGGCAAAGCCGCGAGGGTTTTTGCATCTTCGAGAGGATGTGCTCCCGCGAAAATGACCCGGCTCGATGTCAGAACTGGTGGTGTGAGCAATAGCTTGCGCCAAACCGACCGCGGAATCAGCGGCGAGGGTTTCGCAGCGTGCGTCGGTTCCGATGATATGACGCGCAGCATGGGACCGGTCCGAAGGGATCGCGAAGCGTGCGGGTTGTATGTTTCGGCCCGCACACCGTCAATCCCAACGTCCCGGTTCTCTCACCAGCGTTTTCGCGCCGAATGGAAAAGTATTTCCGTGAGCACCGTGTGCCCACCATCTGGGGGCAAAGCACGATCGCCGTCGCCGGCCCGAGGGGGGTGGGCCGACGACGGCGACGGCGATGAGAGGACGACACGAATCACGCCCGCGGAGCGGTCGGAACGCAGCCGGACCGTGACCTGACGGCCATGGCTCGGTCGCGGCGAACGCGTGTCGGACAGACACCCACGACGTATTCTTCAATGATGCGGAGCAGAACGGGCGTGGGTCAGTCGTCCTTCAGCCGAGCGGCCTTTCCTGGGGGAGAGGGGAGGCCACTCGCCTCTTTCTCCATCGACAGAGTCGAGTTCTCGAATTCAGCGCTTCCGTCCAGGATCATGTTCTGAGCAAAATGCAGGGAGTAGCGGGGAATCGCGGCATGTCGACGGTGCCGGTTATGCCGCGTAAAAAATGGGAATGAATACCGCATGTCCGAGCAACAATCATGGGGGTCCCGCGAATTTCTCAACATGGCAGGGGCATTCCAGGCCGCGATGGTCATCGTGTCGCTCGTGGCAGCGGAAGTATTGGGGATCGACGTGTGGGATCGCGTCGCCTTCACCACTACGGGATTGATGTGGGGCGTGCTCGGAGCGATTCCGCTGTGCCTGCTGTCATGGGGGATCGATCGTGTGCCATGGGGACCTTTCACACGGATGCAGCAGGTTTGGACCGACGTACTCGGTCCGGCAGTGCGCGATTGCACCTGGATTGAACTGATCACCCTGTCCTTGATTGTGGGGATTTCGGAAGAGCTGCTTTTCCGCGGCGTGTTGCAAGTGGGATTGCTGCCGTGGGGTTGGTGGCCAGCGATGATCGCTACCAGTGTTGTCTTCGGACTGGCCCATGCGATCACGCCCACGTATGCCGTGTGTGCAGGACTGGTGGGAGCGTATCTGTCGTTCATGATGGAAACATCGTCGCCCCCCAATCTATTGGTCCCCATTCTCTGCCACGCGGGGTGTGATCTGTACGCCTTCGCACAAATTATTGACTCTCAGGATGATATAGACGTCGACGCGGGGAAGCGTTAGATGTTCTGCCATGCGACGACAGGGAAGTCCTCAGGAGTTAGAGCGGGTGCGACGCGAGGCGGTCGCGCTGGCCGCTCAGGGTGTGGGCACGCCT
>JBGSUN010000065.1:0-10585 GCA_041753475.1 Planctomycetaceae bacterium | reverse complement strand
TGGCAGAGCGTATTGCTCCATCGCACGGCCGACACGGCCGTGGCACACCGGTGGCGGACTGCGCACTTCGAATCGGAACCAACATCGCTTGCCCCCTCGCATTTATCTGTGTCAATCTATGAAATCGGTGGATCGCTCTTTCTCTTCCCTCTCCAAGGGTGCGTGCTGATGCCGGCGGTGTTTGAGTTTCGTCGTGAGGTGCGGGCGGAAGACATTGACCTGTTGGGGCACGTCAACAATCTGGTGTATCTGAAGTGGATGCAGTCGGCGGCGGTGGCTCACTCGGATGCCCAGGGGTGGCCGACGGAGCGGTATCGGGAGCTGCAAGCGGGTTGGGTGGTGCGGTCGCATCAGATCGAGTACCTGCAACCGGCGTTTCCCGATCATGGCATCATCGTGCGGACGTGGGTTGCCGACTTGAAGAGGATTTCGTCCCTGCGACGGTACCAGATACTTCACGACCGGGACGGAACGATCCTCGCCACCGCGGCGACGAATTGGGCGTTCATCGACTTCGCGACGCACAGGTTGACCCGCATTCCCGCGGAAGTCGCGGACGCCTTTGAAGTCGTCACGGATTGACGCTTGCGCTTTGCGGACCCCAACGTGAGCGCTCAACGAGACCCCTCTTCGGATGAAAATATTGCGGGCGCTGGGACCCGTAAAACGCATGCACTATGGGTCAATCAAACTCAAATCGGGCACGGCGTGAAATGCAATCCGCGTCCGGTTTCCGGTCTGTTCACCATGCATCGCGCCGAAATACACCGAGTGAATACCAAAGCGCATGTTGAGCCGGTCCATCGCCTGCGAGAGTTCCAAGCGCTCCCGGTCTTCCGCCAGTAACGATGGTGCGGCGTTCTCTCGCGCGACCACCTTGCTGAACGTCACACTCACCTTCAACGGCCGACCGAGCGGACGCTGCGACCATAATTCTCCGGCCGTTTGGAGTAGTTGCAGCGTGTCCTGACTCAGCGGAATCGTGGCCGATGTCCGCCAGTGTTCGCTGCCGTAGTAACTCACGGCGACTTCCACACACCGCGTCCAGTACCCGGTTTGCCGCAACCGTCCCGCCGCTTTGTGAACCAGCCGCATCAAGACGGCCCGCGCCCCTTCTTCGGTGCGGGATTCCGGTGCTAACACCTGCGAATGGCCCAACGTCCGGGTGTGCGTTGGTGGAGGAACGACATCCTCACCGCGTAACATCCGGTACCACGCCATCCCCACGACGGTACTGCCCCACACACGGCTCATCTCCGTCACCGTCAGATCACAGAGCTGTTCGACACGAGTGATGCCCGCCGCATGGAATCGACGTTCCATATTGCGACCGATGCCCGGAAAATCGCGCAGTTCCAGACTGTACAGTCGGTCGGGCAAATCGGCGGGATGAATGACGGTCAAGCCATCGGGCTTCTGCAGATCCGACGCCAATTTGGACAATGTCCGGTTCGGACCGATGCCGACCGAACAGCGGATCGACTCCCCCACCTGTGTGCGAATGGCCTGCTTGATTTGGCGGGCCAGCTCGGTCGCGTGATCCTCTTCCTGATCCTGCTGCCACAACCGGCAGACCATTTCATCAATGGACATAACAGCAGTCACAGGAACGCATGACTCCACGGCTGCGACAATCTGGTGGTGTAACTGGATGTATTTCACATGATCCGCGACCACAATCTTCAATCCGGGGCAGAGCCGCTTCGCTTCCCCGACCGCCGTTCCCGTTTTGATCCCTAGCCGCTTTGCCTCATAACTCGCTGCCAAACAGCAGGTTGAATCAACATTCATCGGCACCACGGCGACCGGTTTCCCGCGCAGTTCCGGGCGGAAGTGCTGTTCCGCCGAGGCGAAGTACGAATTCATATCGACGAACAGGTAGCGGAGACGCATGGCACACCTCGGGAGTGGACTTCAGTCACCTCTATCGTCCAATTTGTATCGTGCGTACACGTTAAATTCAAATGTACCGTAGTGAACATTTTCAGGGAAATGCGATCGAAAGCGGAGCGCGGGGATTTCGAAAAGAGAAAGCATTGGATAATTTTCATATCGAAAAGGGTTGACATGTCGATTCTTCCGGGTCGATAATTCGTAAAGTCAATCCCTGCGAAGACTTTGCCGAGGGATCGGCCCCCGCCAGATCGCCTGCCTCGCCGATTTGAAGGTGCTCCACCGATGTCCAGCCGTGTCACTGCCTGCCCGGGTCCGATTGCGCGTCGTGAATTTCTGCGAGCTGGAGCACTCGGTCTCGGCGGCTTGACGATGCCGCAACTCTTTCAGATGCGAGCCGCTCAAGCGGCCGCCGCGGGGAAGGTCGATCCGGATACGTCGGTCATTTTCGTCTGGCTGCCCGGCGGTCCCCCGCACATGGACATGTACGATATGAAGCCGGACGCCCCGGCGGAGTATCGCGGTGAGTTCCGTCCGATCAACACGACGGTGCCCGGCATCGATGTCTGCGAGCACATGCCGCTGCATGCGAAGCTTGCGCACAAGTTCAACATCGTCCGCTCGATCGCCCACCAGTTCGCCGATCACGGTGGCGGACATAAGCGATTCATGACCGGTCGCGATCCGAAAACCCCCGTCGATACCGTCAACGACGCCCCGGCGGTCGGTTCCATCGTGGCGAAGTCCCGCGAACACCAGAACAACGGCATCCCCAACTACGTCAGCCTCACCGACCCCGGCCGTGATGGTGTCGATGTCTTTGCGATGGGTTCGGCGTACCTCGGGCCATCGTACGTCCCGTTCAGCGTCCCCGGTGACCCGAGCAACGAGAAATTCACTGTCCCGAACATCGCCCCCATCGCGCAGATTTCCGGGCGACTGGATAACCGTACCGCGCTGCTTTCCAGCTTCGATAAATTCCGCCGCAGTGCCGATCAAACGGGGCTGATGGGCTCGATGGATCAGTTCCACGAGAAAGCCGTCGCCCTGCTGACCAGCGACAAAACGAAGAAGGCGTTCGATCTCTCGCTGGAAGAACAATCAGTCCGCGACCGCTACGGCAAGCACGCCTGGGGTCAACGCCTGCTGATGGCCCGCCGGTTGGTCGAAGCCGGGTCAAGCTTCTGCACGGTGGTGCTCGAAAACCCGTATCAATCGGGCGTCGAGCGGTTGAAGCAGGGGGTCTATAACTGGGACTCGCACTCCGTTAACTGTCACATCTGGGACGACATGCGGGCCCGGTTGCCGATCTACGATCAAGCGGTGACCGCCCTCATCGAAGACATTTACTATCGCGGTCTCGACAAGAAGGTGATGGTGATCGTCACCGGTGAATTCGGTCGCACGCCGCGGATTGAAAACCAGATCGGCACGCAGACCGGCACCATGCAGCCCGGCCGCGATCACTGGCCGCAAGCCATGAGCCTCATCACCTGCGGCGGCGGCATGCGGACCGGCCAGATCATCGGTTCCACCAATGCCAAGGGCGAACATCCGAAAGACCGCCCGCTCACCCCGAACGATTTCTGGGCCAGCGTCTACCGCCACCTCGGCATCGACTCCAGCGACTCCTTCCCCGACCACGGCGGCCGCCCAATGCCCATCCTGCCATACGGCTCGCCGATTGAAGAACTCCTCTCCGTGGCGTGATGTGATGCAACGGTCCACCGGTATTGTCGCAGATGGTTACTGGCGAGCCCGCTCGTCAGCGTTGCCATCCATTCGCGCCGCCGTGACCGAAGAGTATGTGGAACGGCTCGTTCAAGCGAATTTGTGGACGCGGATGCGCCTACGATGGCAGATGTCCGCAGAGATCCGTCGGCGGCTGAACGTGATCGCTCCGCATCACGCTTGTTATTGACCACCCCCTTCCGCTGTCCCGTCCGGCGATGCCAACAGAGCGTGGTCTTTGTCAACGTTGAGATTCCGAGTGGCCGAGGCGTCGTCTCTGGCTCTCATCTGCGAGAAAATCCGGCCACAGGACATCTGTTGAGACGGCTTGCCCTTGTCGGAGAGCCGTTGTCGTCGATAATGCTAGTGGTTTCTCGAATTGTCCTGCCGTTGCTGGCCCACCCCGTTTTCGTTCAGAAAGATACCACCATGCGTCTCCACTCGTTCAGCGCGCTGGCTGTTGCCGTCGCTGTTTCTTTTCCCGGCTTGGCTTCGGCTCAATGGGGCGGTATCAAGGGCCAAGTTGTGCTGGATGGTGACATCCCGACACTGAAAGCCTTGGTGGTCAAAGGGGACCAGAATGCCAAGGATGCCGCCGTCTGTGCGGTGAATGGCGTGCCCGATGAGAAGATCATTGTCGATCCCGCTTCGAAGGGGATTGCGAATGTCGTGATCTATCTCCGGAAGAAACCGGCCAAGATCAATCCGGAAATCGCCAAGCCGAAAGAAATGACGGTCGTCTACGACCAGGTCGGCTGCAAATTCATTCCACACATTGCCCTGGTGCAGGTGGGCCAGCATGTGAAGGTGTTGAATGGTGATGCGGTGTCCCATAACACCCGCAATGCCGCGACGAAGAACCCGGGTTTTAATTTCATCGTGACGCCGAACGATCGTGTCGGTGTGAACGTGACCAATCAGAATCAGGCGGAAACCGTCCCGATGCAGATCGGCTGCGATATCCATCCGTGGATGCGTGGTTACTGGGTGATGGTCGACCATCCGTACGCATTCGTCACCGGTGCTGATGGTAAGTTCGAGATCGCGAACCTGCCCGAAGGGGAAAACGAATTCCGTGTGTGGCACGAAGGCCCGGGCTACATCGAGAAGTCCCTCAAGGTGAAAGTCGCCAGCGGCAAGGTTGCCGAAGTCGCGGTCATCAAAGTGAAGCCGGCTGACTTGATGAAGTAAACCGCTTCAAGTCGAATCGACAATAGAAATGGAACCGCTTGAAGGCTTGGGCTTTCAAGCGGTTTTTCGTTTCGTGTCGTCCTTGCGGACGACAGATGTGTCTGGTATCTTGCGGGGCTCCGCGGTGTTGGTGCCGTGGATTACATGGAGTGGTAGGGTCATGGCCAAGAATCAACGTAAAGTCAATAAAGCCAATCACGGACGTCGTCCGGCGAGCTCCAAAGCCCGTAAGCAGAAGCGGAAGAAACTCTGCTTCTAAGCTGGCAACCTGACTCACTCACCGCTTTGCGGTTTCGCGCCCCGTGATGATTTCACGGGGTGCTTGCATTCGGGTCTGCGCTCAATCCTGCGTCGTAAACACAGGCAGCATCAGGTTTTCCGCCGGGGCGAAGTTGTCCCGCAGAATCTGTCCTTCCGCCAGTGACAGCAGCGAATCCATCTGCCCGCCTAGAACCGGTTGATCTCCGGCCGCGGGGGCTTCCATCCAGGCAAACGGGGCACCGCGCCAATACCCGGTTTGTTCCAGGTCGCGCATGGAAAGTGGTCGTCGTGAACAGACCGCCACAAATGTGTCGCGGTCCTCGGTCGGCTCTTCCTGGGCTGTGCTAAAGACATAGATGCAGGGAAATACCGCGGCCAGCGTGTTGACGTAGCGGCCGAGAAACCGTCCCGAACCCGGCCGACGGCTGCGCTCGGCCCCCTCGCGAATCAACTGTTTCCAGCGGGCGTCTTCCGGCCGCAATTCGATGAGCGATTGTTGCAGTTTTGGTGAGACCGCCCCGCGCAACCCCAGCACCCAGCGGTCGGCGTCCACACGATAGGATTCAATTCCACGAAATGGTTCCGTGCACGGCATCCAGCCCCCGGCGAGCGCCCCCTGCCCTTTCAACGTGTCAGGTAACGGAACGGGCAGCGTTTGTTTTCCGCGCGTCTTCGCGGCAAGTTCTCGAACCGTCGCCGTCCAGATCACGTCCTCGGCCGCCGCATTCGCCAGGCGGCGTTCATCGGCGACCGTCAGCAAGCCTTTGGAAGCGAGTGTATACCGGGCCAGTGTGCCGGGTTGAACTTCCAGCGGAGCGAAGTCGGATTTGAGAACGGGCAGTGTCGCTCCGGGAGGCGATTGAACCAAATGGGGCGGGATCTCGCCGTCATAGTCCACCGTGGAAGCACCGACACTTTCGCCGGGGAGTTCCACGCGCGGGTAGATGTCGATGATGTTGGCCTGCAGCACTCCGGTGGGAGTCAGCAACGCATCGAGTTTGCGAGTGAATTCCACCGTGGCCAGATGCCAGGGTATGCTGAAGTCGTTGAACGCATCGCCGTAGATGAAGTCGTACAACTCGAGGGGCTGGCCTGCATCTTTCAATCGCCGATTGATGCGCAACAGGTCGTCCACCGTGTTACGCGCATCGCCAATGGTGGTGTGAATTCGTTCTTCGTCGGCTGCCGTCAGCCCGAGTTCCATTTGCACGGCTTTGTGAACAGCGGGATCCAGTTCGGCAACTTCAATCCGTTCGGCGTTCGGAAATTCCGCCAGAAACCAGCGGGGAAAGATGTAACCACCGCCGCCGAGAAACAACGCGCTCACTTTGGAAGAACGTTTCCGCAACGATTCGATCGCCGTCCGCCAAGGGGCCTGCGGACTCAGCGCGGCCAGCTTTTCCCGCAGATCAAACGAGAGCGGTTCATAGGCCGTGAGGACTTCCAGATGGCGGTCGTAACGAATCGTTTGATACAAGTCTGCGGGAATCGTGATCTCGTCTGGGAGCGTCGGCAGCGATGCCGTCGAGAAACCGCCCCAGCGGGGTTTGGTCGTCTCAGTGTGCAGAAAATCGAGAGCATTCCAGTATGCCGCATCCGCAGATCGTTGCCGTAAGGAATCGAGCACTTCTTTCGAGGGCGTCCGCACCCACAGCCGTCGCGATGAGGCTTCCCACGAAACACCGTCAGGCAAGTTGTCTAACAGGGCTTCCACGCCCGGAAACTCCGGGATGACGGCAAAGGCGTCGGTCGCCGGATTTGGCGCGGCTTGCTTGGTGACCGCAGCGTAGACCTGCTCATATTCGTAATGCAGATTCGTCGGCTCATCAGGGTTGTAATAGGCATGGATGAGCTTATCGAGACGGAGAGCTTTGACCGGCGTTCCTTCGAGCATGTCATCACTGACATTTATGAAGGAATAACTGCTCTCGTCGTAGTACTGCCCGGGTTGATCGCCGCGGAGTTCGACGAGCAAGCCGAGCTCGTGGAGTTTCTGTCCGAGATCGCCGCCAAATGCCCGCCAGGAAACCACGGAATCGCGGGCAAGATTGGAATCGGAACCGAGATGCCAGGCGTTCGCCGTGCGCTCAGCCCAGACGGTGGCCGTGGGCCGGGTGATGGTGGCCATGGCGAGGAGAATCGCGAGCATCTGCAGCCAGCCGCACACCACGGCTGTGCGGAACATCCAGCGCTGTCCGGCGACGGCCACCGCCATCAACGCCAGCACCGTCGCTGTCAGCCCGACGATTGAGCGCGTGCCCCACACATCAATCAGATAGAAGCCGGTGATGAATGTGCCGATGATCGATCCGAACGCTCCCCAGGCATACACATTGCCGACGGTCTGCCCCATCCGCGAGCTGCGCGTGAGAGCCATGCTCGCCACCAGCGGCGATGTCGTACCCATCAGGAGCGCGGGTAACAGGAAGCACATCGTGACCAGGCAGAGCACCCACATCGGCCAGGAAAGTGAGTCCGGCTTCGGCAAGTCCGTAATCAACTCATCGATCCATAACACCCCGGCACACGACAGGCTCGCTGCGAGGAACATCCACGAAAGTGTCTTCGCACGATCGAACCGATCGGCGAGATAGCCGCCGAGGTAATTGCCGATGGTGATGCCAGCCAGCACGACGCCGATGACCGATGTCCACGTGTAAAGTGAACTGCCGACGTGCTTGGCGATTAACCGTGAGGCAGTGAGCTCCAGCATCATCACACAGACACTGCCGATGAACACCAGCGCGTTGAAACCGGCCAGCGCGAGCCAGTCGGAACCTGGTTTTCGTGGTCGGGGTTTCGAGATCGGTGACGCGGTGACGGGTTCGTTGCGGCCCGGTGTTTTGCGAATCGTGCCGTCAAAATTGGGGGCCGGCAAATCGCCTGGACTCCAGCCCGACAGCCCGCCGGGGATCTTGTAGGTTTCCTCGTTGTCGGGGGGCGACGATGCGGCATCACCCTCGGAGGAGATGTCGGCGTTCCAGGCATGTTGTTCATCAGGGCGCGGCGACGAAGGGGTCTCGCTCATGCGGCGGTCTCAATTCGCAGGGCAACACGGTTCAAGAGGAGTGCACGCAATCGTACCGTGTCCACTGACCGCGCGACAGCCGGATGCAATTGTGAGTACGGCTGTCCGGAACTGACAAAGTGTGTCATGGACGGTCATTTCCAGGCGGGTGTGCTTCTCGATTTTGGGCAGGCACGCAGTCTCTTCGAGTTTGTCACGAGGAAGTCGCCTCGATGGGCAATCGAAGATATCGGGCTTGGTGTTTCTCGATCCCGAAGGGATCACAGACGGTAGCCGGTGGTCGCAGCGCAGCGGAGACCACCGGTCAGCGCGGCACGGAAAACGCACTCCGGAGGAGTGCCAGAGGCATTTCCATCGGGGATGGACAGACAATTCCACGCTGCTGGCACCCCGCCGGGGTGCACGAACGTTTTGACCGCCCACCGGGGGTCTCCGCTGCACTGCGACCCCCGGCTACCGTCTATGACCCCTGCCGGGGTCGCAGAGCGTTTGACACTCCTTCACCACCTGTTGGAACTTCACCACCCGTTGAAGAGGAACACGAATCCACCCAGATTCGAGACGCACACCCGTTCCAGGCGAAGCTGCAAATGAGCTTGATTCACTCAGTCTGTATCAACCACCGATGCAGGCAGCGCCGCATCACCTTCCGGTGCGTAATACCGTCGGCGGAAAAACTCCCACACGGTCAGACCTGAGTCCGGCTGATTTTCGCGGCGCGCGCGCAGGGTTTCACTGCCGTCGTGCAGAAAGGTGAAGGCGGCGATGACCAGGATCGCGGCTGCGGTGAGCAGTCCGGTCCGAAGCGAATCGTGTGTTGCCAGAACCAGCAGCCACGGCTCCCACGGATCGGCGGCTGCCAGCGGTGCACCGTGAGGCATTGTTGAAGCCACGATTCGCGGGTCGTGGGTCAGCGAGTCATCCACCGGAATGACCTCTTCCCCGGCAGCGGTGGTGTCGAGTTCCAGCCGGACCAACTCGGCTACAAACTGCGGGTCCTGATCGAGTGCGAGGACCATCCGTTGCAGCGCATCAACTTGGTCCTCCTGTTCCACAAGCTGGTAGCGCTGCGCGACGTAAACCTGCTGCCAGCGTTGCCATTGAATGATTTTTGGCGCGAGCGCCACCCCGGCATACAACGTGGCAGCGACCAACAGGATCAGCCAGAAGAGGATCGACGTAAGACCGCCCCACCAGGCCGAAAGGGTTATCGGCGGCGAAGGAGTCGCGGCGGTGAGATCGCGGGACATGGTGCCGGTGCTGTCCGGAGAATTGGACCACTCAAGTACAGCATCGAGATCCGTGGAGTGGTTCTTGAACCAAACCCCCGCACCGTCCGCAGCCGATGGAATTCCGTTGCTGAGAAACGGGTTGCATCAAGAAAAGGAAGCCCAGGCAAGGCGTTGCCTGGGCTGTCGGGAGGCGATTGATTTCGAGTGTGCCACGACCGTGGCACACTGCGCTTCCTGAAATCAGGCGTCGTTGTCGCTGTCGGATTGTGACTTCGGCGGCTTAGACGGCGAACGGCTTTCGTCGTCGTCTTGCTTTTCTTTGGGCTTCTTCTTGCCCTTGGCAGCCTTCTTCACCGGCTCCGGAAGTTGATTGGGCTTCGGAGCGTCGGCGTCCGGCACAACAACCGGTGTTTCGGAAGCTGCTTCCGTTCTCTCGTGGGGAGAGGCGGCATCCGCACACAGTTCCTGAATCGACTCCTGCACGTCGCGCTGGGTGTAGCACGACCCGGCGGTGTAGGCACCGCAACTGCGGTGGCCGTTGAAAGCGTAGCTTTGATCGAGGCTGCGGATGGCGTAGCCGAATTCTTTCAGTTCGCCATCGACGGCATTTGCGGCGACCGAGAGGCCCGTGATGCTTCCCAGAACAGCGATGGTTCCGACCGTGACCACTTCCGCGGAGAGGACGGCACCCCGTTCATCTCGCCATAAAGCCTGAATCCAATTCATCTTCAGTCCCCTCAAACGGACCTCGGCCATCGTTACCTGCGGGTCGGGTCCGATTATGCCGGTTGTATCGATGGCAACGATGGTAGCGATTGTAGCGGCTTCGTGACTTTATGTAAATGTGGGGTGCTTGAAAAATGTGCGTGTTTTGAGGTGTTTGGGTTGCCTGCGGTTAAGTGGCTCCCGATGCCAGGGCGGTTCAGTTCGTGAAGTAGCCGAGGATGGTGAAGAGGGGTTGGGGATTCCAGGCGAAATCTCGTCGGGCTTCGGCGAGATTGTGGGGGTTTTGCTGTCGACACAGCGTGATGGCGGCGTTCCGCGCGGCGGCGGGGTGCTGGGGGCCGTGGCCCTTCCGAATGCGGCTATGGTCTTCGCCGAAGGTCACGTCGCGGACGTAGTGCAGACCGTTCTCGATGCCCCAGTGGCCCCGGTTGTAGGCCAGCAGTTGCTTGGCATCGGCCTGCTTTCGTGACAGCGAGGTGATCCCGTAAGCGACTTCCGTGGACCGTTCCCATTGGCCGGTCTG
>JBGSUN010000064.1:0-19124 GCA_041753475.1 Planctomycetaceae bacterium | reverse complement strand
ACAAAGTGGTACTTGATGTCAAAGCGGGTGTGAGCCCCTGTCCGATAGTTTTCCATCCGGCCAATTGTAACCACACAGCGTAAAACCTGAAGGATTCGCCTGAAGGCGAGGGTTTCGGACCCATTGCGAGGACAATGAAGTTGTTCCTGTCGAACGGCGAGCGCTTCCCATCGCTGGGACAATTTGCGGCTCAGCGGGAGCTTCGCCCTCCCGGATTTTGCGCGCAATGCGTTTGAAGATGCAAATTGTCCGACGCGAACGTGCCGACTGTAACGATCGCACCGGGTAGTATGGGTGCGTCCCGTCGGGCCAGGTCGATTCGGTCGGCATCCTCGCGCTCAATGGACGATCTACTCTCTAAGAACGTGTTTTCAAATCTCGATGGTTGATGTTCTGGGAGGGCGAAGCTCCCGCTGAGCCGCTGTTTGTCCCAGCGTGTTGAAGCGCTCGCGGCTCGGCGGGAGCCTCGTCATCCCTTTTGAAAATACCTTCCAAGATGAATTACGCTCCAGGACGGAGCCGCGTCGAAAGGCAAGGATGCACGCATGCAACAATGGCGAAAAGCGGCGACCAGTTTCGCCCTGATGTGCGTGCTGGCTGTTTCGGCAGAATCGGCCGATCGGTCCGCACCTCCATCGAAAGCCGCGGACGGCGCTCCCACGGTGCAGGGGTTGGGCTGGAAGCTGTTCTCGCGACGGTCGAAGTCACCGGTTCGACAAAGTCCGCCCGCACCCGCACCGCGTCCGTCGGAAACCGTGCTTGCCCCGGTCGCTCCGCCGGCTGACATGGGCGGGAATCAACCCACAATTCAGCCCGTGTCGGCACAAACGGAAACCGCCATCCCGCCGGTGGCACCTTCCGCTCCCTATGAAGTGCCACCCATTCCCGAGCCCAAACCCGAGGTGATCGTCGCTGAGGGAATGACCCTCGACGGATTGATTGCCCTCGCCGATGGTCACCACCCGCGGCTGACCGTCGCGTTTCAGCAGGTGCAGGCGATGCGCGGCCGCGCTTTTCAAGCCGGGCTGTATCCGAACCCGGTGCTCGCCACGTCGTCGCCGCAAATGGCGGGGAAAGAAAGCCAGTACAACGGCTTCGTGTCGCAAGACCTCGTTACCGCGGGAAAATTGAAACTCGACGTGTCAGCGACCATGCGTGAGGTCCAGCAGGCCGAGTTTGAATGGCAGGCGACCCGCTTTGCGGTCATCACTGATCTGCGCACGCAGTTTTATTCCACGCTGGCGGCACAGAATCGGACGGCGACGTGGCAGGAACTCGTGAAACTCGCCACCCGGTCACGCGATGTCGCGCAGAAACTGTTGCAGGCGGGTGAAGGGACACGGGGTGATACGCTGCTGTTTGGGATCGAAGTCGACCGGGCGGAAGTCGGTCTGGCAAATGCCGAGACGGTCTTCACCATCGGTCGTCGGCAACTGGCAATTCTGACCGGACTGCCGGATATGGACTTTGCATCGTTGAACGGCGATCTGGAAGCGGCGATGCCGGAGTACGACGAACGGACCCTCCGTTTTGAAGTCGCGCAGGCCAACCCGGCGGCGAATATCGCGCGGGTGGAGATCGACCGGCAAGCCGTCAAGCTTCAACGTGCCATCGTCGAACCGATTCCCAACGTGAACGTGATGGGCGGGTATCAGCGGCAAGTCCGCGGCGACTACCAGGACATGGGCCTGTTTCAGGTCTCAGTAGTGGTGCCTTTGTGGAATCGCAATCAGGGGAACATTTTCGCAGCGCAATCCCAGGTGGCAGGGGCCCGCGCGGATGTGCAGCGGATCGAACTTGAGCTGGCCAACCAGACGGCCCAAGCCCTGGCGAGTTACCGAGCCGCGACGCAAATGGTCGCGAAGTATGAAGAACAGATCGTTCCCAAAGCTCGGGAAACCTTCCGCATCAGCGAACAGTTGTACGCCCAGGGGCAGATTGATTTTCTGCGGTTACTACAAGCGCAAAAGACGCTGTTGGAAGCCGAACTCGCCCGGATTGATGCTCAGGAACAGCGCTGGCGTGCCGCGGCGACGATTGCCGGGCTGCGACAAGATCCACAGTTTCCGTAGATCATCGGAACTGTCGGAAGTGTCCATCGGACGAGTTTGTCCATCCGCTGAGAGCGCCATTCGTTCCTGGGATCACGTGACGGCCCAGAAGGGCCCTCCTGCGGCGCAAAACTCATCCCGGCTCGGCGCGGTTCGGTAGTCGACCACAACCGAATCTGCAGACCGCGCTGGCCGCTACGACCGGGTCTCTGGCTGACCAGTCACCGGCAGGGATTGCCGATTTGGGGTTGAGCCGAATTCGGTTTCCCGCTACATCACGCGGCTCAACCCATTTCAATTCGATGCCCATCGGCGAAACCTGCCGCGGAGTCTGACTTCTGCGGTCACGGTTCGGTTTCAGTGACGGAGGCCGGTTTCATGCGGACCCATTCGCTTTTCCGGACAGATTCCCGCGGAATTCGCCTCGGGGTATGGTGCGGACTCTGCCTCGTCGGATGGTTTTTAGCGGGCACTTCCCCTGCTGCCTGGGGCCAGGAACGCAAATTTCCGTATGAAGCCATTGTCGACCTGGATGCGGAGTATGTCCGCTGCGGTCCGGGGCCGAAGTATTATCCCACCGATAAACTGACCCGCGGGCAGACAGTGACGGTGATTCGCCACGATCCCGGCGGATGGGCGATGATTGCCCCACCGCCCGAGAGTTTTAGTTGGATCAACGCCGAACATGTGCAGCGGCTGGATGGCAAACGCGGGACGCTGATTCAGAACAATGTGATCGTTCACGTCGGCAGCAAGCTCGGCGACGAACGAAGTGTGTATCAGCGCACTCTGTCCAAAAACGACACCGTTGAGATTCTCGGGGAGTCGAAAGTCACGACGGAACGCGGGCCGGCAAACTTGTACCGTATCAAGCCACCGGCTCGTGAGTATCGGTGGATTGCAACCAAAGCGCTGGTGCCGGCATCCGCGTTCAAAGGCGGACCGCAAGGGGCACCGTTGAAGTCTCCCGCGGCTCCGCTGCCGAACATTCGCGGACCGATCGCCGTGGAAACGGAACTGCCACTGATGACGGGTGATGACCCGTTTGCACCGGCGATCCCTGTTTCATCAGGCCCCAAGCCGGTGGATCCCGGACTTACCGCACCGATCGTGGCCACCCCCCTTTCTGCCGGTCCGTCCTTGGGAATGGTACCGCCCAGCGCCGGCCCGACGACTCCGGTCGTGGGCAGCATCGATCCCCATCGCGCCCGGTTCTATGAAATCGACCAACAGATGCGCGACATGCTGAAGCGCGACCCGCTGGAGTGGGATCTGCCCGCATTGGAACAGGCCTTTCTTGAACTGGACAAGCAACCCATTCCACCGAATCTCCACGCGCAAATTCAGTCCCGGCTGAAGCAGTTGCAGAAGTACAGCCGGATGCAGCGGGACTTCGCAGACCTGCATCAACTCACGTCCGAAACGAAGAAACGTGATGCCCAGTTGGTGTCGATGCAGCGGCAGACCGAAGAGCAGTTGCGGATGCTGGAGAACGGTCAATCACCGACGCCGATGCCGCAGCCAGGACCCGTTCCGATACCCCGGCCGACTCCGGCACCGGTGACGCCGCGACCCTCGCAACCACCGGGCCCCGCCACGGCTTCCCCTGTCAGCAGCGGACCGAAACCATCCGCTCCACCAGTCACTCCGCGGCCTGCCAATCCCGCAGCGGTCCCCAAGTTCGACGGTGCGGGAATCGTGCAGAAGCGCTCGGACGAAGGAAAACCAGCGTTCGCGATCGTGGCTCCCGATGGCCGGCTGCTGGCGTACCTGCAAGCGCCACCGGAGTTGGATCTGGCCCCATTCGTGAACTTCCAGATGGGAGTGACCGGCGCGCGGGCTTTCGATCCCGCCGTCAACGCCGATGTTATCCAGGTGCGCGGGTTACAACCGGTGCAGCTTCGCCAGTAAGCGTTTGGGCTGCCCGGCCCACAGTTCGCCTCATTTTCTCAGAAGTGGAATCAAGCGATGCTGATGCGTGCCGTGCCGAATCGGTTTGCAGACTCCTCCGGAGAGGCGTTACGGTTTGCCTGAAGCTTACATCTGGCAACAGGTTCTGCGAATCGTTGCCAAACCGGGGATCGCCCCTAGTCAGACTTTTCTAACGATTTCACAATGGCGTGCTCCCGAAGTCGTTCCCCCCAGGCTGGGGTTTGATTGAGGGGGTTCGTTCGGAGTATACTCCGGGATGGCACCGATTCACTGGTGCTGACGCTCTGATCGATCTCCCCCGCAAGCGAAATCCACGGCGGACCAATCCTCGCATGCCGTACTACTTACTGACCGGTGCCACGGGCCTCCTCGGAAATTACCTCCTGCGAGACCTGCTCCGCGCAGGTCTTCCCGTCGCTGTGCTGGTCCGGCCGTCGCGCCGACAAACGGCACGGCAACGGATCGAACTGCTCCTGGCCCGGTGGGACGCCGAGCAGGAAATGCCGCTGGCCCGCCCCGTCGTGCTGGAAGGGGACATCACCCAGGACGACCTCGGTCTTGATGCGAATGATCTACGCTGGGCGGCAGAATATTGCGGGGCCGTGATTCACAACGCCGCCAGCCTCACCTTCCACGCTACCAGCGAAGAAGGCGAGCCGTATCGGTCCAACCTAGTCGGCACACGCAACGTGCTGGAATTTGCCCGCGCGGCAGGGATCCATGAATTCCATCACGTCTCGACAGCGTATGTGGCCGGGCTACGCGAAGGCAGGTGTCTCGAAACCGAACTCGACGTGGGCCAAGCCTTTGGAAACGATTACGAAAAGACCAAAGTCGCCGCGGAGCAACTCGTCCGCAGTGCTGACTTCATCGAAAAGCTGACGGTCTACCGGCCGTCGATTATCATCGGTGATTCGCAGACCGGGTTCACCACGACATACCACGGGTTCTATGCCGCGCTGCAACTGGCGCACACACTGTCACAGTCGCTGCATCGTGACGATGATACGGGTTTGATCGGCGGACAATCGGTCCGGCTGGCACTCGACGGCAGCGAGACGAAACACCTGGTCCCGGTCGATTGGGTTTCGGCGGCGATGACGCACATCATCACCAGCCCCCAGTGGCACGGACAAACGTACCACCTCACGCCGAAGCATCCGGTCACGACCCGGCTCATTCGCGATGTGCTGGAACAATCGATCGGCTTCTACGGAGCCAAGCTCTGCGGACACAACTTCAAGCCAACCGATGTCACCGAAGTCGAAGCCCTCTTCAACGAACACATTCGGGTCTATGATTCGTACTGGCGGATGGATCCGGAGTTTGATCGCACCCACATCGAACAGGCCACGGCGCACTTACCGTGTCCTGATGTTGACCTTCGCCTGTTGATGCACCTCTCGAAGATCGCCATTGCTGAAGAGTTCCCCACACCGAGCAAGAAGCCGCTGGAACTCGATTTTGACGCGTCCCTTCCGCTGCAGCCTTGGTTGGAGATGGGATCACGGATCGCGGTGCAGCATCCGCGCGAACGGATGCTGGCACTCGATGTCCGCGGAGCCGGTGGCGGACAATGGCAACTCGTGGTCCGCCGCGGACAGATCGTCGCCGCAGAAACCGGCATTCACACCGATCACGCCGCGATCTGCCAGACCGACGCGCTGACCTTCGCCGACGTCATCAACGGCCGGTTGACGTGGTCGACAGCGTTCGAACTCGGTACCGCTCAAATCATCGGGAATGGTGCGACGACCCGAGAATATGCGACCATGCTCAACCAGCTTGCGGAAGCCCCCGTTTCTTCGGCAACGCTGTAATGACTCTCGGACAACGTGACAGCGGTGCCCCGGCCTGTTCGCTGAGTATGCAAACTTTGCTTCGTGGACCAATCGCAGAAAGCACGTGTACTTTCTGTGGAATCCGCTCATCACGCGGAGCGTGATGGCCACCATAGTAGCCATCACGCTCCGCGTGATGAGCGGGATGCTGGTCACGCGCAACCCATTTCCGGAAGGCCTATCACCGCCTGCCCAGAACGCTCACGGCCAGCGCGGGTCTTCGTCGGCGAACGGATGCAACAACCCGGCGATGCGTTCTTTCGGTAGCAAATCCAAGCAGGCTTCCGCCATTTTGAGATCCTCCGCGGCCGTGATCTTAAAATTCAGCGGCGACCCCGGCACGACATGGACCTGGTAACCGGCCCGCTCCAGAAGCTGGGCTTCGTCTGTCGGCTGGAAAGTGCCCCGCTTGGCATAGGCTGCCAGCAACCATTCTCGACGCGCCACCTGCGGCGTTTGCGCGGCCCATAAATCGGCCCGCGGGACCGTTTCCAGAATGCGCGTCTGATCGATCACACGCTTCACGGTGCTGGTGACAGGCGTGGCCAGGATCGCCGCCCCGTAGGTTTCCGCAGCATGAAAGACGTTGCCGATCCATTCCTTGGCGATCAACGGCCGGGCGGCATCATGTACGGCCACAAAGTCGGCTTCTGGTTTCACCCGAGCCAGTGCGTTCTCGACGGAATCGGCCCGCTCTCCACCACCGATGACGATTTCGACATCGAGAAACGCCAGATTCGGTCGGAATTTCTCACGGAACCATTCTTCATCATCAGCCGCAATCACGACCAGTGTCTGAATGACATCATCACGATTCACGAAACGCTCTGCTGACCGTAACCACACCGGGCGGCCCTGCAAATCGGCAAACACCTTCTTCCGCGCGGCCCCGGCAAACCGGCTGCTCCGCCCCGCGGCTGGCAAAATCACGGCAAACTTAGCCATCCCGATGTGTCCTTCATCAAAATGCGGAAGAGATTTGCCGCGAAGAAGCGCAATGAGGACTCAAAGAGAATCGCAGAAGGCGTTTTGCCACATGAGGCACAGAAGACACAAAAGAAAGGCATGATTGGAATCCGCCTTCGATTTCCCTTTGTGTCTTCTATGCCTCTTGTGGCGAAAACGGTTTTGCTCTCTTCGCCTTCCTTTCTACGTCCTCTTGCGCCTTTTCGCGGCCAACCCGGCTTTGAATTCGTGTCCAGTGGTCATCGTATCGTTTTGACAGCGAATGCCGCAAACTCGTCGCGGCTTGACGCTTTTGCGCAGGTGGTCCTATACTCACGCACTTCTCCCGGCCGCGAGGATGGGTCGGTTCTTGTCCGGAGCCAAGGCGACATGAAGAGCGAACACCGCCACGAATTACAACGGAACGACTTGGGACAGATCGCCTTGCGCGCCAAGCCCTGGTTTGAACAACACGGCATGCAGGCCCTCGTGGCACTGGTGATCGGGTTGATTGTCGTCGCCATCGTCATTTACTGGGCCAGCCAACCAAAACCCGATGCCGCCGGGTGGGGGCGTCTCACGTCGGCACAGAGCGTCGACGAATACGGCGGGGTCGCCGACAAGTACCCGGATAGCCTCGCAGGAACCTGGGCGCGGTTGCGGATGGCGGAACTCAATCTCGAAGACGGCATTCTCGCGCTCTTCACCGATCGTGAACTGGGCCTGAAGGACATCAAGAAGGCTCAGGATGATTTTGAAGCCGTGCTCAAGAGTCCCCTGGCATTGCCTGATGCGGTGAAACAGCGTTCGTTGCTGGGACTCGCGCGCTGCCAGGAAGCCGCCAGTGATGGCGACACCACCGCCGCGCTGACGACGTATCGGAAACTCAACGAAGATTTCCCCGGATCGATCTACGAAAACCACGTAAAACATAAAATTAAAGAGCTCGAATCCGGAGACGCAAAAGCGTTCTACGCCTGGTTCCATTCTCAGAAGCCGAAGCCGCCTGATTTCCGCAAGCCGAAAGACGGCACGACGGGTGGATTGACGTTACCGCCGGGCCTTTCGCTGCCCGGTGAAATCCCGGAAGTGAGCCTGCCACCGAAACCGACGTCGGGAGCAGCGACCACCGAACCGGGGAAGTCTGAAACACCCAAAGAAGAGACGCCGCCGGACGCCGCCGCCAAGCCCGACACGCCGAAGGAAGACGCTCCGACGGAAAAGAAAGCGGACGACGTAAAACCACCCGCCGAGGAAAAACCGGCGACTAATCCGTAATCGCCGCCCGATACCGCTTGCGGTTTCGCGCCCCGCGCGGATCTACGACCGGCCTTCACTTGGCGATCGTTGCGGGGGCGGCACGATCCTGCCACCACAGCGTGGCGATGATTGGTACGAATGCCAGTGACGCCCATTGATATCCCGTCAACCCGCCGGTGAGACGTTCTTCGGGACGGATGAATTCGGTGACGAACCGGTACCCGCAGTAGGCCAGCAGATAAATCTTGAATCGCTGCCGGGGAAACCAACCCCGGCGTTCGAGCGCAAACAGACCGGCGGCCATCAGCAGGTGGAATGCCATTTCGTACAACTGCGTGGGATGCCGCGGGACACCGTCACCGAAGTCGACACCCCACGGCAATGACGTCGGTTGTCCGTAGCAGCAACGACCGACAAGACAGCCCAGCCGACCAATCGCGATGGAAATGGCCACAGGAATCACGAAAGAATCACCCGTCTTGGTGGTCACGTTGACCAGGGCTTTGGCGATCTCGACGCCGACGTAACCCCCGGCGAGTCCGAACAGAATCGTCTTGCCGTCGCCAAGCCAGGCTTGAGCGCAGAACGCCCCGCGCGGATCAGCCAGCGCGAACGGCAGTTTGCTTCCCAGCATGCCGCCACAAAACGCGCCGATGGCGATGGCTGCCCGTTGTCGGCCCGTGAGCTTCAGTTTCGCCTGCCGCCGCTGCGATAACGCCATTCCCGCGATCAGCGCCGTCAACATAATCAGCGGAAACAACGCGGGGACGGTCATCAATTCACCGTAACCGGGGAGAAATGCGGGTTAGCCGCGAAAAGGCGCAAACGGACACAAAAGAAAGGCGGAAAACCAGAAGAGTTTTGCCACAGAATGCACAGAAGTCACAAAAGGAAGAGGTGGGAGCAATGACTGTTGTTGGGCTTTCTTTCATCCCTTTTGTGTCCTTTGTGCCTCTTGTGGCAAAATCTCTTTCCGCATTTCTTTTGCGTCCGCTTTCGTTTTTTCGCGGCTCAATCCTCTTCCCTTGTCTTCAGAACTGTCCGTTCGCGGCGTTGTTGATCATGTTGACGTAGAACATCGCCAGGCGGAAGATCAGGAAGATGATCATGGCAGCAACCATGGTCCAGACGAGGCCGCCGAGCATCATGGTGAGGGCGGCGAGACTGCGGCGGGCCTGATCTTCAAACTGCGGACTGAGACGCTGCAAAGTCTCGGGGACCGTCCCCGAGCTTTCCCCCACGCGGACCATCTCGATAAACTCGCGCGGAAACAACCCTGTTGCGGCCACCGCGTCTACGAACTCTTCCCCTTCCATCACCATGGCGACGACCATCGGCGATGCGGCAGCAAACGCACCATTGCCGGTCGCTTTGAAACTCGCTTCCAGACTCGGCTTGATGTCCATGCCCGCCTGCTGCGTGAGAGCATACGCCCAGGCAAACCGCGCGATGGCGAACGACCGCATGCAATGGCCGACAACGGGGATCTTCAGCAGTAATCCATGTATGAAGGACGCTTGTCGAAACCCACGCACCAGCAGGAAATAGGTCACCCCGAAGGCGAACGCGGAGCCGAAACAGTATGTCAGCCAGATCAGCGCTCCGACTCCGCCCTTCAATCCGAAGCCCAGCGGATCGAACCCGGTTTGCCCCGGTTGCGATTGCGAAACCCAACCGAGGACGAGAATCATCCCGGCAATGATGAACACGGCTGCGATGAGCTGAATCACCGGCCAGGCAATCGCCCCGAGAAACATTCGTTTGACACGTTCCAGATTCTCATAATGAGCAGCCAGTCCCGCCAGCACCTCCGGGAGCGATCCGGTTTGCTCGGCGACACTCACCATGTCGGTGAGCAATTCCGGGAAGTACGTCCCGTGGTCTCGCAAGGCCGTGGCAAGGTCCGAACCTTTTCGCAGCTCATCATGAACGTTTTCGAGGATTCGCCGGGCTTTCTCCGTGCGCTGCTGCTTGCCGATGACCGACAGCGCCTTCAGCAATGGGACGCCGGAATCGAGCATCGTCCCCAGCGAACGGCAAAACATGCTCAGCGACGCCAGTGGCATCTGCGGTGCGAACACGGCGAGACCTTCGCAAGGGAATCGACAACTGAAGCCTTCCCTCTACTGTATCGACAACTGCCCCTTGCCGGAAATGGTTTGCCGTCCATCGGCACGGCGATTATCGGAGCGGGGTGAGATCGTCGATGGCAATGTCGTGCAAGACACCGGTCGCTTCATCAATCAACTTCAGCGTCTTGTCATCGCTGAAGCAGATCGATTCTGCTTGCTGACCCTGATACGGTGCCCAGCGGACTTTGCCCGAGAAGAACGATTCCTCGGTCGAAGCCCGCTCGAACAGCCAGATCATTTTGTATGTCAGGACCACTAGGCGTTTGCCATCGGGCGTCGCATCGGCCCCGGTCACCTGACCCCGCAAGTCGAACGTCTCCAACTTGGTCAGTGTGTTGATCTGATCGGACTGCGGATCATCCAAGCGATAGAGTGTGGTGTGCGTGTCGCTACGGTTCTTACTGAAAAGGTAAATCGTGTCGCCGATCGTAAAGACCCCTTCGCAGTCGAAATTGAAGTTGTCTTTCGGCGCGGGGTAACTCTTCTGGTCGGGATACCGTACGAAATAGCGCTTGATGTACGCCGCGCGGGTGGCATCCGGTGAAGGTTCGGGGACGACGTAAAACACGAGGTCGCGGCGATCGTTGCGGTTGTTCCCGGTGTCGCACAAAATCAAGTTGCCCGAGGCATCGGCAGTGATGTCCTCCCAGTCGATGTTGATTGCGCCGCCGATGAGCACGCCGAGCTTTTCGGAAGACCGTGCGGCTTTGTAGTCCTGCCCATTGCCTCGAATGGGATAGACCCGCGGCTCATCGCCGGAATCGTTGTGCAACCAATACAGATCGGGAAATTGCCGGCTCTTGACGATTCCGGAGTTTTCATGCCCCGGAAATGATCCGTGCGGCGCGGTGCTGGGCTTGTCTCCCTCAGCGGTGCCAAACTCTGTACCGGTGAGTGCCCGCACGCGCTTGAGTTCGACCGGGGGACGCTCGGGCAACTGTCGTACAATCGAATTCACCGCCGGCTCTGCGGCCGTCAAATTCAGCGTGCACACAACAATCGTGGCGATCAAACTTGCCGCGTTTCGAACCCTTTGCCGTGTCATCCTTCATCCTCGCAATATGTACATCGGTCACAAAGACAGGCCGGGATTCTACGAATCGGATGTTGACAGAGAGTGTCGACCACGGCGAATTTTTGATGAAGCCCGCCGATTACTTCTCCGACGACAAGTCCAGAAACCGCGGGACGCGCTGCCGCAATAGTTCGATGAGCGCTGGATCCATGAACTCGTAATTATCGGGAATCGACAGACAACCGATGCGTTTGCTTCGCAGTGCCGAACCGAATTGTTGCGACAGCTTTCGGCGATGGACCGGTTCCATGACCAGGATGATATCGGCCCACTCGACGAGTTCCGCTGTCACCGGCTGTTCGGCGTCGGAACTCACCCCTGCCGATGTTGTGGCGATCCCCGGACACTCGGCAAACACACGCTCCGCGGTCGGACTGCGCCAGCGATTGCGCGAGCAGATGAAGAGGACATGGGTCGCGCGGGACATGGATTGAATCACTCAATCGTCGCCGAACTCCGGGACATCCACCCATTCGAACCGGGTTGCATCGACTCGACGAACAATGATCGGAATGGCATTAGGAATATGAGTATCCATCACACGCTCGTCTGGCCAACGCAGGAGTCGGCCGAGCAGACAACGAATGGCGCATCCATGTGTGACCGCCAGCCAGTCGCCGTCGATGTCGTTCCACAATTGCAACACGACGCTGGCCATACGGTCGGAGACGTCTTGCAGACTTTCACCGCCGGGGGCTTTTTGCACCAGATCGTTGAAGAATCGGTTGTATTGCGGGTCATCGCGGTACGCCGGGAACTCGGCAAACACGTCGCTTTCCCAACGGCCTTCGAACTGACCCAGCGACCGTTCATTCAACTCTGCGGTCGGCGGCAGGAACCGGCAATCCGACGCGAGTGCCGGTTTCATCAGATCGAGTGTGTCGCGTGCCCGGCTGAGTGTGGAACTGACCGCATGACGGATTCGCAAGTCGGCGACACTCGCCAATCGCTTGCCGGCCTGCACCGCCTGTTCCCGGCCGAGGTCGGTTAACGGGGTATCCAGGCGACCGCAGAAGAAACGACGTTCACGGTTGATCCGGTTGACCTCGGACTCGCCGTGTCGCAGCAGGACCAGGTGCGAACTCAAAACCGTCTCCCTCGCCACGAAGCAACGAAATTCAGGACTGGCATGGAACAAATTCGGGAGGGCGAAGCTCCTGCTGAGCCGCGAATGCTTCACCACGCGGGGACAATTAATGGCTCAGCGGGAGCTTCGTCCCCCCGTTGGAATACGCCGTCAACTGGCCACGTTGACGAAGACCTTCAGGGCTTCCTTATCCTCGACGAGCAACCGCATCATCTCTTTGTACTGATCGAGTCCGGCGACCGGGTGCGTGAGAATCTGCTCGGTTACACCGGGGTACGCCAGTTCGCCGTGGGCCAAAGCCTGGATGCCGAGTTCAAAGTGCCTTCGGTTGCCGTTCACCGAACTGACCAGCAGCTTGTTGCCGAGGACCCATTGCAGGTTGATCTTATCCGCGGGGATGGTGATTTCGTGGTTACCGCCGGTGATGCTGGTCCAGATCAGCGCCCCGTTGAGACCGAGGACTTCCATCGCCTGGAATGCGAGCTTTGCTGAGCCAGTGCACTCAAAAATGATGTCCGGCTTGCCGACCTTGGCCGCGAGGTCGTGCATCGACGTTTCCTGCGTGCTGACGTAAGTCGCACCGTAGGCTTCGGTGATCGAAGCCTTGCGATTCGGAGCCTTGCCGCGTGCCAGGGTGTAAACTTCCAGTCCGCGCAACCGCAGCATCATCGTCGCGAGCAGACCGATCTGCCCGGCACCCAGGACAAACGCCCGCTGCGGATTCCACACCTGCAACCGCTGCTGCGCGAGGTACGCCTGCTCGATCGCCTTGGCACACACACTCGCCGGTTCGGAAAGCACGCCGAGGTGCTTCAGCTTTGCCGGCACCTTGACGATGTACTCGCAGTCATCGACAAAAAACTCGGTGAGATAACCGTGCCGCAGATTGATCCCGCGTTCGTAGTAGGTTTCTTCGCTGGTGATGTCGTTGCGGCCGATCTGGTCATAGATCGAACCACCGGGGCGTCGTACGGTGCAGGAGACGAGGTCGCCCGGTTTGACGTGCTTCACGTTTGGACCGATTTCCACCACTTGGCCGAAGCTTTCGTGCCCGATGATGAGATAATCGCAACCGGTCGGTGCGTTGCCGTACAGGGCGTCGTTGATTTCACGATCGGTGGCATCCACGCCGACCTGCAACACCTTGACCAGCACCCCGCGTCCGTCAGGAATATCGGCAACCTTGGGCAGCGGAGCTTCGGTCAGGTGAACACTATTGGGACGACCGGGGATGACGGCGATAGCTTTCATGGTAACGACGTTCAACGCTCAAAGAAGGTAAGGGGCGATCACCGTTTGAAACTGCGGCAGTTTATCGAAACTTGCTGGAAACGGCCAATTGAGAGCACAATGATATCGGGAATTGCAACTTGAAGCCTGACCAACGCGTGTCTCGTTTGCCATGATGGCCGTGGCATATCCGGTTTCGTGATCGCGCCGCCAATCTGCCAAGTTGGCATTCTGCCGCAGCATCCGCCTCTGCCACAAAGTGCGCAACCAATACCCTGTCAATGACTTGCAAATCACTTGGGGTAGTCGGTACGCGAATTGCTATTCTTCCGCTGCATACTCCGCGGTGCGCACAAATTGTCGTTTTGCCTCGACCATTTTGTCCGCCGCGAACTGGAATCACCCGCCCTCCGCTGAATTGCGGGTGGCGGTGTCGCGAACAAGTCCTGAAGACGTGCCTGCTGGTTGAGGAGAAACTGTGGCCAAGCTGATTAGTTTCGACGAAGACGTTCGCAAAAGCCTGCTGGGAGGAGTCTCCAAGCTGGCTCGCGCCGTGAAGAGCACGCTCGGGCCGCGCGGCCGAAATGCTGTGCTCGACAAGGGTTGGGGATCGCCCAAGGTCACTAAGGACGGCGTGACCGTCGCCCAGGACATCGAACTTGAAGACAAGTTCGAGAACATGGGTGCCCAACTCGTCAAGGAGGCGGCTTCGAAGACCAGCGACGTCGCCGGTGACGGCACTACGACCGCCACGGTCCTCGCCGAAGCGATCTTCAAGGATGGTCTCCGATTCATCGCTGCCGGGGCCGACCCGATGGCTCTGAGTCGTGGCGTGCAGAAGGCGGTCGATGTCGTCGTCGCCGAACTGAAGAAGCTGGCCAAGCCGGTCGAAGCCAAAGATCGCAAAGCGGTGGAAACCGTCGCGACGATCGCCGGCAACAACGACAAAGAAATCGGTGCGATTCTCGCCGACGCCCTGCTCAAGGTTGGCAAAGACGGCGTGATCACCGTTGAAGAAGGCCGCCAGGTCTCGACGGAAGTCGACCTTGTCGAAGGGATGCAGTTCGAGCGGGGTTACCTCTCGCCGCACTTCGTCACCGATCAGGACGACCAGATCTGCGAGATGGAAAACGCCTACATTCTGATCTACGAAGAAAAGATCAGCTCGGCGAAATCCCTCGTGCCGTTGCTCGAAAAGGTCTCCAAGAACAATCTCTCGCTGGTCATCATCGCCGAAGACATCGAAGGCGAAGCCCTGGCGACGCTCGTCGTCAACAAGATGCGTGGCATCATTAAGGTCGTCGCGGTCAAGGCTCCGGGATACGGTGACCGCCGCAAAGCCCAGCTTGAAGACATTGCCATCCTCACCGGTGGCAAGGCGATCTTCAAAGACCTCGGAATCAAGCTCGAAAACGTCGAAATCAGCGATCTCGGCAAGGCCAAGAAGCTGAAGGTCGACGCAGAAAACACCACGATCGTTCAGGGTGGCGGCAAGAAGGCCGACATCGAAGGTCGGGCCGAGATGATCCGCAAGGAAATTCTCAAGACCGACAGCGAGTACGACAAGGAAAAGCTGCAAGAGCGCCTTGCCAAGCTCGCTGGTGGTGTCGCCCAGATCAGCGTCGGTGCTCACACCGAAACCGAAATGAAGGAACGCAAAGACCTGATCGACGATGCTCTCGCCGCAACGCGGGCTGCTATTGAAGAAGGTGTCGTTCCCGGCGGTGGTGTCGCGTTGCTGCGTTGCCTCCCGGCCGTCTCGAAGCTGAAGCTCGAAGGAGACGAGCAACACGGGGCCGACCTCGTGAAGCAAGTCCTGTCGATGCCGCTGAAGACGATCGCCGAGAATGCGGGTCTTGACGGTGCCGTGGTCGCGAATCACGTCAGCAAGTCGAAGGACAAGAACCACGGCTATGACGCTCTCAATGAGCGTTATGGCGACATGTTCGAGTTCGGCGTCGTCGACCCGACCAAGGTCGTCCGCTCGGCTCTGCAGAATGCGGCCAGCGTCGCCTGCCTGCTGCTCACCACCGAATCCATTATCGTCGAAGCCCCGAAGCCGAAAGAAGCGGCCGGTGACCACGACCATCATCACGATGGCGGCGGCATGGGTGGGATGGGCGGCATGGGAATGGGTGGCATGGGCGGAATGGGTGGCATGGACATGGGCGGAATGGGCGGATTCTAAGAAGCTAAGGGCTGAGGGTCAAGTGCCGGAGAATACGGACGACTCCAATCCACGCTTTGCGGTTTCGCGCCCCGCGCTGATCGCTTCCCAGTGACAAACAACTTTCAATCAACAAAACAAATATCACTCACATCGGAGAATCACGAATGAGCTTGAAGCCTCTGGATGACCGCGTTGTTGTCGAGCCGTTGACCGCCGAAGCCAAGACCGCGGGCGGCATCGTCCTCCCGGAAACGGCCAAGGAAAAGCCACAGCGTGGCAAAGTCGTCGCCGTCGGCCCCGGCCGGTTGCTCGACTCCGGCGACCGTCACCCGATCGCCCTCGCGGTCGGCGATGAAGTCCTCTTCGCCAAGTACGGCGGGACCGAAATCGAAATCGACGGCAAGGAAGTCAAGATCCTCCGCGAAGCCGACATCCTCGCGAAAGTGACCGCCTAGAGAGTAGTGGTGAGTAAGTCGAGAGTAGAGATTCGATCAGCGTCTCTACTCCGACTCGTCCGGTCTACTTTCCACTTTCTACCACCTACTATCTCACTCGGAGTGCTTCACTTTGGCTAAGCAACTGCTCTTTGACGATCGCGCGCGGCTGAAGCTGCAGCGCGGCGTGGATATCCTCGCTCAGGCCGTCGCCGTCACCATGGGACCGACCGGCCGCAACGTCATCATCGACAAGTCATTCGGCAACCCGGTCGTCACCAAGGACGGCGTGACGGTGTCGAAGGAAGTCGAACTCGACGACCCGTTCGAGAACATGGGCGCGAAGCTCGTGAACGAAGTCGCCTCGAAGACCAGCGACACCGCTGGTGACGGGACGACGACGGCGACCGTGCTCGCCCGCGCGATCTACAGCGAAGGTCTCCGTGGCCTGACCCTCGGTGCCAACCCGACCGTCGTCCGCCGGGGGATCGACAAGGCGGTGGAAGCCGCGATTGCGGTCCTCGAAAAGATGGCCAAGCCGGTCGAATCGAAGTCCGAAATCGCTCAGGTCGGAGCCATCTCCGCCAACAGCGACAAGGCCATCGGTGATCTCATCGCCGATGCGATGGAAAAGGTCGGCCGCGATGGTGTGATCACCGTCGAAGAAGGCAAGGGGAACAACACGACCCTCGAACTCGCCGAAGGGATGCAGTTCGACAAGGGTTATATCTCGCCCTACTTCGTCACCAACCCGGACGAGATGAAGGCGATCCTCACCGATTGCTACATCCTGCTGTTCGAGAAGAAGATTTCGAGCCTGCGGGAATTCGTCCCCGTCCTCGAAAAGGTCGCCCAGAAGGGCAAGCCGCTGCTGGTTGTCGCGGAAGATGTCGATGGCGAAGCCCTCACGGCCCTCGTCGTCAACAAGCTCCGCGGCGTCCTCAACATCTGCGCGGTGAAGGCCCCGGGCTTCGGTGACCGTCGCAAGGCGATGATGGGCGATATGGCCACCCTCACCGGCGGCACGCTCATCAGCGAAGACCTCGGCATCAAGCTTGAAAGCGTCGAACTCGCCCACCTCGGCCGTGCCAAGCGCGTCGAAGTCGGCAAGGACGATTGCACGATCATCGAAGGGGGCGGCGACTCCGCGGCGATCAAGGCCCGCGTCGACCAGATCCGCAAGCAGATCGAAGGGACCGACAGCGAGTACGATCGCGAGAAATTCCAGGAACGTCTGGCGAAGCTGACCGGCGGCGTGGCGATCATCTCGGTGGGTGCTGCGACCGAAGCCGAAATGAAGCAGACCAAGGCCCGCATGGAAGACGCCCTGCACGCCACCCGTGCGGCCGTCGAAGAAGGCATCCTGCCCGGCGGTGGCGTCGCGCTGCTGCGGTGCATTGACGCCGTCAGCGAAGTGAAGGCCAAGGGCGATGAAAAGATCGGCGTGGCGATTGTCGCCCGCGCTCTCGAAGCCCCAATCCGCCAGATCGTCAACAACTGCGGACTGGACGGTTCGGTGATCGCCGACGAAGTCCGCTCGATGGACAAGAACAAGGGTTTCGACGCGAACACCCGCGAATACGTCGACATGTTCAAAGCCGGCATCATCGACCCCGCGAAGGTCGTGAAGAACGCCCTGCTGAACGCGTCGTCGATCGCCGGTCTGATGCTGACGACCCAGGTTCTCGTCACCCGCACCGACGAACCCGGTTCGGACAAGAAGAAGCCCACTGTCGAAGGCGCAGTGAAGTAATTTTCGCTGATCCCAGCCCGGAGCGCAAGCGACGGGAGTCATCCCATCCGGAAGGATCCGATCACACGAAGCCCGGTTTCTCCCCAGAAGCCGGGCTTCTGTTTGCCACAGGGATCGTGCAGAATTCACGAGGAGAACATTTCGAGTTTACGGTTCGGCGAGAGGGATTTCCGTGCAGACACATGATCGCATTACTCACAATCCCGCCGTAATGGGCGGCAAGGCTTGCATTCGAGGGATGCGTGTGACGGCTTCCACTGTTTTGGGGTTGCTGGCCATCGGACATTCTCGGAAGGAGATTCTCGCTGCGTATCCTTACCTCGAAGCCGAGGACATTGACGCGGTCCTCTCCTATGCTGCATGGCGACTCGAAGAACATGAAGAACCGATGGCGGTGCCATGACGCTTGCGATCCTGCTGGATATGAATCTGTCGCCGGAATGGGCATCGACTTTAACCGCGGCCGGATTGACTGCGGTGCATTGGTCCGACATCGGCGACCTTCGTGCCACGGACGCAGAGATCATGGCGTGGGCGATTGCTCATCAACACGTAGTCATGACGCATGATCTCGACTTCGGAACATTGTTGGCGTTGACACATGCCACGGGACCCAGCGTGATTCAAGTGCGAACCCGAGAAACCTTACCGCAACAGTTAGGACCGATGGTGCTATCGCTGTTAGCAAAGTACGAACAGAATTTGATCGACGGAGCTTTAATCGTCGTTGATGAATATCGAAGCCGGGTACGGATTTTGCCGTTGTAGACGCGGGTAAGCGATCAACGCGGGGCGCGAAACCGCAAGCGATGTAGGTGTTCTTTACTCTGGCTCTTGACACTTGACTCTGAGCACTTGACTCCCCATGGCCAAACGCGATTACTACGAAATCCTGATGGTCGAACGGTCGGCGACCGTGGACGACATTAAGAAGTCGTATCGCAAGCTGGCGGCGAAGTTTCATCCGGACCGCAACCCCGGCGACGCGGAGGCGATTGAGAAGTTCAAGGAGGCGTCCGAAGCCTTCGATGTCCTCAGCAACCCGGACAAGAAGGCCCGGTACGACCGCTTCGGTCACCAGGGTCTCGAAGGAATGGGGGGCGGAGCGGGCGGCGGTTTCCATGATGTGCAGGACATCTTCGAAGCGTTCGGCGATGTCTTCGGCGACCTGTTCGGTGGCGGCGGCGGAAAGCGTCGCGGCGGCGGTGGCCCGC
>JBGSUN010000063.1:0-19915 GCA_041753475.1 Planctomycetaceae bacterium | reverse complement strand
GCACCGCAAAGCACGGCACAAACGACCGCCGTCAAGATGGCGGATAACGGATGGCGTTTTCCCTCACGCCCGCGTGGATCAAGGACTTGCGCCATGTGCTGCCGCAAATCCCCCGCGGGGGAAATCATACCGGAGGCTCCTTCTCAATCGACACACTCGATCCATCGAAAACTCACCCCCATCCTACCAACCTCGTCAAGTGGGCCTAATGAACGGCCCTGCTCCCGATGCCAAGCCGAGTGGTTGAATCCGTTGATGCCGAGTAGACTTCCCAAGGCACATCCCCGACCGGTTTACGGGATGTCGATTCCATCCTTCCGAGAGCAGTGGTTCCCATGGGTGAGATGATTCTGTTGGGGACGGGGACCAGTCACGGCGTCCCGGTGATTGGTTGCCGGTGCCCGGTCTGCCGATCGGAGAATCCCCGGAATCAGCGGACGCGAACCGGTGTCGCGGTTCATGCTCCCGAGGGAACGTTCCTGATCGACACTTCCCCGGAGTTGCGAATTCAGCTCCTGCGGGAAAAGATCGATCTGGTGCATGCGGCCGTTTACACCCACAGTCATGCCGACCACATCTTCGGCCTCGATGATCTGCGGCTGTTTGGCTACTACCTCAAGCGACCGATCCCGCTGTATTGCGAGGAGATCGTCGAGCAGCAAATCCGTGCGGCGTTTTCGTATGCCTTCCAACCGCCCGATCCGGAGATTCACATCGGAGCGATCCCGATGCTCGAAATTCGTCGGATTGGTCTGGATGCGATTGATCTGCTGGGCGTGAAAGTCCAGCCGCTGCGGTTATGGCACGGGAAACTGGGCGTGCTCGGCTATCGGGTGGGCGATGTTGCCTTCTGCACCGACGTCAGCCGGATTCCCGAGGAGAGTTTTCCGTTTCTAGAAGGGCTGGAAACGCTTGTGATCGATGCCCTGCGCGACGTTCCCCATGCGACCCATTTCGGGATTCCGCAGGCCTTGGAAGTGGTCGAGCGCGTTCGCCCGCAGCGGACATATCTCACGCATGTCTCGCATCATCTGGAATACGTCGCTACCAACGCCCGGCTCCCCAAAGGCGTGGAACTGTCTTACGATGGGCTCCGAATTCCGTTTTGAGTGATCGAGCCCGAAACAGGATACGCGAACATGGGACAGGCGGAAGCCGCAGCGGGGTGTTACACGCAGTTGGCGTGTCTGTCGCATGAAAAACAGCAACCTTTGCCCCGCGACCGGTTCTTGTTGCTGGCGGCGGCCGCAGCGTGTCGCGCGGGGTGGGCTGGTCTTGCTGCCGACTGTCATCGGGTGTTAACGGTGCACGCCCCACATCATCTCGCAGCACGATTCAAAACCGTGGCGGATGGTTTGCGCAGTGAGGAGTTCGCATCGCTGGTGGCGCAGGGCGAACGTTTTTGTCCGCTGGAACGGGCAGAAATGTTGCTCAGCGAACTCGGATTGAGTGCCGATGGCGACGTCCCGGAAACCGAGCAGTCCGATTGGTTGCGAGCCCGGTTGCGGGTGGCGTTTCCAAAGGTATTTGCGGGCGCTGATCTGGAAGAGACCCCACCCTAGTGCTTTGTCACGGCAAAGAGTTCGGGTGGTGTGCCACTGGCTCTGCCAGTGTCTTTCTCCAGCATGGAGCACACTTTGCCATTGCACTGGCAGAGCCAGTGGCACACGAAATTCAAGCCGTGACGAAGCATCGGGAATCGCTGAGATTCTGGCGGATTGCTCAACGGATGACGTTGCCGTCGCGGGGAGGGTTGAGCGACATGCGGCGTTTCGCGGCGGCTTTCGGATCGGCTTCGAGCGCGGTCCCGTTCACTTCGGGCGTTGTCAGCGGCGACCGTCCATACGGCACGAACTTCTTCGTGCCTCCCGTGGCGGAGAGCGGTTGTCCTGCCCCACCTGCGACATTCGTGGGTTGCGGGGGTGATGGAGGGGATGGTTCGCGTGGAGCCGTACTGGCATCGATCCGGCGCGGCGGCGCACCGGCGACGTTGTCGGCCTCTGGAATCCGCAAGGTCATTCCCGGCCGGACATCGTTCGGGTCACGCAACTGGTCGGCATTCGCTCGAAAGAGGTCTTCGTAACGATTGGCGCTGCCCAGATATTTTGCCGCGATGGACGATAACGTTTCACCACGCTGCACCAGATGTTCGCTGCGGCGGAGCGCCGCGGGAGCATCATTGGATCCGGTCGCTGGCGGTGTGTCTGCCAGCGTCAGTTCTTCGGAACCAATGACCGGATCAGGAACCAGTCCTGCTCCGTCGAGTGGCTCGGGGAATTCGTCGTCGGTGACAGTCTCCGCGATGGGGTGCGGAGGCGGGGCGACCGGTTCATCCGATTGGAGATACGGTGCGCGATCATACGTGGCAATCTGGCGATCCAGGTCTGCGGCGGTCTTCAGTGCCGGCAGTGTCGGGGTCTGTGTCTGGTCATGGCGGAAGAAAAACGCGGCCACCGCTCCCACGAGCAGGATGCCCAACGCCAACCCGATTTTCTGATCCCGTGGCATCGCAATCCCCTTCCCCACTTGTGTCCAGTCCGGCGACGCAACTCCGTGCGGCGCGCTTCATTCCACCTCTGGTTTCGGCAGATTTTGCCGGTCCACGTGAACGGGACACGGTTTCTCCAGACATTTCTGGCCTTCGTCACCAATCGGACTGGGGTTGTGACAACGGAAACGAATGTTCCACAGGGACCATCCGCACGGGTATCACTTCTCTTTGTTGCCACAAATTGCGTGGAAAAAGAAAGAGAAGCCCGACGTTTTGCAAAACGCCGGGCTTCGAGGTCATCATGAATCAACCGTACTGCGATTACGCCTCGACGGGGACCGGTTCCGCGGAGGCCGCTTGTGCCATCGATTGTCCGACCGTGGAGACGATCTGCAGGTCCGATCGTTGGCTGAGGTCGATCACTTCCGGCGTGGTTCCGGTTGGATCAACAATTTCAATCACGGGTTGGGCGAAGCGGTCCCGGTTGCCTCGCACCACGCGCGCGGTGCGCCCGTCGCTGAGTTGTACCATGGAGCCGAGAGGGAACAACGAGACTGCATGCAGCAGTCCGCGGACTGCGGCCGGGTCGAAGTACCCCTGGCGAGTCGCAAACAACAGTTTTTCAATGGCCTTGTACGGAGGTAACCCGGCACGAAACGATCGCGCGGAGACCATTGCGAGGTAGGTGTCGGCAACGGCGGCGATGCGAGCCAGCGTGTGGATTTGCGAGCCCTGCCGTTGCCGCGGATAACCTGTGCCGTTGAGCCGTTCGTGCATCTGGTACACGACCATCTTGGAGCCGTGCGGGACATTCCGTGTTCGATTCAGCAAGTCGGCAGCGTAAATCGGGTGCTTTTGCAGTTCGAGACGCTCGGCGACTTGCAGCGGGCGATCGGTCTGATGCAGATTCGCCGGGACGAGTAACATTCCGGCGTCATGAATTAAACAGCCGAAGCCGAGTTCAATCAGCTCATCTTTGCGGAGGCCCATCACGGTGCCGATGGATTCCGCGAGCATGGCCGTCTGGAGTGCGTGCCGGCTGGGGTAATGGTCCCCGACCGGTTGCACTCCGCGGCTGAGAAATTCGTCGAAATCGACGCTCAGTTCCTGCAGGTGATTTTCTGACATCTGTTCGAGGCGTTGCGGTGAGCAACTGCCCGCATCAATGAATTCTTCGAAGATTTCCGCGGTGGCACCCAGATTGAGTTCAAAAGTGCGGGTGAATTCTGCGGCGCGCAGTGGACTGCGACTCAGTGCCGTGGGGGCCTGTAAACGATGAAGGAACGAATCGCGGTCGAGTCGGAATCCCGGATACGCAGGCTTGGCATCCGGAGCGTTTGTGGTGGCCGTGGGGCGGGGACGGACAGCCGTTCGTGCAGGTGCGGCGGTCGTGTGATCGGACGAACTTCCCCCGGTAATCCGCGAGACTTCCGACGGATGAACCAGAACGGCGGTGACGCCGCGGCGTTTCAGCGCATCGAGTTCGCCTTCGGTCAGTACTCGCCCCGCCGCCAACAGCAGGATGTGCTGGAGACCGGGGCGCGCGTCGTAAATCGCGGTCTGAAGTACGGCGTTGACACGAAGATTGGCGATCGGGACCGAGATGTAGTCGCTCGTGCCGCCCAACTTGCTGCTGCGTTGACTCTTTTGTCCGAGCATGGTTCGACCTTTGTTGTAGGTCGCCCGGTTCCCTTCCTCGAGAACACGGGCGACTTTTCGCAACAGTCAAACCTAGGTCGCCCCTGAGAGAACGCAAATCCGTCCCATCGCGGATTCCTTTGCCGGAACGATTTGATCGCTACGGACGGAAAAATTGGCACACCTTTCCCCCGTTGGTGTCCACATGGGGGGAACGGGCATCATTTTGTCAGTGCCACAGCATCGGCGACCTGGATCGTTCCTTCGTACAGCGCACGGCCAATGATGGCACCAACCAGTCGCGGTTGACGCTTGGCGATCTGCACCAGCTTGCGAACGTCCTCCAGGGTGGTAACCCCGCCGGATGCAATGACGGGCAACCCCATGGCGGCGAATTGTTCCAACTCGTCCAGTGTGCCCGGATCGATCCCTTGCATCATGCCGTCATTGGCGATGTTCGTGTAGATCACGGCGGCGAGCGGGGTGTCAAGAAACTGTTTCGCCAGTTCCATCGCCGAGGTCTCCGAGACATCGAGCCAACCCGCGGTGGCAACTTTTCCATTGCGGGCATCGAGTCCCAACGCCACTTGGCCGGGGTAACGCTTGGTGATGGTGCGGAACCACTCGGGTTGTTTGAGCGCTTGTGTGCCGATGATGGCACGATCGATGCCGATGTCGTCGAGAATCAATGCCAGTGAAGCGTCATCGCGCAGGCCGCCGCCGAGTTCACAGGGGATTTTGACGGCCGCGACGATGGATCGCAGCGCTTCGACATTCACCGGGCGTCCGGCTTTCGCCCCGTCGAGGTCCACCAGATGCAGCCGTGTCGCCCCGCCAGCTTCCCATTTCAAGGCCATCTCCGCCGGATGATCGCTGAAGACCGATTCCTGCGCGTAATCTCCCTGTCGCAGCCGAACACATTTTCCTCCCCGCAAATCGATCGCCGGTAGAATTTCCATCGAGAATCGTTTCCTAGTGTGATCCGGTGGGTGTTCAATTTCAGTGTTATTGATCCCGTTAGGGATCATAGCCATTAGCCGGTGGTTGAGACGGCTTCCGGTCCCCTCGCCCCCGTCCGCGGGGGAGAGGGGACCGGGTGAGGGGGCGTATTGAGGAGCGGGAACGTGTTGAAACGCACGGCCCCCTCATCCGGCCTGTCGGCCACCTTCTCCCCCGCTGACGGGGGAGAAGGGACCGCATCCGGGCGGGTTCTAATTTATCCACGATCCCCCACCATCAGGCGACAATTCATCCCCCAATGAAGTTCGCGAGCAACTGCAAGCCGACTTTTTGACTTTTCTCGGGGTGAAACTGCGTGGCGAAGACGTTGCCGCGGGCGATGGCGGAGACGAATTTCACGCCGTAGGTTGTCGTCGCCGCGATCAAGGATTCGTCTTTCGGACGTACAAAATAGCTGTGCACGAAGTACACCGACGACTGTCGTGGAATGCCTGCGAACAACGGGTTTTCCGCTTGAACATAGTCGATGGTATTCCACCCCATGTGCGGCACCTTTAACAGCGGGTCGGCAGGGAACCGGACCACATCCCCCGCGAAGACGCCCAACCCCGGCCACTCGCCGTCTTCGTAGCTGACGTCGAACAGCATCTGCAAGCCGAGGCAAATCCCCAGAAACGGTTTGTCGGCGCGAATGTGCTCTTTCAGCGGTTCAACCAAGTCCAGTCTCTGCAATTCGTGAATCGCATCCCGGAAGGCCCCGACGCCGGGGAGAATCAGTTTGCTGGACGCCCGGATGGCTGCGGGGGTGGTGGCGATTTCTGCGGTCGCGCCGAGTTTTTCACAGGCCTTCTGCACGCTGCGCAGGTTGCCCATGCCGTAGTCGACGATGGTGATGGAAGGATTTGTCATAGGTCAGTATTCATTCGTGGAAGACAGTTCGCGATGATCGCTTTGCGGTTTCGCGCCCCCCGCGGATGCACTGAGTGGTCTCAGCGCGGGGCGCGAAACCGCACAGCGGAGTGGGGTTACCGGTCGCCATGCCAGCGTTGCTGGTGAGCGCGTCCCTGCCCTGCGGTTTCACCGGGCCAGCGCCGCGGTCGCATCGGGCCGACACCACTGTACGGGTCTTTGTTCGCATAAAAGTGAAGTTGATCGGCGGACGTCCATTCGCCGAGAGGAATATCGTTTTCATACAACGGAATGCCCAGCATCCACTTGATTCCCTGTGATAGCCACAGTAACCCCGTCAACATGAGCGCCGTGAGGACGCCGAATGCCAGCAGGAAGATGCCGAGATCATAGTATCGCTGCATGGCATTGAATACGGGCTGCCATGTCAACAGGATGACGAGCGTCGCCATGCTGAGGTACGGCCCGAATGGGATCTCGCGCCCCAAGCGAAACATGCCACGACCGGCGACTGTCACCAACGCAATCATGCAGGCAAGGAACGGAATCAGAATCATCGGTTGCCAGCCGAGAAACGTGCCAATCATCGCCATCAGGGTGACGTCGCCGAAGCCCATCGCTTCCCGGCGGAAGACCCAGTGGCCGATGATCCGCATGAACCAGATCATGCCCCCGCCGACGATGGCTCCGGCGAGACTCACCGCCAACCCGTGGAAATGGGGATAAGCCGCGATCCACTTCGGGACGGTCACCATCATCCATGCGGGGGGAGAACCATTCGGGTCGAATTGCCACCACGCACTCTGAAGGTACATGGGGCTTTGAAACCAGACCGGTACCAAGCCAAGGCAGCCGGTGAGACCGCCGAGCAACCCAATCGCCGCGGCTGGAGCGGTGACGCTATCGGGAATGATTGTCAGATCGAAATCGATGAACGTGGCAACAAGCAGCGCTTCCATCAGCACGAGGTAGTACACATAGCGAATGTGCAGCCAGAGTGCCTGGTCTTGCGGCAACCAGCCCGGTTGAGCCAGAGGCAACAGCGGCGTGTAGATCGCGCTGTCCGGCAACGTGGCGTTCCAGTCATACGGGACCAACGCCGCGTACAACAGCACCCACAACGCGCCGTTGAGCATTTCCACAAACGGATAGCGCACCGGGATCCAGTGCCGACAGCGGCGGCAACGGCCGCGCAACCACAGCCAGCCGAACAGGGGCACGTTGTCGATGGCCAAAATCCGACTGCGGCAGTAGGGACACG
This sequence comes from Planctomycetaceae bacterium, assembly GCA_041753475.1. Taxonomy (GTDB): domain Bacteria; phylum Planctomycetota; class Planctomycetia; order Planctomycetales; family Planctomycetaceae; genus DSVQ01. The sequence continues at coordinate 12,656 of JBGSUN010000063.1, read as the reverse complement.
CGGACGGCGGATGCCCGACTCCTTTCCACGCTTTCCAGATGTCTTCGTGCTGTGGTAGCCGATAGATGCAGACGTTGAGAAAACTGCCGATGCACGAACCGAGGACAAAGAGCACGCCCCAGACGAACCAGACCGGCCAACCGCCGAGAATCATGGCCGTCCCCCAGCCGGAACACGAAGGGCTTCCGGCAGTGCGGCGAAGATTTCATTGGCAACCGATTGCGGATGCCGCCCATCGGTCCGGACGGTCATCGTTGCGGTCTCGGCATACAAGGGGGTGCGGAAGGCGAGCATCGCGCGGATTTCCTCACGACCGCCCTGGGCAGTGAGATTAGGGCGATGTGTGGAACCCGGACGGTCACCCAGAATCCGGTCCGCGATCGTCGATTCATCGGCCTGGAGCCAGACGACCGGACCCGCCGCGCGGAAGTCGGCGCGCGTGTCGGCATTGAGAATCGCTCCGCCCCCCGCAGCAAGTACGAGTTTCGGAGACTTCAACAAGTCCACCAGTTGTTGCCGTTCAAATTGTCGAAAGGTCGGTTCGCCGTCGGTCGCAAAGATTTCCCGGATCGAACGCCCCGAGTTCCGTTCGAGTTCGACGTCCGCATCGGCCCACGGCCACTGCAACCGCTCCGCGAGCAACGGAGCGATCCGGCTTTTGCCCGTCCCGCGGTAACCAATGAGGGTAATGATCATTCGGACGCTATCATTTCAACAATCGATTGCATCCCGGCTGCTTCCGGGCAGCCGGGATGCTGGATTTCACAGGACGCCGGCATGTCAAACAAGCACCCCCGCCGTGAAGAACCCGCCGGGGTGCGGCTTCGTGTGGATCGACTACCGCCTCACCGCGGAAATTCCTCTCCGCAACGTGTCGCGCATCAATTCCAGCGGCGGAACCAGATCGGTAAATGCCTGGAACTGGGCGGCGGCCTGACGGACAAACATCTCCTGTCCCGATACCGTCCGGCAATTTCGTTCCCGAGCTTGTTTCAACAGCAGGGTTTGTTCGGGATTATAAATCGTATCAAACACCAGCATTTCTTCGCGCAACCAATGGGGCTGGAAGGGGGATTCGTCGACGTTCGGATGCATTCCCACCGGCGTGCAATTGATGAGGACGTCGATCAGTTCGCTGCCACGATTTTCCCAGGTGACGTAGCGGCAGCCCAGTTCGGTTGCCAGTTTCTTGGCCCGCTCGGTGGTCCGGCTGGCAATCACCAATCCGCCACCGGCGCGGACCACACCGAGAGCAATCGCCCGCGCGGCCCCCCCTGCTCCGAGCAGGAGCACTTTCTTACCATCCAGGATTTCCTGGTCACGCATCCCCGTTGACAAGCTTTCCAGCGCTGCAGTGTAGTCCGTGTTATCGGCCCACCATTGTCCGGCGCGCTTCACTAAGGTGTTTGCAGCACCAATCTGCCGGACGATTTCCTCACACTGATCGGCTTTGGCGAGCGCAGCCTCTTTGTGCGGAATGGTCACACTGTAGCCGCGGATGCCGACCCACTCGAATTCATCGAGGGTCTTGGAGAGCTGGTCCGGCGGGACACGCAATGGCAGATACACGCCATCGAAATTCGAGGCCCGCATCGCAGTGTTGTGTAACAGCGGGCTGAGTGAATGCCCGATCGGATCACCGAGCACGCCGAAGACCTGCGTCTTGGCGGTGATCTTGTCGTATTGGTAGAGGTGCTTCATCTCGTCGAAAGAGAGTTGCCCCGGTGCGATCTCCCGTTCTTTACTGAACGTTGCATAAGTGAACGGGGCACCGTAGCGGCCGCACAGCAACCGGCTGAGGAGGCCGAACTCGCCCATGCAGAACGCGATCGTGGGTTTCTTCGCATCCTTGCAGAGCTTGAGCAGCCGGATGCAGTCGCGCGGCGAATTCGCCATTGTCACGACTTTAATAATGTCTGCGTCCATTTCGAGCATCTCGGCGTAGATTGCTTCGATGTCGTCGGACGTCTGATTGAAGTCGTGGTAGCTGATGATCCGCTTCGTTTTGCCATACCGGCGGATTTTCGTGGCAATGTCTTTTTCGATGTCGACGTATTCCACGCCGGCGACGATCGCCGACCGCAACATCGTTTGCCGTTGCTCTTCGGTGCCGGCCCAGCGGCCGCCGTCGGCGGGACGGCGGCAGGTGAAGACGACCGGCGTGGGGCGGCCTTCGAGGAGTTTTTTCAGCTCCGGCTCGCGCTGCAGCCAGTCGACGCGCAGTTCCACCAGTTCCGCCCCGCGGTCGGCGAGGGCCTGGTGTTCGAGCGTCACCATCTTATGCCGGGTTCGCGCCAGGCTGACGCAAATCATTTTCGGGTCTTCACTTGGGAGTTGAATAAGGTAAGGCGGTGGGCACAGCCCACCCTACAGTGACAGCGGGCCAGTCATGTTAACAATGACCGCCCCCCGACCGCGATGCAACAGGGCGCGATGGGCCGGGAGAAATTCGACATCTGCCGGGACCATTAAAACGCATGATCCCACGCTGTCGGTGCATTCGGCGTGATCGTCACCGCTTCAATTTGCACGGCCCGTCGCCCCACGGTGGCCGCCGGGTCCGCCAGAAATGCCTGGAGACGGTCGACGTCAGCGGTCGTCAGCACGGTTGATTCCGCACGTTCGGCGAAGCGTGACATCACCAGCACCTGATAGCGGCCGGGTTGTGCAAGATCGAGGTGATACCGCCCCGTGTCATCGGTGCGGACAGCCCCTCCGCCGAGCGCCTTCGCCATCATCAACGCCGCGGCTTGGTCGGTGTCGCCGTCGCCGGGCCGTAAACCGATTGGCGACAGCCGGAGTTGTCCAGTCCACGTCTCTGGAACGATGAGCACCAACGCCCCGGCGTCGGGCCGCGTCTCTCCGGCGTCGGTGCGATAGGTGATACGGCCTTCGATCCCAGCGGCCGGTACGGGGGCAGCGTTCGCCGCGGGAATGATCTCAGCCGGAATCTCCGGAGTCGATGGGGCTGACATTCCATGGCTCCACCAGCCGAGCGTCAGTCCCAGTAACAATGTCATACACGGGATGATGGCCACGAAGAGCAACGAAGTGGTTGAGGCGGCACGTTCGATAACGCGCGGGGAAGTTTCCTCAGCGGCGGCTGTCGTCAGCGGTTGCAGCAACTCTTCCAGCGCAGCACGGGATTCGGCAGCATTGTCGGCTGTCGCATGGCCGATCGGATCGATGGTTGCCACGGGGGCCAGACGAACCGGCATCGGGAGTTCGACCGGTTCCGGTTCGGGCAACGGCTGCGGAATCTCGACGTCATCATCGAGTTCCCCCGCAACTTCGATCGCCGGCCGCTGGACCGGGGCATGGACCAAGGCCGCCAATTCATCGAGCGCGCGGGCCAGGTGCGCATCGTCCCGATCGAGTTCCGGGCCGGGCAACGGTGCCGCAATCCCATCCAATCCCGGCACCCGGATCGATCGCCCGCAAGTCGGACAATCGACGATCCCCCCCACACGATTGCGGGAGATCCCGAGAAACTGCCGACAGTAACTGCAACGAAACTTGATCGGCATAGCGCCGCGGCCTGCTATTAAGAAGTTGTTTTCAGACGGGAGGGCGAGGCTCCCGCCGAGCCGCGCACGTTTCGTTACGCTGGGACAATCAGCGGGAGCTTCGCCCTCCCGGTACGAGCAGCCGAACGCTGTCTGTCATGCGTGGTGGAACTCGAAGACTCGTTTCACCCGATACGTAGATCACGACGATTTCCCTTCCGAGTGAGACGTTGCGTCCCGTGGCACGACGATGCCGAGTTGAAGCGCGGACAATATCACAACCAGAGTCGATACGCCGAGGGCTGCGGTGACAGTTAGGAGAATAGCCGTGATGCGGAGCGCGCGACCGCCGCCGGCATCTCCTCCGGCAACCAACAGCGCCGACAGCAACCCCGCCAGCACTGCAAGCCCGCCGCAGCCAATGGTTCCCGCAAGACAGCGGGACAGCCAGATCTTCATGTTCACTCCGGATTAATGGAAACCCATCTCGACACTTCAACGGTTCGACGGCACCGAGTCAAGACGACCGTTGCGGCTTGCCGTTGACCGAATTCGTCTCTGGAGGTAACACGCGGGTCAGTCGATCTGTCTGTTCCGTTAAGCGGGGGTGATAATCATGCAGCGATCGTTGTTCGTGAGTCTCATGTTGGCCGGTGCGCTGACGGGTTCGGCCACCGCGGAAGCCGCCGATCGGCAGAAAAAATATCAGACCGACGTACAGGCACCGTTGGACGTGCGCACCTATCCGGTCGCCGATCTCGTGGTCCCCATCCCCAATCCGACGTCTGCTCCACAAGCCAATTTTGACAAGACGTGCGAACAAGGATTTCAGGGCTTGGAACAACATCTCCGCCGGGTGACTGGGCCGGAAGCCTGGGGAGAGAAGACCTCCATCAAGCCCTATGCCAAGACTCTGTCACTGGTGGTTCGCCAGACTTCCAGCGCGCACGAACGGATTGCCGACGAGATCAGCCGTTTGCGGCGGGAACTCGACGCCCAGACAACGCTAGCATTTCACGTCATCACCGGTCCGCGCGACGAGATTGCGGCCCTGGCAGACCAGTATCCGGGCGAATTGGGACAATTCGAGACGGAACAATTGTTGAAGCATGCGAACGAATCCAAAACGCTGAAAGCCATCGTGGCTCCCAAAGTCACCGTCTTCTCACGTCAGACGGTCACAGTGAATTTCGACGGCCGAGCGATCGTGGCGAATGCCACCGTTGCCGATGATCGCCGTTCAGTTCGTGTGAAGGTGTCCGAAGGCCCAGAACAGAATCATGACGTGTTGCGGAATGTGGAAGTCGTCAACATCCACTCCGGTCGATCGGTGGCTCTGCGGTTTGAAGCCGCTTCGAATGGCAGCATCATTCCCCCTGCCCCGGATGCCACGGAGCGACTGTTGGTGCTCACGTCGCGCGTCATCGTTCAGGAAGAGGAAGAGCAGAAACTCGTCATCACGGTGACACCGCGCGTTCGGATTGAAGAGGAAGAAGAGGAACTGCTGGGCATCCGCATGGAGTAGTGCCCCCAACGCTCCGGCCATTTTCGCGCAACTTTTTCAGCTGCCGCATCTTGCCTATATTGACATTCTCCGTGGCGCTTTCGTAGTGTCATGGGGCGCTCAACGATCGGTGTGGAATGCGATTCTGGACTCGTGCAAAAGGGCCATGTCATGAACGGACTTTTCTCGCTCGCCAACCACCTCACGACATCGGGTTTTAACGGCTTCGGCATGCAGGCCGGGGTGTTAGACTTTTTGTTCGATCTGCTCGGGTCGTTGTTCGAATTGCTGTTCGAGACGATCTTCGAATCGATCTTTTTCTTCATCGAGTTGCTGTTCGAGATTTTGATCTAACGCCGTCTGGACGCGTCACCTGAAGAGTGAGGCCTTACTCCTCGGCGAGGGGAAACGAACGCACGTCTCCCGCTTCGTTGGCCTGGTGAACGTGATTGCGGTCGACATCGAGACACGTCAGCCAGCCCCCCCGCTGGCAATCGGTATCGATGCAGACCCACCCTTGCAACACGAGCGGCAGTCCGTTCCTCTGCGGTGTGTGTCCGCAAACGACTCGCCGGTGCGGATCGAACGGCCGTTCGTGACCGTCGAGATGCATCCAGCGTAAACAGACGGAGTGCTGGTCGGAGAGCGGCACATCCGGCTGCAAGTTGGCGTGCACAAAGATCGTGGACGGCGTTTCCCAGTCGTCGATGGTCGACTCCAGCAGATCACGGTGGCTATACGGGATCCGCCGGGTATCCCCGCCGTAACTTTCCAACGCTTCTTCGCCGCCGAACTGCATCCACATGTTCCACCCTTCTCCATCCAGGGCGTTGAGCATCATCTCCTCGTGATTGCCGCGGATCACGATCAGCCGACAACGGCTTCGAAGCCGCCAGACCTGATCCAGCACGTCGGCGGTATTCGGACCACGATCGACAAGATCGCCGAGTAGCACCACCGTATCGGCGTGTGTTGGCGCAACCGTCCCGATGAGCGTCCGCAGCGCCCTGTCGCAGCCGTGGACATCGCCGATGGCCAATGTGCGTCCGGTCATGGATCGCTCGCTGTCATGTGGGGATCTAAAGAGAAGTGGCAGTGGGACAGTTTGATTTGGATGGCCTCCTGACCGTCACTGAACTCTTTCAATAGACTCACGAACTCGGTGCGGTTTTCCACCAATTGACGTTTCAATGTATCCCGGTATGCTCAACATGACATCCCATGAACTCCCGTTGCAAAAGCCTCGTACCGTGGGGAACATCATGACGTTGGTTTGGATAATGCTGGTCTTTGTCTGCATGGTCTGTCATGCTTCAGCGGACGACCCACGCCCTTCAATGGATCTCTCCGGTAAGATTCCCGATTTTTGCCAGACCGATCCCGCGGGAAAATTCCCCGACAAGGGTGGCGACTTTTGCGCGCCGGTCTCCGTGTCCAACTCCTTTCTGTATTTATCGAAGAGCGGCTATCCCAAACTCCGCCCTGCCGCTGCCACGGACAAGGACGCTCAGATCAAGCTGATCCATCGATTGGCTTCCAAAGATTTTATGGACACGATTGAGAAAGATGGGACCAGCCCACCCCGGCTCATGGCTGGCGTGCAGCGTTCCGTAGGAGATGCCGGGTATGAAATCGTGCGGCTGGAACAGCAAGGATGGAAAGAGTCGACAAAGACGTTTCCGCGAACTGCTGAGGTGCCTTCGTTAGAGTGGATGAAAACGGGACTTTCCGCCCCCAGAGGCGCGGTGTGGCTGAATGTCGGCTGGTATGCCGCCAACGCCGAAACGAAGGAGTTTCAGCGGAAAGGCGGGCACTGGGTGACGCTGGTGGGTTACGGGAAAGACCGCAGCGGTAAAGACGATCCCCTCACGCTCCAGATTCACGATCCCGCCCCGCGAACCGGCATGAAACCCCTCACCCAATGGATCAAGCTCTCTTCGCTTGACCAGGGGACCCTGCAACGCACAACCGGCAATGACGAAGTGCGTCGTCGTGAAGCCAAAGGCTTTTACACAATGCAAGGCGAGATGAAACTCAAAACCGGCGCCGACACCGCGATTCTCGACGCTGCTGTGATTCTTCAGCTCAAGTGAGTCCGCAGCATTCATTTTGAAGATGCTTGCGAGCCCGTCCATCGGATCCGTTTCGAATCCACCGTCCGGTAGTGTTCGTCGAACTCGGTGATTTCAATCGCTTGATTGACGGCAAGATCACGAAAGATTTGCGTCGTCCCGCTGGTGGGCCAGTGAATTTCCAGTTGCGTGACGCGATCGGCGGAGCCGAGACCGATCGTTTGCTCCAGCGGATTGCCACCAAAACTGCTGCCCGACGAAACATGGCGATGCACGGTCAGCGGTTTGTCTCCCGCGGTCACCACTTTGATGCGGGCTCACAATGCGGCACGGTTGGTCTTCTTGCCGACGAGCTTCACCGTCAGCCAGGCATGCGCATGTCCGGGGTTCTGGAAGAGAATGTTGTGGTACTTGTCGCCATCAACAGCGCCACCCATCTGAATAAAGACATCGACGTTGCCGTCCCGGTCCCAATCTCCGCAGGAGACGGAATGCCCTTTTTGCAGATGGGCCACGCCGGCGGAAGCGGAGATCTCGGCGAACCGTGATCCCTGCATATTCTTGAACATCCGATTGGGGACGAGCATGCTCAGGCTCGGTTCCCCCGTGCCGAGATACATGTCGAGCCAGCCGTCATTGTCGAAATCCCCGAAGTTGCTCCCCATCGTCGAAAAGACCATGTCGAGCCCCATTTCCGGCACAACATCCTGGAAGCCCTTTCCCTGTTGATTGAGAAACAGCTTGTTTGAATGCAAGCCATGCGGCTCACCGATCAGACCTTTCACGACGTCCTTCAATGACCGATCGAAGCTTGTGGCAAAGATGTCGAGCCAGCCATCGTTGTTGAAATCCCACGCCCAGCACGAGAACCCATGGTGCGGGCCGTCGATTCCCAAAGATGACGTCACATTGTTGAAAGTGCCATCGCGATTGTTGTGGTAAAGCTGGCCGACGCCTTCCAAATAGTTGATGAACAGGTCGGGATAGTCATCGTTGTCATAATCGATCCACGCACAGCCTTTGCCGAAGGTTTGACCGTCTCGCAGCAGGCCCGCTTTGATGCCGACTTCCTCAAACGTCCCATTACCGAGGTTCCGATACAGGCGATGCGACTGCTGCTCACAGCAGACGAAGAGATCGAGCCAGCCGTCGTTGTCGTAGTCGGCCCATTGCGCCGCATTCGAATTCACCGGGTCCAGCAATCCGGCTTCTTTGGTGACGTCGGTGAAGTGCCAGTTGCCGTCATTGCGGAGCAGCGTCGGACGAATCTCCATCGGCAGCCACGCGCCGCGCATGATGTAAATATCCAGCAGCCCGTCGTTGTTGTAATCGGTCTGAACGCAGTTTAAACCGCCGAGTTGATCGCTGATCCCCGCCGATTCCGTACATTCCTCGAACCGGCCGTCGCCTCGATTGCGGTACAGGCTCATGGATTGCGCCTGGTCAAACGTTGTCACGGCGAGGTCCAGCCAGCCATCATTATCAAAATCATCCATGATGGAACCGCCGGACTGGTTGAGCCGGTTCACACCGACAAGATGTCCGATATCACGGAAGCGGCCGATGTCGACCGCGGATTGAAAGAACCGTTCCAGCGGCAACCGGTAACGGGCGTCAACCTTGTCCGGGTACTCACCGAGCGTCATGTGGGCCACATTGAGCAGCCATCGCGCTTCGAGATCGTCCGGAAAGTCGCGCAATAACTCAGTGAAGTGCTTGATCGCCAACCGTGACCCCGCCGGATTTTGATGCACCGCTTTCGCAGCAATCGGCAGAATGCACGAACTTTCGCCGCGGCAGAGAATGCAATTTTCGTTCTCCCCGAGGCGTAATCCCGCCACACCCTCAAAGAAGATCAAACTCGACAGCGACCGTTCCCGGGCCTCTCCGCCCAGGCGTTCCACCTCCTGCCGGGCTTCTTCCAGCACCGCATGGGCTTGCTCCGGTTTCCCCATCGACATGAGGGTGCTGGCTTTGGAAGCGAACAGGGGGATCCGCACTTTCCAGTCATCGTTGCGATCCTGCAATTGCCGATCGAGAGCCTCCAAAGCATGCACGGGCGCGGCGGTCCATTTGGCTTTGATCTCGGGCAAGGAAGCACTGCGCGTCCAGCGGTCGCCGGGACCGATCTCCATCTTCCCACCGGTGTCGATTCCCTCCCGCGGCTGAAGGGGACCGTGCGTCATGATGCCCAGCCCACCCACTCCGCCCGTGTACCACCACGCCGTCACAATCAGGGCCACCGCTGTCAGTCCCGCCAGCAGCAAGACGCGCGATCGCGATCGGCGGAAACCGTCGGGTTCAGCCACGTCGACTTTGTTGGCCGGTTGCACGATCTGCACTTTCCTGCTGCGATGCAGAGAGGATTCCGCATGCCGTAATTCCGTTGTCGCCGGGGTGGAGACAGAAGTCAACCGCGAGACCAACGAATCGTGATCGTGAAAGTCCAGGCCCGTCGGCCACCCCCTTTGACGCAATGTCCGATCGCACACATAATACGCGGACGTGGCCACCGGCACTTCGCCGAACAGGAATGCGTCACGAACAGTAAGGAACCCGCGACATGGCAGAAAGTGGCAAGGCCGACAAAGGTCGGAAAGAAACGCAGAAGAAGCCGACGATGACGCTCAAAGAAAAGCGAAAAGCCAAGGCTGACAAGAAGGACAAGAAGTAAGGACTTGGTGGATCGCAAACCGCGCGAAAGAAGCCCGGCATCTCACGAGATGCCGGGCTTCTGCATTGCTGCTGCTGAGCATCGCGCGATCATGGGAGCGTGGCTGGCATATTCCTCAAGCAATCGCGGATCCACTCTTCATCCACCTCCGAGAGCGGCGGAACAAGATGGGCGGCGTACAGGGTGAAATCGTATCCCGCACCCTCGAACGCTTCATCGAGCAGCGTCTGTAGCGGCATGATGACCGAGGGGTCATTCTCGCTCAACGGAATCGGGATGTCGGGGAGCGGTTCCCGCAAACCGATGGGCCATAAATCCGCCGCGGGACGTTTGCTGGCGATGCTGATGACCACGCAATAATCGCACGGCGGTAGCCCGGTCACTGGCATCGGTTCGCCGCCGCGGAGCAGATCAATCTCGACAAGATTGACGTCGCTGTGGAGATACTGCTGCCGCTTCGCGAGATATTGCAACCGATCCACGCCCGGCCGCTTGTTCGTGGGGCTGAGCAATTCGATCACGGTCACCAACCGCTCGCCGCGCCCGTCGCGAATTTCGACGAAGCGTTCCCGCAGGAGATCGACACCCTGCGGAATCGTCCCCTGCACCGGTGCGCTTAACGTCACCGACGCGCCACTTGTCGCGGCCGTTAAGGGTGTACCGGTGATGAGGGTATCCGGACGACCGATCAATCGGCGCGATTCGGCATCCAGTTCGTGGACGTAGACATTCTCATCCATCCGCACCTGATACCGCCCGACGAGTTGCCGCGCCAGATGCAGGCGGATCAACGTCACCAGCACGCCATGAAAGTCGTGCCAGACAGACGGCTGCTCCAGATACGGATTCATCCCCGGAAACGGCGACGGCATTGGTGGTGTCTCCCCGCACCGATTGTACCCGCTGTGGGTCGGCGCGGTCATCTCCAGGATTGTGCCACTGCTACGGCGTCTTCGCCGAAGCAGTGCCGAGCGCTTTGTGAAACGTCGTCGCAAATCAGGGCGTTGCTGATTGGGGGCCGATTTTTGCCATCAAGCTCGCGGCCCATGCCTTGTCGATGTCGCCGAGTGGTGGGACCGGAGTGAGGTCGTATATGTAGCGGTCGTAGCCGCCGTCGTCGTAGACCTGATCAAGAATCGATTGCAGATCGAGAGACACTTCCGGTTCGCCACGCAGCAAGGGGATGGGAACCGTCGGCAGCCGATCACGAAGCCGGATTGGCCAGACCCCGACATCGGGTCGATCCGCTGGTCGGGCGACCATCACGTAGTAATCGCAATCGGGAAGTCCCGAGAGTGGCATTCGCGGGCCGCCTCGCAGAAAATCGAGTTCGACGAAATTGACGTCACTCGCCGAGAGAAAAACGTTCCGCTTCTTGATGTACGCGGCCCGATCCACGCCCGGCGCTTTGTTCGAGGGGCTGAGCAGTTCCATCACCGTGACGAGTTGCCGATTGTCGCGACGGCGTATCTCCAGATAGGATTCCCGCTCGATATCGACTGGGGTTGCAATCTGACAGATAACAGGAGCGGCCATCGCAGTCGTCTCCGCGGGCACAAACGCCTCCCGCGGTTCGTGGCTGACGCCGACATCCGCCCGGCCCAGAAACGACGCCTCTTCGGCGGGCAACTCCCGGACATAGATGCGGGCTTCGAGCGTAACGACGTACCGCGCATCCAGGTGTTTGAGCAACGCTGACCGCAGCGCCGGCAGAAACGACGCATGGAAGTCGTGCCAGACTTCGGGATGCTCAAGATACGGGTTCATCCCCGGAAACGGCGACGGCATAGACGGTGTCTCCCCCACATCGATTGTACTCACAGCGTGTTGCCGCAGTCATCTCTGTGATCGTGCCACTACTACGGCGTTTTCGCCGAAGCAGTGCCGAACGCTTCGTGAAGCGCCCGAAGACACTGCTTCTCCACGGACTCTGAAGTAGTTGCAAATCTGCACGGTGAGAATCTGAGTTGGCTCAATTCATCCACGTAACAATTGACGACGTCGCGCGTATCGAAGATGCTGTTCTAACCCCGCGTCATTAAGCGGCTGTAATTATGGCATTGCAGATGAATCACGACACCCGTGCGAAGCTTCTTCAACTTCAAACGGATTATCGCGGATTGGCTGACAATCGTCGGAAGAAAAACGGAGAAGCATTAATCGACGCAGGAATTGCCGAGCTGAATAAGCACGGCATTGTTCGCCATCCATTGAAAGCTTGGTTTTTGTCCCAGAAGGCGAGACTGCACATGGATCGTCATCAGTATTCTGATGCGGTCATGGTATTGGAAAGCTATTTTCGCACTCCGTGGACAAGCCCGCATCTAGTTTACGAAGGAGACCTTCTGGACGAACGTGATGCTGCACACGAGAAATTATCGCGAGTCGTCCCCGGTGGTGTTTGTGAGATGTGCGACCAATATTGCGATGCACTAACCAGAATTGACAGTGGCCAGCCGGTGTGTTTCAAGTGCGAGAAAGAATTTGGGCCGATTCCGACATCAATGATTAGAGCAAGCCGCCGCCAAATCAAGAATTTGAGTGACAAGGGGTTTGAACTTGCAGTTGGGAGTACGCTTCTAGACGTCTGGCAGGTTAATCAAATACTACTGCGCCGGCGACTCGGTCTCCCAGATGATGCAACAGCGACTGCTGTTGTCAGGCGAAAGTCAGAGCTATTTCCTCCTGACGACAACTACCGTGATGAGCTCGAAATTCAAGTTTCGGGAGTAACGTTCAGTAACGCCGATGGCTCATCGGAGATATTGTTGAAAGTCGTGTTTGGGTGAAGAAAGGAAAAAGGCGGCGTATCCTGCTGTTTAGTTAACCATCAGCAGCCCCACACGGGGCCAGAAAGGTACGCCACCCATGCGACAGACTACGACGAACGATGTTGGGAA
>JBGSUN010000062.1:0-126492 GCA_041753475.1 Planctomycetaceae bacterium | reverse complement strand
TGGCGCACCGGCGACGGCGATGTTGCCGGGCGGTGTGACTCTGACAGTGCGGTCCGATCTGCTCGCAGTGACTTTGCCGGTCGCGCAATCGTTACCACCGGAATGACCGGTCAGACTCGTAGGATGAGGAAGAGCCGCGCGGATGCGGTCCCTTCTCCCCCGTCCGCGGGGGAGAAGGTGGCCGATAGGCCGGATGAGGGGGGCGTGCGCTTCAACACACCCACATCTCCTCAATCAGCCCCCTCACCCTAACCCTCTCCCCCGCAGACGGGGGAGAGGGGACCGGAGGTCCCGCTCGTGTCCTCCGTCGACACGTCGTGAGATCGCCAAGAAATTGGGGCCCGACCGGGGGTGAACATGGCAAACGGTTTATGCGGACTGTAGCATACGACGCTTGCTCGTCTGTTGATGTCGCTGGTTTGCTGTCTCCGTGGCGACGTCACCGATCCACACACCTTCAGTGCTGCACCTTTGGGCTGGGAGAATTCGCGCATGTCAGGTCCAACACCGGCGGAAGCCACCGCCCCCAATGCACATCGGCTTCTCTGGGCCGGTTTCATGGCCATCCTCGCCGCCGGCGTAGGGTTCGCCATTCGTGGGGGGATTCTCGACAACTGGGGCCGAGAATTCGGTTTCACCGGTGCAGAACTCGGGGCCATCGGCGGTGCCGGATTCACTGGATTCTGTTTCGGAATCATCATCGGTGGGGTGATCGCGGATAAGATCGGTTACGGAAAACTCGTCGCTGTCGCTTTCTTGCTGCACGTTTTGTCCGCAGTCGTGACATTTGCTGCCGCCGCTCCCGTGGCGGATGCCGATGCGACTACCCTCGCCGCGGCGAAGGCCGCCGGGTACGGTTTCTTGTTCTGGGGAACGTTCCTGTTCGCCGTGGCCAACGGCACTCTCGAAGCCGTAGCCAACCCGCTGGTTGCCGCCGCATTCCCCAATAACCGCACACACTACCTCAACATTCTGCACGCCAGCTGGCCGGCAGGCATGATCCTTGGCGGCGTCGCCGGTTGGGTGCTCGACGACCAGATGGACATGCCCTGGAAATATCAGCTCGGATTGTTCCTCGTCCCGACGGTGATCTACGGCTTGATGTTCGTCGGTCAAGCGATGCCAAAGTCGGAAGCCTCAAAGATGGGTCTCAGCTTGGGCGACATGCTCAAGGATGTCGGTCTTCTCGGCGGGTTGATCGTCTGCTTCCTCGTCTCGCTCTTCCTGGGCGATGTGTTGTCGCCGCTGCTCGGCAGTCCGGAAATGGGTAAATATGCTGGCTATGGTGTCGGGGCCGTACTGCTTCTCGCGCTCGCTGCATTGACCAAAGGTTCGATCGGCTCGCCGCTGCTGTTCATTCTCTTCGTCGTGCACGCCCTCGTCGGCGCTGTGGAACTCGGCACGGACGGCTGGATTCAAAACATCACAGGGAACATTCTTAGTTCAGGCGAAGGGAAAATTCTGTTTGTGTTCACCTCAGCAGTGATGTTTGCCTTGCGGTTCTGTGCCGACTTTATCGAAAAGAAGCTCGGGTTCTCGCCAATTGGGATTTTGCTGACGTGTGCGATTCTGGCCTGTATCGGTTTGAACCTGACCAGCAAAGTTGATTCGTTCGCCCTGGCATTAGTCGCTCTCACGGTCTACGGGGTCGGCAAGACCTTCTTCTGGCCGACCATGCTCGCCGTGGCCAGCGATCGGTTCCCGCGAACGGGGGCGGTCGCCATCAGCATCATGGGTGGCATCGGGATGCTCTCGGCTGGCTTGATGGGTGCCCCGGGTCTGGGTTATTCCAAGGACCGTTTTGCGGGGGAAGCCCTCAAAACGGCGGACGCAGCTCTGTTTGAAGAGTACAAAGCGTCCAAGCCGAGCGGTTTTCTCTTCTTGCCGGAAGCGACCGGACTCGATGGCACGAAAGTCGGCGATCTTCAGAAGATCGACAAAGACAAGCGGACGCCGGATCAACAAAAGGTTCTCGATGCCAGCATCGCCGGTGACCGGAAGACGCTCGTCGCCGACTCGTTCATCCCCGCCACGATGGCCGTGATCTATTTGTTGCTGCTGCTCTATTTCAAATCGATTGGCGGATACAAAGCGATCTCACTGGCTGAGGTCCACAGTGGAACGGACTTGGGCACGGCGGAGAGCTGAACCGCAGACCCTTCGCACCTTGTGATTCACACCGCAACCCGGCTGTTTCCGAACAGCCGGGTTGCTCGCTTTAACAAACGGTGTCCATCGCCACCTCGGTGTGTCCGACTAATACTGATCGCAGGACTTGTCTGCGCGTGGGAGGGCGAATCTCCTGCTGAGCCGCGAGCGCTTCCCCACGCTGAGACAATCAGCGGCTCAGCGGGAGCTTCGCCCTCCCAGAAGACGCTCCTACCGCGCAGTTGAAGTCTGTGACTGGTATAAGCTCTTTGAAGATAACCGTGAAAAATCCGCACCAATCCGTTCCCGTTGCCGTCCGTCGGAGCATCTGGCACAATGGGGACTCTTGATGGATCCCTGTGGGAGGCATTTCGAATGCGGGCTGACAGTTTGCGGTTTCTGCTGGCAATCGGCGGGTTGCTTTGGCTGACGTGGGTCGGGTCGATTTCCTGCCCCACGTGTGGCGCGGCTGCGGCGGAGCCGAGCGTTGAACTCCAACCGCAATCCTGGAATGAACTGCAAGCCTCGTTGAAAAAGCACGTCGGCAAAGTGGTCGTCATCGACTTCTGGTCCACGTCGTGTGAACCCTGCCTGCGCGAGTTCCCGCACCTCGTCGCTCTGCAAGAAAAGTACGGCAAGGATGTCGTCGGAATCAGTGTGAACTGCGACTACATTGGCCTGAAGAAGAAACCGCCGGAGTTCTACACCGAGCGCGTCACGAAAACGCTCACTGGTTTAAAAGCCCACGGCCTGGTCAATGTCTTGTGCACGCTGCCGTCGGATGACCTGTTCGCCGCGCTCAAGATCGATTCGATCCCCGCGGTGTTTGTCTACGGCCGCGATGGGAAACTCGCCCACCAGTTTGATAACCGCACCAGCAAGGGCGACGAGGGCGTTTCCTACGAAAAGCAAATCGCCCCCGCCGTCGCCGCGCTGTTGAAGTAGCGCCCGGAAGCCCAGGGATTCTGATCCCTGGGTCTCTCTATCACGCCGGGTTGAGCACCGTCAGTTCCGTACCGCGAACAATGTCCTTCACGCGTTCCCGGTACGGCGTCATGTGCGGGGCGACGAGGTGCGCCTCCAGGTGCGTCAGCGACTCCCACTTCTCGACGATCATCACCACGTCATCGCCCAGTTTGGTTTGCTTCGTCAGACTTGTTACGGCATCCACGGCCGGGGCGTATTCGATGCACCCGGCTTCGGCATGCACCGACGGCATCAAGCGGTGAAACTCTTCCAGAAACGCCGTCCGTTTTCCCGGTGCCACTTCGATCCGTGCGAGAACGATAATCATCCACGAGCCCTTCGTCATTGGTAAGGTCACGGAAACCAACATCGTTAGCGGTTTCGCGTCCCGTGATGATACCACCGGCTCCTCTCCAACTCCTCTCGATCCACGAAAAGAAGTGGACAACACCGCTGTGCGGTTCCGCGCGGGGCGCGAAACCGCACAGCGGTGTGGGCGAATCCCGTGACAAGATCCCGTAAGGCTACCTGACTTTCTTGCCGGTGAGCCGGTAGACGTAGGCGAGAATCTCGACGAAGACTTCATACATGTCCGGCGGAATCGGTTGGCCGACTTTCACCAGCTTGTACATCGAACGCGCCAACGCCGTCCGTTCGATAATTGGAATGTTGTTTGCCAAAGCAATCTCACGGATCCGCTCGGCGACGTCGTCTTTCCCCTTGGCAACAACGATCGGTGCAGGCATCTTCTCCGCATCGTATTTGATCGCGATCGCAATATGGATCGGGTTCACGATCACGGCATCGGCGGACGGAACCTGGCTGAGATCGCGGGCTTCGGCCAGTTTTCGATGCGCCTCCCGCCGACGGGCCCGCATCTGCGGATTGCCGTCCATGTCTTTCATTTCTTCACGGATCTCCTGCTTCGTCATCCGCAGGTCCCGTTCGTGCTGCCACCATTGATAGCCGTAATCCAGCACTGCCAGCGTGACCAAAGTGAACGCCAGCGAGAACCCCAGCTCACAGTACGATCGCCCTGCCGTCAGGATGAGCGTCGGCAAATCCTGCTGGGCCAGCGACTGGAATTCATCCTGATGGCTGACCAGATAGGAATACGCGACACAGGCCACCGCAGTGATTTTGAACAGGCTCCCCGTGAGCCGCATCGCGGACTGCAAGGAGAACAGCCGTTGGAAGCCGCTGAGCGGATTGATCCGCTCCCATTTCGGTTGCAGGGCTTCCGGGGACCAGAGAAATCCCACCTGAGCAATGGATGCCAGAAAACTGCCGAGCATCACCATCAACATGATCGGCAGCGCGGCCCCAGCAACCGTGGTAGCAACGGACCAGATCAGCGACACGGCCGAATTCCGGTCCAACGTCAGCAGCGGATCCGACCGCAACGTGCCCCGTAACAGGTGCACAAACATCTCACCGCAACCGGGACCGAGAAAATAGAGCCCACCGGCGGCAGCCAGTAACACGGTCGCCGCAGTGACATCGACACTACGCGCAATGTTCCCCTGCTTCCGCGCCTGCGTCCGGCGGCGGTCCGTGGGTTGCTCAGTCTTTTCAGCAGAGTCGGACAAGAAGCCGTTCGTCCTTCGTTATGAGCGGAGATCGGAGCACCAGATCGCGCGTGGGAAATGCTCTGTTCCTGATGACTAAGAACTCATGACTATGGACATTCCCCTCACCAATGCTCCAATGGGTTCACCAGCGCATCGTTCAATGACTCCAGCGCCGCGGGGACGGCGGACAACATGGCCTCCGGGACACCGGACAGCATGACCGTGAGAAAAAACAGGCACAGACCGGCACGGGTCGAGTAGCCAATCGCTTGCAGATTCACTTGCGGGACCGAATGCCCCAGGAAACCCAGTGTTAAGTCGACAAGCGACATCGTGATTACCAGCGGTGCGGCAACGCGCAGCCCGAGCAGCAACGATTGCTGCACCAGGTTTCCCACCAGTTCGATCGCGGAACGGGAAATGAATGCTTCGCCGATGGGGAGCGTTTCGAACGTCTGGATCACGGTACGTAACATCGTGAGATGCCCGCCCATCGGTTCGAAGACGAGGAACATCGTCATCCCCATCATGAACAGCGACTGCCCGGAGACCGACGCGGTGGCATCGAAATCAGGGTTGATGATTTCGCCAAGACTGAAGCCCGCCTGTTGATCGACGATTTGTCCGGCAAGTTGTAAACCGGAAAGAATCGTCAGGACGCCCAGCCCCAACAGAAAACCGAGCGACAACTCGCCGAGGATGGCACCGGTGAATTCCACGAGATTGATCGGCGGCGGAGCGGTGTAGTTCTGGTAATCTCCGGCACGAATGCCAGCATCGGCGTGCAAATGCCGGGCCTGCACAATCGCCGCACGGCGCGGTTCCAGACCGGGAGGTGTTTCGTCCTCAACGAGTTGACCGTCACCATTCTCATCGAGCCGATCAAACCCGCGCTGCAATTGTGCCGGTAACAGCGGAGTGATGATGAGCGCCAACGCAATCACCAGAAACACGCGGACGTTGATCGGTACCGATGTTTGTCCAAAGAACGGCCCGATAATCATCAACCCGCTCAACCGTACCAGCACCAACACGAACCGGGCGACGTCCAGCAGCGCAGCTTCCATCAACCCGCGCGATAGCCACGGTAGCAGGCGTTCCGCATCAAGCAGTGACGTGAAAGGATCCATCGCATTTCACACGAGTTCACGCTGGTGATTCATCCGCTCATCACGCGGAGCGTGATGGCTACTATGGTGGCCATCACGCTCCGCCCGTAGGGTGGGCTGTGCCCACCAATTCACCATGTTCACCGACTATGGTGGGCACAGCCCACCCTACAACTTACAAGTGCGTCGGGACCGCCTGAAAGACATCTGTGGCGTATTCCATCAGCAGGTGCAACGTCCACGGCAAGGTGTAAAGCAGCACCAGTGTCATGGCGATCATCTTCGGCACAAAACTCAACGTCTGATCCTGCAACTGCGTCACCGCCTGGCCGATGCTGATGAGCAGTCCCATGAGCAGAGCCGCCGCCAACACCGGCAAACTGAGCATGAAGGCCATCGTCACGGCTTGTCGAACGAGTTCAATCGCAGTATCGGGCGTCATGGGAGACTCAGAGCAGGGACGGGGACGGAAGAGACCCAGGGTTCAGAAACCCTGGGCTTCTTACCCGGTCATCGGGCGGACACTTTCCAGCAGCATGCCCACGGTGAGAAACCAGCCATCGATCAGCACGAACAACAACCGCTTCAACGGCAACGAAATCAACACCGGTGGCAGCATCATCATCCCCATGCTGATGAGCAGCGCGGAGATGACGAGATCGATCACGAGAAATGGCAGGTAAATCTGGAAGCCGATCAGGAACGACGTCTTCAGTTCGCTGAGCATGTAGGCGGGGATGAGGACCGACAGCGGCACCTCTTCGTAACTTTGAGGCTCGACATAATTGCGAGCCGCAGCGCTGCCGGCCACGGGGCGCTGATAGTCAAGGAACATCCAGATCACGTCGCCGTTGTCGGCCTTGTCAATCTGGTCGGCCATGAACCGGCGAACCGGCCCCACGGCCCGTTGAAACGCCGTGTATTCATCAATCGGCGCTTCCCCTGGCAACGGATGGGAGTAAGGTCGGATGCCAGTATCGTACGATTCCTGCCAGACGGGCATCATCACCATCGCGGTGAGGAACAGGCACAACGAGACAATGACCTGATTGGGGGGCAACTGCTGCGTTCCCAGGGCCTGTCGCAACAGCCCGAGGACGATCACGAACCGCACGAAGCATGTCGTCATCATCAGAATGGACGGTGCCAAGGAGAGGACCGTCAGCAGCAGCATCACCTTCAGCGAAGACGTGAGTCCCTGCGGTGAGGTCAGTTGATTCACATCAAGACCGAGTGGTGCCGCGGGAGCCACCGGTCCCGGTGCGACTCCGTTCGGCGGTCCGGGCCGTGTGTCCACAGCGGGACGGACATCGTTACGAAACGCCGGTGCGGACCCGCCGGGATTGGCCCGCGGAGTGAGCGGCGGTTGAGCGTGAGCTGTCGCCATCGTCAGCACAAACGCGATGAGCGAGACTGCTGCAGTGATGAATGTGTGACGGGAAATTCCAAGTTTCAAATTCCAAGTTCCAAACAATGGACAAATTCCAAATTCCAAACGGAGAGAGGACGCCGTCGGCAATTCATCACTCTTCGTTTGGAATTTGGCCCTTGGAACTTGTTTGGAATTTGGCCCTTGGAACTTGGAATTTCCGGGCTGAATAAAGTGCTCAACCATCCGTCGTCTCCGCTAACGAGACGGGTTGACCACGCCGTGACCGGGGTTCCATGGGACGAGTGGACGTGGTTTCGCGGGTGAAGAGTTGCGCGAACGAATTCCCCCCGGCGGATTCATCACGACGGCGGCACGCCCCAGCCAGAAGATCGACTTCGACCGGATCGGTGATTTCTGAGAGCGTGCGGATGCCGTCCGGGCCAACACCAAGCACCAGCATGCGCGAACCACAGCGCACCAGATGCACCGCGACACCGCGGCTGAGCACCCGTTGGCCCAGCGGTTCGACGGCTTCGTTGGGGAGTCCACGGAGACTTGCCGGGCCATGTGTCCGCAACCAGCGGCTGGCCACAAGCATTCCCCCAACCACGACGGCGAGTCCCACCAGACTGCCCCACACCGAGGTAGATGCGGGCAAAGTCCGGGGAGTGGATTCTGCCGCCGCTGCCGGTGTGCTGCGGACAGGTAACGGCCGTGGACGCGATTCCGTCGCTTCATTGAGCCGACGCGGTTCCGCTGCCACCGGCGCAGCATGACCCAGCCACCCGCTTGCGGCCAGCACCAAGATCAACGGCAGCCGCAGCCTGGTCACGATCGGTTTCGCCCCGCATAAAGGACCTGTCGCACCCCGGCTGCTTCTTCGCAGCCGGGGTGCTCGAAGCTGGCAACCGTGTTGGACCATCGAGCATCCCGGCTTCTCAGAAGCAGCCGGGATGCGATGCCTGCACCTGTTCGCCCGACAATCGGCGATCATCAGGAACGGGGTGAATACATCAGCGGGCGATTTCCATCAATCCCGTTTCGGCAGAAATTGCTGGTTTGAGAGATCCGCTGGGGGCTCGGGCACCTTTCGGTTGAGCCGCTTGTTTTGAAACGGAGCCTCCGGCAATGCCAACGGCTTGACGTCCGCCTTGGCATTTGCGGCCTGAACCGGGTTTTCCAATCGCTGCAATTCCGCAAGCAATGCCGGACGGATCAACGCGGGATAAACCTGTTCGAGCACATCGGGCAGGACTTGCGATAACGGTTCCTCTTTTCGGCGTGACAGTTCCCGAAACGCCGGTTGAAGCACGTCGTCGTACTGCGCCTTCGTCACCCAACTCGCGATGATCGCCAAGTCTTCCGCAGAGGCGTCCCGCAGCGCAGCAGCCATCGCGAGAACGACTTTCCCAGCCAGACTGCGTTCGTTGGCAAGCACGCGCAGATCGGATCGAACCGCGGGGCTGTCCAACCGCTCGACCGTGGCATTCGACAACACATATCGATGATAGGGCGACACGAACTGAAACAGTTCCGCGGCCAACAGGAAGCTCAGCGGGCCGGCATCCGCCTGATCGAGCACTTCCACCACCCGCGCCGGCGGGACCGCTCCTTGCCGCCCCCCCAGCAACGACAGGGCCGCTTCGCGCCCCGCCACCCACCCCCCGGTTTCCCTGGGGAAAACCGCGGAATAGCCACCGAGACAGACATGCAGAAATGGTTTCAACCACGCCAGTGCGTGGGCCGGTCCCGTGGGGAGCGCGGGAGGAATCTCAAAGGTCAACTTCGCCCCGGTCTCGGCAGCATCGTCGGTGGATGTGGCCCGGATCTGCTCATCAATGCTCCGCAGCACACCGGCATCCAACAACCGCTGCGCGACCATCAACGCCTCGGGTTGATGCGGAAACGGTGTCATCCCCAGTTCGTTGATTTCGTCCAGAATGAATCGGCAAGTCTGCGTCAGCGGTGCATTCTCATGCCGGACTTCCGCACACGCCTGGTAGGCTGCCGCTTGACCTGCGAGTCGCGCGCGGTACAACCCGGTGTCGGCTTGCAACGTGAATTGCAGCTTCCCGGGATCGGCGGCATGGAAGTGTCGGAGCCGACCGGACTCGGCATCAAATTCCATCAACGTTCCTTCGCGAACCAGTTTCAAGGTGCCGCTTTCCAGCGTGGTTTGAAACTCCGGCTTCTGCGACTCCACCAGAATCGCCGCGGGGGAAACAATCGTCTTGATCTCCGGGACACGATGCTGCTGCTCCCCGTTGCTGTTGAAACCGAAACCGAAGAACATCGCCGATGCCCGGCCCTGGTCATCCGGCTTGCGAACCGTCCAATTCGCCGTCAGGATCAGTTTTGTCTCGGCCACATTGAACGAAAGCTTGGCGCGGCGAGTGAGGTTCACCAGTTGAAGCTGATTCCGATTGAAATGGGCATGCGCGGTCCAGACAGGATTCGAATGGTCATCGCTGACATCGACTTCCAGAATTGCCGCCCCATCGGCTGCAGAGAGGGTCAAGCGGAGTGTGATCGCGTCCGCTCCTTGCCACGCAGGTACGAGAAGCCGTTCCCATTCGGGCAGTACCTTTGCCGTAACCGTCAGTTGCCAGTCTTCTTTCTTCGGCGCAGTCATCCAATGCGCCGCACGGACTGCCGCCTGCTGGAGGGGTAACAGCGGCTCGTCCAAAGTGGGCAGGCCGGGAATCTCGACCACATGCACATCCAGCCGCGAAGGTCCGGTGCCGAATGGTGGTGCGGTCACTTCGACCTTGGTTTCGAAAAACCGGGCGGATTCCTGCAGTTTCCATTGCCAGCGAGACGCGGACTCGATGTCGAGTGCTTGTCCCGGCTGCACATCGAGGTACGACAGAATGGCGTCGGCTGTGTTGAGCTGATTGCCGTGGACTTCGATCTCACCAAGAACCGCGCGCGGGCCTTCGTCGGTAATCGTCAGTACCAGCGTTGTTTGCCCATTGGCCTGCGGTTCCAAAACCGCCGTGACGGTTGGTTCCCTGTAACCACAGCGCTGGAGAATGAGGTTTGCCTTGGCAACGACCCCGTTTTCCAACCCCGATGCGAATGCCGTGGCTTTGCCGCGCTTCCAGACAGCGGATTCCTTCTCGACTTTTTCCCCGTTGGCTTTGATCCACTCGCGTACACCCCCTTGTTCCGGGGGTTGTGTCCACCGCAAAAACGCATCCTGTGGTCCGGTCCCTTCGGTTAAGCCATGGATGAGTTCATCGACGGGAATCGTTTTGGCACCATCAATCCGAACTTCTCCATTGCGGTAGAACGGGCCTTCCTTGACAGACAGCGCAATGCGTTCTCGCTCGGCGAGGATTTCGCTGGTCACTTCGACATTCGGAAAGCCGCTGTGGCGATATCCGGCGGTTAACCGGTCCGCGAGGACGGTCGCCAGGCGTTGGGAATCGAGGGGCGTGCGCGATGCCAGCAGGACGTCCACATCCGCCGCGAGTTTGTCACGCAACTGGGTCACTTCAAAACTGAGTGACCCCAGAAACTCCCAGTGCTCCGGGTTCGCCCACTGCGGCCGCGGTTCTGCCGCCGAAGCACTGATGCCGCCTGCAACAAAGATCGATAAACAAAGCCAACGGCGCCACATCGGTGTTCATCCTTGAACGACCAGGCCAAGAGAAGAGACCCAGCCATCAGAATGGCTGGGCTTCCAGTCGACATATATACTGCCGAACGGCCGTCCGCGCCAAGAACGATTCCAGTGCGGCGTTGACCGTGACGGGGTCTTCCATCGGAGCCATATGACCGACACCCGGCACGACGACGTATTCCGATCCCGGAATCGCGGCGGCGGTGGCCTGCATTTCCGCCGGGGGCGAGATGATGTCGTGTTCACCGACGATCACCAGTGTCGGCACCGTAATTGTTCCCAACCAAGGCGTACAATCCGGGCGATCCGCCAGCGCGTGCTGCCCGGCAGAAATCGATCGGCCCGACGTGGCCAGAATCGTATTCCGGATCCGGTCGACCACATCCGGACGGTTCTCGTTGGTGGCCGGTCCGAAGAGCCGGGGCATCATCGCTTCGACCGCGATGGCCGGTCCTTCGGTCAGAGCACGGTCGGCCATTTTGCGACGGTTCGCCTGCCCTTCCGGACTTTCGCCCACCGAGCGCATGTCGCACAGCACCAGACCGCTCATGCGCGCGGCATATTTCTTGACGAACGCCAGCGCAACACAGCCCCCCATCGACAACCCGCAAACGGTCACGGGATCGGCCGCCCCGACGGCATCGAGCAGCAACGCAAGCTCATCCGCCCAGCCGGGAATCGAGACCGGTTCCTGAGCAGACCCGCTCCGTCCGAAGCCGCGCAGATCGGGGATGAGGACACGATAGCGATCCCGCAGTGCCCGCCGCTGCGCATCCCACATCGTGTGATCGAGTGGAAACCCGTGGATGAACAAGACCACGGGGCCGTCCCCTTCATCGATCACATACCAAGGGTGTCCCTTCACATCGACATCAGCCACAGCGGTATCCTTTCAGGTGTTGTTCCTGCATGACCAGATCCATGATCGTGCTTTCGACAGATTTTACCAGATCACGTCAAGGGATGACGGCTGTGAGAGAGTTGCCTATCCTGTATTCCCGTGCGTTCTGAATCAGAAATCTGGTGGGCCAGTGACACACCAGACGAGGCGATCTGGACCGGGAAGCCTGCCGTGACGATTCTTTTTCGCGATCCGTTATTTCAAAAGCATCTCACCGGACAGCATCCAGAATCACCGGCGCGGTTGGCTGCGATCGATCGTCGGCTCAATGATCGCGGCCTCGCCGCGCGTTGCACCACCGGCACCATTCGTCGGGCGACACGAGAAGAAATCGTCCGGTTGCACGACGGCGATTATTACGATCAGGTGCAAGCCTTCGCACAGAATGGGGGCGGACGGATTGAAGCCGATACCGTCGTCTGTCCAGATTCGTTTGAGGTCGCCTTGCATGCCGCAGGGACAGCGCTCGCCGCCGTGGATGCCGTGCTGATCGGAGCTGACACGTCAGCATTGTGTCTGGCGCGACCGCCAGGGCATCATGCCCTGCCCGATCATGCAATGGGATTCTGCCTGTTCAACAACATCGCCCTGGCTGCAGAACATGCGCTGCGAACGCACGATCTGGAACGCGTGCTGATTGTCGATTGGGACGTGCATCACGGGAACGGGACGCAGGATGTGTTCTATCGCCGGGAAGATGTCACGTTCTTTTCCGCGCACCGGTTTCCGTTTTATCCCGGTTCCGGCAGTGCTGATGAGACCGGCAGCGGCCCGGGGCTGGGATCCACGTTCAACCTGCCCTTGTCCTTCGGCATCACGCGACGGCAATACCTCGCGCGGTTTGAACAGATGCTGCGCGATGCAGCCGCGAAATGTCGGCCGCAACTGGTGCTCATCAGTGCCGGGTTTGACGCGCATCGTCTCGATCCGATCGGTTCTCTCGGCCTGGAAACCGAAGACTTCCGCACGCTCACCACGATGCTGCAAGGTGTCGCGACCGAGTACTGCAGCGGGCGGTTGGTCAGCCTGCTCGAAGGGGGCTACGACGTGGAAGCGCTCGCCGACAGCGTGGCGATTCATCTCGAAACGTTGCTGCCCGCAAAGTAGCCATCACGCTCCCGCGTGATGAGCGGCACGTTTCAACACGCCAGCGACGTCAAGAACTTCACCCTCCGCATATCTATCGGAAGACTCGCATGCGCATGGGAGGGCGAAGCTCCTGCTGAGCCGCGAGCGTTTCCACACGCTGGGACAATCCGCGGCTCAGCGGGAGCTTCGCCCTCCCTAAAGTAGCCATCACGCTCCTGCGTGATGAGCGGCACGTTTCAACACGCCACCGACGTCAAGAACTTCATCTTCCTCATATCTATCGGAGGGCTTGCATGCGCGTGGGAGGGCGAAGCAGCCGCGCAGTTGAATTCTAGGACTGGTATCAGACGCCAGAAATCCGAGCTGAAAGTTCATCCGCACATCACGCGGAGCGTGATGGCTACTTTATGCCGTCACATCGTTTCAAGCAGTGCGCGCGGCACACCGATGTCGACGACCTCCACAGGTCCCGTCCACTGCATGGCGTCGGGGTGATCGAAGCCGGTCTTGCGGGCTACGAACGTCACGGTGCGGGTGGCGCGTACACAGACACCCAGCGGTTGGCCAGTATCGGTGTCCATCCCGGAGGGCAAATCGACAGCAAGGACTTTTCGGCCCGACGCATTGATGGCGTTAATCGCTGTGAGAGAGGGTTCGCGGACGGCCCCCGTGAGACCGGTGCCGAGGAGGGCATCGACGATCCACTCCGCGGATTGGAGTTCGTGCTGCCAATCAGACAGAGCGGCGCTGGTCATTTCGCGAAGCGGCAAGCGGGATGATTCGATGACGCGTAAGAAGACCGCGGCGTCACCGACATAGTCTTTCGAGTCGCATGCCAACAGGAGACGGACTTCTACCCCGGCATTATCGAGATGCCGCGCGATGACGAAACCATCGCCGCCGTTGTTCCCTTTGCCACAACAGATCACGACCGGCCCCGTGACCCCGGCCGCGAGTAACACCGCCGCAGCGTTGCGTCCGGCGTTCTCCATCAACACCACGCCGGGGAGACCGAACTCGTCGATCGCGCGCCGATCGACGTGGCGGAGTTCAGCGCGGGTGAGGGAACGCATGCGTGTTCACACAGGAAAGCATCCCAGGGAAGGCATTCCCTGGGCTTCAGGTGGGTTCTTCGGCGGACGCGGCTTCAGGGGCGGCACCGCTTTTGTCTTCCGGAATGACCCAGGACATCGCGATCCCCAGTGCCAGCGCGAGGGCAATCAATCCCAATGACACCAGCGGCGAGACTTCCAGGAAATCGTGGATCAGCATCTTGATGCCGACGAAGGCGAGGATCACCACGAGGCTGTACTTCAGGAAACGAAACTTGTCGAGCAGATCGGCAAGCGCGAAGTAGAGCGATCGGAGTCCGAGAATCGCGAACACGTTGGAGGTGAACACCAGGAACGGATCCCGCGTGATGCCGAACACCGCAGGGATCGAATCGACGGCGAAAATGACATCGGTGGTTTCGACGATCACCAGTGACAGAAACAGCGGCGTGGCACCGAACACACCATCCACCCGGCTGAAGAATTTCTCCCCATCGAAACCAGGATGAACGTGAATAAACCGGCGGACCAGTTTCACGGTGAAGCTGTTTTCGGGATCCAGGTCATCGTCGTCGTGCCCTAACATTTTCCACGCGGTGTAAACCAGCAGGGCACCGAAAAAGTAAATGATCGGGCTGAACAAGTGGATCAGTTGTGCCCCTACGCCGATCATCACGCCGCGGAGCACGAGGGCGGTGAGAATCCCCCACAGCAACACCCGATGTTGATACGCTGCAGGGACCTTGAAGAAGGCCAGGATGAGCGCGATGACGAAGATGTTGTCCATGCTGAGGGACTGCTCCACCAGATATCCGGTGAAGTACATCGAGGCCGCTTCCGTCCCATTGCTCGGCAGTCCGTGCCCGGCTTCGGCTTTCAACTCCGGCTCAAACGGGAACGCGATGCGGAAGGCTTTGCCGTGAGCCTTCTCCTCGTGCTCATCCCCCTCGGCACCGTCGGCGTACACGCCTAACTCGAACCAATGGTGCTCAAAGGCGTAGTAGACGAAGCCCGTAAAGCACGTCGACAGAAAAAAGTAGACCGCCGTCCGCGCCAGCGCCTGCCGGGCGGTGATTGACCGGGAGGCCTTCTTCGAGAACGCGCCCAAATCGAACGCGAGAATCAACAACACCAGGAGCACGAATGCTCCCCAGACGAGCACAGTGCTCACGCGACGAATTCCCTGCAACGGTAATCGATTCGAATCCGGTCAACGAATACCGGGTCGAAGTCGGAAAGAGTGCAATTC
Organism: Planctomycetaceae bacterium; assembly: GCA_041753475.1. Classification (GTDB taxonomy): domain Bacteria; phylum Planctomycetota; class Planctomycetia; order Planctomycetales; family Planctomycetaceae; genus DSVQ01. The sequence continues at coordinate 111,410 of JBGSUN010000062.1, read as the reverse complement.
TACACGAAGTGGCTCCGCCGCCAATGTCGGCGTGGTCCTCCGGACACGAACGGCCGATTTTGGTAGTCGGATCAGTGAAAACCGAGGCGGAATTCACCGATTTTTGGGGAGCAGACGGGTTGGGAGCACGCAGAAACTGTTGGCGCGGGGCGCGAAACCGCAAAGCGAGGCATGAATGTCGGAGGTTAACCTTCGACCATTTTCAAGAGAATTTTCCCGGCCTTGCCTGGTTGCTCGGCGGCTTTCACGGCGCTGATCACGTCTTCCAGCGGAAACGACGAAGCGACTTCCGCGGTGAGCACGTTCTGCTGGATCAGATTGGTCAACGTCCGCATCAAACTGAGTTTGGCGAGCAGACCGCATTGGGCCATGTAATGACTGAGCCAGAAACCTTCGACCCGGGCTCCGATGGTCATCAGATTTCGCGAGGAAAACGAGAGCGGTTCGGGAGACAACGTGCCGTAAACCAGCAGCCGCCCGCCGTCGGCCAGACACGGAACGATGGCGGAACCAGTGGGACCGCCGACAGGATCAATCGCATATTGCACACCGCCGCCGGTCTTTTCACGGACTTCGCGAACGAAATCCTGAAGCACGGTCCTTTCCGGGTCGAAGACAACCACGGCATCGGCGCCAGCCGTGAGCAATTCAGAGACTTGTTCCGCCCGGCGAACCACGTTCAGGGTGCGAAAGCCGTATCGCTGCCCCAGGCGGATGACCATCCGGCCGACCGCCGATCCGGCTGCGGTCTGCATGAGCCAGGCTCCACGCGGCACGGGCATGACTTTCTGCGTCATCAGATACGCCGCCGCCGGGTTGACGAAGAACATCGCGGCCTGCTCATCCGTCAGCGATGCGGGCAGCGGCACGACGTTCTTGACCGGGACGACGGTTTGCTGTTGCCAGTTCCCGGTGCCCGGATTGAGCACGGCCACGCGCTTGTTCAGCATCAAGCGACCATACAGTCCCGCGTCAGAGGCAACCACAACGCCGACGCCTTCATATCCAGGCACCGCAGGAAGATCGGGAACTTTGCCGTAGATACCGCGGATGGTCATCAAGTCCGACGGGTTAACGGGGCTGGCGATCATCGCCACGCGCACCATCCCGCGGCTGAGTGTTGGTTCGCTGACATCCTGTAACTGCAGAACCTCGGCCGGCTCTCCGAACCGGCTAAACACCGCTGCACGCATGCCGATCTTTCAAAGCAGTTGAATGGAAAACATGCGTACTACCGTCGCTCAGCGGCGTCGTGTCCCCGCTCTCGCTCATTTTCTTACGGGTGAACCGGCGCCAGTGCCGCAATCGGCGAGAATTGTCCGCTGAGTTGCCGCACGGCATCCTGTGGATTCATGTTGAACAGAGCCCGACCACCGGTCCCCCACACACCGTCGCGGTAATGGAACACGGCGGCGGCATCGCGGACGGTGCTGACCGCTGCGACTTCTTCCATTCCGCCGCCTTCAATGGCTTCGAAGCGAATGTTGACCGCCACGAAGGCCGTCAACAGGCCGGTTTGCTTGTCGCGGGCAAAGGTGACGGCGTTCTGCCAATCGCACTCAACCCATCGCAATCCCCGCGGTTTGCCGAGTCCGCGGGCCACGTCGAAGAACCGGGCCTCAAGCATTTCCCGCCGTAAACGGAAGAGCTGCAGCGCGTGCTTCACATCCCGGCGCTGCCAAGCCTTGGCGAGAGGAATCGCCAATCCGGCAATGGCCACGAGAACCACCAAGGTGCTACCGATCAACCAAGGCCACATCGCATCCCTCCGCCGTAAATCTGCCCGCTCTCAATATGGTAGTCGGGAATTGGAGAATCTGTTAGCCCCCACCCGTCGAAAATTGGGAACAACCATTCCGAAGGGGATCGGCAGCATCAGCGAATCTTCGCCGGAGGTTTTTGACCCGGTGGCACCAACGTGGTGTACGGTTTGTCCTTCATGCGCTGGGTGAAATCGGCCTTGGCCGCGGCGACGATGTCCGGGCGCTGCAGTAGTTCAACGCCGGCAGCGGCCAATAACTGGGCGGCGTACACCGTCCCTTTCTCCCCGACTGAAGAACCGATCGAGGCCACGTTCTGCCAGCAATGGCCGGGGCTGCCCGTCGGAAAGCACGCCGTCCGCAACCCCATGGTGGGGAGATGCCAACTGATGTCGCCGACGTCGGTCGAGCCTTTCGATTTCTCCCCCACGGCGAGCAACGGATACACTTTTTCGTCAATCGCTGTGGCAAAGGGCTTGCCGTTCTGTTCAACGAGCGGTTCCTGTAACCGCCGGGCGAAGGCGTGTTCTTCCGGCGTGAACTTCGGGGCTTCGATCCGCGCGAATTGCCGATGGACCAACTCCGCCAGCGGTGTGTTGCTCACAAGTTCATGGCAATCCGTGTCGATGTCCATTTTTAGCTTTGTCCGTGTCATCATCGCCGCTCCCTTGGCGATGTCCTGCACCCACGCAAAATACTTCTCAACGTCCTTATGATCGTCCGCCCGGATGTAGTACCACACGGTGGCCGTTGCCGGGACGACGTTCGGAGCGCCACCACCATTGGTGATGACGTAATGCAACCGCGCGTCTTCTTTCACATGCTCACGCATGAAGTTGACGCCCAGATTCATTAACTCTACGGCATCCAAGGCGCTGCGCCCATTTTCAGGACTTCCCGCGGCATGGGCAGTGACACCATTGAAGGTGAACTTGGCGGAGACAATCGCCTTGCTGCTTCCGTTCCAGACTTCGTTCTTGGTCGACGGATGCCAGTGCAGACAGACATCGACATCTTTGAAGACGCCGCCGAGGGTCATGTAGACCTTGCCGATGGTGGTTTCTTCCGCGGGGGTGCCATACAGCCGGATGGTGCCGGGCAACTTGTGCTGTATCATTGCGGTTTTGATGGCGATCGCGGCTCCGAACGCCCCGGCTCCCAAGCCACTGTGGCCGCAACCATGCCCAGGTGCTCCCGAGGTCACGGGTTCAATGTCCGGGGAAACTTTCTGCGACAGATCCGGCAGCGCGTCATACTCGGCGAGGATCGCGATGACCGGTTGTCCGGAGCCAAAGCTCGCGACAAACGCCGTCGGCATGTCCGCCAGCCCCGTCTGTACGGTGAAACCGGCTGCCTTGAGCCGCTCGATCAGCAACGCCGACGATTTCCGCTCCGCGAGACCGACCTCCGCAAATTCCCAGATCGCCCGATTGACCGCCCGAATGTCCGACGCCCGCTGCTGCACCTCCGCCAGCGCCGTCTGCTGCGGCGCGGTCAACGGCTCCTGAGCCATCGATGAATTTTCGATGAATCCCCATGCCACTGCCAGCCACACGGAGCACCAACGGACACTCGCAGAAGAGACAATCGTCATGAAAGACTTTCTCACGCGAAAGAGACGGGGAGATGCGACCATGAACGGCGACCCACCTCGCGAAAACAGCTCGCCGCAACCATAGAATTGTGCGATGTCAGTGCGCGACATGCAATCGGTCGAGGATTGCGATGACGGCGCACAACGTCGAAAATCACCATCGGACGCAAGACAAGGTATCTTCCCGCGAAAAGAGGCCAGCCGTCTGGAGATTCATCCATGATCGATACGACTCGCATGACGGACCGGTCCCGCAAAGTCTTGCAGATCGCTGAAGAGCAAGCACGCCTTCGTGGAGCGACGCATGTGCTGCCAGAGCATGTGCTGCTGGGACTGTATCTGGAAGGAGCCGGTGTTGCTGCCAACGCGCTACGGTACCTTGGTGTCGCAGATCAAGCGATTGAAGATCTGCTGCCTCTCCATCATCGGAATGTGAGGAATTCGACACAACCGCTGGCGTGGGACGAAGGTGTGCTACAGGCTGCCGAACGAGCACTGGAAGAGGCCAAGCGACTCCATCACAACTATGTCGGTACGGAGCATTTGGCCCTCGGCATCGTGCATACCGGCGGCGGGGACATCCCCCGTATTCTCGCGAATCTCAACATCACTCCGGAATCCGTACACGAGGAAGTCTACCGACTTCTCGGACACTGGAAATAATCTTCACAATTACACCGACCACACTTTGCATCTGCCAAGCGCGGTGATGGTTGCTCCATAGTCGTCACGCTACAATCCGGGCATGCGTCCCGCGCTTCTGGCGGGTTGGTCAGATCCATACTCAAGGTCAGTTTTCATGAATGCAAAAGACGCGATTTCTGGCAGCGCGAATCTCAGTCGAATGGTTCTCAAGGCCTACATTGGTGATCTGACGGACGCCGAACTGTTGAAGCGGCCGGGCGCGGGTTGCAATCATGTCGCCTGGCAATTGGGGCATCTCATCGCGTCAGAAGTCAACCTGTTGAACATGATCGTCCCCGGAGCCGGTGTGGAACTTCCCGCCGGTTTCGCCGAGAAACACACGAAGGAAACCATCGGCAGCGACGATCCTGCTCAATTCTACACGAAGCAGGAATATCTCGATCTGTTCGACAAATGCCACGCCGCGACGTTATCAACCCTCGAGGCCTATCCCGAAGCGAACCTCGACTTACCCGCGCCGGAAAACATTCGCAGTCTCGTTCCCACCATGGGCGGCATGTTCTCACTCATCGCCACGCACCCGCTCATGCACGCCGGCCAGTTCGTCCCCGTCCGCCGCGCCCTGGGTAAACCGGTTGTGATTTAAATGGAATTCATCGTGTCTGTGTGCCACGGCCGTGTCGGCCGTGTGAAGTGGCAACACGCTCGGTATCGACGCACGGCCGACACGGCCGTGGCACACAAGAGGTAGCACTATACGAATGGCCGCCGTCCCTTAGCCCAGAACCCTCAGCCCTTAGCCTCCCCCATGCTGCTTGACCCTGCCCGATTGATCGAAGTCCAAGGCCTGGAACTCAAGGCCCGGTTGATCGTCGAAGGATATCTGGCCGGAGTGCACAAAAGCCCGTACCGTGGGTTCTCCGTCGAGTTCGCCGAACACCGTGAGTATGTCCCCGGTGACGATCTGCGGTATGTCGACTGGAAAGTCTTTGGAAAGACCGACCGCTATTATCTGAAGCAGTTCGACGAAGAGACGAACTTCGCGTGTCATCTGCTGGTCGACACCAGCGAATCAATGCTGTATCAGTCCGACAAGGCCGTCGTTTCCAAGCTGGAATACGCCCGTTGGACGGCAGCGGCGATTGCGTATGTCGTCATCCAGCAGCGCGACGCCGTGGGGTTGGCGACGTTCGATTCCGCCCTGCATCAGGCATTGCGACCGCAAAGCACCACGCAGCAACTGCGCGAGTTGTGCCGGGTGCTGGAGCAGACGTCGGGCGCAGGCGAATCGGGCATCGGCGCGATGTTGCAGGAGTTTGCCGAGCGGCAGGTTCGCCGGGGCGTCGTGGTCCTCATCAGCGATTTTTTCGATGATTTCGATTCCCTCGAACGGGGCCTGCGACATCTCAGCTTCCGTCGCCACGACGTCATTCTCGTGCAGATCATCGACCCTGCTGAAGCGGCATTCCCGTTTCAGGAACCGACGCTGTTTCAGGGACTGGAGGCGTGGGGTCCGCGGGCCGTGGATCCGCGCGCGTTACGCCGGAGTTATCTCGAAGAGTTCGAACGCCACCTCGGCCGACTGCGCGGTCTCTCGCGGGAATTGCGGTTCGATTACCTGCTGCTGCCGACCGATCGTCCCGTGGGAACGTCACTCGCCGCGCTGTTCTCGCAACGGACCCAGCGCCGCGGGACGTAGAAGTGATGAATGATGATCGAGGAGTGATGAGTAAAAATTCCGAATTCACCGCTTCGACTCATCACTCCTCAATCATCATTCATCACTTCTCTCACGACGTCACGCCGTCGTAGTTGCCGATCTGGTAGGCCGAGATGCAGGCGAGGACCAGGCAGATCAGATTCCCCGGCCAGAGAAAACTCAGGCATGTGTAGAGCAGCACAAAGGCAACCATTACCCCCGCGGCCGCTTTGGTAGCGACTTCATGCTCGCCACGAATGGAGGTCACCAGCACGACCCGCTCTTCCGGCGTCTTGGCGTCGAAGCGTTTCTCCGCTTCCTGCAAAACTTCGGGCTTGAACTCGCTCTCCCATTCGGTGACGGCTTCGAGTTCCGCCTCGGTGAGCATCACCGGCTTGTTGGCTCGTTCAAACTCGGGTTTGATTTCGTGCTCGGCCACATGATGAATCAGCGACTTGCGGTCAATCCCCATGTCACGATCGGCAAGATTCTGCTTGAACGCCGCCTGCTCCAGTTCCGGCATCGCCTTCCAGCGGGTTTCCGCTTCGGCCCACAAGTCCGGGTGGTACATCCCCTTTGCCGAGTAGTCCTCATAATCCTCGTCTTCGATCTGGGGATGATCGACCGGTTTGCCCTGTTTGCGGTATTCGGGAGCCACCACTTCGTGGGCATATTCCGCCACCAGTTCTTCCTGCGACATCGCTGCAACGCGTGCCCCGTCCAGAACATTCATTCCTGGCATCTCGTCGTAGAAGACGGTGTAGTTCAACGTCAGCTTACTGAGAAACACAGCAAAGAGGGTCAGCACGACGGCAGTCGTCGCCGGCATCCAGCCTTCATACTGCGCGGCTCCGAGTCGTACGCCGATGCCCACCGCGGTGCCAGTCAGCACCGAGAGGTACCAGACATTGAAGCCCGTGGAATATGCAATGACCCACCACAATCCGCCGCCGAGAAAACCGCCGAGGATGCCCCCCACGGTCCATAACAACACCGCGGTGCCAAAGGATCGCTCGGGGGCCGGTTTCGATTTGCTCTTCTTCTTTTTCTTCTTCGTTGGTGTCGGAAGTTCGTCGAGTTCCTCTTCGTCTCGCTTGGAAGATCGCTTGGATCGCGACGAACGAGTCGGTGGTGCTTCGGAAAACTCGTCGTCCTCTTCGATGATGTCGACGTCATCGAACGGTTCGTCGTCATCAAAAATTTCTTCCGCCGGGCGGGCAGGCTTCCGTTTCGCTGGCGCGGGGGCTGCGCTTTTCGCCGATTCGCTCACCACGGCGGAGCTGACCACGCGGATCATCTCGGGCCGCGCGATGAACTTCGTTTGACACTTCGGGCAACGGATCTTGCGGTTCGCCACCTGTTCCGGTGTCCCCGGGATCGCCAGCGTGGCTTCACACCCGCGACAGACGATCTGAATCTTGTCGCTCATCATCGCCATTCCATCTCACTAGGGAATGATCCGAAACTGCTTCGCGTTGAGGAACAGCGGCCCGCATGAACCGGACTTGGATGTGTGACTCAATAGAATAACAAACTCCGGACGGCCGAAAAGGCAGGCCCCATTTGTTTTGTGCGAAGGACATGTGACGGAATGGCCAGCGGAAAGTTCGTCACTCTTTGTGCGGCTCTTCACCACGACGCAGGCGAAAGGCGTCACTGCGGGTGATGGCCGTCACCAGGGCAGAAAACCGGTAGTCGTTCGCTTGGACGTGATCGAGAATCGTGTTCTGTGTGCAGCGGTCGTAGTACTCCACCGGGCGACCGAGCGCATACGTGAGCATCTTTTCGATCACACTCCGTCCGAAATCGAGTTGGCGTTGTTTGAGGACGACCGCGAGCTCTTTCGGGCCGCGGAACTTCATGCCGCCGGGGAGTTCGCCGGACGTATCCAATGGCTGCGAGCCATCCGCATCGCGGTAACGGCCGATGGCGTCAAAGTTTTCCAGACCGAAGCCGAGGTCGTCCATCACCCGGTGACACGACGCGCAGGAGGCGTTGTCGCGGTGAAGCTGCAATTGCTGCCGCAGTGTTGCCCCATCCGGCGCTTTGACCGCTTCAAGTTCCGGCACGTTCGGCGGCGGTGGGGGTGGCGGTGTGTTGAGAATGACTTCCATGACCCACTTCCCCCGCTTCACCGGTGATGTGCGGTCGGGGTTCGAGGTCATCGTCATCACGCTCCCTTGCGTGAGCAGACCCGCGCGGACCGTGCCTTCGAGACTCACTTTCTGAAATTCATCGCCCTGCACTTCTGGCAATCCGTAATGTTTGGCGAGTCGTTCATTCACGAAGGTGTACGGAGCATCGAGCAGTTCCAGCAGGCTGAGATCCTCGTGCATCACATGGGCAAAGAGCCGCTTCGTTTCCTCTTTCATGTCGTTCCGCAATTCCGCGGTGAACTGCGGGAATTTCTCTGGATCGGGAGTGATCTCGTTCAACACGCGGAGTTGCAGCCACTGCTCAGCGAAGTTGTCGACCAATGCTTGAGCCTTACCATCGCGCAGCATCCGTTTGACCTGCGCCTCCAGCACGTCATCGCGGTGGAGCTCGTTCTTCTCGGCGAGGGCAAACAACTCATCATCGGGGAGGCTGGACCACAGGAAGTACGACAACCGTGTGGCAAGTTCATAATCGTTAAGGGAGTGCCGGTCCGCGGGGTCATCCGGTTTGCGATCGGTTTCAATGCGGAACAGAAAGTGAGGCGACACTAGCACCGCCGTGAGGGCCTGTTGCATCGCCATTTCGAACGTATCTCCCTCGGTGAGTCGCCCTTCCACCAGGCGGACATAACCGTCGAGTTCGTCGTCGTTCACCGGACGTCGAAACGCCAGTTTGGCAAACGGTCGCAGATTGGCGCGCACGGCATAGTTCACGGTTTTGTCCGCCGAGGGACGATGCTCCAGCAACCGGCGATGGACTTCGGGAAATGCCGCCGGATCGACTTCCAGCGGACCGTCGAGTTGCAGCGACTGCACAAAGAGGTTGCGGTCTTCCTTTTTTTTCTCGTCGTAGTAATCGTTCGTGAATGCCGCTGCGATCTCATGCACTCCGCGCGTCAGCGGCAATTCTTTCTCGTAGTTTTCGAGCCGGCTCTGTCCATTCTTCACGTTGAAGTCGGCGACGGCTTTGCCATCCACGCGCAGTTCCATTTTGGCGGGTTCATCTCCTCCGCGCTGTTGTGCCGCGCGGGCGATCAAGCGGTATGTCCCCGGCAACGAAGCCTCGAACTTCGCCGAGACATGCCCTTCCGAGTTGATGCTGATGACATCGCGCGACCGCTGTGCAGACGGTCCCAAGGTGAGCTGCCGCCCCCGGAACGATTGCGTCGTCGGCGTCTGGGGATCAATCGCGATGATCGACTGCCGGGCCAACGATTCCGCAGCATCGAGATACTTTTCCATCAGTAACGGCGGCAATGACAGAACATCGCCAATGTTATCGAAGCCGTAACCGACGTCATCGGACGGAAAATCATCCGCTGGCCGAAAGTTGACGCCGAGCAGGTCGCGGACCGTGTTGTTGTACTCGGTCCGGTTCAACCGCCGGATGGTGACCCGGCCGGGGTCGACACCCTGGCTGCAATCCACGAAGTGCAACGTATGGTCGAGAATGGCGACCAACTGTGTTTTGTCATCCGCCGGGATGGGTGTGGCATCGGCGGGAGGCATCACCCCTTGTTCGATCAAGTCGAGTGCCCGCTCCCACAATTTTCGCGATTTCAACACCGACCGGTCATCGGTCACCGTGTCGAACGCAATCCCGCCCTCGGGTTCTTTCCCGCTGTGACACTCGAAGCAATACTTCTTCGCCAGTGGGAGGCCGTGCGTGATGAATGTCGGGGTCGGCGGGGCATCACTTGCCAGGGCGACGCCGTGTTCAGAACGAACATCGTTTCCGGATCGCATCAAAGCGAAACCACCGACGGTGGCCACCAGCGCGCTCGCGATCAGTCCGATCAGCCAGCCGCTTTTGGGAGACGCGCGGCGTTGTGGTTTGGACGGGGTGGGCCGTTTCCCCCAGCGGAGACTTTTCGGTGCCGCCGATCCCTCAGCGCTGGTGACGGGATTCGATTCCGCAATCAGTGGGGCATCCGGCACGCGGTACTTCGCCCTACATTCTCCGTTCGGACAACGGCCCATCCGACCGGCATAGCGGTCTTCCACGCGAAACGCACGGCCACATGCGGTGCAGGTCACGCGGATCGACATCGAAACGGTCTCACTGAGGGAAACTGCGGGGCGGGATACGGGGTGTCACAGCTCTCCCCCCACTATGACGACACTGTTGCCCTCCCGTCCAGCAGCAGACGACTCGTCCACGGGCCATCCGTCGCTGGAGGCTTCCTCTGCGAGAATTTGGCGAGAAGAGACTCGTGGAAAGCCCCTGTTTGGGTAGAATGAAATCAGAGACATCGCGCTGGCGTGTGAGCAGGCAGCAAACGTGATCGTTCCTGGTGGAACGTCGTGCTGAGTTGTTCCGCCGGGCGACGGTGATACTACGCCGGCGGATCGAGTCGGGCCCCCGGATTTTACCGGCGAGAAGGGGTGAGCAATGATGCGGCAGACACAACGATGGTGGCTGATCGGGTTGACCGTTTGGTTGACCTTGGCACAAGGCCCTGTGATGGGTTGGGCTCAGGACGGCCGCGGGGGTGGCCGGTTTGGAGGCGGCGGAGGGGGTGGCTTTGGTGGAGGCGGTCGGATTGGAGGCGGCAACTTCGGAGGCGGTGGCTTTTCCGGCGGCAGAGATTTTTCCGGTCCTTCTCCTTCATTCCGCGCACCGTCTTACAATTTCAACACCCCAACGCAGCGTTTCAGTCCGTCAACGGATGCTTTTCGCTCGACACGCTCATTTCCATCAGCACCCTCGCAATCTCCCGGCCTGCAAGGCTTTCAGCCGCGTCGGGATGCCGTAACTTCTCCGCAATTTCAATCCCAACCGTGGTCACTGCCAACGCACAACGGAGGGACCAAACTGCCGGGCTTCCAAGGAGGCACCGATGCTCTCCGTTCAAAGTCGGCACTCACGCCTTCGGTCCCCCCCTTCGGTCAGCATCCGGCGCGGGCCACACCGTCACGCGATCTGCTGGGAAGCGGCACCAACCCTTATTCGTCTGACAAGGCCCGTGGCTTTCTCGGTAACGATCGGGGGACGGGAACGAATCCCGGAACGGCTCTCTCCGGAATCCGCGGGGGCGACCGATTGCCGGCAACGGGAGGCCTCGGTGGAATCGGTGACCGTGGGTTGAAGGATCGTTTCAATCCAACACTCGGCTCCATCCGTCCCGTCGATCAATCTCCACGCATCGGAGGGGTGCGGACGGATTCCCCCCGCACCGCATTCGCGAACGGCGGCGATCAACGACTTGGACTCAATCAAGCCGCCCGTAATCTTCCCCAATTCCAGTCCAACCAACGGGGTCACCGCGGCGACTGGGGATTTGATCGGGGACGCGATTTGGGACGGATCGGTGCGGTCGGCGGGAGTAACTGGAATTCGGCCTGGCGGAATCAGTGCGTCCACCACCATCACCACGGGTGGTACAACGGACCGTGGGGTGGATATTGGGGCTTTGGCTTTTATGCCCCGTTCTGGCAATGGGCCGGATTTTGGGGACTTGGCAACTTCTACAATCCCTGGATCTACGAATATCAATACTACAATCCGTATTGTGTGACGCTAGTTCAACCGGTATACGCCTCACTCCCGGCGACCTACTACGAGCAGCCGTTGTCGCTCCCGCAGCAGCCGGTGGACGAAACAGCCGACGCGCAGAATTCGGCGGCATATGCCCTTGTCGATGCCGCCCGCACGGATTTCCGCAGCGGAAACTACCAGGCGGCGCTGACAAAGCTCGACCAGGCCATTCCGCAGCTGCCGAATGACACGGTGGTGCACGAACTCCGCGGCCTCACGTTGTTCGCCCTCGGGGAATACCGCCCGGCGGCCGCGACGCTCAATGCACTCCTGGCCGTTGCTCCCGGCATGGATTGGGCGACGCTACGGAGTTTATACCCCGACACACAGACTTATGAAGCTCAACTACGCAAGTTAGAAATCGCGGCAGGCGCTGACCAGAAAGATCCAGCGCTGCGGTTTGTGCTCGCTTACTTATACATGGTGACCAACTATCCAGAAGCGGCGACCACGCAATTGACGAAGGTGGTTGAACTGGAACCGCAGGATGTCGTGGCGAAACGGTTGCTGGAATCGTTGACGCAGTCGAACGAGCCGCCGGCTCCCGACGCAGCGGGAACCGAAGCCGCAGCAACGGTTCCCGAGACCGACCTCGTCGGCCGGTGGGTCGCCTCGGCCAAAGGAAGCACCTTTGAACTCACGCTGAACGACACCCTGCAATTTGACTGGCAAGTCACTCCTGCCAACGGCCCCGCCGTGAAGCAATCCGGTCGATACACAGCGACGAGCGACCGGCTGATTCTCGAATCGGCCGGGCAGGAAACCTTGGTGGCCAAGGTGCAATCCCTCGGGGCAGATCGCTTCCAGATGTGGGCCAGCGACAAACAGGTCCTCGTCTTTGAACGGCAAGGACCGATGGCGACCGCCAAGACCGACAGCGAGCCGTCGCTCCCATTAATTCCGGCACCCATACCTGGACCTCCCGAACCCGGCTTGCCGGCACCACGAACGCCGGTCATTGGAGCAGATGGTCAGCCGATTTCACCACCACCGGCGGTCGATGCCACCAAACCCGAAAATCTGTTGCCGCCGACTCCGTAGCCCAAGCGTATCTGTGGTACAAAACAAACGCCCGGCATTTTCTGAAATGCCGGGCGTTTTCGTCTTCAGCCATCACGACCAAGCGATGATCAGAATTCCTCTTTGGCCGGTGCGGCTTCTGGTTTGCGTTCCCCTTCGGGACGACGGTCAGGGGTTTCCTCGGCACGACCCGGTGGACGACGGGGTTCTTCTTCACGGCGCTCACCGCGCGGTGCTCCTTCCGGACGTGGACCGGGTTCACGGCCTTCACCCCGAGGAGGTTGTGGACCGCGCCCTTCACGCCCGGGAGCAACATCACCCCGCGGACGGCCATCTCCTTCGCGCGGCGGCTGTGGTCCCCGGCCCTCTGCAGAAGGACCACGACCGGGAACAAAGTCGCCCCGTGGTCGGAAGGCATCTCCTTCACGAGGGCCGTCGCCGGGACGTGGGCCGCGCATCGAGCGCATTTCTTCGCGGAGCATCTGCACTTCCTGGCGCAGTTCGCGGACGGTCATCAGCAGTTCACGCATGAACTCGTCAGGATCACGTTCGCCACGGGGTGGGCGCGGAAGATCCACGGGGCCGCGACCTTCACGGGGACGGTCATCCGGACCACGCTCGCCGTCTCGGGGCGGACGGGGACGATCATCGAGCCCACGGTCTCCTTCGCGCGGCGGCTGTGGTCCCCGGTCCCCTTCCCGACGCGGTCCATCGGGGCGATCCCCTTCCCGCGGCGGCCGAGGACGATCCCCTTCCCGACCTTCACCGCGCAGCGGATCACGGCGGTCCCCTTCGCGCGGTGGACGAGGACGGTCGGCTTCGACTTCTTTCTTCGGCTCATCTTCTTTCGCTGGATCCTCGACTTTTGCCGCCGGTTTGTCTTCATCGCCTTGCACCACCCCCGAAGAGAGGAAGACACCGGTGCCACTCACCACAGCGAGCAACAGTCCTGCCAGACCGACCGGCCACCAGCCGGTCTCTGAAGCCGTTTCGAGACCCAACACCCGTCGTACCCGTTCCAAGAGCGCCATGCGATCCCCTCCCATGCCTGCTGCCATCGCCGGGCTGGACCACGCCAGCCGAAATCGGGCTACGGCTTCCAACGCTTGTGCATATTCCACAGCGCGACCGGTGGCGGCGACCGCCAGCGCATCGCAACAAAGTTCCCGTTCCTGTCGGATCACCCGTGATAACCACCACACCGCGGGATGAAAAAAGAGCAGCGTTTCGACCACGCGCTGCAACAGATTCACCCACAGATCATGCCGCCGAATGTGAGCCAGTTCGTGAGCCAGCACCGCTTCCACCACCAACGGTGGCGCACTCAGCAACCAGCTCGCGGGCAACACAATCAGCGGTTGAATGATTCGCATCGCCAGCGGCTCGCGGACATCATGCGAGAGCATCACACGGACGGACGCGGTCAATCCAAGCCGTTGTGAGAGTCGCCGCACCACTGCCGTGAGTTCGTGCGGGATCGGTTCCAATCGCCGGGAAAGCCAGCCGTACCAGATCAACCCGCCGGTGAGCCGCAGTGAGAAGAGACCGACCCCGCCCATCCACAACAGCAGCACAGACGGTTGCCAGGCGACCCATGTCGTGACCGCGTCTTCCGTGTGCCACTGGCTCTGCCAGTGCGAGTTGGCAGCCGGTGTTAACGGTTCAAAAGTCGAAGACACGGGCAGAGCCAGTGGCACACCTTGAAACAAGACGGCGGCCGTCATCAACGGTGCGGCGGCCATCACGGCGAACAGCCCCAGATCAACGGCATAGCGCACCGTCGGCCGTGAACGATGCAGCACCCGAGCTAACGCCACGGCGATCACCCCGACGAGGGCCCCCTGCCAGACAAAGTGCAGCAGCGTCGGCACGATCACGTTCGCCCACGGTTCGAGCAGATTCCACACGTTCATGGCTGATCTCCCGTGGTGGTTTCGTACTTCTTCAACGTCTCCCGGATCGCGGCCAGTTCTTCCGGCGACGGATTGGCTTCTTCCAACAGATGAGCCACGAGAGCCGACGCCGAGCCGCTGAACGCGCGTTGCCAGACATCACCGATGAGGCCGCCGAGCGTCGATTGCTGCTCGGCCGCGGGCCGGTAACGGAACGCACGACCAACGGGTTCGCGTTCCAGCAACCCTTTATCAGCCATGATGTTGAGGAGACTCATCACCGAGGTGTACGCCCGGGTGGGGCCCGTCTCATTGAGCGTTTCCAGCACTTCCCGCACGGTGAGGGGGCCGCGCTCCCAGAGGAGTTTCAGGATCTCCAGTTCCGCCGGTGTGGGGTGAGCCGTGCGCGGCCGAGCCATGAGCGACCTCGTCGAAACCAGTCGAGTTTCCGTGGATCGAGCGATCTACGAATGAATCCGTAGATGCTACAACGGTGAAACCCGTAGATCGAGACGAAGTTTCGAATTCGGAGAATTTTTTGTCAGATTTCGGGCACGACGAGGTGGAGGAATGAGCGCCGCACCGAACTCCGGAGAAATTCGTAGAACACTGATCTGCGCTGGATGGAGAATCGAGTGCCGCCCGGTGGCTCAGGTGGCGACCGTCTCTGCGGGAGCAGCAGGCGCTTCCGTCGGGGCGGCGGCTTCGACTTCGTACAGCGGGTTGCTGCCGAATTTCTTGCCGCACTTCGGACACTTCGCTTTCGCGATGCCCTTCCCGTTCAGGCCGCCAATCTTTTCTTTCTTACGGCCGTCTTCACTGACCACCAATCCGCAACCGCCGCAACGCCAACCGGTCTGCTTCAATTTGAAGCTCTTGTCCTTCTCGTAGTAGGACAGCGATTGAAGTTCGCGAACCGGCGTTTCGGTGTAGTGACACTTCAGCGTGTTGTAGTTGTCGGTCAAAGGGACCTCGGTGTTGGCCCCGAGACCAGACACGCCACACACTTCATCAAGGAACTTCACGAACTGCCGGAACTGCGACAGCGTGAAGGAATAGTACGGTGTTGAACCATCTTCCAGCGCTTTGGAAACGCGGACGGCGATGCGATTCACCCCGAAGACCGGGATGTTTCCGAACAACGATTCCACATCCGGCGGACAAGGTTGCACCACGGTGATCTGTGACAGGGCCTCTGTGGCAATCAGGCGGTGGGCCGGTGCGGGCAGCCCTTCAACTTTCCCCACGGTCTTCAAATGTTCTTGAATGGCGGTGCGGAGAGTCGGTTTCTTTTTCAAGTTCGCGCCGAACATCCCGGCCGACGTCACCAATGTGACCTGCAACAGCCCATCATTGGAGAACCCGACATCGACTTCCGTGAACTCATTGAGCAAGCTGTCGGCTTTGATGCGGAGCTTTTGCGGAACGACGCTGTGGAGATGGACGTCTTCCATCCAGCCTTTCCACTTCAGTTCGACCACTGGCGCAGCCGCTTCGCCTTCGGCCTTGGGCTGCTCTTTCTTCTTCAGCGGGACGACATACACCGAGCCGCAGCGCGGACACTTGCCCGATTTTCCGCGATGTTTTTCCTGCACGCGGATCCGGCAACCCATGGGACAGTAAACGAGAAAACTGCCGCGGAGCTTGTTGCGGTAATCCTTTTTGACGCGGGTGATCTCCGCCTCTTCTGCTTTGGCGATATCCAGCAGCGCGTCACCGGCCGCCGACGCGGGAGGAGGAGACGCGGCTTCCGTCTTCGATTCCGCAACGGGGGCCTCTGCAATGGGTGGAATCGGTGCCGCAGCTTCTTCGGCCGCTTGCGGCATCAACGATGGAGCCGCTTCCTCCGGGATTTCCATCGCCACGGGCGGCGGTGGAGCGGGCGGCATTGGTGGTTCGTTGGAACTAACGAGCCGATAAGCGTCGTCTTCGGAAATCGGCGGCGCGGCGGATTCGCCTAGCGCGACCGAATCCGCCAGCTCAAATTCGAAATCGTCGTCGGAAGCCGAGACTTCAAAATCCTGGTCGTTTCCTCCGGCGGCGTACGCGCGCTGCCGCGCCATCAGTTCATCGGGCGAGAACGGATTGGTATCACTGACGGAGGCTTCGGAAATCAGGACACGCTCACCGACCGTCCGGCCGATTTGTGCGGCCATCATCGATTGATAGGCGTCCGCAATTTCCTGACGCGTGAACGAACCGCAACTCCAGCAGCGGACCAGACCCTTTCGATAGGTCTCGCCGCATTGCGTGCACGTTTCCAGATCTTCCGCAACGGCCGCGTCCGTCGGTAACGACGTCCGTCCCACTGCCGGAGCAGACGAGTGCAGAACGTGGTGGCACGCGTAGCACTCCGGGGTGTCGCCCAGGACCAGTGCTCCGCATTTCGGGCACGTGACAATCGAAATCGTCATGGCTCGGTCTATTTATGTCGGAAGGAAAGGATGACAACGGAGTTCCGCGATGCAGCGCAACGCCGACAAGGATGAACAATCGACTTTAACAGACAAAGGCCGGGGAACGCATCGGTGAATTCCCGATTGCACCGAAATTTCCGGTGAACGAACGCCCCCGGTCGGATTGCAAGACAAAACCGGTTGTGAGCGGCATCATGATGACCACCGGTGCAACAGGCTCCGAAATCCGTTCCTTTTCCGATTTCCTCCCACTTCGTTTCAACACGACGTCTCGACTCCGCTGTGAGGAGGGTCGTCGTCAGGATCAGATGCACCGCATGACCCCCACTGTTGCTACAACCGGTAGAACCGACGCCGTACTCACGCCACCAACGAGCGCTGATGACGTCCCCGCCAGTGTGGATAGTCTGCTGACGGCAGCGATCGCGGCAAAGGCCAGCGACATTCATCTCCGTCCCGCCGCCGAGGGACTGGAAGTCTCCTGGAGGCTGGATGGTGTCCTTTCTCCCATGGCAATCTGGCCCAAAACCTGGATGGCGAATGTGGTCGCGCGGTTGAAAGTTCTCGCGCAGTTGCTCACTTATCGGACCGAACTTCCCCAGGAAGGCCGGTTGCAGACTTCAACCCCAGGCGTCGAAATGCGGCTGAGCACCTTTCCCACCTTGCATGGCGAAAAGGCGGTCGTCCGGTTGTTCGTCGCGTCGGGACAATACCGGCTGCTGGAAGATCTGTCGCTGCCTGATGACTTGTCGGCTTCGTTGCAGCAATTGTTGCACGAAACCGCGGGGGTATTTGTCGTTTCCGGCCCGGCCGGCAGCGGCAAGACCACGACGGCGTATGCCTGTCTGCGTGAGATGCAGCGGGCTTCGCGCGGCGCGCGGAGCCTGGTAACACTGGAAGACCCGATCGAAGCCGAACTCCCCGGCGTCGCACAGACACAGGTCCATCGCCCCGCGGAATTCACGTATCCCCTGGGCTTGCGATCATTGTTACGGCAGGATCCCGACGTGATCTTCGTCGGCGAAATCCGTGACCGTGAAACCGCCGCCACGTCGTTCCAGGCGGGACTCGCCGGACATCTCGTGCTGACGACCTTTCATGCAGGGAGCGCTGCGGAAGCCCTCGTCCGGTTGGTCGATCTTGGTGTGGAACCCTATCTGTTGCGGGCCGGTCTGCGGGGGATCGTGTGCCAACGCCTGCTGCGTCAGGTCTGCGAGTGTCAAGGCACAGCGACAGGATGCGACGCCTGCTGGCATACCGGTTATCGCGGCCGACGGTTGATCGCCGAACTCCTGCATCCCATGGCTTTGCGGGCGGGTACGCATTGGTCGGCGAGTCTTTCCGATTGGCAAGCCGCGGCCGAGGCAGCCGGGATGGTCACACTGCAGCAACGTGCGGCCCACGAAATTGCGGCCGGGCGCACCACTGCACAGGAAGTCTTCCGCGTGCTGGGGACCAGCCATTCCCCCGAGTGATGCGTTCCCGGCCGCAGTGAAAATACGACGACAAAGTTAATAACTTTGCTGGCCGGGTTTGTAGCGACGGCTACAATCTCGCAGAGTCGGGACGTAGCGGTGTGAGAAAGCCGCCTTTCGAGAGGGATTCAACGACAGTGTCGGCCCGGGAACTCCTTAGCCCGAAACAAGTCGCTTTGGCGATCGGCGTGAGCGAATCCTCGCTCAAACGCTGGTGCGACCAGGGAGCACTTACCACGGTACGGACGCTCGGCGGACATCGCCGCGTCCCCCTCAGCGCAGTGCTGAAGTTCTTGCAGGAAACCGGGCAGCCCCTTGTCCATCCGGAGATTCTCGGCCTCCCGGCGATGGCCGGACAATCCGAATGGACGCTGGCACGCGCCGCAGATCGACTTCAAGAAGCACTCTTGGCGACGAATGAAGACGTTTGCCGGCGGATTCTGTTCGATCTTTATCTCGCGGGTCATCACCTCGCCGTCATTTGTGATGACGTCATTCGTCCCAGCTTCGAGAAGATCGGCATGCAATGGGATTGTGGCCACATTGAGGTTTTCCAAGAACGTCGTTCCTGCGAGATTATCGAGCGGCTGCTCAGCGAAATTCGGCTCAAACTCAGCCCGATCGAGCCTCAAGCCCCGTTGGCGATGGGTGGAACGCTGACCAGCGACGATTACCGACTGCCGACGACGATGGTCGAACTCGTTCTGCTGGAAGGAGGCTGGCGGGCGGAATCTTTAGGAACGGGATTGCCGATCTCGACGCTCTGCGCTGCGATCGATACGCATCGGCCGAAGCTGTTCTGGCTGAGCATCTCGACACTGTCCGAGGAATCGCAGTTTCTCGCCGAGTATCCGTCGCTGTTCGAAACCGCCGTGCGCCACAACACGGCAATGGTGCTTGGCGGACAAGGCCTCACGACGAACCTCCGACAACAGATTCGTTACACCACTTACTGCGAACGGATGCATCAACTGGAAGCCTTCGCGGAAACATGGAAGTCCGCACGCTTCGGCTTAGATGACAACGCACTCAAGAATCCGAACTGATCCGATCGGCCTCGGTCATCGATTCCCGTACCGTGACGCAATCACATCGGCGGTGACGGCTCGCTTGCATCGGCCACTGGTCCCGTCGGCTCCGATTCTGCCGAGTTCTGAATCCGCGGCGTCAGCAAACCCCACTGTCGTCCACAGCGGCGACAAAAGCTCATCATTGGAGAGGTCAAGCAATCACCTGTACGCCAAGCCGCTAGGCAGACGCGCCAGAGACGTTTTCCCCAGCGAATGCGGGCTCGTTGTCGTTGAGTTTCTCGGCTGTCAGTCGGCGGAGCAGGATCCACATCCCCCGTTTCCGGTCGACGTTCTCCCTCGATCACGTCCCCGGATTTCTGCATCGATGATCCAACGATTTCCGCCGTCTCGGTGGCAGCGGGCGTCGTGGTATCACACGGATCTACGGTGGGCGTTTGCGGATCGATCACGGAATCGATGATCGCTACGTCAATCAGTTCAATGGGTGCGACGGCGAGAACCGCTTCGTCAACAGGCATCTCCGGTACGAATCGCTCAACCGTCGGTGCGGGGAGGGAGCGGTAGAAACTGCGCACGGTGAGTGCGCGCGAGGAGGGTTCATCCTCGGGGATCGCGGGAGGCCCCGCCGGACCGCCGTGCAGTCAACCGGCAAGGCGGTCCTCCGGCAAGCCGGTGACGCGATCCCGGGCCGGCAGCCAGATGGGTTCAATCCCGCGTTTCTGAAACATCTGCGCGAAGTGGATATGGCTCGTGAAAACAAGCACTTGCTGACCGTCCTTTGCGAACTCCATCAGCGTTTCAACCGCGGCTTCGGAACGCTCCACGTCGAAGTTCACGGTGACGTCGTCCAGCACCATCGGGAGTTCGACGCCGTGCTTCGAGAACGCCTTCACCATCGCCAGACGGATGGCGAGGAACAATTGCTCGCGGGTCCCACCGCTGAGTTGCTGGGCCGGACGTGGAACCGCATTTTCATCATCGACGAATAATTGCCGACGGCCGAGTTGCGTCCACAACCGGCTGTATTTCTGACAGGTGAGCCGTTCGACAAACGGCATGGCGGCGGCGAGCATTTCGGGTTGATTCGCCTGTTCGAACATGGCCCCAACGAGTTCCACTGACTCCGCCGACGCCGCGGTGGCATACCAGTTGGTCCACGCATCATGCAGTTGTTCGTGGGCCTGGGCCTGCTCAAACCGGATGCGTGACGATTGCTTATCGGCGGACAGCGTTTTCAATTCCTGTTTGACCGTGCCGAGTTGCTCGAACTGTTCCTGCAACTGCTGTTCTGCATCGGCGGCTTCACGCGTCAATCGGCGGATATGCTCGGTGTTGTCCTGCGCCCGGAAGCGAGCCAGGTCGTCTTCGACCAGCGCGAGTTGCGGCTCCGCTTGCGCGATCGTTTCGAGATCGCGGGTTGCCTGTTGCAGCGCCTGCTCCACCTGCTGCCGGCGTTGGTACAGTTGCAACTTCCGTTCAAGATCCGTGCGATCGGTGGCATTCGCCTGTTGTAACAACGCGGCGACCTGCTGCTGAAATGCATCGACGCGGCGCTGGACGTCGTCGGCTTCCGCACGGCGGGCTTTGCGATCTTTCAGCAACCGGCGGTATTCCTGACGGCTGCTGATCCAGGCCCGCAGTTCGCCGTCCCATTGATCGAGAGCCGCGAACGGATTGGAGTAATCGAGACCTTCGGCGCGCATGCGGGTGCCGAGGTCTTCGACCTTCAGCCGATAGCGTTCCCAGTCTTCCTGCAAACCGCGGACTTCCCGGCGGGCGTCCTGGGCACGGCGACGGAGTTCCCGCGCGGCGGTGACCTGCTGCCATTGGGCAAAAGCGGCATTCACGTCCGTGGTTTCGTCGTAGCCCAACGACTTGAGCGTCTCACACCATGTCCGCCGGCACGATCCCAATTCGCGCTGTTGGAATTGCAAGCGCCCGCGCATCTGGCTGAGTCGCTGCCGGGTGTCAAGAATGCGTTGATACTCCCGCTGTGCCAATTCCAGCATGGCTAACCGCTCGGCGGACATCGCAATCCACTTGCCGTCAGTCGCGTCAATCGGCGCGGCGTGGTCGGTCGTCGGATCCCATAGTCCATGCATCTGGACGAGTTCGACGATCCGCTGTTCGATCTCGTGTCGATGGTTGTCCTGACTGTTGCGTTGCTCGCGCAGCTCGGCGACCTGGCGCTGGATCTCGGCTTCAAATTCGAGCTTGAGGGCCCACGTTGTTCCCCCGGCCGTGACGGCGAGGACGACGTAAATCAACCCGACCAGCCACCCGGTGGAAATCCCCGCCGACAACCCCGCGGCAAACAGACCGACACCCGCGATGACGAAGAATGCGAGCACCAGCCACACCCAGTCGGGCAAGCCGAGGCGGTCCTGCATCCGTTCCAGATGATCGTCGATGGTCAACGAGCGTTGCCGTAACTCGGCGGCTTGCAGTTGCAGTTGTCCGAGTTCGGTGAGCTGCGTGAGACGTTCTTTCGCAAGATTCAACGGTTCCAGGAGCGTCGGCGCTTCCACGCCGAGGTGCATCAACTCGGTGCGGAGGGCGAGTTCTCGGTCCCGACACGTCGCACTCAGTTTCTTGTACCAGCGCTGCCGCCGTTTGGTCTTCGCGCGGACCGACTGATACTCCCGCGCGGCGGCAAAGAAGCGGCCGTGCGCTTCGGGAGTGTCGACAATCGTTTCCAACCGATTCGTGGTCCACCCGCGGCCGATCTCCGTCACCTGCCGATAGAGTTCGCGATCATATTCGGTGGCTTGATGGTCGAGCGTCTGCATCCGCTGTCGCAGGTCGTCCCATTGAGCACGCTGTTCCTGCAACGAACGAATCGAACCCGCAAACCGGCGGATGCTGTCACTCGGACGCTGCACCTGCAGGTTCTTGCTGATGATTTTGATTTCGGTCAGCAATTCATCCCGCTGGGAAATCGTCGCATCGCGATCGGCTTCCAGCCGCGCGAGCCGGCTGAGTCCATCGGTCGGAAAGTTGCGCAGGTCCGGAATCCCGGCGAGTTCGCGTTTGTGATCACGGACCCGGCTCCACGGGGCATGCACTTTTTCAAGGAACTGGTGCCCGCGCAACTGCGTTTGCAGATCGCTGTGTTTCTTGCGGAGGCTGTTGATCCGCTGATCGAGTTCCCGGCGTTGACGGACGAGGATACGGTAACGGTCGCGCTGTGGACGAAGTCCCTGCGCCTGTTGCGTCAGATCGCGGTGGCGCTCCGCCATTTCGCCAAGCTTGCCGCGATGTCCGTCTTTCGGCCAATAGCGGTCGAGTTCGGCATCCATCCGCCGCGGCAGATCCATGAGCAACTGCCCCTGCGGACCGAGCGTCATGCCATACAGATGCCGCGCGACTTCGTCCTCGGTGAGTGTCGCGAATTCCTGCAATTCAGGAAGACCGACGGCAAACACCGATTCGAAGAGTTTTTCGTCCGTCCCGGCAACGAGATCGCTCAGCAACCGTGCAGACGAATCTCCGGCGGCGACCCCGGACACCGTTAACAAGCCGGCATCATCATCACCGCGCGAGACCCGGCGGACTTCGTAATCGAGATCACGATGCAGCACATGCAACAGCCCGCTTTGCGGTGTCGGCTTGCGAGTCCGGCGCACGGCCGGACCATCGCTCGAGTGATAGCCGTACAACACGCCACGGATGAACCGCAGCAGCGTGGTTTTGCCGGCTTCGTTCGGACCGTAAAAGACGTTCAAGCCGTTCGGTCGCAGCTTCTGGGAATAGTTTCGCCAGACGCCGAACCGATCGATTTCAAAGCCACTGATCTTCATCGGGCGATGCCCCCCGTTCCCGATTGATCGCTCATTCGGACTTGATCAAAACATCCCAGGGACGGCAGTCCCTGGGCTTCCTGTGGTTATGCCCCTGCGAACCAGCGGCGGCCGAAACCGCGGGTGCGACGGGCGACTTCTTGTGGTGAAACATGTTGCAGCCAGCGCTCCCACACGCCGTCCGCGACTGCCTGTTGCGGCCGCAGTTCCGTTGCCAACCGTCGCAATTCGGCCGCATCGAGTGTCGGTTGCCGTTCGAAGATGCCGAGGTAATCCCGCCACAATTCGTTCATTTGCGCGTCGTCAACCGAGTCCTGCCACAACGGCGCGGCACGATGCAGCGACCGCAGTTTGCCCGGTTGATCGGTGAGTTCCGTGAGTGAGTCCGCGATGGCATCGAGGGCCGCTTCGTCGAGTTCCAGCCGCTTCCACGAGGGCGATGTTC
The DNA here is from genome assembly GCA_041753475.1 of Planctomycetaceae bacterium. GTDB lineage: Bacteria > Planctomycetota > Planctomycetia > Planctomycetales > Planctomycetaceae > DSVQ01. The sequence continues at coordinate 87,938 of JBGSUN010000062.1, read as the reverse complement.
CTTCGAAGATCCATTCCACGAGTCGCAGTTCTTCACCCGGAAACACCGGCAGTTCTTCCAGTTTCGCCAGCATCTGATCGCACAAATCATCGCGATGCCGGACGCCGTCCAGCCGCGCGGTGAGCCGTTCGCGACGAATTGGCGCGAGAGGCAAGAGCCGCGTCGAAATCTTGCGGTTCGCATCGACTTCGATCAGGGTTGCACCACGAGCCCCGGTTTCGAAAGGCGTCATCCCTTGCGGGGAACTCTGCCGACGAATCTGGCCTTCAGGCAACGACCGGGCTGAGGTCCCCGCATGATCGGAACAGAGCAGTAAATCCAACGCAGCCAGCCGGGATGAAGTCCCGTTCCCGGAATTCGCTTCGGATTCCCACAGCATGCCGACGGCAACCGCGCGCGAATCGACGCCGGTTCGCTTGGGGCCGCGGAGTTTTTCCATATCGGGTGCCGCCGTCTCCGTTTCCGCGGAGACCGGCAGAATGATCCATTTTGTTTTGCCGCGATCGGTCAATTCGACCGGGGCATCCCACGCGGAGTCAAAGACTGTGACGTTCTCCGGCAGAAACGGGATTTCCTGCCACGCCGACAACGGATCCTGTTGACCGGGAACGACAAAGACCGCGATTTCACGCTCGGCGAGTTTCTCAAAACCCTGCCTCAGTGCCACATCGGCGGCAAGACTTCCCGCTTCGGCGTCGAAAGTGTCACCCGTTAAGAGGAGCGCATCGACATCGTGCGTGACCGCGGCATCAATCACGCGATCCCAGGCGGTGAGTGTCGCCGCGGAGACAAGATCAAGCAGATCGCGCGGCACCGGTCCGACACCGCGCAGCGGCACATCGAGCTGAGCCGAAGCCGCATGCAGCAGCCGCATTGCCATGACGGACTCCTTTCCGTCGCGTAACCACCTCGCACGAACCGGCCTCGCGACAGCCGCTGTGCGCACACCGCTTCCCGCAGTGGAACGGAAAGTGTAACCGTCCGGCCCGCTCCGTCAAACCCCGGTTTCGCCCAAAACCGGCAGCTTCCGCCGGACCCCCAGAGATTCGCCGGAAAACGAGCCTCCGGGATGCCGCCAACGGTGAATCGGGAATTGACGGGAAAATCGCCCTGCCCTACCTGTCCGTGGATTTATTCGACTTGTGTGCCACGGCCGTGTCGGCCGTGCGAATTTGCAGGGCCTTTTGCCACTTTGCACGGCCGACACGGCCGTGGCACACAATAGATCCACAGGCTGCTACGGTCCGACCGGCAGCTGCATCCCGGCTGCTTCCGGGCAGCCGGGATGCTTTTCCACACGACATCCGACTCAAATATTGTGTGCCACGGCCGTCTCGGCCGTGGCATGAGGCAAAATATTCTGCACCAACGCACGGCCGAGACGGCCGTGGCACACTAAATCGACAATTGCGACAACTGACCAACCCCCGATGCCTGCTAAACCAAGCATCCCGGCTGCGAGGAAGCAACCGGGATGCGGGACCTCCGCCATGCGACGTTCAGTCACTGCTCAAATCGTCGTAGCCGCCTGCCTGGCATGGGGTTGTGTTGCCGACTGCCACTGCGCTGAGGAACCGGCACCCGCAAAAATCACGCTGCCAAACCTGATGGTGATGACCGATGGCCGCACGATGACCGGCGAAATCACGATCCAGGCGGGTGGGTACGCGGTCGAAAAGCTCGGCGGGAAAATGTTCGTCCCGAAAGAACAGGTCCGCTGCGTCGCGCGGGACTTGCGCGACGCCTACCGCATTCAGCGGGAATCGCAAACCGATCCCAGTGCTGCCTCGCTGATTCAGCTCGCCGAGTGGGGCATCTCGTACCGCCTGTACGACGAAGCCCGCGATGAACTCATCCGGGCCTTGCGGCGCGATCCCGAAAATGAAACCGCGCGGAAAATGCTGCAACGGTTGGAAGAACAACTCCTCGCCCAGCCGAAGCCGCGTTCCAACGCACCAATTAACAGCGATGGTTTTCTGGTGCAGGAAGTGGAATCACTGGGCGGATTGTCGAAGACCACCGCGGCGCAATTCACATCGCGAATTCAACCTCTGCTCATCAACCGCTGCGGCGGCGCGAGTTGCCACGGTTCGGAGACCACACACGAGTTTCGATTGTCGCATGTCCGCATTGAAAACCAGAACCATCGCCGTTCGGCAGAGAAGAACCTCGCCGTCGTGATGAAATACATCGATACGGAAGACCCACAGCAGAGCGAACTGCTGCGGGTGACCCGCGGCCCGCACGGCGGGCAATCGGTGACGCTGTTTGGTGGATCGCAGGGTGCGAACCAACTGCGTTCGATCCGCGACTGGGTCGGTGACGTCGCGGCGGACCGTCAGGCGGAAGCAGCAAAACTGGCGCGGCAGTCCCCGTTGAAATCGAAAAATGGCCGCCCAATTCCCAGGGCCAACGGGAAGGAACCGCGCCGGTTGGACGACACCGACGCCGTGGCCTCGGTCACCGCAAAGCCGAATGAGGGTCCAACCGAGGTCGTCCCGGCGAGTTTCGAGGAGACGGAGAGACCGAATCCATACGCTGCATTGAAGCCGGAACTTCCCACGGGAATGACTGTTCGTCGCGCGAACGATGCGTTTGATCCGGAAGCCTTCAACCAGAAATACGGGACGGCTGCGACCACGCCGCCGGGCCGTTTACGTTAACCGGAGTGATTGATCGGCTATGACCTCATCGCCCCCACAACACCGTACCCCTTGCCGTTCGGGCTGGGTGGTGCTGCTCGTCGGTTGGTTGGCTTTCGCGACCACCGGCTGTGCGCTGCTCAACAAACCGAAACATGATCGTGCCAAGAACGACAACGAGTTTTCCTGCGGGGAATCGTGTCCGCCTGCAATCCGGCGCTGATCATCGCTTCGCGGTTTCGCGCCCCGCGCGGAATGTTTCCCAGTGTCTTTGCGAGTACCCTGAAACGTTCTGCGCGGGGCGCGAAACCGCAAGCGGCAAAATGGGGAGTTACTTCCGGCCGATGAGTTCGAGAAACTCGTCTTCGGTGAGGACTTTCACGCCGAGGGATTGCGCTTTGGTTAACTTGCTGCCGGCTTCTTCCCCGGCGACGACGTAGTCGGTCTTCTTCGAGACGCTCGATGAGGCTTTGCCGCCTAACTCGGCGATGAGTTCCTGAATCTCTTCGCGGCCGAAACGTTGCAACGTGCCGGTGACGACGAGCGTTTTTCCGGTCAGCGGTCCCGGCGGTTTTTCGGCCTTCGGCACGACCGGGCTGCCGAAGTTCAGACCCAGTTCGCGCAGTTCGGTGATGATCTTCGGCCCGATCTCGCCGTGAAAATAGTGGTGAATCGTCTGGGCAATCACGTCACCCACATCTTCCACTTGGCTGAGGTCTTCCAGACTGGCTGCGGCGATGGCGTCCATCGTGCCGAAGTGTTCCGCCAGTTTTTGTGACACGCGCTGACCGACATGCCGAATGTTCAGCGCGGTCAACAATCGCCAGAGCGGCCGCGTCTTCGAGGCTTCCACCCCCGCCAGCAGATTGTCGATCGATTTTTCACCCTGGCGTTCCAGTTCAATGAGCTGTGCCCGGTGTGCTCCCAGGCGGTACACGTCGGCGAAACTTTTCACGAAGCCACCGTCGGTGAGTTGCTCGATGAGCTTGATGCCGAGACCTTCGATATCCAACGCCGAGCGCGAGGCGAAGTACCGCAGGCTTTCCCGCAGTTGAGCCGGGCAGTTTGGATTGGGGCAGCGGATGTAAACGCCCCCTTCGTCCCGTTCCACCGTGGTGTGGCACTCGGGGCATTCCGTCGGGAAGTCGAACGGCTGCTGCGTTCCATCCCGGCGGGCCGTTTCCACCAGGACCACATGGGGGATGATTTTCCCGGCTTTTTCCACGATCACCCAGTCGCCGATCATCACGCCGAGACGTTCGATTTCGTCCCGGTTATGAAGGCTCGCGCGGGAGACCGTCGTCCCGGCGATCTCCACCGGATCGAGATGGGCCACCGGGGTGAGCGCCCCGGTCTTGCCGACTTGAATGCTGATGCTCGCCACGCGGGTCACCGCTTCGTATTTCTCCCATTTGAAAGCCACCACCCACCGCGGGCTTTTGCTCGTGTAGCCCAGGCGTTCGCGCACAGTGAAATCATTCGCCTTCAGCACAATGCCGTCGACTTCAAAGTCGAGCATGTGCAAGTCCTGCATCAGTTCCTGCGTGTACTCCGTAGCAGCGTCGAAGTTCGGTTTGACCGCGGTCTTCGGGACCGATGGCAAACCGAAGTGATGAATCGCTTCGAGAAATTCGCCGTGCGTCGTGAACGCTGCCCCGTCCACCGCACCGGCGCTGTGAGTGAAGAAGCGAATTTTTCTCGCCGCACATTCTTTCGGATCGAGCAGCTTGATTGCCCCCGCCGTGGCGTTCCGAGAATTCTTGTACGGCTCCTCACCGCGGAGTTCCTGCTCGGCTCGAATCTTCGCAAAATCGCTGTTGCTGATGTACGCCTCGCCGCGGACTTCCAATAACGCCGGCGCTGTGCCCGTCAGTCGCAACGGCACGCCCCCCATCGTCCGGGCATTGTGGGTGACGTCATCCCCCCGGCGGCCATCCCCGCGTGTGACGGCCTGTATGAGGACCCCGTTTTCATAGATCAACGACAGCGCCACGCCGTCGACCTTGTATTCGGCGAGCCACTCCACCGGCGTCGGTCCGATGTGTCGGACAACCCGCGCACCGAACTCCGCGAGTTCCGCTTCGTTGTAGACGTTATCAATCGACAACATCGGCACGCGATGCTCGACGGTAACGAAGCCTTCGATCGGTGCCCCGCCGACTTTTTTCGTCGGGCTGTCGGGCGAGTCCAACTCGGGATGCTGCGTTTCCAGGTCGCGCAGCTCCCGCATCAACCGATCGTATTCGAGATCGGAAATCTCCGGCTTCGCTTCCTGATAATACAGGGCATCGTGCCGTTCGATTTCGTGACGAAGATGCTCAATGCGTTCGGCGGGCGACATGCGTTGATCCTGGGGAAACGGGAACCCCGATCAAGATAATCACTCGTCACGAATTTTCCGAGCCGCCCCCCTGCACTGCTTGCGGTTTCGCGTCCGGCAGAGTTCGCTTCCCGAAGTCGGCAAATACGCGGTGAGATCACCTCGGGGGCGAAACCGCCAGCGGGGAATCCGCGCGGGACGAATGGTCCGCGCTGTGTTAGGCTACCGACACTTCCGAGTCCGTCGTTGTGAATCGGGTTCTTGTGAGCGAGAAATATCGATGAGTGATCCGTTGTTTTCCGTCGCCGATCAAGTCGTGTTGGTGTCCGGTGGCAGCCGTGGCATTGGAGCGGCTCTCGCACAGGGGTTCGCTGAGCGCGGAGCAAAGGTGATGATCACAGGTCGTGACGAAACCACGTTGATCGAAACGGCGCAACGGTTATCGACGGGAAAGCACCCCGTGGGTTATGCCGTGTGCGATGTTGCCCAGACCGCTTCCATCACCGCGATGTTGAAGAGTGTTTTGGAAAAGGCCGGGCGGATTGATGTGCTGCTGAACGTCGCCGGAGTGAATCGACGGAAACGGCTGGAAACGCTCACGGAGGAAGATGTCGATTTTATTCTGGATATCAACTTGCGCGGCGCATTCTGGGTGGCACACGGCGTCGGAAAGCAGATGCTCGCGCAAGGAATCGGCGGGGCGATTATCAATGTCGATTCGCTCAACACGTTTGCCCCGCTGAAAGGCGTCGCCCCGTATGCCATGAGTAAAGCGGGCCTGCAGATGATGACCCGTAGCATGGCCCTCGAATGGGGCGAGCATGGCATCCGGGTGAATGCCCTCGCGCCAGGGTTCATTTTGACCGATCTCACCAACAAACTCTGGTCCGACCCGACGATGCAGGCTTGGGGTCGCGCGAACACGCCGATGCGGCGGCTCGGTCAACCCGCGGACCTGATGGGAACCGCGATCTTCCTCGCCAGCCCCGCCGCGCAGTTTCTCACCGGGCAGGTGATCTACGTCGATGGTGGATTCACCGCCGGAATCGCCTGGCCGATCCCGCTCGATTGAGAGGCGTCCATTCCCCGCTGGCAGTTTTGCGCCCCGCGATCATTCCAGGGGGAGTTCGTCGACGCTGGTAAGCGATCGGCACGGGGCGCGAAACCGCAAGCGAGGAATGAAATGCGACCTGCGCCACTCCTACCACCGGTAGCGTCGCCCCAATCGTTACGCGAGAGCTTGAAGAAACCACCGCTGTGGCCAAAAGGAAATCCGGCGGCGCAAACAATCACGAGCTACGTTTTCAAAAGGCAACGTGACGGCGCCGACGTTGCATTCCCGTTGACCCACCGCGGCCGCCCCCGCTGTGTCCCGTTTCGTGCTCGTGGAAGGTTTACCCCATGTCATCGCAGCTCCTCGATGACGCAGTTGCCCTGGACTCAAAACTTTCGGTCGATACCGAAGAACAGGTCGAAGTCAAACTCGACGACCTGATTATCGGACGACCGCTGACGTTTCCCATTTATGACGATGCGGGTTTGTTGCTGCTCACGGAAGGCGCGACGATTACGTCCGAGTTCCGCAAATTGTTGAAACAGCGCGGCATGACATCGGTGCGGATGCATGCCGAAGACGCGGACAAAGCCCGGTTGAAGCTGGATGTGCGGGCCAGCATTGCGGATCTCGGGGCCTTCACGCTCGATTCCGAACTCACCCAGCAACTCGATCGCGTGATCGAATCCGGGTTGATGTCGCTGCAGAACAACGGCCCGGCGGCCCGTGAAAATGTCACCATTCACGGCCGGAAGGCTTACAACATCGAACGCCAGGAAACGTTCAAAAAGCAGCGTGATGCCACCTGCGACTCGCTCGGCAACATGATGAAAGAAGCGCTTCACGGCAAAAGCGTGAGCAGCACCGCCGTGACTTCACTAGCCGCACAATACCTCTCGGACATGTCCGACGACACGGACTGTGTCCTCTCCACGGCGATGGAAGCCACGACGAATGCCGATCTGTCTCAACACTGCTTGAAAATGTCGACGCTGGGCATGGCAATCGGCATTGAAATGGGTCTCAATGAAGACAACTGCAAACGCATCTGTGTTGCTGGTTTGATTCACGACTGGGGCATGGGAAAAGTTCCGGCAGACGTTCGCAATGCCCCGCGGACACTCTCGGAATACGAGTTTTTTCAGATCAAGAAACACCCGATTTACTCGGCGGAAATGCTCGAAGGGATGCCGGGTATTCCGTCCATGGTCCCGGTCATCGTGTACCAGGTCCACGAGCGGCCGAACGGGATGGGTTATCCGCGCGGCCGGACCGGTGACCGGATTCATCTCTTCTCACGCATTCTTGCCGTGGCAGACACCTATGCCGCACTGACGGAAGCCCGGCCTTATCGGACGCCACTGGCGCCCTATGCGGCGATGGAGTGCCTCATCAAGCTGGCCAAGTCGCGCGATGTCGATCCTGAAGTTGTTCGCGCCTTGTTGAAAGTCATGAATCTTTTTCCGATCGGCAGCCTTGTGGCGCTCAGCGATGGCAGCGTCGCCCAGGTGATTCGCCGCAACGGTGACAACTACACCCGGCCGATTATCCGCATCATCCAAGACCAGCGGGGGAATTCGGTCCCCCTGGGAATCGACTCCGCGATCGTTGATCTCGCACAGAGTGAACTCCACGTGGTTCAGGCCTTACCGACACCCGGCCGCGATGAACAACTCCTGACTGACGAAATCCTGTATCCCACCCGAAGCAGAACGTAACCCTGCTGCGGTCGGTTTCGCCACACGGCTGCCTAAAGAGAAAATCATGAATGCGACATTAACACCACACTTCGACGCGGCGGCTACGACAACGTGCTTTGATCTCAAGGCCGCCTTGGATCGTTGCTGCGGTGATGATGATTTCCTGGCCGAAATGATCGACCTGATGCAGTCGTCGGTCGTCATGCAACTGGCGGCAATGGATGCTGCCATTGCAACTGGTTCTGCAAGCGACCTGTCGGAGGCGGCACATGCGATGAAAGGTGTGGTCTCCTCCATGTCGACTTCTCGACCGTATGAGCTCGCCTTTGATATCGAACTGCTGAGCAAGTCAGGCCATTGTGACCAAGCGATCGCCATGCTGATTCCGCTGCGGGAAAGCCTCGAACAACTGGTCGCCGAAACTCGACACTGGCAAGCCCAGCGTCAACGGCTTTCCACGACGATCCGTTGAATGCTGTCTCGTGCTGATATTTGTCTCCTTGACCAGTTCTCATCCTGATACTCCTGTTTGGTTCCATGTATGAAAATCCTGGTCGTCGATGATGTCGGTTACACACGGCATTTCCATGTCCGGTTGCTGCAGAAATTCGGTTACGACGTCGTCTCGGCCGAAGGCGGACCGCAAGCCCTGAAGATCCTTGAGCGCGACATGTCGATCGATGTCGTCCTCACCGATCTGATGATGCGCGACCTGGATGGCGTTGAGCTCTATAAACATGCCATTCGAATGAGTCGGGTTCTCGACGGAGGCCAGGCTGCCCCGCCGGTCTTCATCCTGATGACCGCGCTGCGACCAGGCGGGAACAGCCAGCAGAAAGACATCGAAAAGCTGCGGATGGCGAAAGAAATCGGCTTTATGGATGTCCTCTACAAGCCCATTGAAGCGGACCTCCTCAAATCGACTCTGGAACACATCAAATTCGCCCGTGGCAAACAGATCGTCGACCTTACCGGAGCAACCCGGCGCGTGCAGGAAGCGGTAGATCAACTCATCGCGCAGAAGGACCTGGAAGCCTCGAACACATTTATCGACATCCTGCGGGGCGAGCTCGACCGCCTGGAAAACGCCTCACTCGAAATGACTCCGGCTGCCGGGTAAAGACGAGTTGTTACCCGAAGGAATGAAGACGGTTTCCACTGACATCACGTTCATTGCCGACAGACGACTACCATGACAGCCTCCACGCTTCCGCTTGTCTTCAGTGAACGGGAATGCCGCACCATTCAGCGGATTCTCGATCAAATGGACCGCGCAGCCGTGCGGACGGAATCGCAATATGCCCGCGCGCGGAAGCATGCTCGCAAGTCATACCGCGGACCACTGTCGATTTTCGTTCCGCGTCTCGCCAAAGACCTTCCCCCTGAGAAGGGAAATGAAGGTTGTATTCCGGCGTGGTCGTACAGCCTCTCCCAAGGAGGCGTCGGATTAATCATGCTGGAGAAAATCTTCGTCACCGACATCTGGATTGGCGTCCACTTGCCCAATCAGGACATCCGGTGGATGTTCGGCCAAATCGTCCGGCGACGGCCGATCCCGGAAGAAGACTTCTTCGACTACGGGATTGCCTTTCTCCAAAAACCGACGGAGCAGGCAGACAACGCCGAGTAATCACTCCGCAGGATTGCTGACCAGGTACGCGAGCACATCGCGCAGTTCTTCGACGGTCTTCACGATTCCGCCCGGCATGGCCGAGACTTCGGCAGGTTTGCGTTCTTCGATATCCGCTTTGAGCACCGACTGCTTCTGCGTATTGGGCAGCAGTAGTTCGACTTTCTCCGCGGTGTCGGTGATCACGAGCCCGGTCAGTGTTTTGCCATTCGTGGTGACAATCGTCGTCGCTTTGAACACCGGCGAAATGACCCGGCTCGGCGCGAGAACCGATTCCACGAGATACGCCGTGGTGAACCGTTTCCCGGCATCGGCGAGACTCGGCCCGCCACCGGACGCCGCGTTCAACGTGGCCGCATGACACTTCGCACAGCCGAGCGCATCGCCGGTAAAGAGTTTCTTCCCGCGCACCGGATCACCGTTCTTGATGGCAGTGGCCCAGTCGACGGAGAGAAACTTCGGATCAATCGGTTGATCCCCCTGCGATACGGACTTCAAACGGTCCGCGAGCGATAAACCGTCGGGCTTGTCGGGCAAGGAAATCTGCACGCCGCCCAAGTGACGGAAGTGAAGATAGAGTCCGCCGAGGCCTTTTCGCATCGAGACACGGACCAGCACATCGTTGCTGCCCGGTTGCAGGTCGAGCGTCACCACGTCGTCGAGTTGAATCAACGGCCGCACCACATCGTTGGTGTGGACCAGCTTGCCGTTGTTCCAGACTTTCACACCATCTTCGCTGCCGACGAGCAACTGTGCCCGTTGAGCCGTGGGGCTTTCCAGCCGGAGATACGCATAGACCGAGGAATTCGGCGACGGGCCGAACAGCGTATGGAAATCATATAATGGACGGTCGGAGCTCGATGGTTTGGTCAGTTTCCACTCGATGCGCTTGCCGCCTTGTGTGATTCCCGCGCTGAGATCGATCGCCTTCGTTTCGACATCGTGAACCGTGTCGAAACCCTTTTCATCTTTGACCGGCCCCAACATCCACACCGGTTTCACATGCACCAATCCAGCCACGTTCAGCCGCTGACCCTGCACATCGGTCAGCACTTTCGCAATGAGCGGCTCACTGCGGGCATCGTTCAGCAACGAGAGAAAATGCGCCGCCTGCAATCGTACGCGTTCGTCGCTGTCCTCCAACCGGCCGACGAGCATGCCGAACAACAATTCCTGCTCTTCCGTGTGCGGCACTGCTTTCCACAATTCGGAGATCGTGTAGTTTCCCACCCGCCCCCATTGCCGCAGGTCGACGGGTTCTTTCACGTCCGCGAACTCGATGATGTTCGCCTTTTCGTCCTTCTGCGGCTGCAACGGTGCGGCCGCCGGTGGTTGCCAATCCACGGCAGGGACCGTCAGGAAATAGCCGATGGCCTGCGTCATCAACAGCCGCTGATCGGCATCCTTCTGCACAATCAAGCGGCCCATGTGCGACAGATTGCCATCCCGTTGACCGAGGGCCTGGGCCGCATACATCGCCGTGGCCTGCTGGACGAAACGGTCATCGGACGGAGCGATAATCCGCGACAAATCAATACTCCGCGGCGACTCCATCTGTGGGCTGGACAACGTCGCCAAGGCCACGCGCTGAATCCGTGGATCATCTTTGGTCCAGTCGGAAATCGTGTGTGAATAGGCGCGGAACGATTGCTCGCGAATCCGCAGGTCATCGCTTTTCCGCCACGCATTGGCCAGCGTGTCGGGTTTGGAAATCGCCATCGGATCAGACATGGCAGACAGCCAGATCAACGACAACGCTTCCGGAAGTTTTGCAAAATCAGCATGTTGTGCGAGAGCCGCGACATGTTGCGGAATCCCGTTCTTCCACAACTCCGGCATGCGGCGCAGCAATTCCTGATGGGCCACGTTCCGCCGTTGATGGCTTTCACTGGCGAGTTCACTCCACAACTTGTCCACCGTCGCGGTCGGGGCTTCGTACCCATCGAACGGCATCGCTTCCGGATCATCCTTGCGCGTGATGACCGCAAGATCACTGCGGTACGTCGGCGAGCCTTCGTTCTGGGCCATGTAGCAGACGGTGACGAACACCCGGCCGCCGCGACCGACGCAGATGCCGACCGGGCGGGCCTGGTCTTTTCCTTCCAGCAGCGTCGATTCTTCGGCGGTGAAGCTTGAACCCTTCCGTTGCAACGGGAAATTGGAAACGGTCCGTCGACCCCACCGCGTCACCAGCAGGTTGTTGCTGTACTGGTCGCCGAGGTAACCGTCGTCATAATACGTCTGCAACACCGGCACCGCCCGGCCCATTTTTTCGTTCACCGTCGGCAGCAAGTCGGCCCGGTCCGGCGTCTTGCTCAAGAGCCACCCGCGCGGCCAACTGTAGTACGCCCCTTCGGTGACGTGGATCAACCGCCCGGGGGCATATAGCGCGGGCATGCCTTCATGATCGTTGTCGTTGGTAAAAAGGTTCCACTCACGATCAAAACAGAGTCCGCATGAATTGCGCAGCCCACGCGCATACGAGCGCAGATTTGTGCCATCGGGCCGCATCCGAAAAACCGCGCCGACGCCGTTGTACGGCATCCGGGCCCAGCCGTCTTTTACCGCGGGGTGTTGTTCATCCGGCTTGAACCACATCGACCAGTGGCCCCAGTGATCGGGCCGGGCGAAGTCGCCGTAGTACCACAGCGGGTCGCCCATGCTGACGTAGAGATCGCCTTCCGGTCCCCACGCCAGGGCATGAAAACACTGGTGGACATGCCCGTTCGGCACACCCCACAGTAACCGCTCAACGGTCACGCCTTCGCGCTTCAACCGAGCCCCCGGCAGTCGATAAATCGCGCTCACCGTGCTGACGTAAAGGTCATCCCCGCGGATTTCAATGTCGTAGACCCACGTGTGATCGGGAAACGTGTAGAGCAGTTGCCGCTGGAGATATTTGCCGTCGACGTCGAGATCGTAGACAAAAAGTGTCTTCCGCCCGCCGACGAACACCCGCCCCGCGGAATCGCATCGCACCGACAGAAACGAATCATCCGGCGAGGTATCCAGCAGCCGCACCGTGAGGTTCGGATCGGTGACGTGGTAGTCGAGTTCCGCAGCGGTGACAGAAGACACTACGACCCATGCCAACAATCCGCCGACTATTCGCGACATTAATGCACGCCCCTTGTAGCTCAAAAATCTGATGTAACTGATAGCAGGGCAAGCTTCACGGAATGTTGAGATCTGCCAAACTTCAGGTACGGAGTGTTGTTGTCCAGTCGCACTCGCTCAGCATCGGTAGTATCCACGGACTCAATATCAAACAAGACAAATGCTTTTCCTGGACTTTGCAGTGACTCGTCCTCGGTGTAACAAATTACATCGAGTGTTGGATCAAGTGATGCAAGCTTCTCAACCAGTTCTTTGACAGTCATGTTGGTGCTCGATTCTCAGTGGACAAATGGATTTCTGCCAGCGAAACGCCAGCGCAGACGGCAACGACGTTGGGTTCGATTTCTAACCGCAAAGTGAACTGTCTGGAGAATGGTTGTAAAAGTCAATCAACTGACTGATGTCTCCAACTCCGTTGGGCTCTCGAGAGGAAATTCCTGCTCAGTTTTGAATATCCGACCAAACCCGATCCAAGTGATCTAACTCCCGTCGCTTGCGCTCCGGGCTGGGAGGGTCTTGAGTGCCGATCACGGAAATTTGATTCGCACTCTTTGCCCTTCCGCTTTGGGGCGATTCCGGGTATCGATGAACGCTTGGAATGGCAACGCGAAGGGAGTCATGATGGCGCGGACGAAGATTGTGGCGGTGTTGCGGGATGGGCAGCCGGGGACGACCGTGGATGTCCGCGGGTGGGTGCGGACGAAGCGGGAATCGAAGGGGGATTTCGCGTTCCTCGAACTGAATGACGGTTCGTGCTTTGGCAACGTGCAAGTCGTGGTCGACGGCAAGCTGCCCGATTACGCCACGCTCATCAAGCAGATCACGACCGGTGCGAGTGTCGCCATCGACGGTGAAATCGTCGCGTCCCCCGGCAAAGGCCAGCGCGTGGAAGTCCGGGCCACGGCGTTACGGCTGCTCGGCACCGCGGATTCCACGACGTATCCGCTGCAGAAGAAAGGGCACAGCTTCGAGTTTCTCCGCGAGAAAGCCCACCTGCGGCCGCGGACCAACACTTTCGGGGCCATGGCCCGCGTCCGCAACGCGCTCTGCTTTACCATCCACGAATTCTTCCAGACCCGCGGTTTTCTGTATGTCCATACGCCGATCATTACGACCAGTGATTGCGAAGGGGCGGGGCAGCAGTTTCAGGTGACGACGCTGGATCTCGCGAAGTTGGGTCAAGTGTCGAGTGCCAAGGGTCAAGTGCCGGAAAAAGCCAATGCGGCCGCGTCCTCATCTCCGGCACTTGACACTCGACACTCAGCACTTGACTACTCTTCCGATTTCTTCGGCAAAAAAGCCGGCCTGACCGTCAGCGGGCAGTTGGAAGGCGAAGCGTTCGCATGTGCGGTTGGCGATATCTACACTTTCGGGCCCACGTTCCGCGCCGAGAACTCGAACACCACGCGGCACCTGGCTGAGTTCTGGATGGTCGAACCGGAGATGCCGTTTTATGAACTCGAAGACGACATGGCGCTCGCGGAAGATTTCGTCCGCACGATCATCCGCAAAGTGATGGAACGCTGTCCCGATGACCTGCAATTCTTCAACGAACGCATCGAACCGACGCTGCTGGATTCGTTGAAAAACATCGTCGATCACGACTTCATCCGGCTGACGTACACGGCCGCGGTGGAAATCCTCCAACAATCGGGGCAGAAGTTCGAGTATCCCGTCGAGTGGGGCCACGACCTGCAATCGGAACACGAACGGTATCTGACCGAGACGCACTTCAAGCAGCCGGTGATCCTTACGGATTACCCGCGGGCGATCAAATCGTTCTACATGCGCTGCAACGAAGACGGCAAAACCGTCCGCGCGATGGACGTGCTGGTGCCGCGGATCGGCGAGATCATCGGTGGCAGCCAGCGCGAAGAGCGGTACGACGTGCTCGTCGAGCGCATGAAAGAATGCGGCCTCAACCCCGATGATTACTGGTGGTACCTCGAACTCCGCAAATACGGCACCGTCCCGCACGCTGGGTTTGGATTGGGTCTGGAACGCACACTGCAACTCATCACGGGGATGGTCAACATCCGCGACTGCATCCCATTCCCGCGCGTGCCGGGTAGCGCGGAGTTTTGATCGCTTCTGGCTTGCGCTTTGCGGATGCCAAGGTTTGCGCTAATCGAACAGACTTTTTCTCCGCGCGGAGTGTTCGCAAAGCGGGACGCCGGGCTACGGGCAAATTTCGGGTTGCCCGATCAGAACATGTCCACTACAACCTCGGTTCCAAGGAGTCTGGGGGGCAGTACGTCATGGGCGAGCAGCGGACGCGAACGCGGTCGTCATCACGAGGCGGGCGGTCGCATTCCGCGCCGACACCGGTCGTGGTACCGCCGACGCCGTGGCTGGTCGCGCTGACCGATCTGTTTCTTCTCAGTGCGATTGTGCTGGTCCCCCTGTGTTATGAAGGCCGCACGCCTGCCGGTAATCTGTTGCTGACCGTGTGTGCGGCTGGGGCGTTGTTGTGCTGGTCGCTGCATCAACTGACGAGTGCCGAACGACGATGGCGATGGTCGGGCAGCGAACTGTTGTGGTTCGCCGCGTGTGGACTGTGCGGGCTGCAACTGGCCACGCTGCCGCCGGAATGGGTCACGTATTTTTCGCCGAAACTGGCGACATTGCTCCCGGCGTGGACCGACGGTGCGGCTCAACCGTGGTTGCCGGAACGCTGGGCGACGCTCTCCGTCACCCCCACGGCGACACGGGCCGGACTGGCGATTTTCCTGTCGCTGGGGATGCTGTTCTTCACGGCCCTGCAACGGCTGCAAACACTCGCGGATGTGGAACGGATGCTGAAGGGCATCGCGACGGCGTCCATGGGCATGGCCGCGTTTGGGCTCGCGCAGTATCTGCTGGCCAACGACAACTTCTTCTGGATCTACCCGCATCCGTTCGTGAAAACGTCACAGTACGTGGTCGCCAGTTTTCCCAATCGCAACCATGCCGCACAATACTTCGTGCTGGGACTCGGACCGGCGTTGTGGTGGCTGCTGAAAAGTGTCTCCACGGCGAATGACACACCGGCCCCCGTGTTCGGTCAAAAAGGACCGAGCAGTCTTCCCACGGGGATGATTCGTTTCGGGCTGACCGGCGGAATTGCGGTGCTGGTTCTGGCCACGGTGTTGACGTTGTCCCGTGGCGGGTTGCTCGCGCTGCTGGTGGCGGGAACGGTGACCGCATTGGGATTGTGCCGGCTCGGCGTGTTGTACTGGCGAACGGCGGGGGGATTGTTTGCCGTCTCGGCGATTGCTGTGTGTGTGATCGGGGCCAGTCAGTTCGATGTGTTGCTGCAACGCATTCAATCCGAAGGGACCGAACTCCGGGAACCCATCTGGCGGGCCAACATCGCCTTGGCGAACGATTTTCCGTATGTCGGCACCGGCATCGGCAGCCATGCGGAAGTCTACCCGCCCTATCTCGATGAAAGTTATGACGGTGGCGTCTACACCCACGCGGAATGCAGTTATTTGCAGGTCGCCAGTGAAACCGGTCTCGCCGGGTTGAGCATCGCTGGGTTGATGATCTTGCTCTGTCTGCGGTGGACACTCGGCGTCTCGTTGTCCCGCGTGGCGGTCGAACGTTCGGCACCCGCAGTGGCGGTGCTTGCCAGTCTGCTGGCTCATCTGGTGCATGCCGTCGGCGATTTCCTGTGGTACGTGCCGGGATTGATGGCTGTCGTGGCGATTCTGGCCGCGTGTGGTTGTCGATTGTGGCAGCTTCATCGCGCGGCGATGCGGGGCTATGACACAGAGCCGGTTTCAACTCGCTTCTGGTGGTTTCTGGTGGGAAGCACGGCCGCAGGCACAGCGTGCTGGATTGTGCAGGAACAACTCCCGGCGGTGAAAATCGCGCCGGTCTGGGACCAGTACCGTTTGATGGCCCACACGCCGCCGCTCGATCCGAAAGACCCCGATTCCGCGGAATTGATTCTGGAACGGCAGCGCGACCAGCTCAAAGCGTTGATGGCCGTGGTCCGCAATGATCCCGGAAACACTCAGGCTTCACTGGCGGCCTCCCAGGCGTTGCTGAAACTGTTTGATCGCAAGCAGGAGAACAGCGAGATGAACCTGCCGCTGCTGCAGCTGCGCGACACGGTTCATTCCGCCGACATGAAGACCGGAAAAGAAGTCCGCGAATGGATGTCCCGGGCGGTGGGTCCGAATTTGAAAGTCCTCGACACCGCGTGGGCACTGGGGCTCCGCACGGTGCGACAGAATCCCTGCGAAGGCCAGGCGTATATCTTTCTCGCCGAGCTGAGCTTCCTGCGCGATCCTAGCGGGAATTTGAACCGCACCTTGCTCAAGCAGGCGCTCGCCGTCCGGCCGTATGATCCCACCATCCTAATGGCGGCCGCAGAACAAGCCGTGCTCGATGGCGATGAACCCAAGGCGATCGGTTACTGGCAACAAGCGTTCCGCCGGGGCGGCCCGTTCCCCGATCGGATCATGGAACTGCTCGGCGCGGCGAAGTCACCGGAGTTCTTCCTGACAACGTTCGAACCCAATCATCGGCAGTTGGTGAAACTGTCGGCCATCTTCGAAAGTCTCGATCGGATGGACCACCTGCCGGCCTTGTGGAAGGTGACCGCGGAGCGGGCGATTGCATTCGCCGAGCAGCATCCCAACGACAGCAACGGCGCGGAAGCCTGGACGGTCGCCGCCGAGAATTATCGCTTGCTGGGGAACAAGTCACGACATCTGGCCGTGCTGAAGGAAGCGGTTTCCACACAGCCGAATGACGCCATGCTCGCCTTGATGCTCGGCCGGTCACTCTTCGATGAAGGCCGGTTTCAGGAAGCCGCAGACCATCTGAAAGAAGCCCTGCGGCATTACCCGGACGACGTCCCGCTGCGGCAACTCGCGGAAGACGCAGTCCGCCGGTCGCAAGGCCGCAGCCGTTCCGGCGTGCGGACGGCATCACACCGCGAGTAATTCATTTAGCCCCCCGTTGTCCGCAACGGGGGGACGGCGATCAACACCCGCGGAACCCCCAGTTGAAGACAACCAGGGGCTAAATGAATCTTCATCCGCAATTCCCGCCGATGATGGATCAATTGCGTTTCGGTGGCGAAGAAACCGCCCCGATTTCGCGGATTTCCTGTAGCCGGGACGGACATCATCAGTGACATTCGCGGTTCCTTCGCAAGGAGCCGTGTTGATGTTGCGATACGTGGTTTTGATCGCCGTGTGCGGATTGTTGACGGGCTGCAGCGTGATGGTCCTTCAGGGGGATCTGTCGACGGATCCGGTCACATTCACGGAAGTGAAGCCGATCTCACCGGATGAAGTCGCGGCGATTCCCGTGGGGGCCACGGTTAGCATTGAAGGTCTGATGCCCGAAGCCATCTGCTTCACGATGGGCGAAGTGCTGCATGCGAGTCCGCAGGGCCTGGCATTGATGAACGTCTCGCGTGACGATCGGTCGTGGTACGACACTCCCGCTTTGTCCAAAGTTCCGTATGTCAGCCGGTTGTACAAGAACACCGGGGTGAGCCAGCAACGCTTCCCGGTACTATGGGTTTCCGTACGGGAGATGACGAAGGTCGACGTCCTGCAACCGCCGCCGGAGGGGTATGTCGACCCGCAACTGGCGATCAACACGGATGATGCCCCCGAGTTTGAGCGGATCGGCATTGACTTCGATTTCAATGTCGATGAAGAAGAAGTGGATTATTTCCCGTCACATTCAACGAAAGCCGTCCTGGAAAATCCCACGACGCCATAACAGCCTATGAATCGACTGTGTGCCACGGCCGTGTCGGCCGTGCAAAGTGGCAAAACGCTTTGAAAATCGCACGGCCGACACGGCCGTGACACACAGAATCGGAGCCTCCTATTGGTTGTTATCCAACCGTTCGCGGGTGCCAGGCTTCAGCATTGGGCAAGCATGTCTGCGGAAGAAGTTGAGGACCAGCAACGCTACGGGGTCAGCACAGCGGCAAGCGAATGTTGATCCCGTTTTCTGGAAATCTGGACCCGGAGGCTGAAACCAAACCGGATGATCTTGACCGTTTTCGCCGCAATCGAGATGCTTCGCTCGCGCGTTGCGGCATTCTCCACCGATCGGCCGGAAGCGGCCCCTCGGCGGTGAGCAATGTTCCATCCCGCCAAGGAGGGCGTGAGTATGAAGCGATGGCTGTCGGGTACGTTCATCGCCGTCTATCTGTCGGCACTCGTGTGGGGCGTTGGCGCCCATGCGATGAAGTTCGGCGTCAATTCACACCCCGTCATGTACTACCTCGTGTGGGACATGTTCTGCGGCTGGTCGCCATATGAAACACGGTTCCACGTGATGGGCGAAGGGGTCAGCGGGAAGTATTACGAACTCGGCCCGGGACCGTGGCCGCATTTTTCACCGTATGGTGATCTGCCCCGCCATCAATACGACGCCTACGGCAGCACGTTCCGCAAAATGGCGATGAACACGCTCCGCCATACCGAACACGAAGAGATGCGTCGCATCCTCGTTGTGCAGGAATGCTGGCACAAAAAATACAATCTCCCCGACCACCTGTGGGCGATGCGGTTCGAAGAACCCAAAGACCCTTACAGCTACTTCTGGCCCTTCGCCACCTACACCGGTGAAGGTGAGATGCTGACGCAGAATGTGGATTTCCTGAACAACGCCACCGCCATGTCGATTACCGACAACCCGCGGCTGTTGTCCGATGCCCGCCGCGGACGCCCCTTCTTCGCGATCAATCCCACCCTGCGGGAAGACGCCCCCATGCTGCAGGACCCCACCGCCTGGGCCGGTCCCAGCCTGAGCGCCAAACCGTACGCCAACTAACATCATCTCGACCAACGATTGCACGGCAGGGAGGCCGAAACCATGAGCAGCACATTCGCAATGGCGCGGGAAAAGCTCGATCGCTTTTTCTATGCTCCGGAAATTCCGTACGGCCTGGCGCTGGTGCGGATCACGTTGCCGATTGTGATGATGTCCATGATCCTGCCGCGCTGGATCGCTTGCCGCGAAATCTTTTCGCTGGATGGGGCCACGGCTCCGCTACCGTTGGGATACGGCTATCCCTTTATGTTCCCGGAGTTCAGCGGGACCGTTGCCGTCGCACTGTATACGCTGATGACCTTGACGCTGTTTACGATTTCGCTGGGCTATTGCACACGACTGTCGTTGATCGTCTGCTCGGTCTTATACGCCTATTTCTGCAATCTCGACGCCATCAGCACGATGACGAAATACAGTGTGATCACGTCGCATGTATTGCTGCTGCTGGCCTGTTCCCACTGCGGCAAGCTGTGGTCGATTGATGCCTGGTTAGCGAAACGGGCCGGTCATGAACCAGACTATGCGGCGGGACCGGCTTGGCCCCGACGCTGTCTGCAGCTGTTGATTGGCATCGTCTACTTCGGCGCTGCTATCACGAAAATGAATACGCCGGCGTTTCTCAGCGGCGATCAACTGCAATTCTGGATGCTGACGCACATCAACTTCAAACATCCGCTCGGTGAACTTCTCAGCCTGTATCCCGTGCTGATTAAATTGATGTCTTATGTCGCGATTGTCTGGGAAGTCACGTTTGTCTTTCTCGTGTGGCGCGGTCCGTGGCGCAGTCTCGTGCTGGCCACCGGGATCCTGTTCCACTTCATGACCGTGCTGACACTCGGCCTGATGATCTTCCCGATGGTGTGCTTCTCGTGCTATCTGTGCTTCCTTGATGAAACCGATGTCGCACACATTCGCGAATGGTGGACCACGTTGCTGGCCAAGGGGACGTTGTGGGTGAAGTCCATCCAGAGAATCTTTGATGCCATGCCGTCTCCCGGCGCGTGGGCTCAGCGTGCCAACGGCGCCTATATCGCCTGCTTGCCGATCACCCTGGCATTTGTCGGCGGTGGCGTCGGACTGGAACACTGGCTCGATCGTTACGGCGATCGTCGTCCCGAAGGCCGGTATACTCTGAAGGAAGTGGACCCCAACTTCCTGGCACGCATGCTCGCACCGACAGCCCGCATTCGTGACACCGACAAATTCTTCGCCGTGGACACCGGCACGATCCTCGTCGGCGACTTGCTGGCAGACCGCCGCAAGGTCTTCCGGCACGGTGAAACACTGATCGCTCAATGCAATCTGACACCACCGCACGAAGATATGTGGATCGAATGCAAGATCCTCGACGAAGGTCATCGGCTCGTCAACCGTGTGGGGAACATCGCCCTGCGGGAACAATTCCGTTCGAACTTCATGTACCCGATCACCGCGGCGATGGAGCCGGGTGAATACACGCTCTCCTTCGAAAACGGCGGCCGGGAAGTTCTGCAACGACGCATCACCATCGTCGGCGATGGCCGCACAGCGAACGCGAATTAGCGGATCGTTCCCCCCGGTCATTGCAACGCTTTGCAAGGAAGTGGGTAAGTTCAATCCAAAGAGGGCTTTCCTGTGTGCCACTGGCTCTGCCAGTGTGAATTGTCCCAGGGACATGCGAAGAAAAGACACTGGCAAAGCCAGTGGCACACGGCGAATCGTTCCCCCGTCATTGACGGAGGGACAAGACGTCTGCATACACTTCGCGGATGCGGCGGGTCATGGTTTGGTGACGGAACTGGTCGGCGAACCTGGCACGCCCCGCGACTCCGAATCGCCGGCGTAACTCCGCATCGCTCGCCAGTTCGATCAGGGCCTGGGACAACGGCGCAATCGACTGCGGTGGCAGAAGGTAACCCGTCTCACCCGGTATGACGACTTCCCGCGCACCATCGACGTCGTAACTCACGACAGGTTTGCCAGCAAGCAGCCCCTGCGGCAACACCCGGGCCAAGCCTTCCCACAGACTGGTGTGGACGACGATATCCATGGCATGAACCAAATCGGGAATGCGGGTCGGCGGCACGAGTCCGGTGAACACGAAGTGCTCGGTCAATCCTGCGGCCGCGATCTTCTGCTCGAATTCCGCACGCAGGATGCCATCTCCCACCAGCAGAAATCGCACGTTGGGGACCTTGGCCGCAACAACACCGGCGGCGGCGATGAGAAACTCGTGGCCCTTCAAGTGAAACAGCCGCGCGATCTTGCCGATCACGACATGCTCGGGTCGCAAGCCGAGTTCCTTGCGCACCACGGCGGGGTCGCGTGATGGGTTGAGAAACGGCTCTACGTCGAAACCCGACGAAATCGTGACGAACCGATCCCGTGACGCAATCCCCGCGGCGACATATTGGTCGGTCATGGCATCGGCCACGCTGATAAACCGCGCCGTTTTCCGGGCAGCGTTCCGTTCCAGTTGCCGATAGAGCCAGGATGCCCAAGGGGATTGGCCATAGTGAAATGACGCCCCGTGGATGGTGTGCACAGCGGGAATGCCCGCTTTCGCCGCCGCCCAACGGCCGAGGATGCCCGCCTTGGAGGCATGCGTGTGGACCAGATCGGGCTTCAATTGGCGCAACAGCGCGATCAACGCACGGTAGCTAGACCAATCACGGTAGAGGTGAATGTTGCGGCGAAACTCCGGAATCACGTGGATTTCCGCACCGCTGCGATGGGCCCGCTCTTCGAGGCTCCCTTCCGGCCCTAATCCCGGTCCGGTGATGAGCGCCACCCGGTCGCCGTAATCGCGAACCTGATCCTCGACTGTCAGCAACGTGTTTTCCTGCGCTCCGCCAATGATCAAGCGTGTAATGATGTGCGCGACAAACACAGCGTGACATTCCCCCATGCGATCCGTCGTGCCCCAAACCGGATCCGTCAGCGACGGATATTCGTAATTCACGAAGAATCCGTCGCTGGCGCGTCCGGCTCGTGGTTCGCTCAAGATACGGTATGATCCACCACAATTGAACCTTGAGGAAACGATGATGTCCCGTCTCGATGATGCACCGCAGTCCGGTTGGAAGCCCCCACGGTGGGTATTTTCCGTGATCGCGATCTTGCTGGTCGCGTGGTGGGTGTCGACTCAACCCCCGCCAAAGGGTGAGCGACTGGCAGCCCCGACTCCCGACCAGGACGCCCATTTCGAGCCGACAATCCCCGTCGCCGCGGAGTCGACGACGACCTCCGTCGAAGATGTTATGCCGGCGGTGGAGCCGGAACCGAAAGTTCCCGACGCCCTCGCCGAAAACACCGAGCGCGCACCAACGACAGCGCGTGGGGCCGAGGAATTCCCTGCGAAACCGCGGAACGAATCCCCGTCGGTCTCCGCCGCTCCTAAACCGAGACAGAAATCAGACACGAAGAAAGTTGAAAAAGACCCGCTGATCCTCCCGAACGTAACCATCAAGGATCAATCCGGCCGCGTGGCTTTCAAGGGGGAAATTGATCTGCATCCGACATTCGATCGGATTGAGCGGGGCGAAAAGTTCCCGCATCGCAACGATGGCAGCACCTTTCGCAATCTGGAAGGCCGGTTACCGAAAAAACCTGCGGGCTACTACACCGAGTACGTCCATCCCACACAGGGAATCGGTGGGCCGGGACCGCAACGGGTCGTGATCGGCAAGAACGGAGAAGCGTTTTACACTCACGACCACTACAACAGTTTTCGGAAGGTGCGGGAATGACATCGCGATTGCTGTTCATGTCCGACCCGCGCAGTGGCTTACCACCCGGTGCGCTCGTCGTCCCGTTGTCAGCCCACATTCGTAAGAAACGGGAGCTGTTTGGTGTGATGCGCAAACATCTTCATTTTCCCGGCTACTTTGGTGGCAACTGGGACGCGTTGCATGACTGCTTGCGGGATCTTGCCTGGTTACCAGATGACGCGGAAATCATCCTGCGGCATGAGAGCTTGCCTTTCGCTGACGGGAGCCATCATCGCGCGACGTATTTCGAACTGCTGCAGAGCCTGCTGGAACGATCGCCGGAAGAGCGGCCAACGATCACGGTCGTGTTTCCGGAATCGGTGAAGGATGTCGTGACAGCCGCGCTGGGATGCAGGGAATAAGCGAAGGTGAATGCAGAACGCCCGCTGTCGATCCTTGCGGAACCACAGCGGGCGTCTGAAATTCGAGCGATCCTCAACGGATTCGCGAACTCGCTTACGGCGACTTCGGAATGTTGTCGACGTCGTCTTGCAGATCGTTGACCTTACCCAGCGTGATGCCGGTGATGATCAACGTCGCAATGACAGCGGCGGTGAGGACGAGCGTGCCATCGCCCATCAGCCCACCGAAGCCGTTGCCGCGGGTGGCACTTTCGCCGACCACGAGCATGGCTTGTTCGGCGGCCGATGCCGGAGCGGCGGATTCGGTCCACACGCGGAACGTCCCGGTGGACGTCCCGGCGGTGACTTCATACAGCCCGCCCTTGAGGTTGGAAACCGCGAAGGTGCCGGTTTGATCCGTTTTCACCTTAGCGACTTCGTTCTTGCCCTGACGGACAACGACTTCCTTTGAAGCCATCGCCGCACCGGTGTGATCCACCACGCGGCCGACCAGGGCACCCTGGCTCAGCGCGACGTCGGCAACCGACGCTTCGACCGTCTTAACGGCCTTGATTGTCTTAAAGCTCTGGGCGGCCTGAACTTGTCCTTGAGGCATCACCATGCCCAAGGCAGCCAGCGTCACCACAGCGCCCTTCACGAGGTTCGTGAGTTTCATCCACTGCTCCTGACCAATTCCATCGAGTCCCGGAGAGACCCCCTGTCCCATCCGCTGCGGTGCCGCTGTCCATCCCGCTTTCAAAGCCGGAAGGCGTTCCCATCATTGCGTGTGAAGTTTCGGCGGAGGAGGAGAAACCACACTCGCAAGACGAGACCGCGACCCTGCCTAGAAAGACGTGATGTCGGCGCGACACAGTCTGTCCGTCGGGCAATATCGGCCTGCCCCGATTTCCGAGTGGAACCAGAAGAATCAGAATCAAACAACTCTTGAGCGGGTCGGTCCACATCGGTAAGACGGGCTGAGTTTTCCGGCACTTCGAAATTCATGAAACCCATCGCCCTTCAAACGACAATGCCCGAAGGGAAGACTCAGGGCCTCACCATCGGGCATTGTTCGGGCTGGAGTCGACGTCGATTTCGGAGTGCTAAGGCGACTTCGGAATATTGTTGACGTCTTCTTGCAGGTCGTTGATGCGATTGATGGCAATTGCCGAGATGATCACCGAGGCGATCACGGCGGCCGTCAAGACGAGGGTTCCCCCGCCGAGCCCGCCGATCGAACCACGGGTCCCGTTTTTCCCG
Organism: Planctomycetaceae bacterium; assembly: GCA_041753475.1. Taxonomy (GTDB): domain Bacteria; phylum Planctomycetota; class Planctomycetia; order Planctomycetales; family Planctomycetaceae; genus DSVQ01. Next base: position 63,330 of record JBGSUN010000062.1, on the reverse strand, counting down.
AGAATCACCAAGGCTTGTTCCTTGGCGGATTCGGGCGCGGCAGCTTCCGTCCAAATGCGGAACGATCCAGCCGTTTTGCCACTGCGAACGTCGTACACGCCCCCCTTCAGACCATTGACGGCGAAGCGACCGGACGAATCGGTCACAATTTTCGTGACCGCGGTTTTGCCGTGACTGATCTCAACTTCCGCGTTGCTCACCGGATTGCCGGCGTGATCGATCACGCGGCCGGCGAACACGCCATCCGTGGACATCACAATGTCGAGGACCGACGCTTCGGTGGTTTCCACCTTCAGCGGTCCATTTCCTTGTGCGGCTTGAAGCTGGGGTGCGGGAATCGTCATTCCCAGTGCGGCCAGCGTGATGGCCGCGCCCTTGAGCCAGTTCAACGTCTTCATCTGCGTCGTTCTCCGAATGGAATCCGTTCCGAAAGCGCTTTCCGCGGCCGGTATGCCCTGGAAAACTGAACCAGCGTCCAAACCACCGGAGTCTGGAGCGAGAACGGCGCCGAGTTCGAACGAACCATGTCACCTCCCAGGATGGGAAGACGACATCCGCTGCCGGTTCACATGGAACTATCGGAATAATCGGGAGAGTCGCTGGAGTCGCACTGGAAAATTCCGCGCAACCGCCAAAGACGACCAAAGCCACCGGGGCAAACGGCCCGCGCAGGGCTTCACTCGGCAAGAACGCCGTGAAGAAAAGAAAAAAGGAGGCCGGTCATTCCCAGGGGGGAGGGGAATGACCGGCCCAGCGATTCGCGAACGTCGTGGGGGGAACGATCAGTCGCGAACGACTACGTGGCGAAGTCGAACCGTGCGATTACGGGGACTTCGGAATCTGATCAACATCGTCTTGCAGGTCGTTCACCTTGCCGAGTGTAATCGCGGCAATGATCACGGCAGCAATGACACCAGCGGTGAGCAGCAACAGCGACGGATCGACGGCACCGAAGGCACCGCGTTCGCCGTTCTGACCCATGACCAGCAACGCATGCCCCTTGGCCGAAGCCGGAGCGGTCTTTTCATTCCACACGCGGAAGTTACCGTCGGTCTTACCCGCACTGGCAATGTAGTTGCCGGGCTTGACGTTCTTGACGGTGAACACGCCCTTTTCATTGGTCGTGACTCGTGCCACTTCTTTGCCGGATTGCTTGACGACCACTTCACGGTCGACGAGCGGAGTTCCAGCATGATCGACCACGCGACCAGCGAAGTTGCCCTCGATGAGGACGACGTCGGCGGCCAACTTGGCGTCACTCTTCACAATCACCTGCGATTTGGCGCTGTCACCCTGTTGGGCGAAGACCTGCGCTTGCGGTGACACCATCCCGAGAGCGGCCAGACTCACTGCGGCGCCTCGGACCAGTCCGAATAACTTCATGCGACGATTCCTTTCGTTGCGCAACCCCATCGAACCCAAGCCTATCGGTACCAGGAACACGGGGGGCAAGTGTCCTGCACCAGGCGCCGACAGATCTCATATTCACGGATTCATCGTGACCGTTCGCACTGGCGAAACCGTGCAATCCGTACACGACGAGCAATTCAATCAGCAGTCCAGTTCGTTCCTGACTGGTCCGTTCCGGTCTGCTTACAGAAATGACGTCCAAGTGTGGGGGGGAGTATAGTGATGACGGGAAATCGGTCAATCGGATTCCGCGCGCACTTTCCCCCAGGAATGCGATTTTTCGGGCGAACCGACGAAATGCGGTCCCAAATCGGCAGGAATGGCCGTTCGGACTGCGGCTTTTCCCGAAGAAACGCCTCTCGACAGCGAAAAGCCGGGCCGAGGGCAATTCCGCACACTATCGCAGCATGGTTACGGCGCGGGCTTTGTCGCATCCGCCGGGGCTTCTGCGGGATCAGCAGTTTCTTTTGCGGGAGCGGCTTCGATGGGTTCGTCGGCATCTTTCACTGTAGCCTCTGCGGGCTTGTCGGACTCCGTGGCGGGGCGTTGCGGGCGTTCGCCACCAGACGAGGAACCGCCACTACTCCGTTGCCGTTCTGCACGACGCCGAGCAGCCTCGGCGATTTCATCCTTATCGATGAAACCATCGCTGTTGGCATCCATGCGATCGAAGAACTGTGCCATTTGCTCCGGAGCCTCGGCTTTGCTGACACGGCCGTCACCGTCGGCGTCACTTGCCATCAGATCCGGCCGTGGACCGCCTCCACCACCACCGCCCATGCCGCCGCGGCTCGGCATGCCTCCCATCGACGGCATGGATGGAGCTGCCGTTTCCGGGACATCGACTTTCGCCACCGGAACCGGCGGCGGCGGGTCCGCGGTTTCCAACGACAAGATGGCCGGCTGCGTTTCCGAGCTGTCGTAGGGCATGCGGATTTCATACGCCTGCGTGATCCCCTGCCATTTGTAGGTAATCGATCGCCAATGCCGGTCCTCTTGCTCAGTCCGCGACGGGAATCCCCAGATCATTTGGGGAACATCGCTGAGCAACAGCGGTACGGTGGTCTCCTCTTCGGACGCCATCCGCGCCTGGAGTTTCTTTAACGACATCTCGTATCCAAACCGGGCATGGGCCTGAACCGCAGCCAGAAGTACGAGCACCAGAATGCCACCGCGCACCAGAAGCAATTCGACAGCGTGGCGTGGCTTGCGTGCTGGGGGACTGGTTGCCGCGGCGGCATTCGGGGCAGAGTCGGCAGTCATGGGAAGGCTCCGAGATAGGAAACAAGAACTCGGGCGCTGCGGTTCACACAAAACCGCGGAGTCGCGCGGGGATACGGATGAAGCGAGAAGCAGGGAGAAGCCTGGCGAAAGGACGCAGAGCATCATCCAGTGCCGGATTCTCCTTCGCCAGTCCAAACCGCGGGACTCATAGAATCACGGGTCGAAAATCGTGAGTCCCCGAACCCGCATTTCTACCTCATCGCAGACGTCCGGCAATGTGTCGAAGACGGCTTCAACCCACCGACGGCCCAAAATAAGCTTGGTGGCCCACGGCATTATTGACGTAGTGCTGGTAAGTGCGTGCCAGCCGCCGTTGTTGCTCGGGTGTGAGGACCTTGACCTGGCGTGCTGGGCAACCGGCCCACAATGTGCCCGCAGGGACGTGCGTTCCTTCCAGCACCACGGCTCCGGCGGCGATTAATGCCCCACGGCCAATCACACACCGTGACAACACGAGCGCACCGATCCCGATTAGCGCTTCGTCTTCCACCACGCAGCCGTGTACGACCGCCCGGTGTCCCACGGTCACACGCTTTCCGAGGATGCACGGATATCCCTCATCAACGTGCAGGACCGATCCATCCTGGATGTTGGTTTCCTCCCCGACATCGATCCATTCCTGATCGCCGCGGAGGACGCAGCCGTACCAGACCGAACTGCGGGCCTGCAAACGCACGCGGCCGTAAACCACCGCGTTGGAAGCCACCCATGCCGTAGAATCGATCAACGGTTTTGTACGGAGCGCTTGCCAGTTCCAGTGCTCTTCGGGATAAGGGACGCGGGGAGCCTGTGCTTCGTCCGGCAAGGACCATCCCGGAGAGGCGAGTGATCCAGTCTCAGGGTCTGTTGACATGACGTTTTCGTCCATGCGTTGCCGCTGTTTTTCCAGAAAATCTTCCGCTGCCATTGTGCAACCAGAACAACCGGTCCGACAAGCCGGGGCCTGCGGTCCCCAACTGTGGGGCCTGTTGACAATCGCCCTGCTCTTTGTGACGGGCTGCGATGCTCCGCCGCAACCCAATGCTCCCCAGCGAACCGAACGGGAGAAGGCGGAAGAGTCTGCTGAAGAATTGCATGCCGCGATCTGGGACCGCTTGGCCTTAATGCCTGCCGTCGCGCGCAACAAGTTTCATTATCAACGCCCCATCAGTGACTTGACGCGTGAAATGGAGCTCATCGAATCGCTTCGCCAACAGGCCTTGAACCGCGGCATCCACCCCGACTTCGCTGAAACCGTAATCCGAGGACAAATCGAGGCTTCGAAACGAATTCAAGAACGATTGCATGCCGAATGGACGGCCCAGTCACCTCCGAAAGATGTCCCGCTGCGCGACCTCTTGCAAGAGTTGCGGCCCGCAATCGATCAGACGACGGAACGGTTGCTGATAGCACTGCAACGTCTGGGCTCGGTTCCAAATGAGTTCGAGTCGGCCATTGAGCAGGTCTATGCACGCCGTTCAACGCTGCCGCCCCACGTGCCGGTCGAAGCCTGGGACATGGCCTGGGCTCCGCTCCGTGAAGCCCCGCGGGATTTCTTTCCGGGCGCCAAAGCTTTGAGTCGTATTCCGTCGCTGAAATCAAAGCAGCCAGAGAATCAACCGCTCCTGCCGGAGTTCGTGCCGGAATGAATTATCCCGGTCCGGAGTGCCAACGGCGGCCGGGTTGCTTAGCCCAATCAATGGCGGGGCAACGATCGCAGAAACACAGAAGCCCAGGGATGGCGATCCCTGGGCTTCTGTTGTTGATCGAGAGCCATACAACTTCAGTACGTTAACTCACCACCGACGCTCAGGCCTTGCATGAGGGCTCCTGAGTAGTTGACGTCGAGTTGGAAGTCGGATTGCCGACCGGCACCACCCACGGCACCGCTGATGTTGTAGACGATGTTTTCCGCCGGGCGGGTAATCAAACCGGCCCACAGCAGGTTGTAACCCACGAACAGATTAAAGTGCGGGCGAATGTGGAGCTTCGAGTAGACTTCCAGGTCGCCGATGACCCCGAAGGTGGTGTCCTTCTGGAGCAGGTTCTGGTTGATGTCGGTTGGCGACAGGATGTTCTGCGTTTGAATCGCCGCACGGTAGGAGTTCACCCCGAGCATCAGCTTGGGCTGAGCACCAAATGTCACCCACTTCGAAACCAGTTCGCTGCGGAAACCGAACTGCGGGCCGAAGACATAGTTGTCGGTCGTGGAACTGATGCGACGGTTGACGACCGAGGTCGTGATCGTCCCATCGGGTGCGGTGACCGAAAAGTTGTAGGCACCGGACTGTCGCAGGTCTTCAGCGAATTCCAGCATGCGGAAGCCAAAGATCGGACTGAGTTGCAGCGGGCTGTTGGGATCGAAGGCGTTGGAGACCCAGTTTCCTTCCGTGCCCCAGACACGCGTCTTGAGTTCGGCCCGATAGCCTTGATCCCAGACCAATCCCACGCCGCCCAGCGGAATAATGCCGTTGATGAGCAGCGGTGTGTAGATGGCACCGATGGCGTTGATCGAGTCGGTGACTTGCAGGTCGAGGTCGACATCGTTGATGTCGATAATATTTTCTTCCGGAATGGGAACCCCGGAATGACTCGTCTGCAACGCAAAGATGCTGGCTTCAAACGCACCGATGGTAAAGGGAAGTGTGTACGTTCCCCGGATCCCGTTATTGTCGTTGGTGTTCACGCGATCCAAAGTCGGTGTCACGGCCCGCGTCTGATTGAGCTGGCCGGGAATCAGAAAATCGAACGGCTGTGTCGGATCGGGCTGGTTCACATCGGGCGACTGCACGTCGGCACCGAGAATGTTCCGTCCCGGATTGGTGATGTCCCACAACAGGTATTCCAGACGGAGCGAGCCGTTCCGGAAAGTGTTCGTGATAGCCTGATCGAAGGGTGAGCCTTCATAGGCGAACCCTTTGTCATCAGGCAATTCCACGAATGTGGTATTTCCAGGACCGTGCGGCCCCGGAGGCATCGTATACCGTTGAGGATAACCGCTCGATCGATAACCCGCCGGGACGACACCGCCATCGGGAGGCGGATACCCCGGAGGTTGCGCCCAGCCGATCGTGGGGATCCATGCTGTCGCGACGAGGAGCGCGGTGAGGGGGCACCACCTAACCATATTCACCTTCCTGGAGTTTCTCACGGCGGTGGGAACGACTCCTTCCATCAAAGCAGCGTCGGCGCGCTTCGCGCAAACGTCCGACTTTGACGGCTATACCATCTGTATCGGAAATGCCGTGAATGCGGCTGAGTCGATTTCGGCTCGAAATTTCAAAATATGACGGTTCTGCGGATTTTGACGTGACGGACTACGTTGTATGGGTGGCTTGGGATGTGTGTGGGCTTTGTGGAAAGCCCAGGGGATTCTGCTCCCTGGGTCTTCTCTCAATCACAAGCGCTCTTCGCGCCCCCCACTTCGATTTGCTATCAACCGCCGATTCCCTACACATGGATTTCCAATGCACGGGCTTGGTCACGGCCTTCTGTCTCGTTTTGTTGGACTCGCTGTCCTCTTAATGACGCCGGGCTGCGCTCTCGAACGCTCCGGTGTCTCCTCGAGCAGCCTCAGCCCGATGCCGTGGTTCAACTTTCAGTTGGCTCCGCCGAAAAAAGACTCACCAACGTATCAACGGAACATCGCTCGTGATTCCACCGAGCGCGTCGTGGTGAAACCGGCGATCTCGACACCGAAGAAGGAATCCCACTGGCCCGAGTTGAAGCTCCCCAGCTTCCAGCGTGAGGCCCAACTGCTGCCGCGAACCGATGACGTTCGAACGTCTTCTCCGTCTACCGGCCAAACCGAACCGGTCGATGACATCAACTTTGATTGATGTTATCGGTGTCGATCGCACCGGTCGTTCTGTGTGATGGCCGTGTCACCACAAGTGTCTCGCCTCCACTCTCAGGCCGAAGGATATCGGCGGCGGCGAGAACCTGTTAAGGTGGTACCATTCTGATGTCGGAGGCTTGTCCGCAGGCTCCCGGCCCGTGAACCAGTCTTCCGAAGACGGTCCGTATGAATTGACGGTCCGCTCTGGAGGGCTACAATCGCGGGAATCGAACTGAAGAGATTGGAACGAAACGATGTGACCGCGCGACGGTCGCATCATTCGGCTGGAATACCTCAGGAGCAACCCCTCGTGCAAGTGGCGATCGCCTGCCGGCATGGCAGTCTGCATCACGACACTCAGGCTTATGTCACCCACAAGGCCGAGAAGTTGTTAACCTATTTTGATCGGGTGACGGCCATCACCGTGACGTTCGACTTTGAAGGACTGGCTGTGAAGTCGGAAATTCTGGTCGATGCGGAACACAAGCATAACTTTGTTGCCAGTGATACCGCGCCGGAAGCGGCCGCGGCGTTTGACAGTGCGCTCCACAAGATGGAACAGCAGATCAAGAAGTACAAAGAAAAGATTCAGGATCATCGACGGACACCGGCCATGGGCGATGTCGTCGAGAGTGAAATTACCACGGAACCACAATAGCCGCGATGCGACTTTTTTCCGGTTGATGGCGTCCGCGCTCAGCCTGCAGACCGGGGTAAAGCAGACTACTCAGTAAGTGCGAACGGTGGCGTTCAACTTGAATGCCGTTCAATTGAAGGACTTGGAATGAAACTGTGCGACTTTGTCGTCGCGGACGCGATTCTTCCAGAACTCGCGGCGAATGCAAAAGAATCCGCAATCCGGTCAATGGTCGCGAGCCTGAAAGATGCCGGCGGCATTCAGGCCGCAGACGAAGAGGGGATCGTTGCCACGATCCTCAAGCGTGAAGAACTCGGATCGACGGGGATCGGCAACGGTGTTGCTGTGCCCCATACGAAGCACGCGTCGGTCACCAAGCTGATTGCGACAGTCGCCTTGGCTGGTGACGGAGTCGATTTCGCCAGTCTCGATGGCGAACCGGTCCACATCCTGTTCCTGCTCGTCTCTCCGCCGGATAAGCCGGGCGATCACCTGCGGGCGTTGGAAAGCATTTCACGGCACCTGCGGAATCAGAATTTCTGCAAGTTTCTGCGGCAGTCGAAAACGAAGGAAGCTGTTCTCGAACTGTTGCGGGAAGCGGATAACAACGAAATCTAACTTCCTGGCTGCCTCACACGGCAGCCGGCCCGCGGCGCGAATGTCTGTGCTGCGGTGTTGGGCCAAAGATCATGTCGGAGTCGCAAGTCTATCGGCGCAGAGTCATAGTGAAGGCTGAACAAGGCCTCCACATCCGTCCGTGTACGGCTGTAGCACAACTGGCCATGAAGTTTCAGAGCCGTGTGCGCTTGTCGAAAGATTCGCTTACTCCGGTGGATGCCAAGAGCATCCTCGACTTGATGACACTTGCCGCCGGTCCCAATGTCGAACTAGACCTGGAAGTCGACGGCCCGGATGCCGCCGAGGCGGTCGAACATCTGGCAGCCTTGTTCGAGTCGGATTTCGCGCCCCAAGCATCTCCGGCTCCGGTTCCGTAACCTGATTTGAACGCATTGTTACGCTGTGTTTCACCGCGCCAGGGAGCGCGGTCTCGCACCCCACACGGATGGAATACACCCGAGCAAGGTGACCAGAACTGATGCTGATCAAGCGCGGCATCGCCGTTTCTCCCGGGGTGGCGATTGGCCCGGCGCTGGTGATGGGGGCGGAATCCTTTCGAATTCCGCAGCGGTTTGTCTCAATCGACGCTGTCGATATGGAAATCGCCCGGTTTCGGACCGCGGTCGATTCCACGTGCCAGGAAATCGAGCTCAATGAAACCCTGGCAAAGGAACGCCTCGGTGCTCAGTACGCGGCAATCTTCACCGCGCATCTGATGATGGTCCGCGATCACAAGATCCTCACCGAGATTGAGGGGCTGATTCGCGAGAAGTCATTTTCGCCGGAATTCGCCGTGAGCCGCGTGCTCCGGCAATACGCCAAGCGTTTTCAGAATCTCGGCGACCACTATTTTGCGGAGCGGTCTGCCGACATTTACGACCTCGAAAAACGTCTGGTGAAACAGCTTCTCGGAGAGAAGCGTGAGGAACTCGGCCACCTGACCGCACCGGTCGTCCTCTTGGCCCACAACCTCACGCCAAGTGAAACCGCGTCCCTGGATAAGCAATTCGTTCTCGGCTTTGCGACCGAAGTCGGTAGTCATACCAGCCATACGGCAATTCTCGCTGGAGCGCTGGAACTCCCCGCGGTCGTCGGCGTCGGCAACTTTCTCTCGGACCTTTCCGGTGGCGAAACGCTGATTATCGACGGAAGCCACGGTACGGTCATCATTGACCCCGATGATGACACCCTCGCCAAGTATCACGATTCCGAAGAGCGTTACCGCAGCACCACCAAGCGACTGGAATCGTTGCGGCAGTTACCGTCGGAGACACGCGACGGCATCCGCATCACGCTGATGGGAAACATCGAGTTCCCGGAAGAAGCCGAGTCGGCGCGGCACCGCGGCGCTGAAGGAGTTGGACTGTATCGGACCGAGTTTCTCTATCTCCAGTCGCAGCGCGAGCCGACGGAAGAAGACCACTTCCGCGCGTACCGGGAAGTGTTGAAGGCATTTCCGACACAGCCCGTCGTTATTCGCACGCTTGATCTTGGTGCCGACAAAATGCCCGGGGATCTCCAATCCGAGTACGAAGACGGCATCAATCCCGCGCTCAGCGTCCGCAGTATTCGTCTGAGTCTGATGCATCTGGAGCTGTTCAAAACCCAACTTCGGGCAATTTTACGGGCTGCGGTGCATGGCGATTTACGAATTATGTTCCCGCTCGTCACCACGTTGCTGGAGTTTCGGCAAGCGCGGATGATCCTGGGCGATGTGATGGAAGACCTTGAGGAGCAAGGGGTTCCGTTCAACCGTGATGTGCCCGTGGGCATGATGGTCGAAGTCCCCGCCGCGGCGATCCTGGCGGAAGAGTTTGCCCGTGAGGTCGACTTTTTCTCCATTGGGACCAACGACTTAATTCAGTACACTCTGGCAGTGGACCGAGGTGATCCGGCGGTGGCGAACCTGTATCGCGCCGGCGATCCCTCGATTTTGCGATTGATCCGGAACGTCATCACGGCGGCTGCGAAGTATCACATCCCAGTCTCCGTGTGTGGGCAGATGAGTTCAGAAGCGATCTTTGTGCCGTTGCTCGTCGGCATGGGGCTGCGACAGCTCAGTGTGACCCCGCATGCCATTCCGGAGTTGAAGGAAATCATTCGGAACTTGACGCTTGCGAAAGCGGAGCGGATTGCCTCGCGGTCGGAAAGCATGGATGTGGCCCGCGACGTGGAAAGTTATCTGCGAGGAGAATTGAAGAAGATTTGCCCGGAAGCGATGGAGTAATCGACGAATCGCCCACGGTTCGCCGGACTCTGCGGAAACGAGAAGGCTGAAGCGCCCTCACCGCGGAACATCAATTCGGGGAGATATCGGTGGGATGATTCGACAGAAGTACCGGCCGAGACGGGCTTCCTCATCTGACCGTGAACGAAACAGAGGTGACCATGACGTCACCAAACTGTCTGTGTGGGTAACGAGTCCTTTTTGAGTTCAGGTAGCGGCAGAGTGCGTGGAAACGAGAAGGCGGAGACAGGGACGCGGCCGACATGGTTGCCCACCCCAGCAGTGTCCATAAACCGGGAGGCCGTGTGCCTCGGTTTCGCAGCACTGTCGTCCTCCGCGCCGTCCTTCCTGCCTGGTCGATTGCTTCCGGTGGTTACGAACACCGGAATGACTTCACCGAAGTGCGATGGCAACGTCGCTGCGGTGGAATCGGCTGAGGCCCAAGTCGGAAGCACGGTTCCCAGCGCGATCACACCGCTGCGTCATTCCCAACGATGTCCGGTCTCCGCGAGTCCCTGTCGGCCGCTGATGTCGCTCACGCGGTCACGGCCCTGCAGGTTCGTGAGAGGTTGGTTCCCGGTTTTATTGGCTTTCGATCCCGTTCGTTCTGAACGCCGGCTCCGAGAAGCACCGCCAGGAATCGAACCATCGCTGTCGCCCTTGGGTGACGGTGATCTTGCCGCACGCATCGTCCATGCCATGACGCATCGGCTTTCGCGCAAGGAGTGCGCTCAGGCGTCTTCGCCCCATCGTTCCGTATGCCTCGCCGCCCGAAAGGCGCGCGATGAAAAAAGAAATGCTGATGAATGTCCTCCAACCGGAGGAAAGCCGGATCGCCATCGTCGAGGATGGCGTTCTGGAAGAACTGTACGTCGAACGGAATAGCCTCGAAAACTACGTCGGCAACATCTACAAAGGCCGCATCGTCAACCTGGAGCCCAGCATCCAGGCGGCGTTTGTTGACTTTGGTGTCGGCCGCAACGGCTTCCTCCACGTCAGCGACGTCGAGTACGAATACTACAAACATCTCGTCGATGGCCCCGATGACGGCGGCGATGACGACGACGAAGATGACGGCCCGCCATCACGTGGCAAACCCCGGCGTCACAACGAACGCAACGCCCGCAGCAAGCCGCCGATTCAAGACATCTTCCGCCGCGGCAGCGAAGTCCTCGTGCAGGTCATCAAAGAAGGCATCGGTGCCAAGGGCCCGACACTTTCCACTTACATCAGCATCCCCGGTCGTTATCTGGTGCTGATGCCCGCGCTCAAGCGCGTCGGCGTCAGCCGCAAGATTACCGATGAGGCCACACGGAAGACGTTGCGGCGAGCATTGCTCGATCTCGATCCACCGGAAGGGCTGGGATTCATCATCCGCACCGCGGGGATTGACCGTTCGCAGGCCGATCTGCAGCGCGATATGAATTATCTGTTGCGACTTTGGCAGGTGATCGTCCGCCGGGTGAAAAAGCATCCCGCGCCGGTCGACATCTACGAAGAAAGCGACATGATCATCCGGACGATCCGGGACATCTACAACGGCGAAGTCGATCGCATTCTGATCGATGAACCACGGGCCTACGAGCGCGCCCGCGAGTTCATGAAGATAGTCCTCCCCAGTCACGAAGACCACATCGAGTTGTACGACGGCAAAGACCCGCTCTTCAACATGTACAATGTGGAACGCGAGATCGGCAAGATTCACAGCCGCCGCGTGGCGTTACCGACGGGAGGCTCGATCATCATCGATCAGACGGAAGCGCTGGTCGCTATCGACGTCAACAGCGGCAACTATCGGGCCGATGATAATGCCGAGGAAAATGCCTATCAGGTGAACCTCAAAGCGGCCGAGGAAATCAGCCGCCAGCTTCGTCTCCGAGACATGGGGGGCGTAATCGTCTGCGACTTTATCGATATGCGTGAAGAACGCCACCGGCGGGGTGTGGAACGGGCGCTGCACAATGCCGTGCGCCGCGATCGCGCGCGGACGAAGATTCTGCGCATCAGTCCATTCGGTCTCATTGAAATGACCCGCCAGCGGATTCGTCCATCACTGCGGCGGAGCGTGTATGAAGACTGTCCGTGTTGCGCCGGAACCGCACAGGTGAAGACCGCCGAGAGCATGGCCATCGAAGTCATGCGGCTCTTGATGACGCACGCCAATCACTCGGAAGTGACGAAGGTGACGGTCGAAGTGCATGAGCGCGTCGCGGCTTTCCTGAACAACCGCAAGCGCCGTGACATCACGCAATTAGAAGAAGCGTACCAGGCGACGATCAACATCAACGCCCTCGCCAACGTCATGCCGGAGCACCTTAAGTTCTACTGCACCAACGAGTTGGGGAGTGAAGTTCGAGTTCTGCCTCAGGATGACTCGAAATCACGCCGGTGATCGGTTAGATTATGTGGCTCCGCTGCGGTCGGTGTTGTTGCGACCGCAGCGGCCTTCCTTTCCAGAAACGTCGCTGGGCGTGTTGTTAGAGGTCGAAGTTCATGTTCGCAGTGTTTGAAGACGGTAGCCGTCAGTATCGCGTCCAGCCGGGTGATGTCCTCGTGGTTGACTACCGCGCGGAGCTGCCGGAAAACAACACGATCACCTTCGACAAGGTGCTGCTCGCCAACGGCGGCGGTGCCAGCCTGATCGGCAAGCCGGTCATCGAAGGAGCATCGATCACCGCCGAAGTCACCAACGCCGACTTCAAAGGTCCGAAGCTTGAAATCCAGAAGCTGCGCCGTCGCCACGCATCGCGCCGCCACACCGGTCACCGCCAGAAACACACGCAGGTGAAGATCACCGGCATCAACGTGCCGAACCTCGCGATGGTCGAAACCCCGGCCCCCGCCGCAACGTAAACTGTTGCGTCATAACCGCACACACGAAGCCCACGGTTTCTTAACCGTGGGTCTTTTCGTTTCCTGAGATCAGAAATGGAGAACGAAGAGTGAGGAATAAAGAATGCAAAATGGTAAGAAAGACCTGATCAAGCTCACTCCGTCATTCTGCATGTGTCACTCTTCATTCCTCATTCTCCATTTCTCTTTCACACCAGCCGCAAGCCTACCGGCAGCGCGTCGCCGAAGACGAGTCCCTGTTCTTCGGTTTCGAGCTTTTCGACTTCGCGCACCAGCCGTCGCAGGTGTTTCGGGGCATGAATCTGCTCCATCCACCGCAGCACTTCGCTGCGCAGACCCTCGCCGATGTCGCGGTAACGGTCATCGGTTCGCCGGGCGAGTTGCATGGCGGTGAGCGGAATCAGGGGATCGGTTCCTTCCACGCGCATCACGCCGCGGAGCCAGTCCTCGGCGATGCCAGCGGAAACCACCGTATTGAGCGGGCCGTAGTTCGGTTGCCGCGCACCGATGCGGCCGAGTGACCACAGCGCCGCGGAACGAATCGTTTCATGGCCGGGGCGTTTCAAAATGTCGAGAAAGAGTTGCCCCGCGGTTTGCTTCAGCGTGGGTGATAACCACTCACAAGCACCGATGAGGCGAATCTGCTCGGCGATCTCCTGCGGCCCGGCTTGTTCTCCGCGGGGTTTGGAAGCCGCTTTCGCGGTCTCTTTGATCGCGGGCAGCAACGGCCCGGCAATCGATTGCTGCTGCCCCGCGGTGAGTCCACCCGCGATGCGTCGCCACAGGATCCACCATTCGGTGCGACACGACGCCGCCGGATGCGCGAGCTTCCCTTGCAGCCGCTTCCACGTTTCAGCGACACGCCAGTCATCCAGCGCGAGTCCGTAACCGGGCCGCAGGGAAAAGCCGAGCAGATTCAGCCACCGCGTTTCATGTTGCGGGCTGAACCGGCGGCCGTCCTCGCATTCGAGGAGCGCGTCCCACATCTGCCGCAGTAATGTTGCGGGCCATGAGAGCCGATCTAGACCGATCGCTTCGCCGAGTTGTTTCATCAGCGGGGCCGGATCGCTGTTTCGATTCTGAAAGATCGCGGCGATCCGTTGGCAGGCGACTTCACGAACGGTGTCGTCGAGGAGTCCCTGTTGATTCGCCGTTGCTTCCACCGCGGCGACATCCGTCTGCGTCGCCGACCGGACATCGAACAGCAGCTTCCACCGCCGCAGTCCACCGACTTCGCTGCACCACAGGTCGAGCGTGCCGATCTCGGTGAGCCGGGCTTTCAGAATGACGCGGACGGTTTCGTCACTTTGTCCTTTGATCGTCTTGAGCACCGTGCGGATGGGGGGCAGCGCTTTCAGTTGTTCCGGTTCGACGGTGATCAGATCGCCCGGTTTGTCGGTGAGCCGCAGGCTCGATACGAACAGCGGGAACTCGATCGGCTGGGCGAGTAACAGTTCAAACTGCCGTGCGGTGAGATCGACTTCCTGTCCGGGTTCGAGACCTGCGGGGCAGAGACATAACGCGCTGAGCGTCCCAGGGACGGCGGTCCCTGGGCTTCCGGTGACGCCGATGTAGTATGTCCGCGCGAGCCCCGTGGCGATGCGCACGCCCTGACCGCGGCGGACCATGCCGTAGTACGCTGCCCCGCGCGCGACGGCGAGGTCCAGCCGTTCGTTTTCCAGAACGTGAATCGCCCACTGCGGATCGTCCTTGCGGAACCATCCATGCAATTGTTCGATGAGCCGTTGCCGCAGCGCGACCGATTCAAACGCCCCGCCGTTGAACAGCAGCAGATCGGGCCGGGCGGGATCGTGGGTCGTGTCTTCCGTCCCGTCATCCCCGGCGTGACGATGGGCCGACAAAAAGGCAGCGAGGTATTTCGTCGCCGCGGCATCCGGAGCAAACGGCAACCCGAGTTCCTGAAACCCCGACCGGGCGGCTTGCGGCTTGGCTTCGAGAGGAACCATTGGAAAGAACCCGTCGAGCACCAGTTGTTCGACTTCTTGGCGCGTGATGACGACCTGCAAACCACCGCCGATGAGCTTCGACCCGCTGCCGGGCAAGGCGAGGGTGTATTGTTCGGGCGGGTGGTCGCCGAGCAGGACTTCTTTCACCTGTCGGCAACTGCGGACGAGCACGCTCCACTGCCGCGGTTCGAGCTTGCCGTCTCCTTTGAGTTTTCGTTCGAGATGATGGGCGAGCGCGAGGTCGATGTTGTCGCCGCCGAGGATGAGATGCTCGCCGACCGCGACGCGATGAAACTGCACCACGCCGTCGGTTCCTTTGCGGACGCGGATGAGCGTGAAGTCGGTGGTGCCGCCGCCGATGTCGCACACCAGGATTTTCTGGCCGGGCGAGACGAGTTGATCCCACGATTCAACATGCTTGGCGATCCACGCATAGAACGCGGCTTGCGGCTCTTCGATGAGGACGACACGTGGCAGCCCGGCCTGTTGTGCCGCACGGACGGTGAGTTCCCGCGCGACTTCATCGAACGATGCCGGCAGCGTGAGGACGAAATCCTGTTGTGCGAGCGGATATTGGGGATGCGCGTGATCCCACGCCTCGCGAAAGTGCTGCAAAAGTCGCGCACTGACAGTGACGGGCGAGAGCCGTTCGACATCACTGGCCCCCTGCCACGGGAGCAGTTCCGCAGTGCGGTCGACGCCGGGGTGACACAGCCACGATTTCGCCGAGTTGATGAGCCGCGCCGGAGCCAGCGTTCCCTGATCGCGCGCGAAATGACCGACGCAGTAACCCGGATCAGACTTCTGCCACGGCAACCGCAATGCCCCAGCCGCGACTTCCCCGGTTGCCGGTTGATAGTGGAACGACGGCACCGTTTCGCGCGACTCGATCTGTCCGGCGGCGACGGCTTGCGGGACGGCGAACGTGCGGATTTGCCAGGGGGTTTCCGTGGTGTCGACGTAAGCCAATGCGGAGTTCGTGGTGCCCAGGTCCAGCCCGACAACGTAACGGCTGGGGGTGTCATCGACGGACATGCGGCGCGTGTTCCGTGAGGGAAGAAAAGAAGAGACCCAGGGTTCAGAAACCCTGGGCATCATGGGGCTGGATTAGAATCAGAGATCACCGGCGGCGATACTCAATTTCCTTGATACCGCCGTAGCGGTTGAACTCGACTTCCACTTTTTCCCGCTGGCCGTACGGACCGCGGACGGTGTACTCCACTTCGCGCGGGGAAGACTTCACACGCCCGCGGTAGTACGCCGGGGCGGGAGCGACGGGATAAGTCACCACTCCCGCAGTCGGCACGGGATAGGTCGCCATCGGGATCGGTTGTGGCACCCAATACGGCGGGCGGACCGCCACCGGTTGCGCGAGGTAGTACGGCGGGAAGACATCGATCGACGGATACGTCACCACCGGCGGCGTGAGATAGTAACTCGGTGCGATGTAGGTGTACCCGTTGACGTATTCCTGCGCGGATGCGACCGCGCCGGAACTCACAAGCAGCAAGGCGGTGCAGAATCGAAGCATGGCACGCACTCCAGGAGGGAACAATCGACGTGGCAGGACACCCGCGAACGGATGATGATCTTCTCCCCATAGTATGCTCACCCGGAAGACCGTCCACCAGTGGGCGGTGACGGGGCAGGAGTCAACCGAATCGGAATTCGTCGGGGTGGGGGCCCCGACTCTTTCGACTGACCAAGATCGTGTTGAGCGTCGGTCCTCCCGCAAAGCGGCAAGCGTCGAGGTGACATCCTTGCTCTCGCAGAGGATCGGCGTTTAGAATTTGGATTACGACGAAATGGCGTCCGGTTCCTTGACGGGCTCGGGTCAGGTTTCCGGTGTCCATTCCGCCGCGCAGGCAAGGGGATCGGCTTGGTTCCGAGACGCCAGCAGCGGATCGGGATGAAGTGTGCGCTCGCCGTGTCTGCCCCCAGGATGGTTCCTGTTGCGGGGGTGTTCGGGCGATGATTGCCAGTGCTCCGTCAGCCATTCATGCCAGTGTGTTGGCGCTGAACCGCCAGTACGCTCCGGTTCATGTTGTTTCCGTCCGCCGCGCCTTTTGCCTGCTGTTCAAAGGCCTGGCGGAAGTCATCTCCGTCGAAGACGGCAGTTATCAGGCCTACGATTTCGACGGTTGGCTGGAATCGAGCCTGCTGCGGCTGGATCTGGGCGAAGCTCCGGATCCGATCGACTGGATTCGCGCCGTCAATTTTGAAATCCAGGTCCCGCGCGTGGTCCGTTTGTTGCGGTATGAACGAATGCCGCGCAATTCCATCAAGTTTAATCGGCGTAACATTTTCCTGCGTGACGATTACATTTGTCAATACTGCGCCCGCCGGCATGGAACCCAGCGTTTAAGCCTGGATCATGTGATGCCGAAAAGTCGCGGCGGCCCCACCACTTGGGAGAATATCGTCTGCTGCTGCCTGGACTGTAATGTCCGCAAGGGAGGCCGTACGCCGCATGAAGCCGGGATGAAGCTGATGCGTGCGCCACGCAAACCGGCCCGCAATCCGCTCCTCTTTCAGCATCTGCAATCACAGAAGTATTCCAGTTGGCGACCGTTTCTAATCGCCGCGGAATGAGCCCTGCTGACCAAGCTGTCACAAACCATTTCGCCAAGAATGGTTACGGCAATTACCGTAAAACTTCTCCTCGGTGTGTTGATACGGGTACCGACGCCCCGTTTTCTAATTCCAGCGGGCTTCATCTCGGCATCCTCTGAATCTCCATTCCCAACTTAACCCTCTCCGTCCCTCCGGTGAGTCCTGAGCGGGAAGAGCGATCCGATGATCGGCGGAATGAAGCGACCGTCTTAGCGACTTTCACTGCCGGTGCGAGGAGGGCGTATGAGCCGTATCTCAACAAATTCGGACCGACAGAAAAGGTCTTCCGGATTTACCCTCGTGGAATTGCTGGTCGTCATGGCCATCATTGCGATGCTGATCGCACTGCTGCTACCGGCCGTGCAGCGGGCGCGGGAGTCAGCTCGTAAGACCCAATGCCTGAACAACTTGTATAACCTCGTCCTGGCCATGCACAGCTATGAAAACAGTCATCGTGTGCTTCCCCCGGGGGTGATCTCGCCCGGACTGTTCTGTGAAGATCTCGTGCCGCTAAGCATCCCCGAGAGCTTCAGGATTCCGGTGACGCGCATTGAAGCCGTTCCGATTCCTCCCACGCCGAATCCGTTTCCAATCGTTCCTCCCGATGTGGTGCTTTCTTGGGATTTCGGGAACCTTTGGACTTGGAATGCGGCCATTCTCAAGCAGATTGACCAGACGACAATTCAGCTCGCATATCCGCCGATGGGCAAGATTTTGCTCGATTGTCAGTCACCGCAACTCTCGTCGCCTAACCTGCCGTACTTTGCCACCCAAATTCCAACGTTTGTTTGTCCCAGCGCCTCGCTGCCGTCGGCCCGTCCGCTCCTGGGGCAAACCGCTTTGGCGTATTCGACCTATCGGGGCTGTATTGGGGCCATGCGCTGGGATGTGGCCAATGGAGTGTGGACGGGGACGACCAGCGGGATGCTTTATCCGAACAGCGCGGTAGGTTTCCATGATGTTCTGGACGGCATGTCGACCACGATCCTGCTGGGGGAATCGTACTACGGATTCTGGTCCGATTCGGAGAGCTGCTGTGTGGCCGGGGCAACGAAAATTGACCGACATTTCGCCGGGGAAGCCGTCAAGGGCGATGCACTCTTCAACGGGGTCTGGTTTTCAGCGTCGGACTCCAAGCACCGACGCATGACGTTCGGAAGCCTGCATTCCGGAGTGACGGCCTTCGCGATGGTGGACGGGAGCACCAAAAGTATCGGCACCCAGATTGATCGTGAACTGTTTCTCGCGCTCATGACGCGGCATGGTCGCGAACACATCGACAATCCCGGGTTCTGAATGGGCCGGAGGGCCGCTGAGTGGAGAACTCTGATACCCAAGGGGAATTCGTGATTCCCCGCCGAGAAAATTTGCATTCCACAGCGGGGATTGTTAGTCTCCCATGCTGCGGGGAGAATATTTGAACACGAGTCAACGGGCCGTTCGCCGTGGTAGGCGGATTGTCAGTGAGGAGAAACCGTAATGGTCGGCCAACCGCGTCTGCAAGTCCGAACGGCATCGCGCCGGGGTTTTACGCTGATCGAACTGCTCGTCGTGATGGCCATCATTGCGATGCTGATTGCCTTGCTGTTGCCCGCAGTGCAACAGGCGCGTGAAACCGCCCGGAAGACACAGTGCCTAAACAGCATGCACAACCTTGTGCTGGCGATGCACAACTACGAAAGCAGCAATCGAGTCTTTCCGCCGGGGATGGTCTCGCCGGGGCTGGCCTGCGAAACCGCGCTCCCGACTCTTTTCCCCGAGCCGTTCGTGATTCCGATCAAGTTGCCCCCGCAACAACAGGCACAGCAGCAGCAACTGGTTGTCACAACGTGGAACATGAGCAATCTCTGGAGCTGGCACGCTGCCATTCTCGGACAAATCGATCAGGGGACCATTCAGATCCAGTATCCCCCGTTCGGCAAATTCTTCATGGACTGCAACCAGGGCGGCACACCGTCACCGAATCTTCCGTACTACGCCACCACCATCCCGACGTTTATCTGCCCCAGTGCCTCGTTGCCCTCCGCCCGTCCGTTGCTGCAAGCCGCACAGCAGGTCCCGCTGGGATACAGCACTTACCGCGGCAATCTCGGAACGTTGCAGTGGGATGCCTCGAATAGCGTCTGGATCGGTGGTACCAACGGCATGCTGTATGTGAACAGCGCGGTCGGCTTCAACGATGTGACCGACGGCACCGGCACCACGTTCATGATTGGCGATTCCTACTTCGGCTTCTGGGCGGATGCGGAAAGCTGCTGCGTGGGCGGCGCGACCGCCGCGGATCGACTCACCGCCGGTGAACCCGTGATCGGTGATGCCCTCACCGGGGGAACGTGGAATTCCGTGTCGAATGGCAACCGCCGGTTCTCGTTCGGTGCCACTCATCCGGGAGTGATTGCCTTCGCCATGGTCGATGGCAGTACGAAAACCATTGCCGTCGGCATCGACCGCAACGTCTTCATGGCCCTGATGACCCGCAATGGCCGCGAAAACATCGGCGACCAGAAGTTCTAATCGTCAACCGCCGGTATGCCTCACCCCACGTCACGGCCTCTGCACAGAGGCCGTGTTCGTTTTGGGCGACTGGCCTTCAACATGATGATCCTTCGATGAGGAATGCCGAATGTCTCGCTGGTGGAAGTTGGCCGTCTGGATTTGTGCGTGGACCAGCCCCGTCATGGCGGCGGACCCGTTTACATCGAATGGCTTCCTGGTCTTCCCCGACTCGGTAACGATCGACGCCGTTTCGGCGGTGGCGGTCGATGCCAAAGATCAGATCTATGTTCTGCAACGCGGCGAATCTCCCTTGCTGCAATTTGACGCCGAAGGAAAGTTCCTGCGCAGTTGGGGTACGGGGTTGTTCAAAGTGCCGCACGGGTTGCGCTTCGATCGCGACGGACATCTCTGGACCACTGACAATGGCAACCAGGTCCTCCGCAAGTTTTCCACGGACGGCGAATTGCTGGCGACGATCGGCACAGTCGGCAAAGCCGCGGGAGGAGCCGAGGGCTTTCGTGCCCCCGATGACGTGGTGTTCGATTCGCAGGGGAACTTCTACGTTGCCGACAGTGGCAACGCGCGGATTGCCAAGTTTGATCGGAGCGGAAAATTCTTGCTGCAATGGGGGAAGAAGGGCAAAGGGCCCGGTGAGTTTGCGACAGCGCATGGATTGGCGATCGATGCCGCCGACCGCATTTATGTCGCCGATCGTGGCAATCAGCGGGTGCAGGTTTTCGATCAGGGTGGACAACACCTCGCCGACTGGACCGGCTTTGGTAATCCATTCGGGCTGATCGTCATCGGCGATGACCTGCTGGCATCCGAAGGAGACAAGCACCACATCGTGCATCTCAACCGACAGGGTGAGATCACATCAACCTGGGGCACACCCGAAACGCTGAAACTCCCACACCTCATGGCGGTCACTTCCACGGGAGAATTGCTGGTCGCCGAGGTGAGCGGCAAGCGGATCCAACGTTTTCTGCCCGCAAAGTAGCCATCACGCTCCAGCGTGATGAGCGGGACGCTTCAGAGTGCAGGGAGTTTAGAGATGCGGATCAGGGCCCCCGTCCCGACCCCGGCTCCAATGCCAGCGTTCGCCTTCACGTCTTCTTGACGTCTGCCGGGTATTGTGTCAGCGTACGGCATCAGAGTTCAGCTTGGAGGGGATGAGTGATGATGGGATCGCGAACGGTCGTGGCGGGACTGGTGCTCCTGTGCGGAGGGTTGACGAGTATGGCGAAGGATCGTCCGGCAAGAGTGGAAATCGTCGGGCACCGTGGGGCTTCCTATGACGCCCCCGAGAACACGCTGGCCGCATTGCGACTCGGCTGGGAGCAGCAAGCCGATGCTGTTGAATTCGATGTTTATTTGTCCAAAGACGGACAGATCGTGTTGAGTCACGATGCCGATACCAAACGCGCGGCTGGCGTCGACAAGAAGGTCGTCGATCAAACCTATGAAGAGTTGCGGAAGCTCGATGTCGGTGCGTGGAAAGACAAGAAATACACCGGCGAGCGCATGCCGTTGCTATCGGAAGCACTCGCCCTCACGCCGTCGGGAAAACGAGTTTTCATCGAGGTGAAGTGCGATGTGGAAGTGATGCCCGAGTTGCAGCGGGTGTTGGCCAAAGCGAACCGCCCGGCAAGCGAAACCGCGATCATCAGTTTCAGCCAGGACGTTGTCGCTGCGGCCAAGAAAACGCTACCGCATTGCAAAGCGTACTGGATTGTTTCGGTGAAGCGCGACAAGCAATCCGGTGATTGGAATCATTCGGTCGACTCGCTCATCCGCACGGCCAAAGAACTCCGCGCAGACGGACTCGATCTTTCCGCCTGCGATCTCATCGACCGGGGTTTCGGCGACCAGGTGAAAGCCTCCGGATTGGAACTGCTCGTCTGGACCGTGAACGACGTGAAAGTCGCGCGGCAGATGATCGCTGCGGGCGTGGAAGGAATCACGACGGATCGCCCGTTGTGGTTGCGCGAACAGTTAGCGACACCGTAATCGGACGTGCCCGGTACGCATCACCACCGGACGGCTTTTTCCACGCCGTGGTACAACACGACGGCGGCAAGACAACTCGCAACCCAGGCGAGAACCATCCCGCCAAACGCGAACCACGGTTGCCCAGCTACCACTTCGCTGAGGAGGGCATTGACGACGAGGCAGACCGGGAAGTGGATCAGGAACAGGCTGTAACTGGTCCGGGAGAGATAATCCATGGCCGGTGAGCGGAACCAGCGTTCCAGTCCCCCGCTCACCCCGGCAACGGCGATCACCAATCCGGCGACGAGCGCAATTGCCAGCCGGATACGGAAGTCGTAAACCAGCGCTGCGGTCATCAGGGCCAGGTACGCCCCATACCAATAACGGGAGATTGACCCGGAAAGCCACCACGCGGTCGCCATCCCCAGGAAATAACTCCCGAAGTAATACCCACACCAGATGTCTTGTCCCGGGTCGCGGTTCCACCAGAAGAGCGCGAGACCGGCGAGGGGAAAGAACACGGCGAACGACCAGGGAATCCCCTGTCGTTCCCGGCCAAAGCGGGCTGCGATCAGGTGAACTAAACTGACAGAAACGAGGCTGAACAGACTCAATTGAAAGTCGATGGCGAGATACCAGATTCCCGCGGACAGGGACTCATACCCCAGCAGTGTTTGCAAAAAGAAAGCGTGCGCGACCACCTGCAAGACAGTCGGGGGCGCGGCGAGACCGGTTCGCACAGCATAATCGGGGATCCCCAGCTGGGTCTCCAGTTGCAGTGAGGCGAGCGACTCGGCCGTCATCCATTGCGACGCGAGACTGTTCGCAATCACGGCGATTCCTAAGACGGCCAAGTAAGGCCATGCCAGTCGCCAGTACCGTTTTGCGATTTGACCTGCCAGACCTTCGGGTGTCGTCGGTAGGTTATGCGTCAGTCCGTGTGCCGCGACAAATCCTCCGATGACCAGGAAGACCTGGACCGCCATCGCACCGTAGCGGAAAAGGACGTCGATCAGAGTCGGCATCAGCGGGTAGGCGATGTCGGACAGTGGTCCATAAAACGTGAGGTGGTGCCACACGATGACCTGAGCACCCAAGGCCCGCAGACCATCAAGGAAGGCAAACCGCCGGCCCCGCACCCGCGGCGGTTGTTCAGACCGCTCGGGTTTAATCAGCACTCGCGGCGGAGACGGAGGGGCCAGGACGCGGCCCGAACTCAGTTCGGCAACGACCGCTGTGCTGGGGAGGCACTCCACCTCCGATCTCGCGACCGCATCCGTGCGGGTGTCAATAGCACCCACCACCTTCATGCCAGAACGATCTTTGAAAAAGAGAGCTTCACCAGGCGGAGGTTGTAAGAGGAATCCGCGTCCGAGTTTCGCTCGACTCAACCGACACCGCCGAATGGGGACCCCGGTGGCCAATCAAGATGGTTCCCGAAATTGGATCGATCCCGGACAGCAAACACAAGCGTTGTGATCGACAGAGACGGAAATTCACAGATTTCCTCACGTCCCTACCATCCGAATCGACGTTTTGACTCCACCTTTCACGGAAGTGGAGATTGCCGGTGAAGAAAACCCGTGCGGTTTTGCAGGGAATTTGCCGAACTCACGTAGACAATCGGGGGAGAACGCCTTCACGATTAGTGGGGTCGGCGGTCTCGTTTCCGCCACGCTGCATGGTTCAACTTGTTCGCTGCTTTGGGATCAATCCGAACTCATGCCCCCTGCGCGCATTCCCAGCCAGTATTACGAGCGGTGGTTTGCGGCGATGGTCCCAGACTACCAGGGGGACGTGAACTTCGTTCTGGAATTCGCCGGGCATGTGGATGTCGGGCGTCTAACCCAAGCCTTCCTGTGTGCACTCGCCGCCGAGCCGATGTGGAGCTACCGGTTTGTCACGCATTGGTGGACACCGTACTGGTCTGTCATCCCGCGTGACCACCGCGCAGAACTGGTGACCGTCGAAACGTGCGCTTCGTCCGTCGAGCGTGTAGCGACCTGGGAACGGATTCTGGAGTCGGCAGTGGATGCCGCCGCCCGAGTGATGGTGCTGCGGACACCGGAGAACGATCACCTCTGCTTCCGCATCGACCACCGTCTGGCGGATGGCAATGCCGCCCGGCATTTAATTCAAACGATCGAAGAACACTACCAGACGGCAGCAGAGCCTCTTGCGACCGACGCACCCGTGGTGCGACGGACCGTGTATACACACCTGCGGCGACTGGTCAATCTCAGAACACGATGGAAGCTTTTTCAGGAATTGGTCGATTTCGTGAAACGTTCCAGCCAGGCTCGTGCGTTCACGATTCCGAAAGCCACGGCTGACGATCCGTGCGTTTCCCCATTGTTCCTGCACTATCCGGAAGGGGCGACCACGGCCCTTGCCGGTCGGGCGATGCGCGATCGCGCAACGGCGGCAATGGTAATTATTGCTGCGACATATCTGGCACTGCGCGACGTTCTGCCGTTTGAGGCCGGTGTCGCGATCCCCATTAATCTTCCGGTCAATCTACGACGGTATTTGGCGGCGGGCGAGCAAGCTGCTCCGGCGAGTATGCTGACGGGGCAAGTCTCGGTCTGGATTGATCCACAGCACGTGGCGGACGTCCCAGCAGTGGTGGAACAGGTTCGCAAGCAGCTCGCAGCACAGCGGGGACCACTTTTCGGTCTGGCACAAAGCGCCCTTGCACTCCATCTGCCGATTCTGAGTCAGTACCTGTACCGCGTTCCGTTTGCAATGACCTTGCGAAATTTTCGCCGAATGAATGCGGTCGTCTCCAAAGCACCGATGGTGCTGATTTCCGACCTGGGTGAATTTGCCAAGGCTGGTGAAACATGGGCTGGCATTCCGATTGAGAACGGCTACTGTACGCAGGGGACATGGAAGCAGCCGGCGATTATGATCGGCATGTCCACCTGCGGGACGAAACTGACGCTCGCCGTCGGATCGGGACCGGGGTCGTTTGTACGCCGGTTCGCCGAGCGGATTGACTTTCATTTGTCGCAGTACGTCGGCTGGACGCGGCTTGGCCCGACGGCGAATTCGTGAGGAAACCCGAAATGAGTGCTACGGTCGATCAGGTGCTGGATGGCATTGCCGAATGCCTGCAAGTGGAGCGGTCCACAATTTCCACCACGACGGTGGCGGCGGATGTCCCGGCGTGGGATTCGATGGCCGTTGTCGAACTGGTCTTCCTGCTCCAGCGCGATTACGACATCACGCTGCCTCCGGCGCAGGCCACGACGCTCACATCCGTGGAAGCGGTCTTAGGTGTGTTGCGTGATGCCGGGAAGTTGTCATGAAGGCCTATCTGCATTCAATCGCGACGGAACTTGCCGAACGTGTCCAATCGAACGACGAATTGGTCGTGGGCGTCGAAGGTTGGACCGCCGAACGGATTCGCGCCAAGACAGGGATCATCGAGCGCCGCATTGCCGCGCCCGATGAAACCGCGGGCGATCTCTGTTTCCGCGCGGCGGAAAAGCTGATTACAGCCGGCAACATCGATCGGTCCACCATCGATGCGCTGATTGTCTGCACGCAATCGCCTGACTATTTCCTGCCATCGACGGCATGCGTTCTTCAAGACCGCTTGCAGCTTCCGCAAACGGTGGCGGCATTTGACGTCACGCTGGGTTGTTCCGGCTACACCTACGGATTGTGGCTGGCCCGATCGCTGGTGCTGTCGGACTCCGCCAGAAACGTCTTGCTGCTCGCCGGGGACACCTATTCGAAATATTGCCATCCGAAAGACCTCGCCGTAGCAAGCCTCTTCGGCGATGGTGCCACCGCCAGTCTCATCACCGATCATGCTGAGAATGCCTGGGCGGAGATTGGCCCCAGTGTTCTCGGGACGAACGGTCAAGGGGCGGCAAATCTGATTGTGAAAGCCGGCGCGAGTCGGATGCCGACGTCGGATACGCCCTCCGACCGTTACCTCTACATGAAGGGGGCCGAGATCGCGAGCTTCGCCGTCTCGACAGTGAAAGGCGTCATCGAACGGCTGCTCGATAAAGCCCATCTGAAAATGTCCGACGTTGATGGTTACCTGTTTCATCAGGCCAATCCAGTGTTTGTGCAGAGACTCGTCGCGGCGTACAAACTCCCACCGGAAAAAGTCCCGGTCGGTTTGGCAGAGATTGGGAATACCTGCAGCGCTACGATTCCCATGCTCCTCGAGCAATGTGTTCGGTCGGGTCGCTTCCAGCCCGGTCAAAAACTCGTCCTCGTCGGCTTCGGCGTTGGTTATTCCTGGGCCGGTACGCTGCTGGAGTGGAAGAAAGGTTGAGCCCCACGCGCTCGCATCGTCCGCTCCTTGACACCCTGCCCTCGACCTTCTGGCTTGCATCTCATGTCCGCTTCACACCGCATACCGTCCGATTTGGGCGAACGGCTTTTTGCGGCGATGACGCCGTATTTCAAGTGTGACATCAATTGCGTGCTGGAATTCACCGGTCGGGTCGATCTGGACCGGATCACCACGGCATTTCTGGTGGCGCTTGCCGAAGAACCGATGTGGAGCCATCGGTTTGTGGTGGCCTTCTGGCGACCGTATTGGGAACCGATTCCGCGCTCCGCGCGCCCCGCTCTGGTGCGTGTCGTTTCCACTGACAATGTGCCTGCGGCGTTGAATTCGGCCATGGACGAACCGGTGGATGCCGCGGCGAAACTCCACATCCTGCGTGGCCCGACGGACGACACTCTCTGCTTTCGGGTCGATCATCGGCTCGCTGATGCAACGGCGGCTCGGCTCTTGATGGAAGCCGTTGAAACGCACTATCGCGCGGGAACGCCAATCCCGGCCGTCGATGCCCCGGTTGTCCGCCGCACCGTCAAACTGTTTCGTGCCGTGATCAGTGAGGATCAACGCAAAGAACTCATGCAGAACTTCCGCAAGGAAATTCACGCGATGATGAATGCCCCGATCACCTTCCAGTTGCCGGATGTCACTCCGGATGATCCCGCGGAACTCCCGGTCCGCCTGGACTTTCACGACGGTGCGCTGGATGAACTGACGACCCGCGCGATGCGCGATCGGGGAACTCCGACGTTGGCCGTCCTTGCCGCCCTTGGGTTAGCCATGTGGGATGTCGCCAAAATCGCGCCGACGGATCCGCTGATCCTCGCCATGATGGTCAACCTCCGGCGATATCTCCCCGCGGAATTGTTGCCAGCCCCCGCATCGATGTTGATCGGGCAGGCGCGGTTCCACGTCACTCATCCCGACAACATCACGATGGCCGGGATGATGAACCAATTACGGGAGCGGCTGAAAGAAGAACGCGGGCCGCACTTCGGTCTCATGCGCAGCCCGGTTGCGGCCGACATCCCGCGGGTTCGGTTTTTCACCAGCCTGCTACCGTTCAAGCTGATCCGGATGGCGGTTCACCGGCAGTACCGCAATTTCAAGATGACCCCTGACGTCTGCGTCTCTGATCTCGGCGAATTCGGCAAGCCCGGCGATGAATGGGGAACGGCCGTGCTCCGGAACGGTTATTCTCAGGCGGGCATCTGGAATATTCCGTCGATTTCTGTGTGCACATCGACGTGCGGTTCCCGGCTCACCATCTCAGTGGGCACCCGACCGCGATCGTTCACAGAGAAGCTGGCAACGGCTTTGCGGTCACACCTGTGTGATTACGTTGGTTGGCCTCAAGCCAACAATCCGGCCTCGACCCTTGGTTGATTCGTTGCAATTCTCCCAGCCCCCCAAAAACAGGGATACATGCGCGCACATTTTCGGACAATCGTGATTTGCGTTCCGACGGGAAGACGATACAATTCATGACTATCGACTGATGCGTTTAACGTGGACCCGCCTCCCACAGGAAGTCCACGTTTGAACCGTTGAGCGCTCCTCCGCGGTAAAAAGGGCTCGCCATGCTGACCATCCAAGGTCCGTCTCATCGCTACTGTGACGGGATCAAACGTCGCGGCTTCCTCAAGATTGGTGGGTTTGCGTTCGGTTCGCTCGCCAGCCTCAGTCTGCCGCAGATTCTGCAAGCGCAGGCGGCCAATGGCAGTCGGACCAGTCATAAAGCCGTGATTAACATTTTCCTGGGTGGCGGACCGCCGCATCAGGATATGTGGGACATCAAGACCGACGCCCCGAAGGAAATCCGCGGCGAGTTCGATCCGATCAAGACCAACGTCCCCGGCATCGAAATCGGCGAAGTCTTTCCGCGGATTGCCGCTCTCGCCGACAAGTGTGTCTTCATCCGCTCCGTCACCGGCAGCGTGGATGCCCACGATGCGTATCAGGCCCTCAGTGGCTGGCCGCGGAATTCGATTTCCTCGGTCGGCGGGCGTCCGTGTATGGGGGCCGTGGTCTCGAAGTTACACGGCCCGGTCGACAAGGCTGTCCCGCCCTCGGTGGCGCTGGCTGATCGCACTCAACACGTCCCGTGGTCTGAACCGGGCGGGTCCGGTTTTCTCGGAGCGGCGTACCAGCCCTTCAAGCCCCAGGGCCAGGGGATGGAAGATCTCCGGCTCAACGGGGTCACACTCGACCGTTTGGGTGATCGTCGCCAATTGTTGAGCGGGCTCGATCTGCTGAAGCGCGAAGTCGACGCCACCGGCATGCTCACCGGGATGGACGCCTTCGCCGATGCGGCCTTCGGCGTGCTCACCTCGAGCAAGCTCGTCGATGCCCTCGATCTCACCAAAGAAGACCCGAAAGTCGTTGCCCGTTACGGCGATGGCAAGCCGTACCAGTATCAGTACGACGGTGCTCCGACGTGCAACGACCATCTGTTGATGGCCCGGCGGTTGGTGGAAGTCGGTGTCCGGTCGGTCACCCTCAGCTACGGCCGGTGGGATAGCCACGGAGCGAACTTCGACCTCGTTCGCGACCACGGTTCGAAGCTCGATCAAGCCTTGAGTGCACTGATCGAAGACCTCGACGTCCGCGGGATGTTGAACGACACGACCATCGCCGTGTGGGGTGAATTCGGCCGCACGCCGCGGATCAACGCTCAGGCGGGTCGTGACCATTGGCCGCAGGTCAGTTGTGCGCTCCTCGCCGGGGGTGGGATGCGGACCGGGCAAGTCATTGGTTCCACGAACCGCCTCGGGGAATACGCCAAGGACCGTCCGGTGCCGTTGCAGGAAATCATCGCGACGATCTACCACAACCTGGGGATCGATCCGATGCACACCACCCTGTCCGACCCGACCGGCCGTCCGCAGTTCCTCGTCGACCATCGCAGCCCGCTGCCGGAAGTGGTGTAATCCATTTAGCCCCCCGTTGTCCGCAACGGGGGGTTTATTGGGGGCGCGTTTTTCCCCCGGTTGCGGACAACCGGGGGCTAAGTGGGATGCCGTCGTGGATGATGCCACACCGTCCGTTGTCACCCGCCGCGATTTCGCCCAGCACCTCACGTTCGGTCTGGGCCTCGGCACCGTTGCCACAACGACTTCGGTCACCGCACAGGAACCCGAAAAGAAAGACCCGCCGCCGCGGCCTCCCACTCCGGCGGAACTCATTCTCACCGGCCTCGTGCAGCAATATCCCAGCGAGCACTACACCGAGGATGTGATCGAAGGGATCTTCAGCGACATCCGCAGCGATCTCGCCCGCGGCCGGGAATTGTCGAAGTTCCCGCTGCAAAACGGTGATGAGCCCGCCTTCGTCTTCGCCGCCTACCGCGGTGATCGGCCGCACGGCAGTTGATCGCATTTGACCTCGAAGAGGTCGCAGAAGGTAGCCGGTGGTCGTAGCGCAGCGAAGACCACCGGTTCATCGCAAACGGGGAACCGACCCCGGAGGGGTCGCAGATTTCGCTTCCTAATTGCTGCGACCCCTCCGGGGTCGTTGTTCGATACCGATCGTTTCCGGGGGTATCGCTATCGCTCAACCCCCGGCTACCGTCTGCGATCCCTTCGGGATCAAGAGCGGCGGACACTCCCTCTGATGTGGGAAATCGTTGGCGCGATCTGTCATAATTCTCACCAACCCACTGTCGAACTGCACCACGGTCCAAACCATCCCCGGGAGTGTCCACCAGACCATGAAACTCACTCCCGACGATGCCTTCTCTACTGTCACACAATGGGCCCAGCGGTTGCGCCGGGGTGAGACCACATCGGTCGCCCTCACCGAGTTCTATCTCGAACGGTTGGAACGCCTCGGTCCGCAGTTCGATTGTGTGGTGACCGTCACACGGGACCTCGCCCTGAAGCAGGCGGCGGAAGCGGACCGGTTGCTCGCCTTGGGACAAGACCGCGGTCCGTTGCATGGCATTCCGTATGGAGCGAAAGACCTGCTCGCCACGCGCGGGATTCCGACGACGTGGGGAGCCGCGCCGTTCAAGGACCGCATCATTGATACGGACGCGACAGTCATCGAACGGCTGCGCGACGCCGGGGCGGTGCTGGTGGCGAAGTTGTCGATGGTCGAAATCGCCGGCGGGTTTGGTTATCGACAAGCCAATGCGTCGTTCACCGGACCGGGCCGCAACGGGTGGAACCGGGAGCGCTGGTCGGGCGGTTCGTCATCCGGACCAGGGGCCGCCGTCGCTGCGGGACTGGTGCCGTATGCGATTGGGTCGGAAACCTCGGGGTCGATTATCACCCCCGCGGGTTACAACGGCGTGGCGGGATTGCGGCCCACCTACGGTCGCGTGAGCCGTCACGGCGCGATGGCGTTGTCGTGGACGCTCGACAAACTCGGCCCGATGGCCCGCACCGCGGAAGACTGCGGCCATGTCCTTCACGCCATCGCGGGTGTGGACCGCCATGATCCCACCAGTATCGTCGAACCGTATCAATTCAAACCGCACGATTTCGCCGGGAAGAAAGCCCGGATTGCCACCATCAAGGGGGCGTTGGAGAATGTGCAGCCGGAAGTCCGCACGAACTTTGAAGAGACGCTGAAAGTGCTCAGCGAGTTTGCGGACTTCGATGAGATCGAACTCCCGCCGTTGCCCTACAGCGCGGTGGTGGGCACGATCATCAATTGCGAGCAGGCGGCAGCCTTCGAGGAGTTCATCCGCGACGGGAAAGTGTGGGAACTCACGGCCCCGGAAGACCGCTGGGGGGGACACTCGACGCTCGCCATTCCCGCGAAGGATTACATCAATGCACTGCGTGTGCGGGGGAAGATTCAACACGCACTGGATGCCCTCTTCGAGAAGTACGACGCCATCATCGCACCATCGTTGTCGACGGTCGCCGGGCCGATTGATCGGGACTTCCGCGAATGGTCGAAAGGCTTTTCGAGCACATCCCTCGGCGTCGCCAGCAACGCCGCCGGCATCCCGGCCATCGCGCTCTGCAACGGCTTCGGCCAGGACCATCTGCCCACCGGCTTCCAACTCGTCGGCCGCGCGCTGGAAGAAAACCGCTTGCTGAGCCTCGCCGCGGCCTACCAGTCGCGCACAACCTGGCACACGCGGCATCCCGACTTGCCGTGATGAAATGCGGAAGAGCGTACACAGATTTCGCAGATTCACGCAGATGGGAAGAAGTGAGGGAACCACGGAGGAAACGGAAGGGGAAAGGCGACGGATCCGCTGAGGGATCAGGGGTGCCGTCATGAGCCGAGTGTGAGGAAATCGAATTCATTCTGTGTGCCACGGCCATATTGCCTTCCGTGGTTTGAATCTCCTCTTTTTTCCGTGTCCTCCGTGTATTCCGTGGTTCCCTCTCTTCTCCCCATCTGTGTGAATCTGTGAAATCTGTGGACCGCCTTTTGCCTTGAATTCCCCCCGTTGCGGACAACGGGGGGCTAAATGGATGAGCCGATGCTGACTGTCTGTGGCCGTCGTTATGACACCGGGGAACCGATTGAGGTTGTGATCCAGGGGGACCGGATCACTTCGGTGCGACCGGCGTGGCCGGGGGATGATCTGGAAGCGTGGCCGATGATCGCCCCGGCGTTGTTTGATCTGCAGATCAACGGGCATGGCGGAACGTGGTTCAGTGATGAAGCGTTGACGCCGGAGCAGGTCCATCGCGCCGTGCAAGCGTATCTGCGGTTCGGCGTGACGCGGCTTTGTCCGACGCTCATCACGAATTCGTTTGCGGCGCTGGCACACGGCTTTCGGACCATTCGAAAGGCGTGCGAGGAAAACCCCATCACCGCGCGGATGGTGCCGGGGTGTCATCTCGAAGGGCCGTACATTTCGGCGGAAGACGGACCGCGCGGGGCCCATCCGCGGCAGCATGTCTGCCGGGCGGATTGGGACGAATTCTCGCGTCTGCAGGATGCCGCCGGGGGGCTCATCAAGCTGGTGACCGTCGCCCCGGAACAGGATGGCGTGATCGAATTCATCCGCACGGCGGTCGCGAATGGAATCGTGATCGCCATCGGTCATACCGCCGCGACGCCGGAACAGATTCGCGCCGCAGTGGACGCTGGGGCAACACTCAGCACGCATCTGGGCAACGGCTGTGCGACGATGCAGCATCGCCACCGCAACCCGTTGTGGGAACAGCTCGCCGATGAGCGCCTCACATCGAGTTTGATCGTGGACGGTCACCACCTGCCGGCGAACATCGTGCGGACGGTCGTGAAGGTGAAGTCGCCGCGGAATGTCGTGCTGACCTGTGATGCCGCGGGGTGGGCAGGGTGCCCGCCGGGAATTTACGAAAGCCAGCTTGGCCGCAGCGAAATTCTGGAGAACGGCAAACTCGTCGTGGCGGGGCAACGGGAACTGCTCGCCGGTTCCGCATTGGAAACGGACGTCTGTGTCGTGAAGGTGCGGGAGTACGCCGGGGTTGGCTGGCGCGAGGCGATTCAGATGGCAAGCCGCAACCCATGCCGTGTGCTCGGTTATGAAGCCCCGCGGCTGCGCCGGCATGGCTTGGCCGACCTCTTCCTGTTCCGCCACACGCCCGGTGCTGACCGTCTGCAGATTGAAGCCACCATTGCCGGGGGAGAGTTGCAATACGGGCGGCTTCCGGCAATCAATCCGAGTAGAAATACCATCTAGCACTGTGGAATAATCGGCGAAGCTGGACTTTCCCGCGCCACCCCGTACATTCTGCGGAATCGACCCACACGAGTGGAACCAGAATCGTCGGTTCCGCTTGCGGCACGTCGAGGGGACGTTACCATGAAGATTCGTCCGCGAACTTGCCGACCTTTCAGTTCGCACGGCAATGACCGTCGCCTTGCCGGACCTCGGGCCAGGGGACCGACGCGACCCATCGAGTCTTATCCTGTTTGAGTTTTGACGTATGTCGTTTTCGACGTTGGCCCAACTCGAAGAACTGCTGTTGCGATTGCGGTTGGTTGAGCCGGCCCATTTGCAGGAAGCGCGTCGGGTTCTCGGCTCACGTGTCAATGTCGATGCGCTCATTAAAGAACTCGAAATCCTTGGGGCGATTACCTCTTACCAATCGGGTGTCCTGAAAAAACGTGAGACCGACGGCTTGCGGCTTGGCGGATACAAATTGCTATACCGCAATGCCTCGGGAAGTTTCGCCCGAGTGTTTCGTGGCTCGGCGGTCGACAGCGCCCAAGTTGTCGCCATCAAAGTTCTTCGGCAACGTTTTGTGGATGACCCACGGGCCGTGATGCTCTTCCGCCGCGAAGGGGAACTGGGCAAGCGGTTGCAGCACAAGAACATCGTGCCGATTTATGAAGTCGGCAGCGACGGCAACCAGCACTATTTCACGATGGAGTTTGTCGAAGGAGGAAACTTTCGCGACTTCATTAAGATTCGCAAGAAGTTTTCACCGACGGATGCGACGAAGTATGTGCTCGATATCGCCGAGGGGCTCGAATATGCGTTGAGCCTGGGGCTCACGCACCGCGATCTGAAGTTATCGAACGTGCTGCTCAGTTCGCAGGGGGTGGCCAAACTGGTGGACTTCGGACTCGCCGGGCAGGACGCCTCTTTTGCCGCGATCGATGATGAAGTCGACCGGGCCATCGAATACGCCACGATCGAAAAGAACACGGGCGCTCCCGACAACGATCCGCGCAGCGATTTGTACTTTCTGGGGGCGATTTATTACGAGTTGCTCACCGGTCAACCGCCGTACGAACCCAGCAAACGGCGGGAAGACCGCAAGTTGTTCAGCCGGTACCGCGATGTCCGGCCGATTCGGAGCCTTGATCCGAGTTTGCCCCGAGCGATTGGGACGATTGTCGACAAATTGATGGCGATCGACCCTGATGAACGGTACCAATCGCCGACGGAAGTCGTGGCCGATCTACGGAAGCTCTCGGGGGCAGCGATGTCGGCACCCACCGTTCCGGAGGAGAAGGCTCCGCGGTTGCCGCCGGTCATCATTTGCGTCGAAACGCGTGAAAAGCAGCAGGATGCCCTGCGAGAATACTTCACGAAACACGGTTACCGAGTCCTCGTCCTGACTGATCCCATTCGGGCGTTGAATCGAGTGGACAGCGACAATCCGGCCGGAGTGATCTTCATTGGGGAAGCACTCGGGGATGACGTCGTTCCGGTCTTTCAAGCGGCGGTGAAGCGTTGCAAGAAGAAAGGCGTCCCGGTCGTTCTTGCCCTTTCCAAAAAGATGGGGCCGATTGCGGAAGGACTGAGCGACAGTCCTGGAGGGCGAGTGCTGAAAGAGGCGGTCACTCTGCGTGATATCCGCAAGGCATTGGTCGATATGCGTGCGGCCCAGGCTTAATAGGCTCTGCGACGGGTCGCAGAATCACTGTTCGCTGACCGCAAACTCGCGCGGGTTGAAATTAACGAGGTGGTTTTCGCGGAAGAAGAGAATCACGCTTCTTCCTTGTGCATCGGGGCCCCAGCGATACCCGACATCGGTGGTCTGGTACTCTTTGGCGTTCCCCTTCAGTGCCTGACTGCTGGAAAACTCTTCGCCGGAATCGCCAAGGGCTTCACCCACTTCGGAAACGGACATCCCGTTCTGAATCCGGTGGGCCAGCAACCAACTGAAGGCTGCGGGATCGCGATCCAGTTGGAATCGTTCCCGTTGCTTGGGTGCCTCGATGGCGGCTTCGTCCTTGACGTACTGCTCCAACCCAGGCACGCCGGCATGGTGCAAGGTTTCACAACCGACGAGGAACCCCGTCAGCAGCATCACGGTCTGTAGCAATCCGGTTCGGACCATCGAATCACCTCGCCTGCAACGACTCACAGTAGTCGTCTACCTCAGCAGGTGGTTCTTCGTCGAGGCGAACATCGCCAAAAATCCGCGGCTTCGTCCCTTCACATGACGAGATTGTCGCCCGATCGGCAATAATTGCACAACGGTCGTCTGCCGACGAAGTCCGTGACTTTGAACGCTCGTTGCATTACACTAAAGCGGTTCACTGCCCGAGGATATGTGGAGTCGCTCGGACGGTTCCGGTATCGATCGCTGGTTTCGACACGGTCAGTGTGAGACATCACGCGACGGAGAGTCCCGTCGATCCATCACGGAGTGGGGCATGTTCCGAGTGCGCGGCATGACGAAGGGGATCGCCGCGGGAGTGATGACCGCAGCGGTCCTCGTTGCGATTCTTGCAGAACCCAGATCGGCAGCGGCTCAGGAACCCGCCGCGGAGAAGCCGGCCGAGGAAAAGCCTCAGGCACCGGCACCAGGGCTTGCGCCTTTCTTTCAGAATTTGATGCAGCGGATGTTTGCCCCACCCAATCGGATGGCACCACGCGTTCGCGCTGGCGGAGGGGCCACGGCCGAGCGTGCCAACGGCGCGCGGGATGCCATTGATGCGCGGGCACCACGGAACCCCAAACTCGACGGGCTTTGGACGGCGTCCAACACAGCGGTCCGGCAGGCCGACTGGAAGCACGCCGTGGAATTACTCCAGCGACTGCTCGATAGCCCCGAAGATGCTGTCTACCGGGCCAAGGGGGGGCGTTGGGAATCGCTGCGGACCGCGGCGTCACGACAACTTGGACAAGCCCCCGCAGAAATTCTGACCGACTACGAACGCCAGTATGGCGGCTTGGCCGAACAGCTTTGGTCTGAAGCGCATCGGTCCGGACGCATCGATGCCATCGTGGAAGTCGCGACGCGTTTTCTGCATACTACGGCGGGGCGGAAAGCCGCGAACTTTCTCGCGCACTGGCATTTTGATCGGGCCGAGTTTGCACTCGCCGTCCGGTGGTTCTCCGATCTGGATGCCATTCAGACGGTCGAATCACGTGATTTACGCTGGCGGTTGAAAGCGGCCTATGCAGCACGTCAGGCGAGCCCCGATCAGATGCGCCATTTTTTGAATCCTGTGCTCGCAGATCCCCGCGCGGAGGCGATCAATCTGGGCGGGCGGACGGTTTCCGCTGCTGACGGCTGGTCACACTTGCCCGGACAATCGCCGCAGCGGACACCGGTGTTGAATCACTGGCCGCAGTTGTT
Organism: Planctomycetaceae bacterium; assembly: GCA_041753475.1. Taxonomy (GTDB): domain Bacteria; phylum Planctomycetota; class Planctomycetia; order Planctomycetales; family Planctomycetaceae; genus DSVQ01. Next base: position 27,112 of record JBGSUN010000062.1, on the reverse strand, counting down.
CGGGACGGCAGCGCGGGTGGGCATTGCCGCTGGGAATCCGCCTTTGCTCAAACCAGAGTGGACGACACCGCTGACAGCGAACGCAGCACTCCGTCGTCGGCTCGATTGGATCTTGCAGGACCTCGAAGATTCGCAGCAAACTCCCATGATGGTCGGGATGCCTCTCGTCCTGGGTGATAAAGTCGCATTCCGTGATCTGCGGGGCGTGCGGATGGTCGATGCCGCAACGGGCAAGACACTGTGGGCCACTTCAGAGGGACTGTCCCCCGAACGGATTCTCAGCGGCATCCGCTCCGATGAAACCGGTGATGAAGATTTCCCGAACGGCGACGGGTTTATGCCCAATCCCGATGACGAATACTCCGGCGCATCCGCGGAGTTCCATCCCCTTGTGAGCCATCTCTTCCGCGATGCCACGATCGGTCTCATCAGCAGCGACGCGCGTCAACTGTATGCGTTGGAGGATGTCGCCACACTGACACGCAGCCAGCAAGGCCATCAATGGGACGGTGAAGGGGAACCGGTTGATCCCTTCGGGGCCAACTGGCACTCGAATCGGCTTACCGCGTATTCCCTGGAAACCGGTCGACGACGGTGGTCCATCGGTGGTGGAGAAGGGAAAGACCCGCAGGGATCGCTGGTCGGCTGTTTCTTCTTGGGGGCTCCCGTTGCCGACGGCGACGACCTGCTGATTGTCGGTGCGCTCGGTGAAGAAATCCGGCTGCTCGCGCTCGATCCGGCATCGGGGGCTTTGAAATGGTCGCAATTGCTGGCCTATGCTGATACAAAAATTGATCTGGATGTGGCACGTCGATGGGTGAGCACGCCGATTGCGGCGGGTCAGGGAATCATCATCTGTCCGACCACCGTGGGATGGCTCGTGGCGGTGGATCGCACTCGGCGGACCGTCTTGTGGGCTCATCGATACTTGCCGGAAGACGAAGACAACGACCTCAGCGGCGACGGTGGGACCCTGTTCCAACCCGCGCGGGAACTGGCGGGCCAATGGCTCGCGGCCCCCCCGGTGATGGCCGGTTCCAAGGTGGTGTTTACTCCGTCCGATGGCGATGTGATTGTCTGCCTCGATCTGACACAGGGCCGGTTGCACTGGCAGGAAGACCGCGATGACGGTTTGTATCTTGCTGGTGTGGCTGACGATCAGGTGATCGTTGTCGGTCCATCCTCAGTGACGGCCCGCGCCCTGGAGGATGGCAAGGAACTGTGGACCAGCGAACGGGACGATGTTGCGGCCCCCAACGGTCGCGGCGCGATTGTCGGCGATCAACTTTATCTGCCGATGAACGATGGCACATTGCGATTGATCGCGTTGAAAACCGGTGCACAGACTGCGCAGCTCACCGTCTGGCCCGGCGAACCGGCGCTCGGCAGCCTGGTGAAAGCCGGACGGCGGCTGTTCACCTACGGCCCGCGCGGCGTTCAGATGTTTGACGAGCAACCGGGTGTGCTTGCCGAGATTCAGCAACGCAAAGCCGTCAATCCGCGTGATGCCGAAGCGCTCATCCGGGAAGCCGAACTCTGGTTGCTCACGCCGAAATATGCCGAAGCCGCTCAGCAGTTACTCGCAATTTCCGAAGACGGATTGCCGCGGGAACTGGTCACCCGGCGGCACATTGTGCTGTGGCAGGCGCTGGTGGGTGTTGTCCAGACGAATGCGTCCGCTGCCGATGCCGCACTGAAAGATTTGGCGACGATTGCCAGGACGGCTGAAGAAAAACTGTCGGTCGAACTCTTCCGCATTGACCGGGAAGTCACCGCGGGCAACATTGTCCAGGCGTTTGATGCCTACTGGAAACTCGCCGAGCGTGAAGACGGCCCGGCAAAAATTGTCCGCCCCCATCAACCGCAGTTACACGTGCAGCGGCGTGTCTGGTTGCGAGGTCAACTCAGCGACCTCTGGAATTCTTCGGTAGGAGTGGTGCGGGCGGAGCTGGACGCGAAAGTTCAAGCCGCGATCACGGACGCCCTGGCCGGTCCCTTGGAGCGGGTGGTGACGCTCACCGATTGGTGCGATTTTCACCCGGCGGCGGTCCGTCTGCATTGGAAGTTATCGGAAGAATTCGCGGCGGTGCGGGACTTTGGCCAGGCCGAACAGCAATTGCTCCCATGGACTGATCATGCCCAACGGGAAATTGTCGCGGAAACCCACTGGCGGCTGGCTCTTCTCTACCGCCAGTTCGGGTTGACCGAGGATGCTCTGGTCGTCGAGCGGCTGTTGCGAACGCAGTATGGCGATGTGATGCTCAGCACGGGACAATCGGTGAGCGAGGTCTTGGCTTCCCGTCCCGCCGATGCCGCGTCGGTCACTGTGGCAAGTCCTTCCCCATGGGAGCATGCGATTCTGGAAACGCAGCAAGTGGGCACGCAGTATTCACCGCCAGTGCAGGAAGTACCCAGCCCGCTTTCCAGTCCATTTCTGTCGCAGCTGTTGATTCAAGTGGAAGCCAATGAGCAACGTCTCACGTTTGCTGACCGCGGTGACGGTCGGTGGCGCTGGCTGGCACCACTCCGTGGCAGCCCCCGCGCTCAAGATTATGGTGAGTCTCCTGCCGCGGTCCTGGGGCGCAGTATCGTTGTCCTTCACAGAGACGTGCTGCAACGGCTGTCGCCGGTGGATCGACGATTGATGTGGTCCAAGACGCTCGATGAAAATCAGGCCGGTGGCGTCTGGCATCATGATTCTCACCGGCACATGCCGCAGGCGCTGCAACTGGCCTCCGCCGAGGAGTTCGATCACGAATCGGTGTTCGATCAATCACCGCAAGGTGGCCAACTGGCGGCGGTGTTTCCGAATTATCTGTGCCTGCAGGGGCGACGTTCGCTGACCGTGTATGACCCGCAGACCGGCCGCGAGTGTTGGACGCGCACCGGGATTTCACCTCATGCGATGATCTTCCCCGGCCGGGATGTTCTCTGCCTGGTCGAGGTGGAAGACGACAAGGTGACGGTGTACCGCACCACGGATGGTCAGACCGTCGAGGCTCCGGAGTTATCCACCCGGTTGCGAAAGTCGCTGCGTTTGATCGGCAACGATCTGATCCAACTCGAAGTGCAATCCGGTCTGAAGTTGTTCAACCTGGGTGGCGGGCGAACCGTCTTACGGCGCACAGAACTGCTGTCGGGCCGTGAACTCTGGAAGCAGGAGTTTTCACCGAAGACGCATGTGGGTCTGGTTGACGAGCATTTCGCGATGGCCGTCGATGCGGTCACTGGAGGACGGACATCGAAGCGGGGTGTGGCAGTGATTCGATTGAGCAACGGTGAACGGCAGACGCTGGCCCCAGTGGCGTTACCGTCGGCTGATGGTGAGTTCTTTCCGCTTGCCGATGCCGAGTGTTTGTACCTCATCGCGAACCATGGGGATGGCAACACGTATCACTACGGTGACAGCCTGGCCACCTTGCCGGTGAACGGAACGGTGTGCTGTTGGGATCGCGTCACCGGGGAATTGTTGTGGTCGCGCGCGGTGGAAGACCAGAACCTGGTGCTGGAACGATTCAATCCTTCGCCGGTTTTGCTGTTTCTCACCCGCACTTGGAAGCAGAAGGCCAATGCAAGCTTCACGCTGTTGAACATGCTCGCCGTCGCCAAGCGGTCGGGGCAAACGCTGCATGAATCAAGCGTCCCCTCGATGTTCGGCGGGTTCCACAGCCTGACTCTGCGCGAACAGGAATCGACGATCGAACTGGCGTCGTATAACCTCAAGCTCCGGCTCGCCCCGCGGCGTGAGAAGCCCACCACCGCGCCCTGATGACCCGATTCCCCGAAACCATCTCTGCATGATTCCCACGCGGAAGAGATCACTCCGACGGAAAACATCCTTTCCGCATTGTCACGACAGCGGAATATCGACAGAATGTCTTTTCGACGCGCGGTATTCTTCCGGCGTGACTTACGGAGACGATTTCATGAATCTGCGGCACACCTGGGTTCTCGCTTCCGTTGTCATGCTGTTTCTCAGCGCTGGTGCACCGACTTTGTGCGCTCAGGACGGTGTGCCGGTTGAGAAGCAGGAGTTGGCAGAGTTGCTGGCGGCGGCGCAGCAGTACCAGCTTCGTTTGGTGGAATCGAATTCCAGCGCGATGTTGCGTGAGCCGTCGCTGCTCAACTTCACGAATCCGGAACGGAATCAGGAACGGGGGGCGGTCTTCGTCTGGTTGCACAAATCCCGCCCTATCGTCGTGGGCCAGTTCTTCCGTTTCAATGCGCGCAAGGGTCGACTCACCAAGCATGCGTTTCATTCGCTGTCGGCAACGCCGTTGGTGGCCAGCTACCAGGATGCGGTGCGATGGGCGCCAAATGAGCCTGGCGTAAAGTGGCAGACCGTTCCCGATGCCCCTGAACCCGCGGCGACCCATGCCGGCCGATTGCTGCAGATGCGGCAACTGGCCCGCCGCTATCGTTTGACGCTCACCGATGCCAAAGAGAACAAGACCGACCTGCGGCTGATTGCCCGGCCGCTGTTTGATTATGAGGCACCAGCCGAAGGCGTTCTCAGCGGTGCCTTGGTCTCCTTTGCGATTGCCACCGATCCGGAAGCCTTGCTGTTGCTGGAAGCCTATTCCGAGGCTGGCAAGGCGACATACCGCTGCGGGTTTGCCCGATTCCACTTCCAGCAGATCGTCGCCTGGGACGGCGAACAGGAAATCTGGCGTGTGGACTATGACCCCGCTTTGATGGTGAATCAGCCCGGAAGCCCGGCCACGGTGAGAAAAGTCTACAACAGTTTCTATCACGACAATCCCTGAGCGAGTCTGACGGCTACGCAGACTCTGCCGTGTCGCATCGCGGAACCGCCTTGGAAAGCTGCGGCAAAAAGGGCGATTCGGCGGACGGAACCACTACGCACCCTTGGCGGAGGTTTTTCCGAACCGTTACGATAAGAGCTCGTCGAGCGCGATCGGGTCAGGAATGATTGTGCCCTGCGGAGGCGACATCGCACCGCGCGGACAAGCCCCGAAATTGCGAGCGCCGTGCTTCGACGCGGAGAATGGGGGATGGTCTCGCACAATAACTGGATGTCGAACAAGAGCGGCTGGTGCCAGCGCGCGGCCTGGGGGCTGTTGGCGTGGCTTGCGATACTGACCGTTGATCCGGGTATTCTCGCTGCCGATCCGGCACTCGACGATTACAACCTGGCAGTGCAACTCTACCGGCAAAATCGTTGGAAGCTGGCGGGTGAAGGGTTCCAAAAGTTTCTTGAGGACTACCCCGAGCACGAAAAGAAGCCGTACGCTCGGTTGTACCTCGGTCTCACGCAAGTCAATCTGTCAGACTTCAAAGCGGCCCGTGAGAACCTCCGCGTCTTCGTCAAAGAGGCTCCGAACAATCAGAACATCGCGCAGGCCCGGTATCGTGTCGGCGAATGCAGTTATCTGTTGAACGATCTCGTCGCTGCGCGGACGGAACTTGAAGCCTATCTCAACAAGCATGCCGAAGACGCCTTTGCCGATCGCGCCCTGCCCTACCTCGGTGATGTGCAATTGCGTCAGAACGAGCCGGACGCGGCGGTGGCGACCTTTCAGAGGGCGATCGAAAAATACCCCGAAGGCCCCTTGATCGAAGATGCCCGGTACGGATTGGCGAAGGCCTTCGATGCCCTCAAGAGACCAAATGACGCGCTGCCGCTCTATCAGCAGATTGCCAGGGGGCAAGGTGTGCGGGCAGCGGAATCGCAGTTTCAAGTTGGCTCGCACCTTTTCGATACCGGACAGTTTGTCGATTCTGCAACGGCGTATCGCCAGGTGTGGGATCGCTTTCCGGAAAGCCCGCTGGCACTGGATGCCCGGTTGAACGCCGGCTTCGCACTCTATCGCGGCGGCAAGTTCATGGAAGCGGCGACGGCGTTCGACCCCGTCACGACCGACAAAGCCCGTGGGGTGACGGCCGGATACTGGCGCGGGATGAGCCTCAAATCGGCCGGAAATTTCGCGGCAGCAAAGGATGTGCTTGCCAAAACTGTTCAAGCCGCCGAGATGCAGCCACTGGAACAGGCCGTGATGTTTCAGCACGGTGTGTGTGCTCGATTGGCCGACGATGCCGCCACGGCGGAAGCGGCCTTTCTTGCGGTGGTGCAGAAGTTTCCGAACGGGGACTATGCTGATGACGCCCTCCACTTTGCGACCGAATTGGCGATTGACAGTGATCGGTTCGATGTCGCCGAGGCGCGGCGGAAACAGTTCGCCGAGAGTTTCCCGCAAAGCGGGTTGCGTCTTTATCAGGAACTGCTGGCCGGACGATTGGCCTTGGGAAAGGCGTCGCAGTTGATTGCACAAGGTCGCCCGGCGGGAGACATTTCCGCCCAGTACGATCTTGCCGGTCGCAATTTTGAACGGGTCCTGACCGACAGTATGCTGGCGCGGACTAAGTTGCAGGCCCGGTATTACCTGGCGTTGACCCGGCAGTTACAAGGAGATCATCGCGCCACGCTGGAACTGCTGAAACCGGTGCTTGCCGAGATTCCGCCGGAAGGACACCATGAACTCGGCGATGCTTTGGTCTTGCAGGCGGACAGTCTCAGCCAGACCGATCAATGGGCCGACGCTCTCGCCGCGGCTCAACGTTATCGCCAACAGTTTCCCCAAGGGCGGCAACGGTTCCGGGCGCTGGCGCTGATTGCCGTGGCTCAGGCACGGCTGGGCCATCTCGATGAGTCCAGCGTCGCGTGGAACGAATTGCTGGAAAAAGCTGACTCGGCACCATTGATCGTGACCACGACATTGCAGTTAACGGAGCTGGCAGAACAACGCAAAGACTGGAATACGGCGGAAGGGCTTTACAACCACCTGACCAGCTTGGTGAAAGGCACCGACAACGAAGCGTATGTGTGGCGTGGGTTCGCGTGGGCGAAGTTTCAGCAAAAGCAATTTGGCCCTGCGGCGGAAGCCTATGCCAAGGTCGAAGCAGGATTCCCCCAGCACCGGCTGGCTCCGGAATGTGCGTATTATCATGCCGAATCCCTCCGCGAAACCGGGCAGCTTCCCGCAGCCGCGGCTGCATTTACCGCGGCGTTGACCAAGCACGCTCCGGCCACCCCCGCGCCGGCCGGAGCCGAACAGCAACCTCCCGGGCTCTTTGCCTATCGCGCCGGCTTGCAGGCCGCGCGGGTGTATCGGCAACTCAAACAAATCGAACAGGCTGACAAAGCCTACGCGGCGGTGTTGGAGAAATTCCCGAAGCCCCAGCATCTCGACAAACTGCTCGATGAATGGGCGCTCCTCAACTACGAAGCCGATCGGTTTGAACAAGCGGATGCCTTGTTCGCCCGGTTGATTCGGGAAGCCCCGGAGAGTGATCTCGCCGACAATGCGCTGTTGAGTCTAGCCGAAAGTGATCTGTTGGCCGACCGGCTCGATCAGGCCCGCGCAACGTTCGATGAGTTACGACAAAGTCCGACCGCTGACGCGATGGTGAAAGAGCGGGCCCACTATCAATCGATCATTCTGGCGATGGATCAACAGCGATGGAATGATGTCACAGCGCTGACGACATCATTCCACACGGCCTTTGCACAGAGTGAACTGCGACCATATGTGCGGTACTGCGGTATCGAAGCCCAACTGGCCGACCCGCAAGCGTCAGCAGAAGTTCTTGCCTCTGCCGAAACGCAGTTGCAGGAGCAGATGCTGCCGCCGACACCCGAGCCGCCACCCGTGTGGTATCCGCGTTTATGGGTCTTGCTGGCGGAAACGCGCTTTCGGCAGAAGAACTATGGCGGAGTGGAGCAAGCCGTTGCCGACCTGAAACAGCGTTTGCCAAACGGCCCAATGTCCTACCAGGCGGAAGAAGTTCTGGGCCGCTGCTACAAACAACAGGCCCAGTTCGATAAAGCTCGTGAAGCTTTCCAGCGTGTCATCACCGATCCCGCGGCATTCCGGACGGAGACCGCGGCCAAGAGTCAGTTTCTCATTGCCGAGACGTACTTCCTGCAGGAAAAATGGCCGGATGCGTTCCGCGCCTACATGAAAGTCTACTCATCGTATGCCTTCCCGGATTGGCAATCGGCCGCGCTTTTGCAAGCCGGCAAGTGCGATGAACAACTCGCGCAGTGGAAAGAAGCCGCCGAGACTTACGCGCTGTTGCTGAAAGAGTTCGCTGAGTCGATCCATGTTGCCGAAGCCCGCAAACGTCAGGATGCCGCCCGGCAACGCGCGGGATCGTAGATCGGTGGTAAGCACACCGCATTTTTGTCGCAACTCTCGCTCAACTCCGTGCTTTGACTCACATCACCATGAAAGGGAATCGTCATGAAACTGCGGATAATCTTGACGGTTTTGTGTGGAGTCTTGTGCATCGTTGGCCATCTCGATGCGCAGGAGACCGGTGGCAAGGAGAACGCGGTTGAAGAAAACCGCCATGTCGAGAAGGACGGCGGCTTCTCCTTCGTTACTCCGACTGGCTGGACGGCGCGCGAATTTCCCGGTCAGAAGTTCCAGATCCTCTTCGCTCCGGCGGAAAGTGGTTTCGCGTCGAACATCAACGTGGTTGACGAAGCCTACAAAGGCACGCTCGATAACTATGTCAGTGCGACCAAAGACATTCTGCCCAAGGCGATTAAGAAGTACCGGCTGATCAAACAGGAACCCTTCAAGACGACCGCGGGTCTCAAAAGCACGAAAATGGTGATCGAAGGCGAACAACAGGACCGGCTGCTGCGGCAAACGTTCTACCTCTTTCAAGCTCCCACAAAAATCTATGTCGTCACCTGCACCACACTCGCCGCCGGGGGCGAAAAGCTGGATGATCTCTTCGAGACCAGCATGAAATCGTTCCGCTTCGAAAAGAAATGACAGCGTGGGTGGCCCCCATTGACGATCTTGGATTCGCTTCTGTTGACGGAGACACCGTGATGACCGCCTCTCATCCAATTCATGCGCAGCGCGTCCTCATCTTCGTCGGAGACGACTACGAAGACCTCGAACTGTGGTACCCCAAGCTGCGGCTGATCGAGGCGGGCGTCCATGTCACGGTTGCGGGAGCGGAAGCCGGGCAGAAATATCGCGGCAAGAACGGTTACCCGTGTGTTGCCGATGCGTCGATTGCCGACATGGAAGCCGCCGACTTTCACGGCGTAATCTGCCCCGGCGGCTGGATGCCCGACAAGGTCCGCCGTGATCCCAAAGTGAAGCAATTGCTGAAAGATTTCGCTGCGGCAGGCAAGCTGGTCGCCGCGATTTGTCACGGCGGATGGATGCCGATTTCTGCGGGCATCTACAAGGGTGTGAAGGTCACCGGATCGCCGGGGATCAAAGATGATCTCGTCAACGCCGGTGCGATTTTTGAAGACGCCGCCGTCGTGATTGATCGCTACTTTGTCAGCAGCCGCAAGCCGGACGATCTGCCGGATTTCTGCCGTGCCATGTTGCAGGTGCTGGGCCGCCAGGCGTGATGTTGTGCCATACCCCCCGGTCATTAACCGGCGGCAAAGACCGATCGCAGGGATTGTCTGCGCGTGGGAGGGCGAAGCTCCAGCAGAGCCGCGAGCGCTTCCACACCCTGAGACAATCAGCGGCTCAGCGGGAGCTTCGCCCTCCCAGAAGACGCTCCAGCCGCGCAGTTGAATTCTGGGACTGGTATAAGACGGGTAAGCGATGCGTCTGATCCCGGTGCTCGATGTGCTGCATAACACGGCAGTGCGCGGTGTGGGAGGGCGGCGGGATGAGTACCGACCGCTGGTCACGCAGTTGTGCGCGGGGAGTGATCCACTCGTTGTTGCCGCGGCTTATCGAGTTCGGCTGGATACGCCAACGCTGTATCTCGCCGATCTGGACGCGATCATGCACCGGCAACCCAAGGTCGTGTTGTATCGTCAACTGCTGCGGTACGGGACTGATCTGTGGCTTGATGCCGGGGTATGCACGTCCGCTGATGTCGCACCGTTGGTCGAACTCGGAGTGCCGACAATCATCATCGGACTGGAATCGTGGACATCGCCACAGGAGCTCGGGCAACTCACGAAGACGGTGCCGGCCGGGCGTTTGTTATTCAGCCTCGATCTGCGACAAGGCCAGACCTGTGGCGGACCGCAGTGGCCTGCTGCTCCGCACGCCATCATTGAGGTGGCGCTGGCTGCGGGTATCACGCGGTTTCTGGTACTCGATCTGCACGATGTCGGTCAGCACACTGGCGGCAGCACGATGGCATTATGCCATACGTTGAGGGAACGTTTACCGACCGCGGAAATCATCACCGGCGGCGGGGTCCGTGACGAGCAGGACGTTCGCCGGTGGGAGCAACACGGAATCGATGGGTTACTGGTTGCATCCGCGGTGCATGATGGGCGACTGAAACGGGAGGGCGCGGCATAGATCGACGCGGGGCGCAAAACCCCAAGCGGGGATTGAAAGTCGTTCTCCGCATCAACGATTTACTGCTTCTCGCTCACTTTCAGGGATGTGGTCCGGATCGACATCGGGACCGGTTCCTCGGCGGCAACCGAGCGGCGCAGCGGGGCCAGGATGGCATCCACTGGTACCGGCTCCATCATTTCCAAAGCCCGCTTCTCTGCTTGCGATTGAGCTGCCTGTGCGACCTTCAGGAAATTTGCCCGTTCGCTCTCGTCAATGTCCATCCGTCGCGCCATCGATTGCACCCATTCCGGATGACGTACCATGGCCTGTGACATCAGATGGACATACAGCGACAACTGCTTGAAGTTGCGATCGGCGATGGAATAACTCACCGGCGAGATCACTCGTGCCACGGTTTCCACGGTCTGCGAGGGGAACTCGACAAACACATCGCCGAAGTGTTCGACCCGCGGGTGACCGGTGTTGTCTTTGTAGAACCGCGACTGCAGCCGCATGATGGACCGTGCAATGATCGGCTTTGAGAGCAGCGGGCTTTTGAATGCCCCATCACAATAGATCAGTGTCTCCGTCGGTGTCGATTTCCATACTTCCACATGGCCGACGGAACCGTCACCGGCGTCGGCAAAGTATTGATCAGAACCGGTGCTGCGCATTGCCAGTCGCGAGATTTCCATCGCCCGCCAGGTACTGACGGCGGTGACCGGATGAGTGAGCAGAAACTGATACACACCCGAGTCGACATCAAAACCGAGTGTTGGTAACCGGCGATACAAACCCACGCTGCGGAGGACGGCCTGCGCCTTTTGCCGAGCATCGGGCGTCAATTCCGCCAGCGGCAGTTCGTCAATCGCCGCCTTGCGCGTGACCGCCGCGGACGTTCCCGGACGGACATTTTGCAGCGGGCGATAATGAATCTCGTCGATGTCATCCGCAGAGGCTGTCCGGGATACGGGGAGCAGACTCGGGGTTTTCCACCCGTCGGCTGTCCAGCCTACCGTCGGCGCCAATATGAGGAGCCAATAGGCTCCCTGTCGCAGCCACGCAGAGCGCGGCGCGTCCCCCCTGTTGACCATCCCGGTCCCTTCCCCCTCAGCCCGTATGGCGATTGCGTTGTGTGGATGCAACCGTTAACGGTCTGATCGGACTCGTTTGTGTCTGTCGATGCGCAAACCGACCGCGGCGCTCTTCACGAGAACCCAGGCGGCGACCCCCCGGTCGCTCCCGACGATTAAGTTTGCGGTACAGGAAACATCGTCACAGTCGCTACAATCGGACCATGTCAAACCGCCCTGTCTCAGCCGGGGAACCGAAGCCGTCGGAGTCACGTGGAATGAACGACCCATCTTTCGCAGCCGCCCTAAACCTTGCGACCGGACTTCGGGAAAACGGCCTCAAGATCGTCTTCGCCGAGAGTTGTACAGCCGGTCTGGCTTCGGCGACTTTGGCACGCATTCCGGGCATTTCCGACCATCATTGCGGCTCCGCAGTGGTCTACCGGCTTGATACGAAGCACCGCTGGATTGATGTCCCGGAAGCGATGCTGATCGAACCCGGTCCCGTCAGCCGTGAAGTCGCCGAGGCAATGGCGCGGGGAGTCCTTGCGAAGACACCGGAAGCCGATTTCGCCGCGGCCATTACCGGACATTTAGGGCCGAACGCACCGGAAGACCAGGACGGCCTCATTTGGATGGCCGTTGCCGTCCGGAATCCGACCGTGGTCGTAGTCACACGCTCGATGACATTATCGATGCAGACGAGCGACTCGTGGACTTTGCGGGAATCCCGCCAATCCGAGGCCACAACCGCGCTGCTCAGGTTCGCGGCGGAGCACTTGCCGCGGTGAATCGCTGTGGAGTCTATTCCAATTCCAGCCAGCTTTGATCGTTACTGGGATTTGAGCGGAACGAAGTTGGCAACCAAGCGCGTTCGGTCTTCACTTTCGATGAGCCGTTTTCCGGTGCGTCTGGCGGTGGCGGGTCATTCCGTGGCGGCCGTGGAGTGGGAGCAGGTTCCAGAGATGGTACCGGAATCGCCGGTACGGCTTCGCCAGGCTCTTCCGGGGTCCGCATCACCTCGGGATGAGTGGCGTTCGGCGGCGGTGAGAGAACCCCCACCAGCGGCACCGCCTGCGATGGATACGAGTACGGATGATTCGGCGGGTAGTGCTGGCAGTCGTAGTAGCCGTGCCACACACCCTGCTGGCAGCGGCACGGGCAAATCTTCCGATTCCACGATGACGAACACCAGTCGGGACGACCGGCCCGCGACGCATCCCACGGCGGGTAGTACCATCGGTCCCAGAGGATATCGAAGTCCGAAACCGTATCGATCGTGTTGTGATACTTTTCGATCCCCGGCATGCAGCGGCAACCTGAAATCAGGCTGAGCCAACACGTCAAGCCGACAAGCGTCGCGACACGGACCATCTGTGCATCCCCCTATGAAACGCCGGACCTGGTGTCCGGGCATTCTCAGAAAGGTATCGGCGGACCAACTTTGACGACTTCAACGATTTTGCGAAGCTTGTTGGCTTTGCGGTGTTTGCAAAAAATGCGGAGTTTATCTGCTCGACCAATCCCGCTCGTTCGCCGTGACCGGTTCGGCGGGATAAGATGGGGGGCTCGGTTTTCCTGACCCTCTGTTTGAAGTCAAAGCCAGTCCATTGATGTCGACCGAACGGATTGCGATTGTCGGCATGGGAGGCGTGTTTCCCGGTGCCCACGACTTGGCGGGTTTCTGGCGGAATGTTTCTCAAGGGGTCGACAGCGGTCGCGCCGCCTCTCCAGACCGATGGTTTCTGAAACCAGAACGGGCGCTGACAGCGGGTGGTCCGCAGCCGGATCGGGTTTATTCGACGTGGTGTTGTCCGCTGGATGATGCCGCGCTGGAGTTCGATCCCGCGGTGTTGCCGCAGCCGGCCATCGGGGAACGACTGGGGCAACTCGATCCGTTGTTCCGCATTGGATTGAAAGCCGCGCATCAGGCGTGGACGTCTGCCGGGTCGCCACAGATCGATCCGCAACGTGCCGGGGTGATTCTCGGGCACATCGTGTTGCCGACGGAGTCGGCGTCGGCCCTCGCGCGAGATGTGCTGGTGCAGGACTTCGCCGCGAAGTTGCTCGGCGACCGTGCGCCGCAGTGGCAAACATCGAAGTGGGATCATCGCAACTGGTCGGCGGCGGGGTTACCGGCGGCGCTGATTGCCGGGGCGCTGGGATTACGCGGAACGGCGTTCACACTGGATGCCGCGTGTGCGTCGTCATTGTATGCGTTGAAACTGGCGTGTGATGAACTGCGGTCCGGTCGCGCGGATGTGATGCTCGCCGGGGGGTTGTCGCGGCCCGATTGTCAGTACACGCAGATGGGGTTCGCGCAGTTGCAGGCGTTGACGAAACGCGGCCGGTGTGCCCCGCTGTCCGCCGCCTCGGATGGCCTCGTCGTCGGGGAAGGGGCCGGCATCTTCGTGTTGAAGCGGTTGAGCGATGCGCTCCGCGATGGCGACCGTATCGCCGCGACGATTGCGGGCATTGGTCTCTCCAACGACCGTGGGGCGAACCTGCTCGCGCCGCATTCAGAAGGCCAACTCCGCGCGATGCAGGCGGCGTATCAACAAGCCGGTTGGCGACCGGGCGATGTCGACCTGATCGAATGCCACGCCACCGGCACCCCCGTTGGTGACGCCGTGGAACTCGACAGCCTGCACACCCTGTGGCGCGAAGAAACCGGCCGTGCCCATCGGTGCGTGCTCGGTTCGGTGAAATCGAATGTCGGTCACCTGCTGACCGGAGCCGGTGGTGCCAGCCTGATGAAAATGCTGTGGGCGCTGCAGGAAAAAACGCTGCCCCCGACGGCGAACTTCGTCGACCCCGCCCCGGCACTGAACCGCCCCGACAGCCCGTTCCAAGTCCTCGCAAACTCGCAACCGTGGCAACGGCGTGACGAGAGCACTCCCCGCCGGGCGGCGATCAACGCGTTCGGCTTCGGCGGCATCAACGCGCACGTACTGCTGGAAGAGGCCAATGGCGAATGGTCGATGGCTGATCGACGGGAGGGCCAGGCTCCCGCCGAGCCGCGCACGCTTCAAAACGCTGGGACAATCAGCGGCTCAGCGGGAGCTTCGCCCTCCCACAATTCGATGTCCTCTGATCATGAGCCATCAACCACCAACCATCAACCATTAATCGCCATCGTCGGTCTCGCGGCGCGCTGTGGTTCACTCACCGATATCAACGACATCGCCGCACGGTTCTTCGGCACGGGCTCCCTCACCCGCACCGACATTCCTGAAGTCGCGATGCCTGTCGGCGAATTCCGCATTCCGCCGCTGGAACTGGAAGAGATGCTGCCGCAGCAGCAGTTGATGCTGCAGGTCGCCGCCGCCGCGCTCGATGATGCCCGGTGTGGCCGCGAACTCGGCAACCGCACCGGCGTGTTTGTCGGCATCAATCTCGATCCCAACACCACCAACTTTCATGGGCGGTGGTCGCTCGAAGAATTCGCGCCGGAATGGGCCGCACGGTTGGGGTGGACGTTGTCTCCCGCCGAAATGGCCGCGTGGGTGAAACAACTCCGTGAGGCCTTTGGACCGCCGCTCACGCCGAACCGCGTGATGGGCAACCTCGGCGGCATCGTCGCCAGTCGGTTGGCCCGGGAGTTCGACGTTGGTGGTCCGAGTTTCACGATTTCCAGTGACGAGACCTCCGGCGTGCAAGCGCTGCAGGTCGCCATGCGGGCACTGCAACAGGGTGAACTCGAACGGGCGCTCGTGGGGGCGGTCGACTTTCAAAATGATGTGCGATTGGCAAACAGCGCGGACAGCACCCCGGCTGCTCCGAAGCAGCCGGGGTGCTCGACGACAGCCAGTGACGCCGCCGTTGCGTTCATTCTGAAACGGCACGAAGACGCCGTGCGTGAGGGCGACCGCATCTACGCGCTGGTCACTGATGTAGCGTCGTCCTGCCGGGAGGGCGAAGCTCCCGCTGAGCCGCGAGCGCTTCCCACAACGTCCAATCTCATCGAAAGCGACATCGGCCGCTGCGGTGCCGCCACCGGATTACTCGCGTGTTTGAAATCGACGCTGTCGCTCCACCATCGTGTGCTACCACCAGCGATTCCGGGTGATCCGCATGGGGCGCAAGCGTGGTTACAGGATCGGACCATCGCACCACGTACCAAGATGGCAACCGTCACCGGCAGGGATGGCACGCAAGTCACCGTGACTTTGGAGGAGGCCGCGGGCTCACATCAAGCCCCCGCTTTGCCCGCAGGGATCTCCGTCTTCGATGGCAACGCCGAAGCGGAAATCCTCGCCGCGATCGATCAATGCCGTACGTTGATCACCGACGACAGCCCGATGCACGGCGCAGCGCAACGATGGTTCCATCACCGTCGGCCGGATGCCCGACGAAAACTCGCTGCCGTCATCGTCGCCGCTTCCCCGCAAGAATGGCACGCCGCCGCGGATGAACTCCGCACAATGCTCACTTCTTCGTCTTCCCGACCACCGACCACCGACCACCGATCCCCTTCCCTCTTCACCGCCACGCCTCTCGGTCTCACCGGCCGCGTCGCCTTCGTCTTCCCCGGTTCCGGCAACCATTTCCTCGGCATGGGGAAAGAACTGCTCGCCGCGTTCCCGCAGGTGTTGCAACAGCAGGATGAAGAGAACGAACGCCTCGCGAGCCAGTATCAACCGGGCCTCATCTGGAACGGCCCGTCGACGGATGCCATCGGTCGCGATCACAAGGCAATGATCTTTGGTCAGGTCGCGATCGGCACTGCCGTGTGCGATTGGCTCGCGCTGTTCGGTGTCCGTCCTACTGCGGCAATCGGTTACAGCCTGGGTGAATCCGCTGCGTTGTTCGGACTGCGGGCGTGGACCGAGCGGGACGAAATGTTGCAGCGCATGGAAGCGTCGACACTCTTCGGCAGTGACCTGACACGCCCCTTCGATGCCGCGAGGCAAGTGTGGGGGATTCCGCAAGGGGAAGACGTGCCGTGGTTGTCCGGCGTGGTGGATCGTTCCGCCGCGCAAGTGCGTGAAGCGCTGCGGTCGAAGTCGCGGGTCTATCTGCTGATCGTCAACACGCCGACGCAATGCGTCATCGGTGGCGACCGCACCCAGGTGGAAGTGGTGGTGAATGAGCTCGGCGCGACGTTCGTGCCCTTCCCCGCACCGAGCACGGTCCATTGCGAACTGTTGCAACCGGTGTCGAAGGCGTATGTCGCGCTACATACGATGCGGACCACACCACCCGAAGGTATCGACTTCTACAGTGCGGCGACGGGGTTGCCGTACGGTCTCAGCGAACAGTCCGCGGCGGAAGCAATTCTGGCCCAGGCACAAGACACGGTCGACTTCCCGCGGGTGATCGAACGGGCCTACGCCGACGGCGTGCGGTTGTTCGTCGAGATCGGCCCCGGTTCGTCCTGCACGCGGATGATCGACGACATTCTCGGCGAACGTCCGCACTGGGTGCGATCGGTCATACCCGCCACCGCTGATCCGGTAGCCCATGCGCTGCGCGTGCTCGGTGAACTCATCACGCAACGTGTGCCGGTCGATTTGTCGGTTTTATACGGAGCCGACGACGCAGAAGCCCCCCGGCTGCTCGGAAGCAGCCGGGGGGCTGACGGCGCGCGGTGTGTGATCACGAAGACCACGCTGCCGGACTGGCAACTCGCGCCGCTGGCGCATCGTTCCGATTCCAAACCGATGGTCGCCCCCACCGTCGTCATGCCCGCACCGGTTACCGTGCGACCGAAAGAAAGTGCTCCCGTGCCACTCCGTGCTCCGACCGTGTCCCGTTCCGTGCAGAACGATCCCGCCCCAGCACCATGGCAGAGCGCGGTCGTCCTTCATCGAGAGGGCGAGGCTCCCGCCGAGCCGCGAGCGCTTCCACACGCGGGGACAATCAGCGGCTCAGCGGGAGCTTCGCCCTCCCAGACGTCCCTCGCGCAGCTCGAAAGCTGGATGACCGAACGCAACGCCGCCCACGCCGCGTTTCTGCGGTTTTCATCGGAGGCGCAACGGCTGGCGGCGCAGTTTGTTGTGGATGGGGGCACTGAGACAGAGTTGGCGCGGGACGCGAAACCGCAAGCGGGAAATGGGGACGTTCCGACATTCACACCGCCGGTGACGCGAGCGCCGATTCGTCCCGTCGAACCGCCGCGTTCACTCGACTACGACCAGTGCATGGAGTTCGCGATCGGCAAGATCGGCAATGTGCTCGGCGAGAAATTCGCGGGGATTGACGCCTTCCCCACGCGCGTGCGGCTGCCCGATGTCCCGTTGATGTTGGTGGACCGTATTCTCACCATCGAAGGCGAACCGCTGTCGATGACGCACGGCCGCGTCGTCACCGAGCACGATATTCACGCCGACGACTGGTACCTCGACTGCGGCAAGATCCCGACGTGCCTCGCGGTGGAATCGGGCCAGGCCGATTTGTTCCTCTCCGGTTGGCTCGGCATCGACTTCATCACCCGCGGCCTGGCGATGTACCGGCTGCTCGACGCCGTGGTCACGTTCCACGATGCGTTGCCGGGGCCGGGAAAAACGATCCATTACGACATCAAAATCAACCGGTTCTTCCAGCAGGGGGACACGTACCTCTTCCGCTTTGAATTCGATGCCACCGTCGATGGCAAACCCTTGCTCACCATGCGTGACGGCATCGCCGGGTTCTTCACGATGGCGGAACTCGCCGCCGGCCAGGGGATCGTGCATACGGCCCTCGATAAACAACCGCGCCCCGGAAAACGTCCCGAAAACTGGACCGATCCCGTGCCGATGGCGGTCGAATCGTACAGCGATGAGCAACTCACCGCGCTGCGTCATGGTGATCTCGCGGCGTGCTTCGGCCCGGTGTTTGCCGGATTGCCACTCAAGAAGCCCGTGACGTTGCCGTCGGGGCGATTGAACCTCGTCCATCGCGTGCTGGAACTCGATCCCAGCGGCGGCAAGTTCGGCATGGGCAAGATCCGGGCGGAAGCCGACATCCATCCCGACGACTGGTTCCTCACCTGCCACTTCTGCGACGACCAGGTGATGCCCGGCACGCTGATGTACGAGTGCTGCCTCCACACGCTCCGCATTTATCTGCTGCGCATGGGCTGGATCGGCGAAGCGGGCCACATCGCTTATGAACCCGTGCCCGGGGTGAAGAGCCGTCTCAAGTGCCGCGGGCAGGTCTTGGCGAGTACACAGAAAGTTTGGTACGAAGTCACGCTCAAAGAAGTCGGAGAAGAGAATGGGTCGCTGTATTGCATCGCCGATGCGTTGATGTACGCGGATGGGAAAGCGATTGTCGAGATCACGGATATGTCCGTGCGTTTGACGGGATTGAGCCGTGCGGATGTCGAAACGCTTTGGGAGCGCGAGGCTCCCGCCGAGCCGCGCTCGCTTCCACACGCGGGGACAATCAGCGGCTCAGCGGGAGCTTCGCCCTCCCACAAACCCACATCTTCTCCGTCCCTTAGCCCTCAGCCCTCAGCCCTTAGCCCCCTCTTCGATACCCCCCGCATCACCGCGTTCGCGATCGGCAAACCGTCCGACGCGTTCGGCGATCGTTACAAAATCTTCGACAGCGAGCGTGTGATCGCCCGGCTGCCGGGGCCGCCGTTTCAGTTTCTTGACCGCATCGTGTCGATCGAAAACTGCGAGCCGTGGAAACTCGTCGCCGGCGGCGTGATCGAAGCGGAATACGATGTTCCGCCGGATGCGTGGTACTTCACCGCAAACCGACAGCGCGCGATGCCCTTTGCTGTGTTGTTGGAAGCGGCCCTGCAACCGTGCGGCTGGCTCGCCGGGTACCTCGGCTCGGCACTGACGAGTGACAGCGACCTCTCATTCCGCAACCTCGGCGGCACGGCCACGCAGTATGAAGAGGTGTACCCCGACACCGGCACCCTTACAACTACGGTGAAGATGACTGCGGTGTCGCAATCCGCCGGGATGATCATTCAGCATTACACGTTCGATCTGCGCTGCAACGGTCGCCCGGTGTATGTCGGCAAGACATACTTCGGCTTCTTCTCGAAAGCGGCGCTAGAGAATCAAGTCGGCATCCGTGACGCCGCGGTCTATCAGCCGAGCGAGGAAGAACGCGATCGCGGCGAATCCTTCCCGCTGCCCATGGAAGCCCCGTTCCCCGACGACAAATTCCGCATGGTGCAGCAGGTCGATCTGTTCGTCCCCGATGGCGGTCCTCACGGTCTCGGCTTCATCCGCGGCAGCGTCAACGTCGACCCCGAATTATGGTTCTTCAAAGCCCACTTCTATCAAGACCCAGTGTGGCCCGGTTCGCTCGGACTGGAATCGTTCCTGCAATTGCTGAAGGTGTACGTGTACCGCCGCTGGGCGGGGGGTGGCGAATGGTTAATGGCCAATGGCTCATGGCCGGAAGGGCAGAACGCGCCCTTCTCCTCTCTTGCCATCAACCATCAACCATCAACCATCAGCCATTCCCACGAATGGATCTACCGCGGTCAGGTGATTCCGCGCGACAAAACGGTTACGGTAGATGTGGTGGTGACTGCGGTCGACGATGATCGAAAAATCGCTACCGCGGACGGCTTCCTCACGGTCGATGGCCGCGTGATTTACCAGATGAAAGAGTTCCGCCTGGGAATGCAGAGGGAATAGCGAATAGGGAGTAGCGAATAGCCAGATAAAACGCGGCTCTTCGTCTCCCCTCTGGCTATTCCCTATTCGCTTCTCGCTATTCGCTCTGAGCATTCCCATGGTCATGAAATACAACCGCGTCTACGTCGATGCCATCGGGTATGAACTCGCGCCCGTGGTGGTCACGTCGACGGAGATCGAAACCCGGCTCGAACCGCTGTATCAGAAGCTGCGGATTTCGCCGGGGCAACTGGAAGCGTGGACGGGGATCGCCGAACGCCGCTGGTGGGAAGAAGGCCACAGTCTCAGCGACGGTGCGACGGAAGCCGCCCGACGGGCGCTCGAGCAATCCAATGTCGCCGCGCGGGATCTGGATGTTCTCATCTACGCCGGGGTTTGTCGCGAGCACTTTGAACCGGCAACGGCATGCAGTGTCGCGGCGAAGCTGCACATCAGTCCTGACGCGGCGATTTTTGATGTCAGCAATGCGTGCCTGGGCGTGCTCAACGGCATGGTCGACATTGCCAACCGCATCGAACTCGGCCAGATTCGCGCCGGCATGGTCGTCTCCTGCGAGACCGCCCGCGAGATCATCGACTACACCATTCAACGCCTGCTCGAAGACATGAGCATGGACTCGCTGACAAAATCGCTGGCCACGCTCACCGGCGGGTCCGGCGCCGTCGCGGTCTTGTTGACGGATGGTTCCTTCAGCAAGGCCCATCAGCATCGGTTGCTCGGCGGCGTGACGAAATCGGCTCCCGAACACCATTCGCTCTGCCGGTGGGGCTTTGAATCGCTGCTCCCCGCCGCGGTCGATAAAGTCGAGCAGATTCTTCCCTCGGCGCTCACACAGACGAAGTTCGGTCGATTCATGCCGTCACTCGTGCAGCAGAAGATGAGCGGCCTGCTCCCCGCCAAACTGCAACACGCCTTCACGCAATTCATGGCGACCGATTCGATTTCCGTGCTGCGGTTCGGCGTCGACCTCGGCATGAAAACGTGGGACAGTTTCCTCGCAAAAATTGGCATGCGGCCCGACCAGATCGATAAAGTGATCTGCCATCAGGTCGGCAAAGGCCACCGCGATCAGGTCATGCAAACCCTCGGCATCGCCCCGGGCAAAGACTTCAACACGTACCCGTACCTCGGCAACATCGGCACCGTCAGCCTGCCCCTCACCGCCGCCATTGCCGACGAACGGGGCTTCCTCGAAAAAGGCGACCGCGTCGGCCTCCTCGGCATCGGCAGCGGCCTCAACTGTCTCATGCTTGCCGTGGACTGGTGATGAAGAGAAGAGGTTTAGCCGCGAAAAAGCACAAAAGGACGCAAAAAAGGCGAGAATCAATCGGGGAGGTCGGAGAGGACATATTTTTTAACATGCAGGCGCGGGGCTCCGAAATTGATGAGCAGGCCGTGTTCGACACGACAGCCTCGAAGATAGCCGATCAATTGTGCGATGTGAGCGTCGTCGAGTCCGCGGCATGCCTTTAGCTCCACAATCAAGACGCCTTCGACCAGCAAGTCAGCTCGATATTCTCCTAACGGTGTTCCATCTTCATCCAAGACCGACAACGGGAACTGTGGTTGAACGTCGAGACCGAGCTTTTTCAGCCGATTCAGCATCCCGTTTTCATAGACTTTTTCGAGATGTCCATGTCGCAGATACTTATGCAGCGAGAATGCGGTCTCTCGAACTCGATCGCAGAGCGCAAACATCGCGTCCTCTGACATTCCCATCAGCTTCTCCTTTTTGCGTCCTTTTGTGCCTTTTCGCGGCTAACCCTCTTCCTCCGAATTTTGAATCGTGCCAAACCCCAGTCTTCCGTTCCAGAGCCATTTTGCGACCATCGGTGGGCATCGCCTTCATTATCTCGATGAGGGCACCGGTGCGCCGGTGGTGATGGTGCACGGGAATCCGAACTGGGTCTATTACTGGCGGAATTTGATTCCGGCGTTGTCGGATCGGTTTCGTTGCCTGGCGATCGATCACATCGGGTGCGGTCTCTCCGATAAACCGAATGACGCCGAGTATCCGTATACCTTGTCGCGGCGGATTGATGATCTCGAAGCATGGCTCGATGGCCTAGGCGTGCGCGAGAACATTTCGTTCATCGCGCATGATTGGGGGGGCATGATTGCGTGCGGGTATGCGACGCGGCATCCCGAGCGGATCGCGAAGCTGGTGATGCTCAACACCGGAGCGTTTCCGCTACCAACGACGAAGCCGGTGCCGTGGCAATTGAAGCTCGCGCGGACGCCGCTGCTGGGGGCGCTATTGGTGCGCGGGTTCAATGCGTTCAGCCGCGGGGCGGTGCAATCGTGTGTCACCCGGAAGCCGATGTCCGTGGATGTCGCGGCGGCGTATTGTGCGCCGTATGACTCGTGGGCCAATCGCATCGCGGTGCATCGGTTCGTGCAGGACATCCCGCTGAAACCGGGCGATCGCGCATGGGACACGGTCAATCAGGTTGCGAACGGGTTGGCATCGCTTAGCGGCAAGCCAATGTTGCTCGGCTGGGGTGATCGTGACTTTGTGTTCGATCACCACTTCCTCGCGGAATGGCAACGCCGGTTTCCGAACGCCGAGTTGCACCGCTTCCCCGACTGCGGCCACTACATCCTGGAAGACGCTGCGGAGGAACTCCTCCCCGCGATTCGCGCGTTTCTACTGAAGTGACTCAACCAGCCCGTCGCGCCAGCAAGGGCGTTCTTTCGGGTGCTACCGCTCTGATTATCACAGTCCCCCTTCACAAATCGCGCCATGCCGACCGCCGTCAACATTGCCATGAACTTGAAACGACAGGCGGACGAGCGTCCGTATGCCACGGCGATCTTTGAGCCGACGCGCTTCCGTGGGCGAAATGGTCAACTGTATGAGCGCGAGACGTTTGCCAGTCTGTGGAATCAAGTAAGCCTGCATGCACGGGTGCTGGAGTCGACCGGCATCACCCCCGGCATGCGCGTCGCCCTGATGGTTCCCCCTTCGGTCGATTTCGTCGTGTTCACCTTTGCCCTGATGGCGATGGGAGCGGTTCCCGTCTTCGTCGATCCGGGGATCGGCATCCGGCATCTCGGCAAGTGTCTCGATGAAGCCGCTCCAGAGGCGTTTATCGGCATCGCGAAGGCTCAATGGGCCCGTCGCCTTCTGGGGTGGGCCCGGCGAACATTACGCATCCACATCACGGCTCATGCCGGTTGGGCGAAGCGGGCTCTGTGGAATCAGGGACTTCGTCCGCCGATCCGCTCGCTGTTGCAGACCACAAGCGACGACACTGCGGCGATTCTCTTCACGAGCGGCAGCACAGGCGTACCGAAAGGAGCGGTGTACACGCATGGCATGTTTCAATCGCAACTGGAGATGTTGCAGGAGACGTTCCACATCGAACCGGGTGAAGTGGACTTATGCACGTTTCCGCTGTTTGCCCTGTTCGGGCCAGCGTTGGGCATGACCTCCGTCATTCCGGAGATGGATGCCCGTCGTCCGGCGCTGGTGAACCCGCTGGCGGTCATCGAACCGATTCGTGACTTCGGTGCCACGAATCTGTTTGGCAGCCCCGCTCTGCTGAACCGCGTCCGCAGTATCGACGAACTGTTCGGGGAAGCCGCAGGAGGGTTGAGTGAAGACGAGATTGATCTCACGCCTTGGAAATGTTCAACGTTGAAACGCGTCCTCTCCGCCGGTGCTCCTGTCGCACCGGCTATCTTGGAGCGCTTTTCCCAACTGCTCGCACCCGGTACGCAAATCTACACCCCCTATGGAGCAACCGAAGCGTTGCCCGTTGCCGTCATTGGCAGCGACGAAGTCCTGCAAGACACGCGGCATCAAACGGCGCGCGGGGCGGGGACGTGTGTCGGACGGCCGGTGGCGGGGTTGGAAGTGCGGATCATTCGCATCAGCGATGCACCAATCGCCGCGTGGTCCGATGACCTCGTGTTGCCGCCGGGCGAAATCGGCGAGATCGCGGTTTACGGTCCGCAGGTGACGCAGGAGTATTTCCGTCGGCCGGATCTCACGGCACTGGCGAAGATTCCGGATGCGACGCGCGGGCGGAAATGGCACCGCATGGGGGATGTCGGCTACTTCGACGAGCAGGGCCGGTTGTGGTTCTGCGGGCGGAAGTCGCAACGGGTGATCACATCGCAACGGACGTACTTCACCGAACCGGTCGAAGGAATTTTTAACACCGTTCCGGGAGTGTTTCGGACCGCGCTGGTCGGTGTGAAACGGGACGGGGAGGTGCGACCCGTGCTGTGTGCGGAGTTGGAGCGGGGCGCGAAACCGCAAGCGGCGATGCGGGACGAACTTCTTCAATGCGGAACCGAGTTTGAACTGACGCGTGACATCCGCACGATTCTGTTCCACCCGCGCTTCCCCGTCGACATCCGCCACAACTCGAAAATCTTCCGCGAAAAACTCGCCGTGTGGGCCGCGAAGAAGAGTTTTTAGCCGCGAAAAGACGCAAAAAGAAAGGCGCAAATTCAGAAGAATTTTTGCCACAAGAGGCACAGAGGACACAAAAAAAGACATTGAAGAATGGAAAAGACCCAGCCTTAAGAAAGGCTGGGCTTCTGGCTTCCCTTTTTGTGTCTTCTGTGCTTCTTGTGGCCAAAAAATTCTTCTCGTCTTCCTCTTGCGCCTTTTCGCAGCTCATCTCGCTTTCTGCTATGCTCAGCGGACACTCTTTCAAAGGGCTGCGGATGACTGCGACGTTGCCGGTGCGCGATTACACGTTTCTCGGGATCACGCAATCGCTGTGTCCTGAATGTCTCGCCGTTGTCCCGGCGAAGATTCTCGTGCGCGATAACCGCGTCTACTTCCGCAAGACATGTCCCACCCACGGCGTGCGCGAGGACTTCGTGTGCAGCGATGCCTCGCAGTATGACCAGATGGCGTTCAGCGTCCCCGGCAAAGTCCCGCGGGAAGTCGGCGTGGAACCGGACAAAGGTTGTCCACTCGATTGTGGTCTCTGCACCGAACACGAACAGCACACCTGCATCGGTCTCGTCGAACTGACCGAATCATGCAATCTGAAATGCCCGCTCTGTTACTCGGCGAGCGGTCCCGGCGGCAAGCATTTTTCGTTTGAGCAATGCTGTGCGGCGATCGATCGGCTGGTCCAGGTGGAAGGCCGTCCCGAGGTGCTGCAACTCTCCGGGGGCGAACCGACGATTCATCCGGAGTTTGAACGCATTCTTGATTACGCCGTCGCGCAGCCCATCGACATCGTGATGGTCAACACCAACGGCCTGCGGCTGGCCCACGATCCCCGCATGATTGACGTCCTCGCGAAACACAAGAAACGGATCGAAGTCTATCTGCAATTCGATGGTCTGCGCGACAGCACTTATCAGTCGCTGCGCGGCGAACCATTGGCAGCCGTGAAACACAAGGCGGTGGAAACGCTCGGCAAGGCGGGCATCCGCACCATTCTCGTCAGCACGATGCAAACCGGGGTGAATGCCGACGAAATCGGGGCGATCGTGAAGTACGGTCTCGAACGACGGTGGATTACGGGTGTCAGTTTTCAACCGGCGACATACTCTGGCCGGACGGAGTTGCCGGAGACGCTGGAACAACGCATCACCTATCCCGACGTGATCAAAGCCATCGCCGAGCAGACGGATGGCATCTTCAAAACGGACGACTTCCTGCCGTTGCCGTGTGCGCACCCGAACTGTCATCAACTGACGTACGCCTACCGCAGCGGCGGCGCGGTGGTGCCGTTGCTGCGGTTCATCAATGCCCATGAGAATCTCGATTTGCTGGCCAACGGGATCACGTTCACGCGGGCCCGGGCGCGGCAACTGATTGAACGATATCTCGGGCGACTCGGGTGTTGTGCCGGGGGTGATTGCGGCGACGGCGTGACGTTGGTGTCGTTGGGTGCGACCATGTCTGAGGGTGAACCGGCGCGGGGCGCGAAACCGCAAGCGGAGTCGGTGCCCGTTGATATCTCTCAGGAGTTCTTTGCGCGGGCGCTGGTGGAACAGTTGGACCCGGAGGACGTCTTCCGGATCACGATCACATCGTTCCTCGACCCGTACAACTTCGATGTCCGCCGGGTGATGAAGTGCTGCGTCCACAACATTCTCCCCAGCGGCCACGTCGTGCCGTTCTGTGCGTACAACACACTCTATCGCAACGGAATCGTGCCGCTGCCGGAGTTGACGGCGATACGCCGGTAGTTGGGCCAACAACGATGGTCACACTACAACCGATGGAGCAGTGCCCCATGTGTGGGCAATGGATTTCAAGCTCGTTGATGACCTGTCCTCGTTGCGGTGAAGAATTGCTATCGTCGAAGATCAGCGTTGAGCCGCTTGATCATCGGATAGGACAATCAAATCTTGGCCGCTTCGATTCGGCATACTGCGTCGCCGTCTTTGCATGCATTGCGGCGTTTCTTGGGAATGCGTTTCTTCTGCCCGTCCGAATCATCGTGATTACATATGGCACACTTTTCGGCCTGATGGGATTGTTTTTTGTCGGTCTAATACTTCAAACCGCACGACGAAGAATATTCACTCCTTGGCCAATCGCAGCCTGCATTGTAGCTACAGGCTTATGGACAGCGATTCTGGGTTCGTTGTTTGTCGCGGATTGGTTGGGTTACCTCTGATCTCAGTTTGAGTAGGTCAGGCTGTGCCTGACTTCTTTCATGCGTCGACATCCATCGACACGGTTTGAATGAGATCAGTCAGGCACAGCCTGACCTACACTTGGCGGTCGACGATTGAGGCGAAATCCGGGTGATCTGATGAACCAGCCAGCCGAATCAGCCGCACCTCTCACCTGCCCGATGTGCGGCCAACCTGTCGCTGCAATGGAAAGTGTCTGTCCGGGGTGTGGTGAAACGTTACCTTTGCCTGCCCGGTCGGGTGTCTTCCTTGATCGTGGGATTGCCATCGGAGTCGGTGGACTGTCGGTACTGGTCTGTGGATGCTTTTTTGCAGAGTTTATTCATTCGATGCTTTGGCCGATTTCTGAGGCACACGCATACTTGGTTCAACTATTCTGTAACCGTTCACAGGGCGGGGACGAAAGTTGGGGTTTTCTTGGATTAAGAAAAAGGCGACATCTGGGGGATGTCGTCGCGACCGATCAGCTCTGAACAGTTGGCTGCCTTGCCGCCCGATGTGCGCGCGGTGATCGAGG
>JBGSUN010000061.1:0-35258 GCA_041753475.1 Planctomycetaceae bacterium | reverse complement strand
GTTTCGCCGGAGCGGCAGGGGCCGGCGTAGCCGCTGCTGCGGGCTCAGCAGCCGGAGCGGCTTCTGGGGTGGGAGCCGGGGCTCCTCCCGCGGCAGCCGCTTTTTGGGCGCGAATCTTCGCGAGGATATCGGCGGTGGATGGCTTCTTCTCTTCCATAGCGAAACAGCGCCGAGTGCGGACGACGAACAGACTCGGTTACCACCGAGTGTGAACTTCGCCCAAGAGTCATTCAGGTGTTGGCGACTCGCTCGACAGAGAATCCGAAGGCCAGTTCAGGCTGGTCTCGGTCCGTCGAGCCACAACGAACCTCGGGATTCTGGCATGATCGAGGAAACCTGACAACCGGATGACTCACCCGCGCGCCCGTTTTTCTCAGAAGCAAGAAACCGAACGCCGGTCTGTGGCATTGCGATTGCGTGATGGGCACCTTACGTTTCAGAGCCCTGATCCCGATACAGTTTACGATTGCCGACCGGATTCCTTCGTGTGAAGCCCGCTGCACACCGCTTATCGGCGGCAGGCCGTCTGTTTGTTCGGCTTTCTCAAAGCCGGGAAGTTCGTACCCTTTGGGTTTGATCGATCGGCGGGAGTCCAAGCGTGTCGTCGATTTCGCCGTCGCCAGATGATCCGTGGGACAAGCTCGATCAACTGATTCGGCGCGATCCGGCGCGCCGCGGGTTGATTGAATCGGAAGCCGGCCTGCCGCCGCTGTGTTCAGGTCACCTGCGGGCCGCGGTCGATCATCTGGCCCGCTTTGGCAAGACGGTCTGGTTGATCACCGGCTTCTACATCCCCGGTGCGACGCCTCCCGCCGCAGAAACCGACGGCCCCCCCGGAACGGCCCTTCTTGCCGCGGCACTCACTGCGCTGGGCATGGATGTCACGATCTTCACCGATCGATGCTGTGCCGACTGCGTGACATTTTCCGCGGAACAGTACGGACTTCCCGCCGAAATCGTACATGTGCTGCCCCGAGACTATGATGTCATTCGTGGCTGGATCGCCGAGGAATTGCGATCGCCGCGAAACGCCCGGCTGTCACATGTCATTTCCATCGAACGGGTTGGTCCGAGCTATTCGTTGTTTGACTTCGGTCGTCGTGACGAACCAGGCTCGTTGGGGCATGCCTTTGCGGCGACGGTGCCGGCTGAGCATCACGATCATTGCCATAACATGCGTGGTATTGTGATTGATGAATTCACGGCCCCCTTGCATGCGGTTATTGAAACCGTTTCCGAACAAAGTCCCGGTGTGCGCACCATTGGCGTCGGCGATGGCGGTAACGAAATCGGCATGGGAGCCATCCCGTGGGACGAGATTCGCCGACGGCTCTCCGGTCCCGCAGCCAGCCTGATTCCGTGCCGCGTTGCGACCGATTGGATCGTCCTTGCCGGGGTCAGCAATTGGGGGGCTCAAGCCCTCGCGGCTGGAGTGTGTGCCCGCCGTGGCCGCTCGGATGTGATGGCGGCCTGGACGGCGGAGTCCGAAGAGGCGCGGCTCAAGAACCTCGTCGCTTCGGGATTGGCCGTTGATGGTGTCACGCGGTTGTATGAACCGACGGTCGACGGACTGCCGTTTCTCACGTACATCCAACCTTGGGAAGGCATGCGGCGGTTATTCGTCGACCGCCACACCAACTCGTAGCACGCCTACAAACATGTGCCACGGCCGTGTCGGCCGTGCGCGGATTGAAAGCACGTTGCCACTTTGCACGGCCGACACGGCCGTGGCACACTTTGGCTTACTGCACCACGGCTTCAATCATTCCGGCCTCACAGGTGACCAGAACGCGGCTACCCGATGCTGTCCAACGAGACTTCAAATACCCAATCGCCACACTTCCGACACCGTTCGGTGCCGGTGCTGCGGAAGTGATGATCCCGATGTCTTGTGTTCCGTCGGCATCACGAAGCACGGCTCCGACAACGACTGATGTTGCCGAATCGCTGCGGATCCGGCGCAACTCACGGTTCGTGTGACCCAGCGCGTCCAGCCGGGCGATCGGTTCTTGGCCGAGGTAACAGCCCTTGGTAAAGCTGATGCTGCGCTTCGTCCGGCCGACTTCCTGGGCGAGATGATCTTCAGAGATGTCACGACCATAGTGGGGAAACCCGGCCGCAATCCGCAGCGATTCCACAAATTCGGGTGATCCTCGTTCTGCTCCGGCGGCTTCGAGTTGCTGCACCAATATCGGAGCGGCTGCGCGTGGGGCGATCAGCAACCATGTCGGATCGCCGAGCGTGTCGATCCGCGCGACGCGGACGCCGTTCAACGACGCCGTTTCCGTCTGATAAAGCGGCCAGTCGTTGGTTGCCGAAACATCCCCGAACACGGCGCTCAACATCGTACGGGCTTGGGGACCCGTGAGCAGAATCTCCGTCACGTTCGCGGATTGGTCTGTGAGCGTCACTTCTTCCCGGATGAGATAACGATCAAGGTGCGCGATCAACCCTGCCGCAGCGCCGGGAACAGTTTCGATCCAGAGGGAATTGTCGCCGACGAAGACCGTGATGAATCCAAGGATTCGGCCTTTCACGTTGCAGACAAATGCTTCGCATCCCTGTCCCGCGGCGAGTTTCAGAATGTCATTTGTGCAGAAATTGTGCAGAAACTTCGCGCGATCCTTCCCCGTCAGTTCGATATGGCTGCGAGTTTCGTCCACGAACATTGTCGTTGCGTCGGTCACCAGTGCATCTCTTTCGTAGGTTTGGCGATCAGCCATCAAAGCGTCCGTCGCTCGCGCTCCGGGCTGTGTAAGGATGTGTCTCAATCCCACCACCAGCGTTGGGCCGTGGGGCGTTCCTTCGGCAGCGCTTCGGTCCGTTGGCTGTCGAGCCGCAGTGCAGGGTCGGTCTTGAAGGATTGTGCAGAGACCATCCGACCGGGGTGAATCGTGACGCCCCCGGCGATCAGGCCGATGATCGAACTGCCGCTGACGCGTTTGATGTTGACCATTGCGGCGACTTCCTTGGGCACCGGTCCAGCCTCGTGTCGCAACCGATCGGCATCGGCGAACACTCCCGGCGCCCAACCGATCTTTTCGACCAGCCGTTCGCGCTCAATCAGGGCCACGATCACACACCAGTCGATGAGGTTCTGCAACTCGGCAAAGACCGGCGATTCATCCGCCAGCACCGGGAATTTCTCGGTAAACAGCTTGGAAAAGGCTTGGGTCGTCATCCTCGTCGTGGCAGCGGTGAAGCGCTCGCCGGACGAATTGGCGAGTTCATCCTGCGATAATAACTGTGCTCGTTGACCGACGAGTTGAAACGCCAGACGGTCTTCGGTGCGGTACAGGCCGTCATACAAGGGAACAAACCACCAGCGCTGAATGGCGTTGCCGCCCCCTTTAAGCATGGCGAGGTGACTGATCAGTCCTTTCACGCCGGGGTTTTCGAGTCCGAGCGAAATCCGTTTCATGCGGTAATCGGCTTCGACCAGCACCCGGCCGAAGTGCGAATCCGCAGGGACACCGTCCACACGGATGTCGTGCATGCCCAGGACTTCCGCCATCTTTTTGTACCGCCGTTCCACCACGCCGGCGTTCGCCGGGGAACTGTTTTGCGCGAGATACTGCTGCAACGCCGCCAGATTCGCGGGACGGGGATCAATCGAACAGCCAACCTGACTCGACTTCGTGGCAAACCGCCAGGCAACGATGAAGTCATCGAGCAGCAAGGTTGGCCGACCTGACGCAAACCCGCGCATCCGCCCGCCAGCATCCGGGGCAAAGCCGTCCGCGGGTCCGGCGAGAATTAAATCCTTCGTTTCGACATCGACGAAGAGATAATCCACCCGCTGTAAGCCAGCGAAACAACGCAGCTCGTCGCTCAGTTTCTCTCCCTTTGCCAGCGTTTGGGCCACGGCTTGCTCATACGCCACCAGCGAGACCTTGCGGCATTCACTCACCTGATTGACGTCTTCGGAGAGGGACTTCGCGGCAAGGGTTTGCCGGCGCTTCCTATCGAGCTTGCTGGAGTGATCGGCGGTGAAGCCGGGGGCCACGATGCCACGAGCGTCGATGGTGATGCCGTTGTTGTTCTGGTTTTGATTATTGTTGCCGCCGCCTCCGCCGCCGGGCTGCTGGGCGTGCAGGGTTGTGGCTGTCAGGCAGGCTGCGATGATTCCGAACGCGCGTTGAAAGTTCATGATTTCTGCTCCACAACCGGGTCCCGCACCGCTCGCATTGTAACGGGTTCGTTTTCGTATTCGGCGAAATTCTCAATGAACCGAACGAGCCACCGCTGCCGCTGGGCGGTTTCGCGTCCCGTGCTGAGATTGTCTGAGCGATCCCGTCAGCACTGGGAAGCGATCAGCGCGGGGCGCGAAACCGCATAGCGGGAAATGGATGATTCGGGAAGCAATGGGGGATGTTGTTTTTTAGGAAGTCGTTGATAACTCGTTACCCGGAAAAGATTTCTGGAGTTTGGGTTGTGGGAAACTTGTCTAGGCGAAGAGCGGGATAACCTGCTACAGTGCGCGATCGGCAGGAATTGCCGGTCGTCGATGGAGTCGCGATCACGGGACGAAGGATCGTCACGGAAATGGGTCGGTGTGTTGCAGCACTGGTGTGTGGGCTGTGTTTCGCGGGGTGCATTGGCCCCCAGGAAACTCGGTTGCTCAACTGTGGAACGCGCGACTTGAATGTGGAAGCCCGTTCGTA
This sequence comes from Planctomycetaceae bacterium, assembly GCA_041753475.1. Lineage (GTDB taxonomy): Bacteria > Planctomycetota > Planctomycetia > Planctomycetales > Planctomycetaceae > DSVQ01. The sequence goes on along the minus strand of JBGSUN010000061.1, from coordinate 30,594 downwards.
CGATAGTCATGATCCGTTTGCGGATGAATCTTCCGGCCCCGATACTTTCTCCCGCCCACGCACTTTTGTGGAACCGCGCAGTGACTCGCGGAAAGCACTCAACATGCGGCAGCTCGAAGCCATGTACCCCAACACAAGGGGGCCGGTCTTTGCGCGGGGTCCGCAACCGCTGTGGCGACTCCCCGGCTCCACCGTCCTTGCACCGCAACCGACCGGTACCATCGCCAGTGGTCCCGTACCGTGGAGCACAGCGTCCGGTGTCGTGCCGTTGCGATAAGAGTCCGTGGGCGGTTCTTTCTGAGCCGCGACCGTCAGGCAGCGGCTTTTTTCCGACGTTCCGAACGCGCTCCCTGACGGTCGCGGCTCTGATTTTGCTCGTGGTCGTGCCGTTGTCTGCCGCGCCGCCGACCACGAACTCTGTCGAAGCCAGCGGGAAGGAACTCGTCACCGCGGAAACGCAGCGGGCAATCGATGCCGGGTTGGCGTATCTCGCGGCCCGGCAGCACACCGATGGCTCCTTCGGATCGGGGAGCGTTTACAAACGGAACGTGGCGGTATCTTCGCTGGCGGGAATGGCGTTTCTCTCGGCAGGACACACACCGGGCCGGGGCCACTACGGGCCGCAGGTATCGCGGACGCTCGACTTCATTCTCGCGTCCGCCGAGCCGTCGGGGTTCATCATTCGCAGTGACAGTGCCGCCCACGGTCCGATGTACGGTCACGGCTTTGCCACGCTGTTCCTGGCCGAAGTCTATGGGATGTCGCCGCGGGATGAGGTGCGGGCCGCTCTCAAGGCAGCGGTGCAACTCATCGTCAATTCACAAAACAAGGACGGCGGCTGGCGGTATGATCCCGATGGCAAGGAAGCTGATATTTCCGTGACAGTCTGCCAGATGATGGCGCTGCGGGCCGCACGAAATGCCGGGATCGCGGTTCCGAAAGCAACGGTCGACGCCTGCCTGGATTATGTCCGTCGGTGTCAAACCACCGACGGCGGCTTTCAGTATCAAGTCCGGCAATCGCCCCGCAGTGCGTTTCCCCGTTCCGCGGCGGCGCTGGTGGCACTTTACAGTGCCGGTGTGTATGAGGGGGAAGAACTCGAACGGGGCCTGAAGTATCTCGTGCAGCATCAACCGCAGGGTGAACTGCTGCGGTATGAGCCGCACTACTTCTACGGTCACTATTACGCCGTTCAAGCCATGTGGCACGCCGGCGACAAGTATTGGAAAACGTGGTATCCGTCGATTCGTGATGAACTCCTTTCCCGCCAGTTGCCTGACGGCAGTTGGCCCGATTCCCTCGTCAACAACGAATACGGCACTGCGATGGCCTGCCTGATTCTGCAAATGCCCAACAATTATTTGCCGATTTTCCAACGATGAAATCAACGCGAAGTGCTCCGGTTTTGGTGTTGATCCCGAAGGGATCGCAGACGGTAGCCGGTGGTCGGAGCGCAGTGCAGACCACCGGAAAGTGTCCTCAAATGATTGCACCCCGGATGGGTGCCAGACGTCCTGAGCGATCCACTTCTGGCACCCCTCCGGGGTGCGGTTTCACTTCACGTCGTCACCGGGGGTCTCCCCAGCGCTGCGACCCCCCGCTACCCACATTGAACCCGTCGGGGTCGATACGCTGGGCCGCGATTTTATCCGTTTGGATGGTGATGATCATTCAAACCGCCATCGCTGCGGAACCGGACGTCTGTATCGCGCTCGCCAACGGCGAAGAAGTCTGCGGCAAGATCGGCACGTGGACTACGGAGCAACTCACGTTCAGCGACGATCGGATACGTGCCGTCGCCATCAATGACATCGCCGATGTGCGCTTCCCACTGGCGAAGCGGCGGCATCAGGCCAGCGACTGGGTCGTCCTCGGCACCGGAGATCGCTTCCCTCTCACGGTGCAGCGCGTGCAGGATGACATGCTCACCGCGGGTTGGCCCCGCTCTCCACGACGGCCGGAGTTGTCGTTCCCGCTGGAAAACGTGGCCGCGGTCATCCGCCAATTACCACCAGCACCTGCAGTCCGCCGCGATTGGTTGAGTGCCTTGATGCGGGAACCACCGGGTAAGGACGCCGTCCGCCTGGTAATCGGCGATGACCTCCGCGGAGAATTTACCGCGTGGGAGAATGGTCTCGTGTTGTGGCAAGGTTCTCTCGGCGCGCTGCAGCTCGACCTGCAACGACTCCGCTGGATTCGCTTTGATCCGGAACTGACCGCGAAACCAAAATTGCCCGACGTGTGGTGGTCCGTGATCCTCACCGATGGCGCACGCTTCACCGCTACGACGTGTCAACCGCGGCCCGATCTCACCGTCGAATGGACGCTCCCCGTCGGTGGGTCGCTGGTTGTTCCCCGGCATGAGATCGAAAAAATCACGCGGTGGAGTCCGCAACGGCAATCCCTCTCGCAGCGCGAACCGGCTGAAGTGAAGTTCACGCCGTATCTGGAAGGGAAGCGGGAACTCGTGATCGACCGCAGCGTGGCTCAATCGCCGTTGTCCCTGCGCGGCGAAGAATTCGCGACCGGTCTCAGTATGCACAGCCGGGCGGAAGTCGCATACCACGTGCAGCCGAACGACGGCGTATTCCGTGCGATAGTGGGAATTGATGACGCCTCCGGAGGAGCCGGATCCGCGCGATTCATCGTGCGCGTGGACGACCGGGTGGTGTGGGAAAGCGAAGAGCTCACCGGCCGCAGTCCCGCCGTGCGGTTGCCTTCGATCCAGCTGGACGGTGCGAAGATGCTGACCCTGCTTGTCGATTTCGGAGAATACGGCGACGTTGGTGATCTCGCGAACTGGTGCGATGCGTCCATCTGGGCCAAATCGTCCCCGTAATCCGCTTGCGCTTCGCAGGCCCCAACGCCCGCTCTTTGTGTGCCACTGGCTCCGCCAGTGTCTTCTCATCTACGACATCTGGTCGTCACCTAAAAAGACACTGGCGGAGCCAGTGGCACACAGGTGAAAACAATCGTGGACGTTCACCGCGGTGTAGGGTCGTCGAAGAATAAGCGTCAAGCCGCCGGCGCTGGCATCCTGCGAAGCGCGAGCGTGGGCCGTTTGCATTTCGGCTCGCCGCGTTCAACAATCGTGGGGTGAACAATCATCCCCACTTGTGGCAGGAGATGGACAATGCTGGTGCGTGTAACGGTCGCCCTGATGCTGGGCGTGTGTCTGGGACTCGGATCGACGGCAATGGCCGCCGATGTGGCGTCGCTCATTCAGGACGGAGCCGAAGTCAAGAAGGTCGTCGGCGACTGCAAATTCACCGAAGGCCCGGCGTACAGTCCCAAAGGGTTTCTGGTCTTCAGCGATATCCCCAACAGCCGCATCGTGCGGGTCGATGACGACGGCACGGCGAGCGATTTCCTCAAGCCGTCGGGCAAGTCCAACGGCTTGATGTACGACGCCGCGGGACATCTTTACGTCTGCCAGGGAGAGGCCCGCCGCATGGTCCGCATCGGGGCCGTGGATGGAAAGATCGAAGTTCTTTGCGATCAGTTCGACGGGAAGAAGCTCAACAGTCCGAACGACCTCGCCCTCGATTACACCGGCGGATTGTACTTCACTGATCCGCGGTATGGCTCGAACGACGGCGTCGAGCAATCGGTAATGGGTGTGTATTACATCGACAACAACGGCAAGACGACCCGTGTGATTGATTCACTCGCCCGTCCCAATGGCGTGCTCGTCTCGGCGGCCGGTCAGCAACTGATTGTTGCTGATCCGAACAATCGCCAGGTGTGGGCCTATCCGATCACTGCTCCTGGAAAGATTGGTGACGGCAAGGTGATTTTCACGAGTGATGCACAGATTGATGGGAACGGCCCCGACGGCATGGCCCTCGACGCCGAGGGCCGCATCTACTGCACCTACAAAAGCGTGGTCGTGCTGACGCCGACGGGCGATCTCATCGGTCGCATCCCGGTGCCGGAACAACCGGCCAACTGCAAGTTCGGCGGTCCGGACGGGAAGACCCTCTACATCACCGCTCGCACCAGTTTGTATTCACTGTCGATGGCCGTGGCGGGGGCTCCGTTTGCCGCGAACGGTTCCCGTCCCGCACCGCAGGTTAGTCAGCGCGAGCGAGGTATTCCGGTCCGTCTCGTCGCGGAAGAGAAGACCATCGCAGAGAACAAGAAAGTCGGCGACCTCACGTTGAAAATCCCGACCGATTGGAAAGTGCAACCTGCTGCGAATCGATTGCGGCTGGCGCAGTTCGCGATCCCTGCCATTACTGGCGATAAAGAACCGGGTGAACTCGTGGTCTCGTTCTTTCAGGGCGATGGTGGCGGCATCGACCCGAATCTCAAGCGGTGGAACGACCAGTTCACTGGCGAGAACAAGAAAATCAAGCTCAGCCAGGGCGAATCGCCGCAGGGGACGTACTACTTCAGTGACGTCAGCGGCACCTACCTCAAGCCGATCGGCCCGCCCATCGCCGGGAAGAAAGAACCGACCCCCGATTACCGTTCCCTCGGCATCATCCTGCAAGTCAAGGAGAAGGGGAACTACTTCCTGCGGTTAACTGGTCCCGACCGGACCATCGCCGCCGCCGCCGAAAAACTGCGACAGTCGATTGGCGCCGACGAGAAGAAAGAACAAGCCTACGAGATTAAGTAGTCGAGTTTCCGTTGACTTCCGTTGCTCGGGCTCCGGGCTGCGCAAGATTCTCACCGGGGACGCAATCCACTGAGCCCCGGCACCTCATGGACTTGTTCCCGCACCGTGTGCACTTGCGCGGCCAGTCGCCGCAGTTCGTCGGTATCGCGGGTGTAGTCCCGGCAGTGCTCGTCCAACTGCGGGAACAAGCCCGCGGCGAGTTTGGACTGCGCGAGTTGATCGGCCAGTTGCTGCACGCTCCGTTTCAACCCACCCCGCAGCCGCGCTGTGAACAAGACAAGCATCAACAGAGTCCAGATGGCGAGGAACAACGCCGCCGGGATGTAGAACTGCGACTCCAGCAACGGTTTTTCCAGAATCCACGAGTCATAGAAAAAGTTCTTGCCGATGCGGACCAGCAGATAGACCGGCAGGATCGCGAAGACAATTTCGTAACCGATGCGGGCCAGTAATCCGGAACGCCGCCGGGCGGTTTGCAGAATGGCTTCGTCGAGCCGTTGTCGCGCGAACGCCCAGAATTCGTCTTCGGCTTGTGCAGCCGAGTGTTTCAGCGTGCTGAGTTTCAAATCCGCGGCGGCCCGATCGAGCTTTGCCGCACGGGTGTAACCTTCGATGACAATCTGCGCTTCGCGCAGTTCCGCATCGCTGAGTTGCAGCGCTGCCAGCCGTTCGACCTGGTCTTCCCCCGTCGATTCCTGCCGCTTCGATGCTAACCAGCGCGTGCCGTGCACGGCTCCCCACAGCGCGAGTTGGGCCGAGGACTGGGCCCGCATGAGTGTCCACGACGCGAGCAAACTCGCCTGGCTGTAGTACGCCCGCAGCACCAGCGCGAACGGACTGAACCCCCACAGTTGAGCAATCTGGCCCATCACCCGCCGTTCCCATAACCCGCGGCTGACGAGCAATTCGTCCTGCAACCGGGTGGAAAGCCGTGTCGTCAACGCTTGCCGTTGCGACTGCAGGACCGCTTCCAACTCCTTCACCGACGCGGCATGGTCCGTCAGTTCGGCGTTGATCCGATCCAGCGTGGCCTGCACGACTCCGAAGAGATTGCCGCGACGAATGCGCACGCGCTGGGCGGCGGATAACTCGCGAAACAGCAGATCGAGCAACCGGCCGATTTCTCCCGATGGCCGCAACCCGGCCTGTTGTTCGGCGATCGCCTTGCGGCTGTCCACGAAGAACATCTCGGCGATCTGATATGCCGGGGCGAGTTGCCGCCGCCAGTCTTCCCGAATGTCGGCGTCCTGATCGGCATGCGTCTGCACGAAGATCAGCTTGCACGTTTCCGCGGCATGGGCGAGTTCATCGCTGACCTTGGCACTGCGGTATTTCTGCTGCGAACTGACATACAGCAGCACATCACACGCAGGCAGGATGCGATGCAGCCGCGCGAGATTCGTGCCCGCCTCTTCGGTCTCACTGGTGTCGGGATCGGGGCAATCGACCAGCAGCAGATCCCGCAGCAACGGCACATCGCGGCGCACGATGGTCAGTTCGTCCCACGGCAGCGGATAGGGCGTGAGATCAGTTTCCGAATGAGCCAGCAATGTCGGGGCGATGGTCGTGGGACGTTGACGTCCCACGGTCGCGACATCTTCACCAATCAGCGCATTGACGAGTGAGCTTTTACCAACGCCAGTGCCACCGAATGTTGCGACCACCAGCGGCGCATCGACGCGCAACCGCAACGGATCGACGCGCTGCAACAGTCGTTGCAACACCGCATGGGCATGCTGCAGCGGTTCCCACGCCGACGGCCGCTCGGCAACGCTTTGCAGGCGCCGCACCACGTCGTCAATCTGCGCGAGCAATTCCAACTGCACAATTTCCGCCGCCATTGGACGTATTCCCGATCATTTAGCCCCCGGTTGTCCGCAACCGGGGGTTCTTCGACGCATGGTCAACGAAATCGCCCCCCGTTGCGGACAACGGGGGGCTAAATGGACGTCATCACGATCGCGGCGTGTCCATTTCATCGGTCTCTTTTGGCAACACGGTTTTCTCGGGACGCAGGAACCAGAAGGGATCCTGCCTGCCGGTGGGAGGGATGGGTTCGCGGACCATGCGGCGCAAGCGGCCGGCCCAGATGATGATGATGGCTGCGAAGACGATACCGAGGATCGCGATCCCTGCCAGCGCCGCTAACCCCGCGGTCAATTTGATGCGGCGTTCTTTCTCATCCGGTTTAAGCGGTGGTTTGGAACCGGGTGCCGCGTCCGGAGCCGGGTCGACCACGAGTGATTTGTCTGTCTCGGAAACTTGCGCGGCCGTCAGCGGACCGCTCATCCCCCACACCAGCGCGATGACGAGCAGCAGGGACTGTCGTCGGGTCATGCGCATGGGGCCTCTTTCGTCATGAGCGGATCGCAAAATACGGCGTGGTTTCGCGAACACATCATCACCACAAACCTGTGCGGGGGGACGTGTCGAGTTCCGACAATTGACGGTACAACGCACGGGCAGCTTCCGGCACTTCCTTTGGCACAACGATCTTGATGACAACGAACTGATCGCCGGTCTGCTTCGTTTGTGGATCAATTACGCCTTTGCCGCGCAGACGCAATTTCATGCCGGATGACGTTCCCGCCGGGATGGACAGTACGACCGTTCCTTCAGACAGCGTCGGCACATCCACCTTGGCACCCAGTGCCGCTTCCGCCGGGGTGATCGGGACATCCACCAGCAGATCGGCACCTTCCCGCCGGAAAAACCGATGCGGTTCAATTTGCACCGTCAGCAGCAAATCGCCGCTTGCCCCACCATAGGGTGACGCTTCCCCTTGCCCGGCGAGCCGCATCACGCCGCCATCATTGATCCCCGCGGGAATCTTGACCGTCAACGTTTCCGTTTCGCCGCCGCGGTCGAGTCGCAGGTCGACACTGCCGCCACGGGCCGCGGTTTCAAAAGGAACACGCACCGTGGCTTGAACGTCGTCGCCTTTGGGAGCGGGTCGTCGTCCACCTCGTCCGCCGCCGGGACGACCACCGCCAAAGAGACTTTCAAAGCCGCCGCCGAAGAGATCGCCGAAGTCGAACTGCTGGCCAGCGCCCCCCGGTCCAGGACCGGCACCGCCGGGGCCACCCGGTCCCCCCTTGCCGAAGACGGTCCCGAAGCGGTCGTACTGCTGACGTTTTTCGTCGTCCGACAGAACGGCGTAGGCTTCCTGGATCTGCTTGAACCGCTCGGCGGCGGCCGGGTCGTCCTTCTTCACATCGGGATGATTTTCCCGTGCGAGCTTCCGGTACGACTTGCGGATTTCGTCCGCGGACGCCGATTTGGAAACGTCAAGAACCTTGTAGTAATCCGGGGACGCCATAGTGTCGAAAACTTCGGAGCGGGAATGAGCCAGACGATGTCAGCGTGCCGTCGCATTTTAGACGTTCGCCCGGCGTCCGGATAGCGGCGAAGCCACACGTCGTCGCCTATTCTCGAACGCCAACGCGATATCAACGGGTAAACCTCCGGTCCCCTCTCCTCCGTCCGCGGGGGAGAGGGTCAGGGTGAGGGGGCTGATTGAGCAGAAGTGAGCGTATTGAAGCACTCGCTCCCTCATCCGGCCTTCGGCCACCTTCGCCCCCGCAGACGGGGAGAAGGAACTCCGATCGAGCGTGCAGTGCGAACAGAGTCTGGCGGTGTTGATTTTCACCCGGTAAGATCGTTTCCAGAGAGAAACACTCCGTTCCGCACCTCAATCGTCTGCGAAACTATGCGTCGGCAGCGGCCACCCTCCGGAGTTCCTTCCCGCCGTGGGGCGACGTTGGATTACGTGCTGGTGCTTGCCGCGACGCTGCCGATGGTCTTAATTTGCGTGACGATGGGGAAACGGATCATGCAGCTTGTATGGGAAATGCTGTGTGTGCAGGTTTCATGGCCGTTTCTCTGACCGATTCCGTTGACCGCCTTCCGAGAAAGTCCGCTCTGATGCCACCCCGCCGAAATCGATCCCTCTGGCAACGGATTCATCACGACCAGCGCGGTGCCGTCAGCCTGGAAACGATTCTGATCATCGCGGCGATTGCGATTCCGATTCTCATCTTCATCCTGAAGGTCGGCTGGCCCAAGATTAAAGATTACTTCATCAAGGGTATGGAGAATCTCGAAAATGAGGGGGACAAAGTCCAACAGGGGACAGGGAACTGACTTCGACTAACCCGCATTTCAGCGAGTGAGACTTTCTCAATGCAGCCGACGCAGCCTCGAACACTATGGCAAGAATCTCGTCACAACCGACGCGGCGCCGTTCGTCTAAAGCGGCTAGCATTCATTGGTGTCGTCACCGCGATCTTTTTTCTGCTGGTAGTTACGTGGCCGATTCTAGTGAAATATGGTTGGCGGAAGTTTCATGAACAGTTTCAGACCGGTCTTCATGACCTGGAAAACGAAGCACAGAAAGTGAAGTAACCAAGGGGAGTTTAGTCGTTCATCCTCGTTCCCATGCTCCGCGTGGGAACGCCCGGCCGAGACGCTCCGCGTCGAGTGAGTCAGTCAGACAAGTCCCGGCGACGCAGAGCGTCGCGACCGTGTGTTCCCACGCAGAGCGTGGGAACAAGATGCAGGCCGATGCGTCTCCCTCCGAACAAATTGCAATTTTCATTTCCTAATTTCTAATTGCCAATCGCCTTCTCCTCATTGATTGTTATGTCCCCGCTCTCGCTCCTCATCCTCTTCGCCTTGCTGATCGTCGCCACGGTGACGGACATCCGCACGCACAGCATCTACAACTGGACGACTTACACAGGATTGTTTCTGGCGTTTCTGCTTCGCGGTTTGGAAGGGGGCACCGAGTCGGCACAGGAAGGAGTCGTGGGGGCGGTCGGTCTCGGCGGGTTGATGCTGATCGGTTTTTTGCTGTTCGATGTCGGCGGCGGTGATCTCAAATTGTTGACGATGATTGGTGCCTTTGTGGGCTGGGAGCGCGGCGTGGAAATCCTGTTGTGGACGTTCGTGCTCGGCGGCATCGGCGCGGCGGCAATGCTGGTCTGGCAGGAAGGAGCAAGGAACCTGATGGTCCGCACCGGCCGACATCTGGCGAACGTGGTCCGCTATCGGGGATGGGTGCCTCTCACCGATGCGGACCGGGCCCCGTTGAAACGGCTGCTGTTTCTCGCCCCGGCCGCATTTCTCGCTGCGGTGATTGTGAATCTGGATCTGTTACGGGCGTGCTGGGAGATGTCATAGCTGAAGGTGCCACTGCTTCGTCCGCGAAGCAGTGCCGTGCGCTGCATGAAGCATTCAAAGACACTGCTTCGCGGACGAAGCAGTGGCACGATTTGCGCTTCAAAATAAAATGAAAAGCCTGTGAACATGTTGCGGACGTGGCTCGAAACGTGCTGGCCGTGCTTCATTGCGTTGGTGGTGGCGTTCGGGCTGGCACGGCTGCTGCTCGCCGCGACCGGGGCCCGCTGGCAATGGCGACGGCTCGGCGACATTCATCATTGTCAGCGGGGCGGCGTCCAGACATTAGCCTTTGTGTTAACTTTGCCGCTCTTCATGATGATTACCATGTTCATCATTCAGGTGAGCCAGCTCATGGTTGCCATGATGGTCATCCACTATGCGGCGTTTGCCGGCGCGCGGGCCGCCAGTGTGTGGATTCCCGCGGCTGTCGATGAGCCGCCGATGAATTACACGTGTGAATCGCATATCGACGAAGAAGAATACTTCGGCACGGATCGGGTCACCGGGCAATCACGTTATCTCGAAATGGAGAACCGGCTCGGAATCATGCCGACGCCCGCCGGAGCCGATGTTGATCCCAGCCTTGTCGAAGCCGCCTCCGACAGCCCGAGCACCAAGCTGCGAAAGATTCGCGCGGCCGTGCTCCAGGCAGCCGCACCGATGTGTCCCTCGCGGAATGTGGGCGCTACGGCGTCGCTGCCGGAATTGCGGTGGTCGATTCCCGCCACCCAGCGGATGTACGCCGCGTTCGCCCCGCAATCTCGCAGCAACACTCGAATTCCGGATCGGATCGCGAACAAGCTGGCCTATGCCGATGCGGCGACGCAAGTTTTTGTGGAATGGCGCGACGGCCGGAGTGCTGCGGGGCGGGATTCTCTGAGCTACCGCGCGTACAACGTCCGGAATCATCCGAATCCGCAGGTCCACTTTCATCCGCAGGAAGTCGGCTGGCAGGACCCGATCACCGTGTACGTCATGCACGATTTCGCGCTGATCCCCGGTCCGGGTCGTTTCCTGTCGACCATTCTCGTTCGGTCCGACGGCTTGCCGGACAACGTCAGTCCAAAGATTCGCAAAGATACTGGGACATTCAACCAGACAATGTACACGACGCGATTGGAGGCTTCGGCGACCATCGTGCCGGAAGGGATTAAGTCAATTCGACCGTTTGTGCAGCCGTGAGGGAAGGTGGTCGGTGGCAGGGGGTGGGTGATAGGCAGACAGTCGCATCCCGGCTGCTTCTTCGCAGCCGGGATGCTGGAACGGGCAATCCGTAATCGTTGGGACAATCAGCGGATCAGCGGGAGCTTCGCCCTCCCGTGGATGCGGTCGTTTATCAACCGAGCATTTCCAATGACACAGGCACTGATAACGCACATCCTGCGAAAACTGCGCGGCGTCCATCACGATGAGCGCGGCGTCATCAGTGTGTTGTCGGTGTTCGCGATTTTTCTCTTCACGATTTTGTTGATGCTGCTCGTCAACACCGGGCGGCAGATTGACGACAAGATCCGCATGCAGAATGCGGCCGATGCCGGGGCGTATTCCGGCGGCGTGTGCGTCGCGCGGGGCATGAATGCCATCGCCTTCAGCAACCATCTACTGTGCGAAGTCTTTGCGCTCACCGCTTACATGCGCGAGGGCCGTGACCGCCATGCGGACTTGTTTGTGCCGGCGATTCTCGATGCGTGGGAGACCGTGGGTAAAAAGTTCGCAGAGCAAGGAGGGCATCCCAAGTTCACGCAACTGGGAAAAGCAATTGTTGAGAAAGTCCCCGTCGAACGCCGCATGGCTGAGGCGTTCAGCGAGATGGCGTACCATCAGGCAAGAATCACGTTGCCCCACTTTGAATACATCCTCTGCGGACCGGATTTCAACGACCCGCCATCGGTGGCCGGGCAGGTCTCGCCAGAGGGGGGCTTCATCCCGCGGTTTCAACGCGCCGTCGTGCAAACGACGCCGCGGCTGGCACAGGTCGCCACGGATGAAATCACCCGGCGGTATGGCACGACGACTCAGAATCTCCACGAGAATCAGCCGCTGGTGGGAGTTCTGTGGAAGACGTCGGTCCAACAGATCGGGACGACCGATGAATCGAACTATCACGACCGCACCATCCCTGCGGTAGACCCATCGCCCACTGGTGCTGACGGCGGAGCCTTACCGGCGAACAAGGGGCAGAACTGTTACTACTGCCTCTCCCGCTCCGAGCGGCGACGCCTCGCGCATCAATACCTCAATGATTGGGTGACCCTCTGGCAAAGCCCGTACTTCGAGTTCCCGCATAATGCCGACCCGCGCAACGGTGCCGAGACGGCCAAGATGTCGAACTACATCAATCTGTTCCGCATCTTTGCGTGTGGGCATTTAGACAATTTGCTGAACAACGAATACCCGGACGTCAACCTGCCGCACATGCTACGGGAGATTCGCCGCGGAAACTGCGAGGGAATTCTCGGTCCCGATTGCTGGCCGGAGCGCGACGGTCCCTGCGTGGCGGATGACCCAACCGATCAAACGGTGCTGGAAACCGATTACACGTTTGTTTCGGGTGCGTATTGGCCACCACTGAAGCCGCTCTTTCCAGGACTGTATGAGAACCCCTTGCGGCGGGACAGCCAGACGTATGCGCTCACCTTCGCGCAGGCACACCTCTACATCCCCCGCGCGCGGTACGCCTGCTGTCCGTGGTCGTCGCGCTACACCTGTTACGATGCCCAACGGCAACCGTATCCCTGCTGGGTCGACCATTACGATAACTGGCCGCGGCGGTGGGATCTGTTCAATCAGAACTGGACGGTGAAACTCGTCCCGGCGACGACCAGGTATATCGGCCCGATCCTCGCCACCCATCCCGGCCATGCCGCCGTGAGCCGTTACCGGGCCCCCAATTTGAGTTCGATTACGGATCAGGAACTGCGCTCGGTGAATTATCATTGATTGTAGTGGACGTATGTTAGAAGTGATTGGAAATTAGTAAATGAAAAGTGAAAAGTGCGAATTGAAGAGACGTTGGTTGACTGAGCCCTCGGCACAGAAGCCAGGCCGCAATCTTCGTTTTTCATTTTGCAATTTTCATTTCCTGATTTCTAATTGCCAATCGCATCTCCGCACTTCACAACTGCGTCATCGCCTCCACTCGCGGGCCGGGCTTGCGCCCCTGGAACTCACGCTCGTCCTCCCAACGCTGTTGTGTCTGATGGCCTTGATGATCAACTTCGGCGTGGCGGGGGCGTGGAAGGTGCGGACGCAGGTGGCGGCGCGGTATGCCGGTTGGGGAACGGTCGCCGAACGGACCGGGCAGTTCAACCCGCCGCCGGAGAATTGGCCGGCCAATGCTTTGTTGGAGGAAGCCAACGGCACAAATCTGCCGGTGCTCGACCAACTGTGGAACAGCCAGACAGCATTGCTGGCACCTGCCGTCCGCGGGCCGATGTTGACATCGCCGCAGCAGGAGATCCCGCTTCCCGTCAACCGCCAGCTGGAAATGGACGACGACGTGCAGCGCGGCCATGCGGTGCTGGATCGTCCCTTGCCTCTCTTACGGGGAGCCACGGCCACCGGGCGGTTCGGCTATGACCTGAATCAAGACCTGTTCGATAACCGCTGGCAATTCTTCACGATGGGTTTCGCCGACAACGAAGACCTGCGGACGGACTTGTGGTATGCGATTTCGCACAACGAATTGGCACAACTGAGTCCGGAGATCGGTCGCCAATGGGAGCGGGTCATGCAGACCGCGTCCGAGCTTCGCAACAACCCATTGAAATGCTCGCTCTATGCTCTGGATCGTGATCGTGAGTTTCTGACATACTACGGCAGTGCACCGGATTTCTACCCGCGCGTGCGGGGGTGTACGATGAATGTTGACGAAGTACAAGCCCGGATTGTGAGCCCGCTGACCCAAGAAATCGATCGCCTGCCGACCACCATTTCCAGGCGCTTTGGCAGCATGTATGCCGCATGGATCTGCGGGTTAGAAACGTGCCAGTACCGCGGCCCGGAGTTGGCGGAACTTCAGGCAAAGTACAACGGATTGCGTCCCCTCAGCGGAATGGGACGATTGCAACCCTGTGCGTGCATGATGGCCCCCTGCCCGCCTTGCCCACCATTGCCCGGACCCGACAACTGCGATTGACGCCATCGTTACCACAGTCTTGCCGGAACAATCGGCAATTCCGGCACCAATGCGCGCGGGGGTAACTGCGCAAGAAACAACACCGCTGTGGCCACATCAGCGGGATCGAGCGCGTGGCTTAACACATCCTGCGGGGTCGGTATCGGACGTTTCGTGAGAATCTCCGTATCACATAGCCCGGGCATCAAAACCGTGGTGCGGATGCCGTGGTCCCGTTCTTCGACGCGCGTTGCATACGCCAGCCCGGTCAGCCCGTGCTTGCTGGCTTGATAGGCAACGCCCGAAACATCCGGCCGGTGCACCGCGGCCGAGGCGACGTACACAATCAACCCGCCACCCTGTTGTCGCATGATGGGAACAACGGCTTGCGTCATGAGAAAGGCACCGGTGAGGTTAGTCGCAAGCATTTCGTCCCATCGTGCCGGACTGACTTCCAGCAACGCGCGGTCCGGGATGTTCGTGCCGGTGGCGTAGACGACCAGATCCAGCCGCCCGGTGGGAGCACATGCCAGTTCCACCCATTTCCGAAGATCATCGGCCACGGTGACATCGCCAGTGGACGGCACGATGCGTGGCGAGTGCGCTGCCAGTTCCTGCAACCGCTCGGCCCTCCGCGCCGCGGCAACCACATGCATTCCGTGCTCAGCAAGTGACAGCGCGGTCGCACGCCCCATGCCGCTCGAAGCACCCAGAACGAGGGCTGATTGATTCGCTAACGAAGGGGTCATCACCAGTTCCTATCCAATGACATTCGAGTCAGAGCCACGACCGTCAGGGAGTGAGTTCTTGAACCGTGTTAGACTCAGATCGCTCATGTCCGATTCCGGAAATTCTGCATCGTGACGACGAGATCGACTCAAGATGACTGTGAGATCCGGTGCGGAAAACGTCAACGATCCCGCCTTCGCCGGGGATTCTGAAAGACACGTCGGTCACGGCCATTCTGTCGTAACTGTATTTCCGCAAAGGGATTACAGAAGAGAAGGGCGGCCCCGAACGCAAATTGACCGGATTCCCCTCCGGACATATACTCCCCACCCCTTGTGACGGTCTCACGTTCTGGCGCGACAGGGACTTACGTTGTCTCGCCACGAATGAGAGCCGGGGGAATCCTGTCGATCATGGACCTTTTTCGGGACTGCCCGTGACGGGCTCCTTCCGCCGACTTCTCCGCGGATGGTTCGGTGTGTGCGCCGTGGCGATCTTCATCGCCAGCTCGGTGGCGCTCGCGGTCCGCCTTCAGGGTCAGTCCGAAGAACCGGCCACGAACGAACTGCCACCCATCCAAATCTTCGCCGACTGGTCGCAGGAATGGACCGACGGCTCGGCGCACGTGGCCCTCTTCCGCGGTCATTGCCGAATTGTACAAGGCCGCGACGAATACACCGCCGAAAAGATGGTGGTGTGGGTGAAGCGTGACACCGACGACCTCGAGCCGCGGGATGAAGTTTCAGTCTACTTCGAGGACAACGTCGTCACGCATACAGATGACGGCGACTTCTCGGCTCCCACCCATGCCGTACAGTTGGAAACGAAGCTGGGTATCACGTTGACGGTACGCGGTCGCAAGACCGATGCCCCCGCAACCGATGACGTGCTGTATCGTCGCGCAACACAGCGCCGGAAAGGACTGCAACGGGGGACGCTGCAACAGACTCAATTCACTCTCGATCCGACAACACCTGGAGTGCAACCGCTTCCGGTCCAGGGACCGGCGGGGCAAATTCGCCGCGTCCGAATTTTCCAGCGCGGAGCGGTGCCATTCAACTTGCAGATGGAACCCGTCCCGAACTCGAATCCGCCCGAGCAGATCATCTTCATCACCGGCGGGTTGCAGCTTTTGATCGACAGTGCGCAGGAATTGGTCCCCGGGATGGGGGAAGTCGGAACCGTGGATCTCTCCGCCGACCGGGCGGTCATCTGGACCACGGCCCTCAATGGTAATTCCAACCCGCTTTCAGATGTGCAGAGTCGTGAGACTCCGTATGAGGTTTATCTAGAAGGAAACATCGTATTCCGTCAGGGGAATAACGTCGTTCGGGCCGATCGCGCGTTCTATGATGCGCGGGAAGAACGGGCCTTGATCTATAACGCTGAGCTGAAAGCTTTTCTGCCCGAATACGATACTCAAGTCCGTGTCCGGGCCGACCGCTTGCGGCAGACATCGCGCACCTCCAGTCATGCTCAGAATGCCTGGCTGACGACGAGCGAATTCGGCAAGCCGGGGTATCGGTTGCAGGCATCGGATGTGTTCGTCGATCAGGTGCCGGACACGCGCGATGGCTCGATCGTGACGCGCATCAATCCGAATACGGGACAGCCGGAGGTCAACACCACGCCGTATGCTCGCGTCCACAATGCGACGTTGTTTGTCGAAGATGTGCCGGTGTTCTGGTTGCCATCGGTCACCGTTCCTACGGAAGACCCCGGCATTCCGATTCAATCCATCACGTTCCGCCAGGACCGCGTTTTTGGAACACAGGTCCGCACGCGCTGGGATGCCTTCCAGCTCTTCGGTCTCGATAAACCGGAGAACACGCGGTGGAGTTTCGAACTGGATTACCTGAGCCAGCGCGGCCCTCTGGTGGGAACCGATGGCTCGTACCGCGGCGTTGACAACGAAGGGCGTCCGTTCTTCGGTGAAGCACTCGCGATGTACATCCACGACGATGGCGAAGACAACCTCGGCTTCGACCGCCGTTCGCTCGAAACGGAAGACAGCCACCGTGGCCGGTTCATGTCGCGGCATCGACACTGGTTCAGCGAAAGCCTGACACTGCAAACCGAATTCGGATACGTCAGTGATCGCAACCTGCTGGAACAGTATTACGAAAACGAATTCGATACCGGCAAAGATCAGGAAACGCTCGGGTATCTCCGCTGGTCCGATGAGAATTATGCGGCATCGTTGTTGGCCCGGCCGCAAGTTAACCCATTCGAGAATGACGCCCAATGGTTACCGAAAGCCGATGGTTATGTGCTCAATGAGCCGCTGTTAGGGGGATGGCTCAACTGGAGCACACACACCTCAGCGGCGTATGCGAACCTGCAACGGGCCGACGCACCGACTGATCCGAATGACCTCTTCACACCACTGCCGTATTACACGTCAGCGGATGGATTGGTGGCGATGACTCGGCATGAAATCACCGCGCCGTTCAATCTCGGGGAACTGAAAATCGCCCCGTATGCCCTCGGTGAAGCCGCCTACTGGAGCGACGGCTTCACGCAGGAATCGATCGATCGGTACTACGGCCGCGCCGGCATCCGGGCGAGCATTCTCTTCTCGCGAGTCTTCCCGTACGTCCGCAGCGATATCTTCAATCTGAACGGACTCAATCACAAGATGACGTTCGATGTCGACTACGGCTACGCCCAGTCGTCACGGTCGCTGGATGAGATTCCGCAATGGAATGAGTTCGACGACAATGCCCAGGAACGCTTCCGTCAACGCATGGTGGACAACACGTTCGGTGGGGTGCTGCCGCCGCAGTTCGATCCACGCCGCTTTGCCGTGCGGAGCGGAGCCGGTGGAAACGTGACCGATCCGTATCACGAACTCGTGGATGACATGCACGCCGTGCGACTCGGATGGCGACATCGATTACAAACGAAAGTCGGTCCGCCGGAGCGGCAACGGATCAAGGATTGGATGACACTCGACTTGGGCATCACGGTGTTTCCCGATGCCGACCGCGATAACTTCGGCAAGAGCCTGGGGCTCTTTTCCACCCGGTATGCGTGGAATGTGGGGGACCGGACATCGATCATTGCCAGCAGTTTGTGGGACTTCTATCCCGATGCCCCGAAGTTGTGGAGCGTGGGCGTGCTGAGCCAGCGGAGTGTCCGCGGCAGCTTGTATGTCGGCTTCCGTCAGATTGAAGCCGGGTCGACGTTCAACAGCCAGATTCTCACCGCCAGCTACAGCTACCAGATGAGTCCGAAATGGATCTCCACAGCATCGACCGCGTTCGATGTCGCGGAAGGGGAGAACCGCGGGCAAGCCCTCACGGTGACGCGCGTCGGCGAATGGTTCCTGTTCCACACCGGGTTCAATTTCGATGCCAGCAAGAACAACGTCGGGGCCGTCTTCGCCGTCGAACCCCGCCTGGGCAACAACCGCGTAACGACGCCGCAGTTGGGGCCGTTGATGCAGAATTACTAGGAGGTAGGTGGCAGGTGATCGGTGGCAGGCAGAGAAGCCACCACACTCGATCATCTGCCTACCGCCTATCACCGACCACCTACCACCGATCACCTCTCATGCTCGCCATCACCGATGAAATCGATCGCATCCTGCCCTTTGGGCTGACGGGGAGCGTCACGCGCATCGTCGGGCTCACAGCGGCGGTGGCGGGGTTTCCGGCACCGCTCGGGGCGGTGGCGCGGTTGGAACGGGATCATGGCGGGCCGATCGATGCGGAAGTCGTCGGCTTTCATGATCAGGAAACACTGCTGCTGGCGTACGGCGATCTCGCGGGGATTCGTCGCGGGACCCGCTGCCATCTGGTGCAATCCACACCGGGAGCACGAGTGGGCGATGCCCTGCTGGGCCGCGTGTTGAATTCCCGCGGACGGTTCATCGATGACAAGCCACCGGTGGTGTTACCGCATCGGGTGAGTTTGCATCCGCCTCCAATTCCGCCGCTGTCACGACCGCGGATCAGCGCTCCATTGGGAACCGGTGTGCGGGCGATCGACGGGATGCTGACCTGCGGACGCGGCCAACGCCTCGGCATTTTCGCCGGCAGCGGCGTCGGCAAAAGCACGTTGATGGGGCAAATCGCCCGCAGTACCACGGCTGATATTAACGTTGTCGTTCTCATCGGCGAGCGTGGTCGGGAAGTCCGCGAGTTCATCGAGAAAGACCTCGGCCCGGAAGGCCTGGCCCGCAGCGTGGTCATTGTCGCCACTGGGGATGACCCGGCGTTGCTGCGACTCCGGGCGGCTTACCTCGGCACCTCGGTCGCGGAATACTTTCGTGACCAGGGCCGTGATGTGCTGTTGATGATGGACAGCGTCACGCGGTTCGCCTTGGCCCAACGGGAAATCGGTCTCGCAGCGGGAGAACCCCCGGCGACGCGCGGGTATCCGCCAAGTGTTTTCGCGCTGTTGCCCCGCCTGTTGGAACGGAGCGGCCGTACTGGGAAAGGGAGCATCACCGGTTTTTACACGGTTCTGGTGGAAGGCGATGATACGAACGAACCGATTGCCGATGCGGTGCGCGGGATTCTTGACGGCCACTTTGTGCTTTCACGAAAACTCGCGCAGCAAGGGCATTTCCCGGCCATTGACGTACTGCAAAGCATCTCCCGATTGATGTCGGAACTGGCGAAGGAAGATCATCGCAAGGCGGCTCAATCCATCCGGCAGATGTTAGCCGCGTATCAACAATCCGAAGACCTGATCAACATCGGCGCGTACGGACAAGGTAGCAACCCGCTGACCGATGCGGCGATTCACATGCGGATGCCGATTCAGAATTATCTCCAGCAAAGAACGGACGAACGGGTCACGCTCGATGGTGCCAAAGAGGCGTTGGTCCGCTTGGCCATCATGCGCGAAGGATTATCGAAACGAGTCAACAACGATGCCGCATAAAGTGAGCGGTAGGATGTCTGTGTTTTGTTGTTACAAAGACATCGGGTGGTGTGCCACTGGCTCTGCCAGTGTCCTTTCTCCCAAAGGAAGTACGCCGTGACATCGCACTGGCAGAGCCAGTGGCACACGAATATCTAGCTGTAACGAAGCCCGTGGCGACAGTGTCGTCATCATCGTGGACAGATAGGAACCGGGGGCGAGCGTCCTCCGGCTGATGAGCCATGCCGCAATTCAATTTTCGTTTGCGATCGCTGCTGAACTACCGCGAAAGCCGACGCGATCTGGTGCGGCAGGAGCTCGCACGGTTGTTGACCAAGGACCAGGAACTCATTGCCCAGCGGCAAGGTTTCCTTGATGAACGTATGGCCGTGTTGCAGGAAATGCACTCGCTGCAACAAGCGGCAAAGCTCAACGTCGATCATGCGGCCAGCCGGCGGTATCACGCGGGACAGTTGGCCATTGAAGCGGAACGGATCACACAGATCCGGCAGATTCTGGGGGAACGGATTTCACAGGTCCGCCAGCAGCTCATTCAGGCCGACCAGAGCGTGAAAGTGCTGGAACAATTGCACGATCACCAGCAAACCGAATTCCTGGCGGAAGATGAACGGCGTCAATCCAAGCAACGTGAAGATGCCTGGCAAGCAGGGAAGCTCGCGCAAGCCGTCTGGCAACACCGGGAAGAATCACCCGACTTGTTTCCGAATGAATAACAATCGACTCAACGCCGCCTGTGCCGTCAGCCGACAGGCGCACGGAGGTTCGGGAGAAAACTCATGATCCGGTTGTTGATGGTCCTCATCGGAGTGATCAGTTCGGTCATCGTGATGGCAGAATTGCTGGCGGCCACACTCCTCTGGACGCGTGGTTCGATCAATCGCAACACCATGAAGGAAATCCGCATCGCGCTGAGCCCTCCCGCAGTGAAATCCGCAGCAGTGGCCGAGATTGCGGCAGAATCGGCCACATCGCCGGCAACCTCAGCCCAGGAAGTCCTCGATAAGCGAGTAACGCGGGTTCTCGCGCTCGATGCTCGGGAAAATGAGCTGCAATTACTTAAACGGCTCACGACGGATTTAGCGAATCAGTTGATTTCCGAACGCCAAGCGTTCGATCAATTAAAAGAAGTGTTCCGAAAAGAGCTGCGCGAACAGGAAGCCAAGGCTGCGAGTGAGGCCACGGAACAATCCCGAGCCATTCTACTGGCATCGCCCCCGGAAGAGGCGGTGCAGCGTTTGATGGGGTTGTCCCTGGCAGAAGACGTGGAGTTGATGCGCGGGCTGCCGGAGAAATCGATCTCCCGGCTGTTGCAAGCCTTCCAGCGGGAAGACAAAGGGGCCGAACGCGGCCAGCAGATTTTTGAAGCCCTGTATCGCGGTGCTCCGACGGTACCGCTCCTGGATTCGACCCAATCGCAAATTGATGAAGGGGCTGCTCCGACCGGACGTCGTGGCGGCTGAGGACGCCGCATGGACGTGCTGGACCGCCCGCCGAGACTTGATCTCTTCCCGGTCCCGGTGCCGGCAAATCCGTCGTCACTCGATCCGGCCACAACGGCGTCGGCTTCCGGCGACTTCGCGCAGGCCTTAGCCCTCGCACCCGCAGAAGCGGCGACGAGCCCAACCCCGGTCGCCACAACGGTCATCGTGGCCCCGGTTGCGACCGATGCCCCGCCCACGTTGCCCATTGATGGCGAAGCCGACGAATCGTTTGATCCGACCGCCGCGCTGACGGCATTGCTTCAGTTCGTCACATCAATCACACCCGGTCCGTTGGTTGAACCGACACCGATTGCAGGGGAAACGCCGCCCGGCGTGTCATTGCCGGTGGACGCTCCCACTCCGGTCGTGCTACCGAGTGCTGTCGTACCGACAACAATTCCGGTGGGCCTGTCGGCGGGATTATCCATCGATCCCTCGGATCGTGGCGCACACCCGGTGAAACCGGTTGTCGAACCGGAGACGAACGCCGTCGTGGCCGTACCGTCGTTTATCGTCAACACATTCCCGACGACAACTGTGGCGGCAGTGGTTGAGGCCACACCGCGTGCAACAACGCCCCAGGTCAATATTCCGGCTGAATTCGCGTCAGAAGAGGTTCCCTTTGCCGCGGTACCGGTAACGACCGATGATGACGTCGTCACTCCTGCGATTGTACCGCCGTCGTTTGTCACCGTGACGGTCTCACTGCCACCCTCGGTGGTGCCGGTCGTTACCACGCCTGTCACCCCGACATCACAGCCGATGGTCGTTCGACCGGTCGCCGTGAGTGCCGCCGCTACGTCGTCGCAGGTTGTGGATGCGGCACCGGCTTCCCCGGTTGCCACGACCGTAGAACCAGATTCCGTCGGTCCGATTGCCCCGAAGGCAAAAGGAACGGAACAACCGATCGAACAAGCGACGGTTGTCCCCACTGCGCTGACGAACGAGGTCATTCCCGCGACAAGCCCATCCGCGGTGCTCCCACCGCCGCCATCCGCCCCACCAACACAGGTTGATCTCCCAGCGAGTGAAAGCAATCGCCGGCAACCGCTTCCGGCGACGAAACCGATTCCGGCACCGACTCCGGCTCCGGTTCATGCCACGCCGGTGATGCAGACCCAGGAAACGCAATCTGAGAGGACTGGCTCAGGGCCTCTGACAGCAGCATCGGTTGTGAACGCCGTGCCGGCTGCCCCCTCAGCCAGCGCCGACGGGATTTCTCAGCCCGAGAGTCTTTCTGCAAAACCGAAACCGACACGATTGCCTCGGCCGGTCTTAGCCAGCCATGACACCGAAGACGATACTTCCGACGTTGCCACTCCGTCGGACGTCGCCGCTCAGACGAATGTGCTTCCTCCGGTCACCACATCGGCTGTTGCACCGCTGTCGAGTCCAACAGAAACTGCGGTGCCCGCGCCGACGGTTCGTCCCGCTGCCGCACAACCGGCAATGATCCCGGAATCGAGTTCCACCACCGTGCCGGTCACCGAGGCCGTTCCGGTTCCGGAAGTGGACGCGTCAGCCGACGAACGTCCGCCGGGCCCGACGAAGACCACCAAAGCCGTCGCCGAGCCGACCAGCGATGTCGCCTCTGCGGAATCGCGTCCGTCCCAGATCACGAACAGCCCTGTTGGTGAGCGGGCCGCCGAACCAAAACCCGCGATCAACGCCGAGTCACGCCCAGCGTCCTCCTCCGGTCGGCCATTGGAATCGATTTCCTCACGTGAGGAACTGCCGACGGGCAATCACCTGACCGCGCCACCGGTGCGAGCCACGGAATCGTTCCTCGCCACACCACCGGCACTCGACTTTGGCGACCCGGTTCCCATTCATCAATCTCAGCAGTTGGTGCAACGGTTGGGTGATGCCATCGGACTGGCACAGGAATCGGGCCAACATCTTTCGATTCGCATCGCGCCGCCCCAGTTCGGCCCGATCGTTGTGAATGTCCACATGCACGACGGAACGGTGTCTGCCCGTGTCGAGACCCACTCGGCGCTGGCCCAGCAGATGCTGACCGACCACTTGCCACAGTTGCACGAATCGCTGGCGGCCCGCGGTGCGGTCATCGATCGCATCGATGTGATTCCGGTGGAGAATCGCAACACGGAACGCCCAACGCGCGTGGAAGCCACGTCGGCGGATTCGATGGCTGGCGGATGGATGTCGTCAGAGACGTCCGGCGGGCAAGGATACAATCCACAAGACAACACACGACGGCGATCACCGTTGCCGACTCCAATTCAACCGGCAACCGAGCCGGTCGCCGCGGAGCCGACGGTCACGAGTCGCCCGATTCAACTGCGCGAACTCAACGTTCGTGTGTGACAACACGGACTTCGTTCAAGGATGAACACGACATGGCCACAGCATCAGAAATCACCGCGCAGTCGGCAGCGCAGAATGCGATTAAAGTTGTCGACAAGAACAAGACCGGCTTCTCGGGGCTGACGTCGCAGGATTTCCTGAAACTGCTCATCACCCAGTTGCAGAATCAGGACCCGGCGAACCCGATGGATAGCGACCAACTGCTGAACCAGATTTCTCAGATGCGAGCGTTGCAAGCGAACCTGGAGCTGGAAAGTTCGTTAAAGGGGTTGACGCTCGGGCAACAGCTCAGCAGTGCGACATCGTTTATCGGCAAGACTGTCACGGCGGTCACCGGATCCGATCAGACCGAAGTCTCCGGGATGGTGGAAAGTGTCGTTGTGAAGGATGGAGCCGCCTTGCTTCGGGTCAATGGCCAACAGATTCCGATGGCCGACATCACCGGCGTGGCGGCGTGATCGACACCACATTCTGAAGGTGTGAGCGCCTCACTGTCAGGCGGCACTTGCGGACCGTTTGCCTGCGCAGTCGGTTGAAGTCATCGATTCTGTGTGCCACGGCCTTGGCATACGAACGATTCACACACTCTCCGCCAAATGGGCGGATATCACAAGACACGCTGGTGGTTTCTGAGAAGCCATTCAGGCCGGTCGTTCGGTGCTGATGCGGTCGTTGCCATGTGCGCCAGCTGGATTGGCAATCTTCTTCGCAGCGGGGTACCGTGTAGTCACGATGCCGCCTCGCATCTCCCTTCTTGGCGGTGTTTCGGCCGCTGAGCCATGCCTGTCCCCAAGCGGTTGGATTCCGTGTCGCATTCTTCCGGAAATCGAATTGGTACCGTCCTGCAGGTGGGCCTGTTGCTCCTCGTGGGAGTGATCGCCTTTGGGACGACATACGTCGTTGCTCGCCGTCAGCCCACGCCGACGGGCCTGTCCCCCGCGTCTGTTGCGGCCGCGCCTCTTGACGGAATGGTCCTGGTTCCCAGCGGCGAGTTCTGGATGGGGTCAAACGACGACGCAGCATGGGATGACGAGAAGCCGGCTCACCGTGTGCATGTCGATGGTTTCTGGATCGATGCGACGGAAGTCACGAATGCACAATTCGAGATCTTCGTCCAAGCGACGAACTATGTCACGACGGCGGAACGGGCTCCGACAGCGGCAGAAATTCTAGCGCAGTCGCCACCGGGAACTCCAGCCCCGCCTGCGGAAAGCCTGGTGCCGGGGTCGCTGGTCTTCACGCCGCCCACACAACCGGTACCGTTGAATGACGTCGCGCAGTGGTGGACCTGGACGCCCGGCGCGAACTGGCGGCATCCCGAAGGCCCCGGCAGCAATTTAAAGGGCCGCGAAAACCATCCCGTTGTGCAGGTTTCGTGGGATGACGCCGCGGCCTATGCGAAGTGGGCGGGGAAGCGTTTGCCCACCGAAGCCGAGTGGGAATATGCCGCGCGCGGCGGTCTGGATCGCAAACCCTTTGTCTGGGGTGATGACGGACCGAGCGAGAAGCAACCGCAGGCCAACCTGTGGACCGGCACGTTTCCGCATCACAACACTTCGCGCGACGGCTTCGTCCGAACGGCCCCGGTGAAGACCTTTCCTGCAAACGGATACGGCCTGTTCGACATGGCAGGCAACGTCTGGGAATGGTGCGGGGACTGGTACGACCGTGATCTCTACACATCACGTTCACAAACGGACGTTACCATGAACCCGCGCGGTCCCGAACGCAGTCACGATCCCCATCGTCCCTTTCAACCGCAACGCAGCCAGCGCGGCGGTTCGTTCCTTTGTAATGACAGCTACTGTTCCCGTTACCGCCCCAGCGCTCGGCACGGCTGCAGCCCCGATACCGGGATGTCGCATGTTGGGTTCCGCTGTGTCCGGTCGCCATGAGCCGCATTGTTGGGAGAATGTCTGTGAAACGAATGCTGATGTGGTATCCCGTTGCCTTGGTAATGGTCGGGCTGTTTGGATCGTTGATGGCGCTCGTAACGGTGGATGTCTCCGCCCAAGAGAAAGCTGTTGCCGGCGTGCTGGACCGGACGGTGCTGCCGATTCCGGAGCCGAAAGTTCCGTTCAGCACGGTGCTGGATGCGCGGAATGCGAAAGCCCCGCCGCGGTTTGAAGTGAAGGCCCCCGCCGGCGCACCGAACGTTCTGATCATCCTGATCGATGACATGGGTTTTGGGCAATCGAGCGCGTTCGGCGGGCCGATCCACATGCCGACGGTAGAGCGTTTGGCGAAAGGCGGACTGCGCTACAACCAGTTTCATACGACCGCGCTCTGCTCGCCGACGCGGGCCGCACTGCTCAGCGGACGCAATCACCACATGAACAACATGGGTTCGATCACCGAAACAGCGACAGCGTTTCCCGGTCAAACCGGACAGCGGCCGAACAGTGTCGCCCCCCTCGCCGAGATGCTGCGACTGAATGGTTACAGCACCGCCGCGTTCGGCAAATCACACGAAACCGCGGCCTGGGAAGTCAGCCCGTCGGGTCCGACCGATCGGTGGCCGACACGTTCCGGCTTCGACAAGTTCTACGGCTTCATCGGCGGCGAAACGAATCAATGGGCACCGGCCATCTACGAAGACATGAGCCGGATCGAACTGCCGAAAGACGAAAACTATCATTTCATGAACGACATGACGAATCAGGCGATCAAATGGACCGCAGCACAGAAATCGTTGACGCCGTACAAGCCATTCTTCACGTATTTCGCCCCGGGAGCGACGCATGCGCCGCATCATGCACCGAAAGAATGGATCGCCAAGTACAAAGGGAAGTTCGATCAAGGCTGGGACAAACTTCGTGAAGAAACGCTGGCCCGCCAGATCAAGCTGGGTGTTGTGCCTGCCGGGACGAAACTCGCCCCCAAGCCGGAAGCGATTAAGGATTGGGATACACTCACCGCCGACGAGAAAAAGCTCTTCGCCCGTCAGATGGAAGTGTTCGCCGGTTTCGGTGAATACGCCGACTACGAAATCGGTCGGCTCGTTCAAGCCATCGAGGACCTCGGCCAACTCGACAACACGTTGATCTTCTACGAAGTCGGCGACAACGGTGCGAGTGCCGAAGGGACGATGAACGGGTTGTTCGCTGAGATGACCTACTTCAATGGCGTGCCTGAGACCGTGGCGGACATTCTGGCACGCTACGACGATTTGGGCGGTCCGAATTCCTATCCCCACTACGCCGCTGGTTGGGCCGTGGCAGGCGACGCTCCCTTCGCATGGACGAAGCAGGTCGCCGGGAGCTACGGCGGCACGCGGAATCCGCTGGTCATTCACTGGCCGAACGGAATCAAAGCGAAGGGGGAAGTCCGGTCGCAATGGCATCACGTGATCGACATCGCACCGACAATCCTCGAAGCCGCCGGCTTACCGGAGCCGAAGTCAGTGAACGGGACGCCTCAAACGCCCATTCAGGGCGTGAGCATGGTCTACTCCTTCGCCGATGCCAAAGCGAAGGACCAGCACAAGACCCAGTATTTCGAGATCTTCGGCAACCGGGGCCTCTATCACGACGGCTGGCTGGCCCACACGGTTCACCGCGCCGGTTGGGAGAGCAAACCGCGACACCCCCTGCCTGAAGACAAGTGGGAACTCTATCACGTGGCCGAGGACTTCAGTTCGGCGAACGATCTGGCCGCGAAAAACCCCGAGAAGCTCAAGGAGCTCCAGGAGTTATTCCTCAAAGAAGCAGAGCGGAATCACGTTTTTCCACTCGATGATCGCTTCATCGAACGGACGAATGCCGCACTTGCCGGTCGTCCGGACCTGATGGCCGGCCGCACTTCGCTGACCGTGTATGAGGGCATGATCGGCATGACCGAGAACGTGTTTATCAACACGAAGAATCGGTCGCATACAATCACGGCGGAAACGACGATCCCCAAAGGCGGGGCGAAGGGCGTGATCCTGTCGCAAGCGGGGCGCTTCGGTGGTTGGAGCCTCTACGTCAAAGATGGCAAACCAACATACACGTACAACTTCCTCGGCCTCAGTGCCTATAAACTTGCTTCGTCCAAGCCGCTCCCCGAAGGCAAAGTGACGATCCGTTACGAGTTCAAGTACGACGGCGAGGGGGTAGGCAAAGGCGGCATTGGCACGATTTTCGTCAATGGTGAGCGAGTCGCCGAAGGCCGAATCGACCGGACGCAAGCTTATGTCTTCTCGGCTGACGAAGGCGTGGATGTCGGCCAGGACGGCGAAACCCCCGTCACCGACGACTATAAGGAAGGCGATAACAAGTTCACCGGCAAGATTCAGAAAGTGACCGTCGAGCTGAAATAACTGCATCGAAGCCACTCAAAGTCGAGACCGACTTTGAACCGCAGTGGAATATCGACCCGGTATTCCTTACGTTGATGAACACGTGAAGAAGCGAAGATCACCCTTCAAGACGTCCTGTCAGACAATTCCGTGCTGCACGTCCGGCCAATCAGGAATCGATTCATGCCCACTCTGTTTAGTCGTCACTCTATCCTGCTCGCTTGTGGATTTGGCTTGCATCTGATGGCGGCACTGGCTGCGGCGCAAGACGCGGTGCGGTGGTTGCCGGCGGACTGCAATGCCGTGCTGGTTCTGGATGTGACCGCCGCGTACAAATCGCCGATTGCGGCCCAGAATCAGTGGGCCAAAAAGGCCGCCGAATCGTTTATTGCGCAGGAAGTTTTCCTCCCCCCTTCCGCGAAGCGCGTGACGATTGGCGCACAGCTTGATTTGAACGACTCGCTCAATTCTGTGCGGCAGAATGTCGTCATGGAGTTGAAGCCGGAAGCGAATCTGTCGAGTGTGACGGCATTCACGGGGGGCGAAACCGAGAAGATCGGCAAACTCGTTGGTCTGAATCTCGATCGCGGGAGATTCATCGTCGAAGCGGCTCCGCAACTGTGGCTGATGGCGTTGCCGGGAGGACGGCAAGCGGGCCTCCGCTGGGCGCGTTCCGACATCAACACCGACTCACAACTGACGCCGTTCCTGAAAAGTGTGACGGATATGGCCTCGGATGAATTCCCGATCGTCATGGGGCTCGACCTGACCGATGCCGTACCATCACCGTCGGCGCGAATGATTCTCAACGATTTGCCCGGCACGCCTTTCAAGGGGGCGACACTGGACGCGGCGACCAAGGTCCTCACGGGAACTCAGGGCATCGTCTGCAAGGTCCATTTGGGAACGACACGCGTGGCCCAGGTGCGGATTCAATTCGACCAATCGGCGGCCCCGCTCGGGCCGGTGGCCATGCCCCTCGCCCAAGCGGTGCTGCAGCAATGGGGTGCCAGCCTCGAAGACACCACCGCCTGGAAATCGAAGGTGGATGGTTATGCGCTGGTCTTCGACGGTGAATTGTCGGCGACCGGATTAAAGCGGCTGATCAGCGTTATCCAACCCTCGATTGTTCCTGTCGGCAACAGCAATCCAGCGGAAACACAGACGTCGGCCGTGGTGACCGCGTCACAAAAATACATCCGCTCGATTCAACACGAAATGGACAGCCTGGAAGCCACGCTCAAGCGGACGCGCGACAACCATGCCCTGTGGTTTGAACGCTCCGGCAAGGCGATTGACGGATTACCGCTGAAGAATGTCGATCCCGATCTGCAAGTCTTCGGTTCGCGCGTCAGCCGCTCACTGCGCTATCAGGCTCAGGCCGAGAAGATGGGAAACATCCGCGCCGGCACCCGCCTGGCACAGACGCAGGCCAACACGTATTTTTCCGGGATCGGGCCGTATGGAGGGGTCTACCAGAATGTCGCCGGGGGGAATGCGCCGGCCATCAACGCGGAAGAAGGGGAAGCTGCACGGTCGGTGCGGTTCAGTGAATGGAAGCAGATCGAAGACGGCATGTCCGAGATGCGTCGCAAACTGACACAAAAGTACAACGAAGAATTCTAGAGTCCTTGCGGGTTGCTGCGCTAGGTGTGGCACGGCCGTGTCGGCCGTGCGGCGGAGCAGGTTACGACTTCGCACGGCTGAAGAAGCCATGCTGCTGGATTGAATCCGGTACACGTCCCGGTTGACCTGATTGGGGAGCATGTCAAATGAACATCAAGTCTGTGTTCGCGATCGTTACCGGGTTACTGATCGGAGTGGTCTTGTCCCAATCGGCCATTCCTCAAGTGGTCTTATCGCAGGAGCAGCAGGGAAAGAAGGCCGCCGCGCCGCCGGTGGCCGACCCGTCGCTAGAGCAACTGAAAGGTTCCGCAGCCGAGTTCGAAAAGGCCTTCAATGTCGGTGATGCCAAGGGGATTGCCGCACAGTTCATTGAACAAGCCGAAGTTGTCGATGAAGACGGCAATCTTGTGCAGGGCCGCGAGAACATCGAGGCGCGATTCGCCGAGTTGTTCAAAGAAAACCCCCAGGCGCGGATCGTCGTCGAAGTGACGTCCTTGCGGCAACTGAGCCAGGACGTCGCCGTGGAAGATGGCTACAGCGCAACGACACTCAGCCCAGACGAGCCGGTCTCGCGCAGTCCGTACACACTGGTACATTTGAAGCGGGACGGGAAATGGAAAATCGCCAGTGTGCGTGATTTCCCGGAAGAAGCGATTGAGACTCCGCACGACCACTTGCTCGCGCTCGCCTGGCTGGTGGGCGATTGGGTCGATGAAAGCCGCGATGGCCGCGTCGAAACCCACTGCAAGTGGTCCGACGACGGCAATTATCTGTTGCAGGACTATGTCATCAAACCCCGCCGCGGCGGTGAACTGCGAGGCACGCAGCGCATCGGATACGATGCGCTGCAAAAGACGGTGCGTGCCTGGGTCTTCGACCACAGCGGTTCCTTTGCGGAATCGACCTGGACCCCGGTCGAAGGGGGCTGGGTCATCAAAGCTCAGGGTGTGACCGCCGGCGGGGAAGCGGCCTCCGCCACACGTTTGGTCACAATCGTCTCGAACGATGCCTTCCAGATCGATTCGGCCAACCAGGTTTTGGGTAACGAGATCATGCCGGACTCGTCGGTCCGCGTTGTTCGACGGCCTCCGGCACCGACCAAGTAATCCGTCACCGTTGACGGGCTGGTCTTCCCACTTCGTATCGACTCTGACAACAGAAAACTCCCTGACGGGAACCGCCGCGCACCGCGGCCGTACCGGAGACAATCATGATCGATTTCAAATGGATTCGCGTGGGATTGGTGGCAGCCGCAGCGTTGTTGCTCGTCAGCTATGACATGGCCTATGGTCGCGGTGGCCGGGGCGGGGGCGGTGGTGGCGGCCGAGGAGGTGGC
>JBGSUN010000060.1:0-3342 GCA_041753475.1 Planctomycetaceae bacterium | reverse complement strand
ACAAAGTGGTACTTGATGTCAAAGCGGGTGTGAGCCCCTGTCCGATAGTTTTCCATCCGGCCAATTGTAACCACACAGCGTAAAACCTGAAGGATTCGCCTGAAGGCGAGGGTTTCGGACCCATTGCGAGGACAATGAAGGCCGCGATTGTCAATGTGAGTTTGGAATGGCGCGTTCGGCATTGTTGCTGGTGAATCACAAGGCTCGCCAGGGACGTCTGAAGTTCGACGCCGTTCGCGAAGCGCTCACCGCTGGCGGATTGAAGCTGGTGGACGCGTCGGGTGATCAAGCACGTGACCTCTCCACCGTCATCCGCAACCACCGCGATCGGGTGGACCTCGTCATTATCGGGGGAGGCGATGGTACTCTACACCATGCGCTGGAAGGGTTGGTCGACACTCAGTTACCGCTGGGAATTCTTCCTTTGGGTACCGCCAATGATCTTGCCCGGACATTGAAGCTTCCAACGGATCTATTGGCCGCCTGCGACGTTATTTTGCAGGGACAAACGGCGCTGATTGATCTTGGCCAAGTGAACGGAAAGCTCTTCGCCAACGTGGCCAGCATCGGCTTGGCGGTGCAAGTCACCCAGCGGTTAAAACGGGAAGCCAAGAGTCGTTGGGGCGTGCTGGCTTATCTGTTTGCTGCCTTGCAGTCGCTATGGCACTCCCGGCCCTTTCTTGCGGAAATTGACACGGAGACCGGTCGGTCGTCGGCACGCACCATTCAGGTGACGATCGGCAATGGCCGATCGTATGGGGGCGGAATGACCGTCGATGAATCGGCAACGGCGCAAGATGGAGTCCTGCATCTCTTCAGCCTGGAAATTGAACGGTGGTGGCAAATCATCCCGTTGATCCCGGCGCTGCGGAACGGGACGCTCCGTTCCGCAGCACAAGTGCGGACGCTCTGCGGGAAGCACTTTGATCTCCGCACGCCCAACCGAACCCGTCGGCTCATTGCGGATGGCGAGTTCGTCTGCAACACGCCCGCTCGGTTCGAATGCCTCCCACGCGCCATCAAAGTCTTCATGCCACCGGCCCCCAGGGAATGACGGCTGCAGAGGATATGCCTACCGGCGCAGCGGTAGCCGTCCGATCCTTCATCCAGCACAATGAGTTCGCACCGGATGGGTCATTCGGATCGCGAAAGAAAGAAGTCGCTCTCCTGGCCTTCCAAATGAGATGATCGACGACATCCCTTGATTCGCACGAGAGACCCGTTCCACTGGGACAACGGAACCGATCGGATGATTCCGCCATGTCAAATCGTTCGTATCAAACGGTAGGATGAATGGCTTCAGTGAAAAAGAACACAGGGAACGATGGCAATTTCTCCGGAGAAGTCGCACGTCATGGCATCGACGTCCTCATTACCACGGCTACGCGGCGTCCTCTTCGGGATCGCGCTACTCTTGGGGACACTTCGCCCGGTACTGGGTCTGGGACCCGGCGTGCCGCAGCAGATCGAGCGCTCCTGCGGTGAATGTCATAACGAGACAACAGCCGAGGGCGGACTCAACCTGCGGCAGTTGGCGTGGTCACTATCGGACCCATCCGTGCGCGAGCGCTGGGTGCGGATCCACGATCGTATTCAGACGGGCGAAATGCCGCCGGATGCGGATGATCTGCCCTCTGCACAACGCACCAAGTTGCTGCATGAACTGAAGACCGCGTTGCATGAGGCGGATCTGGCAGAAGTCCGTGAACAGGGACGCGGGCCGTTGCGGCGGTTGAGTCGCGATGAGTATGAACAGAACTTGCGCGATGTCCTGCGTCTGCCGAGTCTGGACGTCCGCGACATTCTCCCCGAAGACCGGGAGAGTCATCACTTCCACAAGACAGCCGCCGCGCTCGATATGTCCCGCGTGCAACTGGCGGCGTATCTGGATGCGGCCGAAGCGGCTTTGATTCAGGCAATGGCCAGCGGAGTCGAACCTCCCACCTCGACACGATACCACGCGCTGGCGACAAAGATGTTTGCGGAGGCCGAGACGTTCGGCAATCGCGAGGCGATGTTCTACGCGAAAGACTCGAAGCTGTTCCCGTTGGACGGGAATCAGCTTCGCGCATTGCGCGAAAGTGACCAGCATGATCCAGCAGCGGAAATGGCGCTCTTTCGGTCAGCGACGTGGCCGTACTATGGATATCCGGACGGCTTCCTCGCCACGGCCAGCGGCGAATACAAAGTCCGCTTCTCGGCCCGCGCCGTCCTGCAGATCGAAGGGTTTCAGCTTCAACCCGCACGACGACCGCAACCAATGACGTTCCGCGCACGGGCTCCGTCTGGACCGGATGTTTCGGGCGATGTCCGCGCGACGGGTGGACTTCTCGATATTCAACCCGAGGTCGGCGTCTACGAAACCGTCATCGCACTGAAGAAAGGGGAAACCTTCGAGTACAGCCTGCTCGGTCTGCCCATGCCATTGGCCCGCAACGTCAACAATGGTCCGCCGACTTACCGCTATCCCCCCTTCCCCGCAGGTGGTCAACCGGGGGTGGCGTATCAATGGATCGAGGTGACCGGCCCGCTCGCCCCCTCGGTCTGGCCGCCACCGTCACATCGTGTGCTGTTCGATGATCTCGAGATCCGACAGTCTGCGGCGGGGAATCCACTCCCCGTAGAAGTGATTCCGCGCGATCCCCAGCAAGACGCCGGACGGTTGCTGCGCCGCTTCGCGCAGCACGTGGCGCGACAACCGGTCCCCGAGGACGCATTGCAGAAGTACGAGCAACTCGTGCAAGCCAAGCTGGGGGAAGGTCGGCCGTTCGCCGCAGCGCTGCTCGTCGGTTACAAAGCGTTCCTCTGTTCGAGTCATTTCCTCTATCTGTGCGAGCCGGTCGATGTAGACGACCACTTTGCGATCGCGTCACGGCTGTCACACTTTCTGACAAACACGCGTCCCGATGAGTCGCTCATGCAGCGCGCACGGCAGCGTCAACTTCGCGACGCCGAGGTGCTGCGAACGGAGACCGAGCGCCTGATGGCGAGTGCCGGTTTTGATCGCTTCGTGCAGAACTTTACCGATGAATGGCTGAGTCTGCGGCATGTCCGCCGCGATGATCCCGATATCCGCCTTTATCCCGAATACCGCTTTGATGAGTATCTCGTCGAATCGATGGAACGCGAAACAAGGGCCTTCTTCACGGCGATGGTTCGCGAGAATCTTCCCTCGCGCGTGCTGGTGCAGGCGGATTTTATCGGCTCTTCCGTTTCTAGGTGTAGAAACCGAGGAAAAGCGTGCGGATCGTGTTCGCCATGTCGTGGATCTGAGAAACGGTGAACGAGACGGCCATTCCGGCCAGGTTGATGTCGAGGCTCAGCCGGTTCCACAGCGTCGCG
>JBGSUN010000059.1:0-37800 GCA_041753475.1 Planctomycetaceae bacterium | reverse complement strand
ACAAAGTGGTACTTGATGTCAAAGCGGGTGTGAGCCCCTGTCCGATAGTTTTCCATCCGGCCAATTGTAACCACACAGCGTAAAACCTGAAGGATTCGCCTGAAGGCGAGGGTTTCGGACCCATTGCGAGGACAATGAAGGTTTTCCAGCTCCCTGTGGGGTTGAAAAGCTCTGCCCACCACCCTGCGACTTGCCTCGGTCGCCCTCTGTCATTGTGCCGAATATGCTGCTTATCGCCATCCGCATTATGTACGCCTTCATTTGCGCGGGCGCGATTGCCTCGCTTGTCCAACCCGGCAATCAACTGCCTCCGCTGCTGTCAGAACACCCGTTTCCTACATTTGTCGGCCTGTTGCTGCTGACACAAATGGTCACGTTCGTCGATGTCTGGCTGCCACGGAAACGTCTCGATCTCATTTCGTCGATCTACTTCGGATTGCTCATCGGGACGCTGCTAACTTACCTGTTGACAATCGCGCTGGGACCGGTGTTGCCCGAGAATCTGCGGACGGTCGTGATTAGCTTGCTCGCCGTCGCACTGCCATATATTTGCATCTCGTTCTTGTTGCAGACGAAGGACGACTTCCGTTTTGTGATTCCCTACGTCGAGTTCGCCAAGGAACTGAAAGGGGGACGTCCGCTCATTCTCGATTCCAGCGCCTTGATCGACGGTCGCATCGGCGATGTGATGGACACGCGGATTTTTGATACGGAGTTGCTGGTCCCGAGCTTCGTCCTCGCGGAAGTGCAGGACATTGCCGACAGCAACGACAAAATGCGTCGCACCCGTGGTCGCCGGGGCCTGGATGTGCTGGCCAAGCTACAACAAAGTCCCAAGGTGGAAATCCGTGTTTACGAGGTGAAGGGGGACGACCTCGAAGGCCAGACCGTCGACCAGCGCATTGTGGGTCTTGCCAAGCGAATCGGCGGCCGCGTTGTCACCAACGACTTCAATCTCAACAAAGTCGCCAGCGTGCAAGGCGTGGATGTCATCAATCTCAACGATGTCGCCAACGCCCTCAAACCGCGATACCTGCCTGGCGAAATCATGCGGATTCGGGTGATGCGCGAAGGGGAAGCCATGGGTCAGGGCGTCGGTTACCTCGACGACGGAACAATGGTTGTTTGCGAGCAAGCCGCGGGCATGATCGGCAAAGAAATCGAAGTCACCGTGACCAGCGTACTGCAGAACAGCGCCGGCCGCATGATCTTCGGCCGCATGGCCAACGCCCCCGTCACCGCCGGCTTCGCCACGCGATAGCCCCGCCGCCGTGCCGGGAAAAGACAGGCCGAAATGCATCAGCACAGAAGCCCGGCATTTCGGAAAATGCCGGGCTTCTGTGTTCCGCATGTTCCGGTTTTGTCCCTGTCGGCGCT
Organism: Planctomycetaceae bacterium; assembly: GCA_041753475.1. GTDB lineage: Bacteria > Planctomycetota > Planctomycetia > Planctomycetales > Planctomycetaceae > DSVQ01. Next base: position 36,423 of record JBGSUN010000059.1, on the reverse strand, counting down.
CCCGGCTTGCGAGTCGTCAGTGGGAGACCATGATGCCCCGCGAGTGACTTCGGGCGCGGCCGGCATCGATGCGCTGATGGACATGGCGATCAGGAAGCCGATGCGGAAAGCATCCATCGTTCGATTTCTTTCAAGGACGCGGATGGTATAGGAGGACGCATCGCTTTCCGGGATGTCGAGTTTGATGAGGAAGTTCGATGGACAGTTCAGTCTGTCGGGATCAAGCTTTCCGTCACACGCGATGCCGTTGGGTAGGACGTTGAGGGGGCGATTTCGGTCAACTACGTCCTTGTCGCCATGCATGATTGTCGCGAACGGAGGGAAGCCAGAATCGCGATGGTGATGATCAAAGCAATCACAATCAGCGAAGCGGCGATCGGGACTTTGATGAAATCCGCGAGCAGCATCTTTGCGCCGACGAACACCAGAATGGCCGACAGTCCGTGATGCAGGTAAACGAACTTGGGCAGCAATCCTGCCAAGGCAAAGTAGAGCGATCGCATGCCGAGCATGGCCAGTGCGTTGGATGTGTAGACGAGGAACGGATCCAGGGTGACGGCCATGATTGCAGGGATGCTGTCGACGGCAAAACCACATCCGTGAGTTCGACGAAGAGCAGGACCAGGAATAGCGGTGTAACGGCCCACCGGGAATTCATTCGAGTGAAGAAGCGATCGGCATCGTATTGAGGTGCCACCCGGAGCATCCGCCGCGCCAAACGCATGATCCAGTTCGCATCCGGATCGAAAGGAGCATCCTTTGCCATCAGCATCTTGATGCCGCTGAAGATTAACAGCGCTCCGAAGACGTACATCAGGCTGTGGAACTGCTTGACGAGAGCCACACCGGCGAAAATGAAGCCGGCACGCATCAGCAGCGCCCCCAGGATGCCCCAGAATAGAACCTTATGCTGATAGGCCGCCGGCACGCGAAAGTAACCGAAAATCATGGCGAAGACGAACACGTTGTCGACCGACAACGATTTCTCAATCACGTACCCTGCCAGGAACTGCAAAGCCGGCTCGGTGCCTTGTGTTGCATAAATGCCGACGTTGAACAGCAGGGCCAGAGAGATCCAGACGGCACTCCAGGTCAACGCCTCACGCACGCTGACAGCATGCGACCGACGATGAAACACTCCCAGGTCGAGTGCCAACATCCCCAGCAGTAACACGTGAAACAAACCCCAGGCCGTCAATGTGGCGTCCATCGCGATGATCCTCAGCGAACTCCGGCCACGCAGAGTGTCGCGACTGTGCAAACAATAAGGACGGTTCCGATCACGAACGGGGAGCGCGTTCGATTCGCAGGCGTCACGTGTCAGTTCATGATTCTTCACGACGCGGATTCGTATCCATCAAGCTGTCGGCGAACGCGACCGTGCGTCGGCTTTCGGTCCGATTCCGAAGACCTTGCCGGCTCCGCTCCAGTTCACGGCGGAGTTGTTGAGACACCCGCGCCGTCACGCGGTCGATGGTCACCACCCAATCGCTATCGACGACCTGCGCCATGACGTCACTCATCCCGCGAATGCGGACCGCGATGAGGGCGGACTTATCGAGGCCCCCCTTTGGACCATTTTGATCCGCAAGAAAGACATCGACTTTCCCGATGCGTGCAGCAAAGCGAGACAGCGCGAAGGTGAGACGTCGGTCGATGTGTTCCCGGAGGCTCGGCTTGACCTCAACGCGGTTCGCATGCAGTGTCCACTTCATGTCGTCTCTCCCAAACCTGCTACCACTCGTTGTTCCAGAAAGTTTCCCTCTGACTCAGCCTCATGGCTCACGTTGGAATCCGGAGCGGTGATCGACACTCGTGCCCAACGGCCATTCACGGCCATGAGTTTGACAGCGACGATTGATCCCGACGGCAAGGTGATGGTTTCTCCGACTTTGACAACCACTTCGCGCATGAGCCGACATCCTTGTGCTGAAGATCAGAACCAGCCTGTCCTCCGTGGCATGCCACTTCCATGGCATCGACGCACGGTGTCATGACGGTATGGTAGAGCGGGTCCAGGTTGTGTACAAATCGATTGTTTGACTACGTTCCATCGATAAAAGCGATGTAGGGAGTGTGAAAATGGAATGGCTCAACTACCACCATTTGCTCTATTTCTGGGTGGTCGCGCGGGAAGGGAGCGTGGCCAAGGCCTGCCAACTGTTACATTTGGCTCAACCGACGATCAGTGGCCAAATTCGTGCGCTCGAGCAGTCGCTGAAGACGGCGTTGTTTGAACGATCCGGACGCAACCTCGTCCTCACCGAAACGGGGCGCACGGTCTACCGCTATGCCGACGAGATCTTCTCACTGGGCCGTGAATTGCAGGACACGTTACGAAGTCGGCCCACGGGCCGGGCGGTGAGGTTTCTGGTGGGCGTGGCGGATGCACTACCGAAGTTGATTGCTCATCGCCTGCTCGAACCGGCGTTGCATCTGCCCGATGAGGTGCAAGTGACGTGCTTCGATGGTGACCCCGATCATTTGATCGCGAAGCTCGCGCTGCACGAACTCGACCTGGTGCTCAGCGATGTGCCCGCCAATCCGCGTCTGGGATTTCGAGCGTTCAACCACTTGCTCGGCGAATGTGGCGTGACATTCTTTGGAACAGATGAGTTAGCTCAAAAATATCGCAAGGGATTTCCCGAATCGCTGCAAGGCGCGCCGTTTCTGATGCCGACGGGAAATGTCGCCCTCCGCCGCTCGCTGGAACAGTGGTTCGATTCACTGGGGATTCGCCCCCGGATTCAAGGGGAGTTCGCCGATAGCGCCCTTCTCAAAGCGTTTGGACAAGTGGGCCAGGGGCTCTTTGCCGCCCCGAGTGTTGTGGAGGCCGACGTCAAACGGATGTACCGCGTCGCCGTGGTCGGGCGCGACGACTCGATTTGCGAACGGTTCTACGCCGTATCCGTCGAAAAGCGGATCAAACACCCGGCCGTGCTCGCGATCTCGGAAGCGGCCAAAGCCAAGCTATTCCGCGAATGACCACACTGTTGCTCGGTTGAGTCTCGGAATCGGTTGGTGTGCCACTGGCTCTGCCAGTGTCTTCGATGAAACGCTCAACTTATGCGCGCACTGGCCTAGTCCATTGGCATCGATACAACTCGCTTGGATTAAAACTCTCGGCTGTCTTGTTTAGCCCTGGCCTTCAGGCCGGGGTTTGAAACCGAAATCACGGATGGCTTCAGCCCCATTCATGGGGCTTTCTCGTCTCAACCCACATAAAGCCCCGTAAACGGGGCTGAACTGGGCAGACCGAGGATGATGCTCACCCCGGCCTCAAGGCCGGGGCTAAACAAGAAGGTTCCCACGAGTTGTGTAGATATCAATTGGCCGAGCCAGTGGCACACGAAAATCAAGCTGTGACGATGTACTACTCGGCGAGTTCAATCACTTCCGGCAAGTCCGCGGCGACGGCGGCGCGGTATTCGGAGAGGGCCTCGAAGTATCGCAGGAAAGCATCGACCTCGGCCACACGGGCATCAAACGTGGCCTGCTCACGCAGGTTGAGCCGCAGGAAATCGCTGTCTCCTTGTTCGAGCCGGATCAGCTCGAAGCGTTGCATGTCCTCGTTCAGTCGGACGGCTTCTCGCGCCTGGCCAATCGCTTGGAAGGCGGTCTCCAACGAAATGACGGCGGATTGAATCTCGACGGAAATTTTGTCAGTGGCAAATTGCCGCTTCGCATTGAGCTGAGCCAGCTTGGCTTCTACGGCCGTAATCTTTCCGATCGCTTTGCGTCTTTGCAGCGGGACGGAGAAGTAAACGCCGGCTTCGGTTTCGTTGGGACTCTTGTCCTTTTTGCTGCTGGTCGGGCCGCCCACATCCTGACTGTTGGCAATCACGCCGTTCAGTTCCGGTTGCATGAGATTCTGCGCCTGGCAGAGATCGACATTGAGCATCTGCCGCGTCACATCGAGGGCCAGGATTTCCGGTCGCCGCGATTGCGCGAAAGCGATGTCCGATGTCAGTTGATTGCTGTTTACCGGAGTGGGTTCCGGAAAGCCAGAGGGCAGCAACTCGGGGGTGGGAACGAACGGGCTGCCGTTGGGCATGCGCAAATACAGCGACAGTTTGGCGGCATTCGACTGAAACTTCCGGACGGCGTCGAGACGCTTCACCCGTCGCGAGACGATGAGCCGTTCGTTGTCGGTCAGGTCCGCTTCCGGTCGGTCCCCTTCCTCGACCTGCTGTCGCAGTTGAGCATCGCGGTCTTGGGCGAGCTTCAATAGTTGTTCGGCATAGGCCAATTGTCGCCCGGCACCGACCCATTCCCAGTAGGCGATCGATCCGTCGCGGATGAACAGCAGCAGTTGCGTGCGGATTTCGGGTTCGACCAGATCGCGACCATAGGCCGTGCGCCAGAGTTGTGCGCGGCGTTCATCAATCGTGCGGTTTTGCCAGAGGGGGACCGAGAGTCCCACGCGAAATTCGCCGCCGTCGTTGGTCTGCCGTTCGAGATACCAGGGTTCAAACTCTCCGCGGCCGATACGGTAACGACCAAAAAAGCTCCCACCGCTGTAGAGCGGCTGATCGAATCCGATCGACTGGCGATACGTCTGGTAAAAGCCATCGGGCGTGTTCATGGAATCGGCGACGAGCTTGGCGTCCCATTCGCCCTGCGCGCTGATGTTGTCGCCGGATGCGACGTTACGATCGAGCAGCGCGATCCTCAGCAAGGGATACGATTGGTAAATCGCATCAATGACCTGATCGAGCACAATCGGCTGGGTCGGCCCGGGGGGAATTGCGTCTCCACTTGTCGGCGCTGGGGGGACATCGGCTGCGGCATCGATTGCCGATTCCGAAGCCGTCGCGTTGACGAGTTCAATTGCTGCGTTGGCTTCATCGTGCGGCGGGGAACTCTCGTCGGTCACCGGTCGCGCTGAAGGATCAGCAGTGACGGAAGCGTTGCCGAGAACTTGCGGGTCGGGACTGGGTGCGGAGTGAATCGATACGCGGGATGTCGTACACCCCGCAAACGTGAGTAGTCCGAGCAAAACGATTCGGCTTGGAGCGGACGCTACTTTTTGCCACGCAACAGCGCATCGCCTTTGGGGACGGGTTCGAGGGTGATGACGGGAGGGAATCCATTCAACTGCCGCCATAATTCCTGTCCTAACGGAACTTCGTTCAAGAGAACCCAGCCATTCACCCTGACTCCTTGACGCAGGATATCGGCTTCGGGCCAGGGCCGGTCGTCTGGATCGGGCACCACCAGCACCCGAAACTTGCCTTGGCCGTCGTCGGAACGGTCGACGGTGGCTACGACTCCACCGAAGGTTCCGACCGCTACGGAGGGCCAGCCGCTGAACTGCACGGCGGGCCAGCCCTCAAATTGCAGCCGCACCTTGCGATGCTGTTGCGTGCTGCTGAGGCTCGCGACGAGGGGGGCATCGTTGCCATCGACCTTAATTTCCACGGCCTGGTCCTCGGTCGACGGAACCAGCTCCACGAGCGGTTGCCCGGCGGAGACGATCTGCCCTCCCTGAAAACTGCGGAGCTTCAAGACATAGCCATCGAGCGGCGCGATGACGGGCTGCACTTGAAGCAATTGCTTGCCTTCAATATCGGCATATTCCTTCTTCGTACTCTCGACATCTCCCTTGGACTTCTCATAAACCGCCGTGGCCGAATCAATTTTCACCTGCGCTTCGCGCATTTTGTAGTTTCGTTCCGCATGTTTTGCGGCGAGTTCGCTCTTGGCAGCGGAAACGTAGGCTTTCGCCTGCTGCACCTTGGCCGCCATTTCCGCAGCTTTCCGTTCCGCGACCTCCCATTCAAAGCGCGATTCGACTTTTTGTTCAAAGAGTTCTTTACGGCGAATCCGATCTTTTTCGGCCTGATCGAAGCCCGCTTGCGCCGCCTTGAGGTTTTCTTCTTCGGCCAGCAATTTCTGCTCAGCCACCTTCACGAACTCATCTTGCGCCAATTGAGTCTGCTCGCGGACCTCAATCAGGGCCTCAACCTGCTTCTCATAGGCAAAGACGATGGTTCGGTCCGCGTCGAGCTTGCGCTTCGTGGCTTCAAACTGATCGGCGAGCCGGTCCTTGAGGAAGGGGTCGATGACTTCGATCTTCATCAGCACTTCACCCGCGCTGACGTGCGCGCCTTCGACCAGGCCGGTCTTGATTTCTGTCAATCGGCCGGAGATGGGGGCATCAATTTCCTGCAAACGGCGGTTGGGATCGTAGGTGACGACCCGGCCTTTGCCGGCGACCGATTGCTGCCAAGGAACAAACAAGAGCGCGGCAACACTGGCCAACAACGCCGCGACCAACCAGAACGTGATGCGATGAACCCACTGACTGGAGCGGGTCAACTCGGCCAACGGCAGAGTGGAGCGTGTCAGCCCAGTTGCGGGATAACCGACGGGATTCATTTCACACTTCCAGACAGAACTCGAACCATACTGCGGTTCTTCGATTGGCGACGGAACTTCTATTGGATGACGTGGCAACTGTTGCCTTAGCTCGACTTTGGCCATCGGTGAGGCTTTGTCGAGCCGGAAGTTGGTGAAGCAGAGAGAGCTTCCTTGGTGGTAGATTCCCGGTGCTTACAGTCCTGGAATCCGTCCGAGCAAGGAAGCTCCGATGGTCAGCATACCGCCGGGCGTGAATGGCGTCTTTCGTGAATGGTCGGACGAGTTCTCCGGGTCGGTCTGGCCGCGGTTCCAGGTGTTGGTGTTCGCCGCGATCGTCTGTGTGGGTCGGCACACGGTCTGTCGATTGCTGCGGATTGCCGGCACGCTGGCCGAGGGGCATTGGTCGAGTTACCACCGCGTCCTTTCGAAACGCCGCTGGTCGACGTGGCGGCTGGCGCGGATTCTGGCTCAACACGTGGTCGCTCGGTTCACACCGGAAGGTCCGATCGCGATCCTGGGCGACGACACGGTCACGCAGCATCCGGGGAAGCACGTCTACGGCAAGGGGCGACATCGGGACGCTGTGCGGTCCACGCACTCGTACACCGCCTGGCGGTGGGGGCACAAATGGGTGGTGCTGGCGATTCAGATCCAGTTGCCGGGACTGAATCGCCCCTGGGCCTTGCCGGTGCTGTGTGCGCTGTACCGTTCGCCCGAGGAGAACAAGCAGCGGGGACGTCGCCACAAGACGCCGTGCGATCTGATGCGACAACTGTTGTGCGTGCTGTTGCAGTGGTTTCCCCAGCGGAAATTCGTGTTCGCCGGCGACAGTGGCTATGGCACGCATGCGCTCGCGCGGTTCGCCTCGGGGCAGTCGCGGCTGACGTTGATCAGCAAGTTCTACAAGGATGCCAACCTGTACGATCCGCCGCCGAAGCGACAGCCCGGTACCCACGGCCGGCCGCGCATGAAGGGACGCAAACGGCGTTCGCCGGAAGGCGTCGTGGCACAGACGCGCCGCCGTCAGCATCTGGACGTCTCGTGGTACGGCGGCGGGCGTCGGCAGGTGGGCGTCGTGACGGGCACGGGACACTGGTACAAAAGCGGCGCGGGACTGGTGCCGGTCCGCTGGGTGTTCCTCGAAGACCGGACGGGAACCCATCGCAACGAGTATTTCTTCACGACAGACACCACACTGACGCCGCACCAGATCATCGAGGCCTATACCGGCCGCTGGGCCATCGAGGTCACGTTCGAAGAACTCCGCGAGCACGTTGGACTGGAAACCACCCGCGGCCATTGCGCCCACACGATCCTCCGCGCCGAGCCGTGTCTGTTCGGCCTCTACACACTGGTGGCGCTGTGGTTCGCCGAACTGCCCGAGAACCAGCGTCGGGATCCGGTCGTGGCCTGGACAGGCCGCATCAAGCCAACACTCACGTTCTCGGACGCCATCACGCTGGTGCGTCGGCAAATCTGGCAATTCTGGGTTTTGCAAAACCCCCGCCACACCGCCGCCTTTCACAAACTCACGCCCCAACAAAAACACACCCTGCTGGAACTCCTCACACAGGCCCTGTGATGGCCAAAGTCGAGCTTAGAACGTGTATTCAAAAGGGAGGGCGAGGCTCCCGCCGAGCCGCGAGCGCTTCATCACGCTGGGACAAACAGCGGCTCAGCGGGAGCTTCGCCCTCCCAAAACATCAGCCTCCGAGATTTGAAAACACGCTCTGAGCCGCGGCCAGCATCATGTCCATAGCGGGTCACGAGACTTGTGCATGGGGCATCTTCGGAATCAGGCTCGCCACGCGCGCCTGGTTCGTCAGGACTAAAATTGTTGTGTGGCGGGAGATCGACGCCAGTTGTGAAACGCATTCCCCTAACTCCTTGTCACCCAACGAATCGAGCAGACCATCCAGTACGAGGACTCGCGGCCGGCCCGCCAGCGCCCGGGCCAGGACCAGTCGCAAAGCCTGAGAAGGCCGCAGGGGCCAACCACTGGGCAGCATGTCGTCGGACAGCAAAAGCGGAGCGCGGCGGAATTCTTCCGTCAACCCGGTGATGTTCAGGGCGAGCAACACATCCGCGTCGGTAATCCCCAAGCGATGCAGATGAATGTTCTCGGCAATCGTCCCGGGAATGAATTCCAGACTGCGGGCGACCGCCACGTGCGCGGAAAGAATGTCGGGCCGGAAATCGACGACGTCGACTCCATCAACAGTGACCATCCACTCTTCGCGCGTTCGACTGCCCGCCAAGGTCTGCCGGATCGATCCGAGTACCTTCTCATCCCCATTGCAGAGAGCGACCATGCCACCCGGCTTGATGATCAGGTTCGCTCCATTGGTGCCGGTTGAGTTTTCATGGCTTGCTGCCACGGAACCAGACTGATCGCGGAGTCGAATCTCCAACCGTGCGGGACCGTTTCGTGAGACGCCGACGATCCCGGCGTTCGACTGCAATGGCAAGTCGGTGAGATGCGCCAGTTTGTCGACCGCGGCCAGCAAGTCGTACCAACCTTCGATGTGCTTTCCGAGCTTCGCAAACGAGGCCACAATCATCGCCACAATCAGCTCAGCGGCGACCAGTTGCCCCAGCGTCAATTGTTCCTGAAGGACGAGATACCCCCCCAGTCCCAGCAGCGCGGTGGTGGCGACGACTTGAATGAACAGAATCATCACCACTTGGCGCAAGAGAATGCGAAAATGGACGCGCCGCTGCTGTAAATACTGAGCACACAACACGTCTGCGCGGTCACATGCCAAAGCGTCGACGCCGAACGATTGAAAAATCGATGGGCACCGTGCCATGGTTTCCAGCCATGCCACCACGCTGTACTTGGCCTTTGATTCGAGGATCGCCGTCTGGACTCCGCGCCGACCAAGGCCGAAGACGACCAGTGCCAGAAATCCGAGGAGCAGCAAGTCGTAGCCCAGCAGAAAGGGATGATAGAAGGCCATCACGCTCATCCCGATCACGGTGGTCAACACGATGCCAATTCCGTCAACCAGCAGGGCGGCCACTACTTTCTGCACCACAACAATGTCCAGAAAGCGATTCATCACTTCCGGGACGTCTGTTTGCTGCCAGGCTTCTGTCGAGACCCGCGGCAAGTGTCGCGCCACGGTCCCCGCCACACGAATGAACAGACGTCGCTGAATCAACTCCGCGACGTACGCTTGCAAGGTCTGCAGCGCCGCGACAAATCCGAGCAATCCCAGGAGAACCAACGAGAGGACGACGATGGGCTGATACAACGTGGCGAAGGTCACAGCCCGCACGAGTTGCTGCGCTGTAACCGGGACCGACAGCATCAACACTCCAGCGACGCTGGAAATGGCGACGACCGTCAGAATGTCTTTCCATTCCGGCTGCAATAATTTCCATAGGAGCGCGAATGGTTTAGGATGCGCATGGGAATCGTGCCCGCCTGGATGATGGGCGGCATGCCCGATGACGACGCGCAGAAAGCCATTCTGAAAGGGCAGGTCGGCTGTTACCGGGTTCCCGTCCAGCCGCTGGGAAACATATCCGCGGCGCCCGGAGCGCTTGAGTTCCACCAGGGACTGGCCGTCGTCAGTCTTGACGAGCACCACGGCACCGGATGCCAGGATGGGAACGAGGTCTCGTACTTCCACGTCGGCAACGCGCAAATCCAACTCGAGCGAGCGTCCCGCCTCCACCAACCATTTCCACCAGTTGTCGGCGAGCGCTCCCGGCCAGCACAGTGCAACTTCGGCCACCATCCGTTCAATCGTCACGAGTTCGCGTGCCACTCCGAGATGATTCGCACAATGCGCGAGTCCCAAGGCGACAACGTGAACGACCGACTCGTTTACAGTACGGATTATCGTCGCCGAAGGTTTCTTGGAGACGACCGATTCCGAGGTTGACATAGAAACAGTATCTCGGGGAGAGCGATCCACAATCTCACGCCAGCGTCCGATGGTGGCGAAACATCCTGACAATTTCGTCGGCTCTGTCTCTGGGCAGAGTGAATGTATTCCTCTAGGTGATTCGACACAAATAGATTGTTTGAGGACAATCCATCGTTTTTTTCGATGTTCGCCCCACTTCGTTCAGTTCCCTCACAGGGGTTGCACACCACCAGCAGCACGGCATCGGGGCCCGCTGCAACACCGCGGGAACGATCTGCCGGAAGACATCGGCGTTTCGTTGCAGAAGTTGCAGGCGTGTTTCCCACGGTTTCTGCGCCACACCGCCCGCGATGACCACCACGCGGGCACCGGCCAGATCCGTGTAATCTCTGGCACAGCGGCGTGGGACATGTCGTTGGCTTCAGCCGCCGCACGGGACCGGTTCAGGTTCACCAGCACAATTTCCCGGCCGACGCCGCTCATCACGAGCGGCATACGCCGAGGTCGAGCCGACCATGCCGCAACCGACAATTCCAATTTTCATAATGTCCGTTTTAGTCTGAACTGGATATGCTCTGGCCGTATTCTCGCCATCAACCGGTTGCGATTGCCACCGGGTCCTTTGGTTCTCCGCGCGAATGGTCGAAAAAATCTCGTCTCAGGAATGAGAGAAGCTGATGTTCTCCTGCCCCTTACGACTGCGTTGTGGTGTGATTCTGCTGGGTCTGGCGGGCTTGGGCGTGGGGTGTGCGAAGCCGCCGGCGCGGGTGGAGGCTCCGCCGCCGCGGGTGACGGTGCAGCATCCGGAAACGCGGGAGATCGTCGATCACAGCGAGTACAACGGCTGGACCGACGCCTCGAAGACGGTGGAGATCCGGTCGCGTGTCCGGGGGCATATTGACAAGATTCACTTCACCGATGGGCAAATTGTCGACGCCGGACAACTGCTGTTTGAACTCGATCCGCGTCCGTTTCAAGCGGAAGTGCAAGCGGCCGAGGGACAGGTGGAAGTGACGAAGGCGCAACAGGAATTCTCCGTCGCCGATGAAGAACGTCAGCAGGAACTCTTCGATAAGAAGGTGAATACCAAAGCCGACCTTCAGAAAGCGATTGCAACCCGCAAGTCGTGGGATGCCAACATTGTGGTCGCCACGCAGGCGCTGCAGGGGAAGCAACTCGATCTGACTTATTCCAAGATTCTGTCGCCGATCAAAGGAAAGATCAGCCGCGCGCTCCTCGATGCGGGAAACCTGGTGAACGCCGGGGGGAGCGACCCGCTGCTGACCACGGTGGTGTCGATCGATCCCATGTTCGTGTACTTCTTTATTGACGAGCGTGCCCTGCTGGAATACCGCCAGAAGGATGCCACGCGGAAGAGTCGCACGCATGCGCAGTCGCTGAAGGAATCACAGATTCCGTTTGAGTTCGGGCTCGAAACCGATCGGGGTTTCCCGCACCAGGGGATGCTCGATTTCGCCGAGAACCGCATCGATCCCAAGACGGGAACCATCGAAGTCCGGGGCGTCGTCGAGAATACGGACGCGACGTTTCTGCCCGGCAGCCGGGTGCGGGTCCGCGTCCCGATCAGCGATCCGTATCCAGCGCTGCTGGTGCCCGACACCGCCATCCTCAGCGATCAGGATCAGCGGTATCTGCTGTGTCTGAACGACGACAACGTCGTGGTCCGCCGCAACGTGAATCTCGGTCGGCTCCTCCCTGATGGCATGCGAGTCCTCTTGCCGGGCGACTCGAAAGAGGACGATATGACCGCTACGGATTGGGTGATCACCAATGGATTGCAGCGGGCCCGGCTGAACTACCCGGTGGAGCCGATGGACGCCGATGGCAAGCCCATCACGCGTGAACCGGCCGCTCAATAAGTCTGCGTTGCTCTCAAGTCGCTAACGTCGGATACACCGCCCCCCGTCTGCTGGAAATCCTATGTTTTCGCGGTTTTTCGTCGACCGGCCGATTTTCGCCACGGTGCTCTCGGTGGTGATTGTGATTGTCGGTCTAGTGGCGCTGACGCAGTTGCCGATCGCGCAGTACCCCGAGGTGGCGCCGCCGGTGGTGCAAGTCACGGCGACCTATCCCGGTGCGAACGCCGTCACGGTGGCCGAGACCGTCGCTACCCCGATCGAACTCGAAGTCAACGGCGTCGAAGGGATGCTCTACATGGCATCCAAATGCACCAACGACGGCCAGATGATGCTCGATGTCACGTTCGAGCTGGGGACCAACCTCGACATGGCTCAGGTGCTGGTGCAAAACCGCGTGAGTGTGGCCCAGGCGAAATTGCCGGAAGAAGTCAAAAAGATCGGCGTCACCACGAAGAAGAAATCGCCGAGCATTCTGCTGTGCGTGAACCTCGTTTCGCCCGACCAGCGTTATAACCAACTTTACCTGAGCAACTTCGCCGCGCTGAATGTGAAGGACGATCTGGCCCGCATCAAGGGCGTCGGCGATGTGGGTTTTCTTGGCCCGCGCGATTACAGCATGCGCGTCTGGCTCGATCCCGACAAACTCGCCGCCAAGGACATGACTGCCAGCGATGTGCTGCGGGCCATCGGCGAACAGAACGTGCAGGTGGCCGCCGGTCGACTGGGCCAACCGCCGGTTCCGTCCGATGCCAATGTTCCCTTTCAATTGGCGATCAACACGCAGGGACGGCTGGTCAGCGAAGAGCAGTTCGCGAACATCATCCTCAAGCGGGGCGACCGCGGCCAACTCGTCTATCTGCGCGATGTTGTTCGTGATCCCGACCTCGACAAGCAAGGCAAGGTCCTCGGCAAAGGGGTCGAACTCGGAGCGAAGAACTACGACGTCAACAGCTATCTCGATGGACAGCCCAGCGTCACCATGGCCGTGTTTCAGTTGCCCGGCTCCAATGCCCTACAAACGGCCGCGGCGATTCGTCAGAAACTGGAAGAACTCAAGGAAAAGTTCCCGGAAGGGGTCGAATACCGCATCGAGTATGACACGACGGTCTTCGTGGAAGAATCGATTGCCAGCGTGTACCACACGTTGATCGAAGCCTTCATCCTTGTGTTCATCGTGGTGATCGTCTTCCTGCAGGACTGGCGGGCGACGTTGATGCCGATGATCGACGTGCCCGTGTCTCTCATCGGCACCTTCGCCGTGATGGCGCTGATGGGTTTCTCGCTCAACAATCTGTCGCTGTTCGGGTTGGTGCTCGCCATCGGCATCGTGGTCGACGATGCGATTGTGGTGGTCGAAAACATCGAGCGGTGGATGTCGAAAGGCCTCGCGCCGCGGGACGCCGTCATCAAAGCGATGGATGAAATCACCGGCCCCGTGATCGCCATCACGCTGGTGCTGAGCTCCGTCTTCATCCCGACAGCGTTCATTGCCGGGATTACCGGCGAGTTCTACAAACAATTCGCCTTAACGATTGCGACGGCCACCATCATCTCGGCCATCAATGCGATGACGATGGCGCCGGCTCGTGCGGTCACGCTCATCAAGCCGCACATTCCCGGACAGCACAGCGACCGCCAGGCGTTGCCGATTGCCGGTGTGGCGGCGCTCTTTGGTTATCTGGCGTATCGACTGCTGACGCCGTTGATCGCACCGTTGTTGGGCATTGCTGTTCCGGAAACCGGGCACGGTCACGGTGCCGCCGAGCACGCAGTGACGTCGACCTCGCTGTGGATCTTGCGGGCCGTTCTCTTCGTTGCCGCCGGTGCCGTGGGATGGTTCGGCTACCAATGGATCAACCGGTCGTTACTGTGGTTTTTTGATGTCTTCAACGCGGTCTTCCGGGTGCTGACCGAAGGGTACGGCGTGATCGTCCGCGGGGCGCTGCGGCTGACTGTAATCATGCTGCTGATCTACGGCGGTTTGCTCGGACTGACGTACTGGAGCCTCATCAAAATCCCGCAAGGCTTCATCCCCGATCAGGATAAAGGGTATCTCGTCGTCAATGTCCAGCTTCCCGACGGCGCCAGTCTGGAGCGGACTGATGCGCTCGTTCGCCAACTCAGCGAACGCGCCCGTGCCACCGAAGGCGTGGCCCACACGCTCGATCTCTCGGGTTATTCCACGATTCTGAGTACGAACATCAGCAACGCCGGCGGGATGTTCGTGATCCTCTCCCCGTTTGAGGAGCGGGCCGGCATCAAGGAACTTTCGGCCCGGGCCGTTGCTCAAAAGTTGCGGCAGGAGTTCAGCCAGTTTCCAGAAGCGCAGATCGCCGTCTTCGGGGCTCCGCCGGTCGATGGTCTCGGCAGCACGGGGGGCTTCAAACTGCAGGTGGAAGACCGCCGCGGTGCCGGGCTCCGCGCGTTGCAGGGGAGCGTGCAGAATCTGCGCGAAGAAGGCCTGAAAGACCCACGGCTGACCGGACTCTTTTCCACGTTCAGCGTGACCCAGCCGCAAGTCTTCGTCGACATTGACCGCGAGAAGGCCAAGGCGATCGGCGTCCCCTTGCAGGAAATCTACACGACGTTGCAAGCGTACCTGGGAGCCGCGTATGTCAACGACTTCACGTTCCAGAACCGTAGCTGGCAAGTCAACGTGCAGGCCGATCCGCGGTTCCGCATGCACATCGAAGACATCGGACGGTTACAGGTCCGCACCGACACCGGGGCCCGAGTGCCGCTCGAAACGTTGATTCACGTCCGGCAAACCAGCGGGCCGGCGATCGTCAATCGTTACAAACTCTATCCGTCCGCAGAAATCACCGGGGCCACAACTCCCGGAACCAGTTCCGGCCAGGCGGTGACCATTCTGGACTCCATCGCCAAGGAATCACTGCCGTCCACAATGGGGATCGAATGGACCGAACTGACCTATCAGCAGATTCTCGCCAGCCAGGATCTGCTGACGAAAATGGTGTTTCCATTGGCGGTGCTGTTCGTCTTCCTCGTGCTGGCGGCCCAGTATGAAAGCTGGTCGCTGCCGATGGCGATCATCCTCATCGTGCCGATGTGCATCCTGGCGGCGATGATCGGCGTCTGGATGACGGGCCTCGATAACAACATCTTTGTGCAGATCGGCCTGGTCGTGCTGGTGGGGCTGGCAGCCAAGAATGCGATTCTGATCGTGGAGTACGCCAAGCAGTTGGAAGATGAAGGGCAACCGCTGTTTGAAGCCACGGTGGAATCGTGCAAGCTACGGCTGCGACCGATTCTGATGACGTCATTCGCGTTCATCCTCGGCGTGGTGCCGCTGGTGCGGGCCACCGGTGCCGGAGCCGAAATGCGCAGCACGCTGGGCATCACCGTCTTCAGCGGTATGCTCGGCGTCACCCTCTTCGGCGTCGTCTTCACGCCGGTCTTCTACTACGCCATCCGCTGGTTCAGCGGCCCCACCGCAAAACCGAATGCCCATGCGGGAACGCCACCCCAACCAACGCCGGAGGCTTCACACCCGGCTGCGAATTCATAGTGGCGGTTCCTCCCGCCAGCAATTGACTATCGTCGTGAATTGTCGTGACAGCGATCGCCCACACGAACCAAAAAGAAACGGCGTGCTCTGTCGGTAACAGAGCACGCCGCTCATTCGACTCTTGACGCAGCTGAACCGGTATCAGTTCGCCTTCTTCACGGTGAACTGCCGTTGGATCGGTTTCACGGCGGCGTAGATTTCGGCTTGTTTTGCGTTGATCGCATCCATCCGCTTCTTGAGTTCCATCGGCTTGCGTTCGGCGGCGACATCGGCGAGCCAGTCCGGTGCCCCGAACATCACCACACCGCGGAAACGCTGATGGACGATGCCGTTCTTCTGGTTGATGAGATTGAACACCCGTTGGGCCTGCTCGTAGACGGGACCTTTGGCGAAGTTGCCGAGGTTCACGCCCTTGGCCAATTCGTCAGCGGTGAATGAGGTGACCTCAACGCCATCAATACCCACTGCATAATTTCCGGCTGCCAGGCCGGTGACCTTCAAGCCGTAGACGTTCAGGTCACTGAGTTGATTCATATACGGAAGCAAAGACATCCAGTCGGGTTGGACGGGAATCGGGAGTGCCTTGTCGGTTCGCTGAAAGACAAAACCGTTTGCCTCTGGGGATGCCTTGGCAAAGCCGCTGACGGTACAGTTTTCGCCGGTGACAGTCCCCGCAGTGAAATCGACCGTGGCATGGCTGACGAGGGCCGGGGCATTCAAGCCGGTCAGAATCGCGTGCGCCATCAGCATCCCGCCGTTAGGAGACGTGTGGAAGCCATCCCCGAACGGGATGACTTTATCGGCCTTGTCGGCTTCCATCTTTTCCAGGGCCTTGCGAGTGATGGCGTACTGGTCGACAAAGGCGGCACCGTTGGCAGCGGCCAGGTCTTTCAATGGAGTATAGAACTGCTGCTGTGTTTCGACGTACAGCTTGAACCGTTCCTGCACGCGCCGATCGACCGCATTGGGAGAGAGTAATGCCACACGCACCCCGGCAGCCTTCGCTGCCGCCAGCATTTTTGTGGTGTTCTCAACGTATGGCTTGTGTCGGTTTGGGTCGAAGTTGCCGTAGCCGGCGTCGTTCATGCCGAAGTTGATCGTCACGCAGGTTGGCTTTTCAGCCAGCACGTGGTTGGCAAACCGATTGGCCCCGCCAGTTGCGGTATCGCCGCCAATCCCCGCATTGATGAAAGTCAGGTTCCATTCCGGAAACCGCGTCGTCAGATAGAGTTCCATGTCGGTCGAATACTGATACTGCTCGGTGATACTGTCACCAAGAAAGACGATGCGGTCATTGGGTTTGAAGAAGAAATCCTCGGCGAATGCGGTCGTGTTTAGTCCCGCCATGACGACCAGGCACCATGCCAGACCGTTGAACCATCGTGACATCATTCAGTTGCTCCACCTGTTGCAAGTTGTCGAATCGCAAACTCATTTAGCCCCCCGTTGTCCGCAACGGGGGGATCATGATTGTCGACCGCGGAACCCCCGGTTGCGGACAACCGGGGGCTAAATGGACGTTTTACTTTTTCTGCAGCCGATACAGCGCCGCAACGGTTCGCAGGAACAACGCTCCATCGGCGGCGGAGATCGACGCCAGCGTCCGGCCGGGAAGTTCGTTCTCCGCAAGAACCGTGTATTCCTTGCCGGGGGCGATGACGGTCGTCTTCCCTTTTTCGTCGAGCAGATAAATGCGGCCATCGGCGTACAGTGGTGATGCGGAAAAATCGCCGCCGATCCGTTGTTGCCAGTGCTGCTCACCGGACTTCGCATCGAGACACGTGGCGATGCCGTTGTCGTTCACGATGTAGATTTCGTTACCGACGATGATGGGTGACGCATTCCGCGGAGCGCCCTTGGCGATCTTCCAGGCGGCATGCGTTTCGGTGATGTCACCGGTCCCGCCGAGGTTCAGTGCGTAGAAGACCGGGTTGTCGTAACCCGAACTGACAAAGGTCATGTTGAACGCGGTCACCGGTCGCGGGACGTTCGAGTAGCCCTTCGGATACCGGAAACGCCAGATTTCCTTGCCACTCGCGGGCTCATAGGCAATCGTCCATTCACCGCCACTGCTGATGAGCTGCGGCTGGCCGTCGACCACCGTGAGGATAGGCGTCGAGTACGCCATCCGGCCCGGGTCTTCATTGTTCTCGCTCCGCAGCTTCTTCCAGACTTCTTTCCCGGTGTGCTTGTTCAATGCGACCACATACTGCGTGTCTGTCCCGTCACAGTTGATGATCAGCACGTCCTGAAACAACACTGGTGAACCGCCCGGGCCGTGGCGGTGTTCGTAAGTCAGTTCGGTCTTCCAGACTTCTTCGCCACTGGTGGTGTAACAGGCGGTGCCGTGGCGACCGTAGTGAAGATAAATGCGGTCTCCTTCAATCACTGGCGACGGCGATGCATGGCTATTTTTACCGTGAATCTTTCCCGGATCTTCTTTTTGGAAGACCTCGACATCGTGAACGATGTTGCCGCTGTCACGATCGAGGCCGACGAGTCGCAGGGATTTGCCGCCATCGAGTGCCGTGGTGATCCATACGCCGTTGCTAATGATCGAGGGCGACGACCATCCCAGCCCGGCGATTTCGGTTTTCCACGCAACGTTCTCGGTTTCGCTCCAAGTTAGTGGCAAATTCTTTTCGTCGGAATGCCCCTGCTGACCGGGACCGCGGAACTCAGGCCAGTCTCCGGCGCTGACGGTGGACAGGCAACACATCCAGACCAAAGCAAAACGCACCACGGACGGACTCCCAGTGGGACCAGATTCTGTGCGAAGTTGGGAGAATCCATCGAGCGCACCTCCCCTTCCCTTTCGATCCAAGACTACCGATGCGTTCCCGCGGCGGCAATGGATGCCTCGTTTTCGTTCGATCTTCACAGTCCAGAGCGCAACTGACGGGAGGCTGGAAACGATTCTCGTTCGCGAATTTGTCGTAATGATCGACGGGCGTGATCGTGCCAAAGAACAACCGATCGTCGGTCCCACGATCAAGGATCTGACCGTTCCGCAATAGGAAATTACGGATGCTTACTGGCGTCGCTGGAATTGCGATCTCCACCTGCAAAGTCGCAAGCAGAGCATGCATCTTGACGTTCTGGTCTCCGCTGCGCTTCGACCACCGGCAACCAACTGCGAGCCCGTCGGGATCAAAACCATTACTTCGTCACTGAAATGTTCCGCTGCTCGACGTCACATTCATTCAGCCGTGTTGATCGTTCCGATTCCGTCACGTTTGACAGCATGGCGTACCGTGGTACATGCTGCCGGAGTCTTGCCGCCGCCTGCCATTTAAGGGATCCTGACCGATGCATTCCATACGCTTTTCCCGCACGTTGTTGGTTTATTCCGCGGTGTTGATGGCCGTCTGCGGGGCCACCGTGTCGGCTCAAGAAAAAGGGATCGGCGATTTCCCGAAATTATCCGCGGCGACGGACTGGCCGTGGTGGCGCGGGCCGAGTCGGGACGGGAAAGGAACCGACACACCGGTGCCGACGAAACTCTCGGACACAGACAATGTGGCCTGGAAGGTGAAAGTCCCCGGCCGCGGGCATGCGTCGCCGATTGTTGTGGGCGACAAGGTGTTCCTGACGACCGCCGACGAAGCGAAGAAAACGCACGCCGTGCTGGCGTTTGACCGGTCCACGGGAAAGCCGTTGTGGAACGAAATCGTGAGCCGTGGCGGCTTCCCGGCGAAGAATCATCCGAAGAATACGGAAGCGTCGCCCTCGGTGGCGTCGGACGGGGAGCGGGTCTTTGCGACGTTTTATCACCACGACAAAGTCGAAGCCATCGCCCTCGATTTCGCGGGCAAAGTCGTCTGGAGGGAAGAAGTCTGCCGCTTCCGGCCGAAGATGTACGAGTACGGCTTTGCCCCGTCGCCGTTGATTTATCAGAACACGGTGATCATCGCCGCGGAGTGGGACGGCGACAGTTCCATCACCGCGCTCGATCGGACCACCGGCAAGCGCGCCTGGCGGGCGAACCGGCAGCCGATGATCTCGTTCTCGTCGCCGGTGGTGGGACACGTCGCGGGGAAGGATCAACTGTTGATCTCCGGGGCACAAAAAGTCGCCGCGTATGATCCGGCGAATGGCAAACCAACGTGGTCTGTGGACGGCACTACGTTCGCCACCTGTGGCACCATGATCTGGGAAAACGACATCGCCTTCGCCAGTGGCGGCTATCCCAAAGCGGAAACGCTGGCCGTGAAGGCCGACGGCAGCGGCAAAGTCCTGTGGCGAAACAACCAGAAGTGCTACGAACAATCGATGATCGTGGTCGATGGTCACGTCTATGGCCTCACCGACAACGGCGTCATCTTCTGCTGGCGCGGCACCGACGGCCAGGAAATGTGGAAGCAACGGCTCACGGGCCCGGTCAGCGCGTCCCCGGTCTTCGCCGGCGGCCACATCTACTGGGCCAACGAACTCGGCACGCTGTACGTCTTCCGCCCGAGTCCGCAGAAGTTCGACCTCGTCGAAGAAAACCAGATCGGCACCGATTCCTTCCCCAGCCCCGCCATCTGCGGCGGTCAAATCTTCCTCCGCGTCGGTAACGGCACCGGTGCGGGGCGACAGGAATGGTTGTATTGCTTCGCAAACGGGAAGTGAGGTATGACGGATGTTGACAACCGGCGTCATGTTCCGAGGATCGAGGAGTCGCGAATGGTCAGCAAGAATGGTCCAACGGTCGCCGAAGCCGCTCGTCAGATTTACGAGGCACAACTGCGAGATGAGCTTGAAGCCACTCATCGGGATGATTTTGTGGCGATTGAACCCACATCCGGGGACTACTTTCTCGGCCGGACCCTCAGTGAGGCGATCGGAGCCGCACGATCTCAATACCCCGATCGGCTGGCCCATGCCTTCCGAGTCGGACACCCGGCCGCGGTTCATCTCGGATAAGTAACCCGATGAAAGGACATGTCGACCACTCTGGACGGGCACTTTTGAGTGTCGAATTGAAGCCGCGATGGGAATCCGATCCGGTGTCAATCCCGGTCTGGGTCGACACCGGCTTCACAGGTGAACTGGTCCTGCCGCGAACCATCATTGATCAGCTCCACCTCGATCAATCGGGGTCGGTGGATGCCATTCTCGCTGACGGATCGCGAGTTGAGCTTCCCACCTTCAGTTGCCTGATTTCGTGGTTTTCCCGCTGGCAGCCACTGGAAATCATCGCCAATGAGGGCGAATTTCCATTGCTTGGTGTGGGGATGCTGCTGGGATGCGAACTGCGAATCAACTACGACAGTCTACATATCGAGTTGTACTCCGAGATCACCAAACACGATTCACCAACATGATGGGCGAATCTCACCGAAACCGCCTTACAAACGCCCGGTCGATCCAGCATTTCAGTCCCCACGCCCAGCTGCTGCGGAGCGACCAGCCGTGGTAGTCGAGAATGGCGGTGCCGTCGCCGCAGGCCAGGAGGGCGAGACTGCTTCGCTGCGGTTGATACACGCGGAGCGGCTTGCCGGTGAGCGACGCCCGCAGGTTGTGCCAGAGAACCGGGGCTTGCCGCACGGCGTAGACGCCGGACTTGGGAATCGGCACCGGGAATTCGGCGGCGTCCCCCACCGCGAACACCGGCACCGGGCTGGTGGTGTGCAGGGCCCGGTCGATCAGCACAAAACCGCTGTCCGACCGGGGAAGCTGAAAGCCCTGCAAGACCGCGGGAGGAGCCGCCGCCGTGGCCCAGACGGCGAGATCACACCTCAGTGTCGTACCGTCTTCAAAGACAAGCGTACTCGGACCGTCTTCATCACAATCCACCACGCGCTGTCCCAGGTGTAGTTCGACGCCGCGGTGTTTCAGAAGCTTGCGCGTGCGGTGAATCGCTCCCGGTGACGCACTTCGCCAGACCTCGGTTGCGCTGTCGACCAGATGGACATCAATCGGCAAATCGTCGTTGTGAATCCGTTCTTCCAGACAGAGCGCGAGTTCGACCCCCGCAGCCCCGCCTCCGACGACGGCGAATTGCAACCGGCGGGGCAGATCGGCGTCGCGCCACTGTGTCAACAATTCCTGCTGCCGGGTTTGAAAGCGTTGCCAGAACGTCGCCAACGGCTTGACCGACAGCAACATGCGATGCGTCTGCCACAGTCGTTCCTGCGCCGGGACCGAGCCGATATTGATCGACGCGACATCGAACGTGAGCGCCGGTTGATGTGCCAGTTCGATCCGCCGTTCGGTGGGATCGAGTCGGATGGCCCGGTCCACGATCAGATCGACATTCGACCGCGCACAAAGGCTCGGCAGGTCGATCAGCATGTCTTCCGGTTCAAACCGCCCGGCGATGACTCCGGCCAGCATGCCGCTGTACGCCGCGCGGTCGAAGGCCGACACGAGCTTCATCCGCACGCCGGGCAATGGCTGCTTGCGCCACCACTGCACGATTTGCAGGTGCGCATGTCCCGCCCCGAGCAGCACAATCTCCCGCTGCGGCAACGGCGGCGGTGATGGTTCCGGCTCGGCTTCGAGGACGATCGCTTCGTCGACGAGTTCGAGTTCAACGAGGTCTTCCGTTTCGTCGATGGGAACCGGCTCGGGAAGCGGGGGCGGTGCTGTCGGAGATTCTTCATCGGGAACCGGCACGGTGATGTCCCACCCGATGACGAAAGTGTGGATCTTGGTGTGCTACGAACGTGTTTTCAAATCTCGATGGTTGCTGTTTGGGGAGGGCGAAGCTCCCGCTGAGCCGCTGGTTGTCCCAGCGTGGTGAAGCGCTCGCAGCTCGGCGGGAGCCTCGCCCTCCCTTCTGAAAACACGTTCTAATTGGCCGGGGGTTTGATCCCGAAGTCTTCAATCGTCAGCAGCGACCGGAACGGCAGCTTCCGTTCGGCAAAGTTGGCGGCGCCCCCTTCCTTGCGATCGACGATGCCGACGACCATCACGACTTCACAGCCGTGTTCGACGATGCGATCCACCGCGGCCAGCGCACTTCCGCCGGTGGTGACGACATCATCAATGACGACGACCTTCATTCCCGCGACCACGGGGCCTTCGACGGCGCGTTTGGTGCCGTGGTCTTTGACTTCCTTGCGGACGAGGAACCCGGTCATGTCGCGCCCGGTTTCCGCCGCCGCGGTCAGGACGCCACCGACGATGGGGTCCGCACCGATCGACATCCCGCCGATGGCATCAAACGGCACGTCCTTCAGCAGATCGAGCAACCCGTAACTGACGAGCCGCAGCCCTTCGGAGTGCAGCGAAATCTGCTTGCCGTCGAGGAAATATGACGACTTCTTCCCCGATGCCAGCGTGAAGTCGCCGAACTTCAAGGCCCGCTGGTGAAACAACGCCATCAACCGCGCGCGATCGTACATCCGTCCAGACTTTCCAGTGAAACAAGGAACTTGATGCGATCAAGGTTATCCCGCACGGAGGCGATTGTGAATCGAACCGTTTCGATATCAGGATCACGACCCCGCTGGCACGCTTGCGGTTTCGCGCCTCGCGCGGATGCACGCCCCGTGGCACCATCCCTGTAGTCTTTCTCTTTATCCAAGGTCTTTATCTGGATTAACCGCGGCTTGTTTCGCTGTCTGAACGAGTGAGCGACCGCCATTGGCGAGCAACTCCCGAAAATACGCCGAGGAACGCATTGGAGGGCAAGTCATGACGGCTTGGCAGAACTCCGATGGTGGTCGGTAGTGATGGGCATTCATGTAATGCGTGATCAATTCCGGGCAAACAAAGACGATATCTTGCGATGGGACAAAGAGGTTTCGATGCCCTGACGGCCCTTGATAAAGGCACAACTGACATTCATGTGGCCCCATGCTCACAAATGGTTCCCATGGATCGAGCAACAACTCCGTAAGACGTTGAAACACTTCGATATCGACCGTGCCTGTTGGAAAGTCGTGATCGGATTCAATCCAGCCAACGGCGCGCATTGAATCCGAAGAGATGTCCGCGAAAAGACCCCAAGGCTCAAGATCAGCGATCCACATCGGGGGCCTCATTGACTCGATCAAGTGTTGTTACGACAGCACATCCCGCATCACATGCCCATGCACATCCGTCAGTCGGCGTTCAATCCCGTTGTGATAGTAACTCAACCGTTCGTGATTCAACCCGATGAGGTGCAGAATCGTCGCGTGCAGATCGTAGATCGTGGCGACGTTCTCCACGGCCTGGTGACCGAATTCGTCGGTGGCACCGTAGCTGAATGGGGCTTTCACACCCGCGCCGGCGAGCCACACAGTAAAACCTTTCGGGTTGTGATCGCGGCCGCTAGCTCCTTTCTGAAACGTGGGCATGCGGCCGAACTCCGTCACCCAGGCGATGACCGTGTCTTCCAATAAGCCGCGGGATTTGAGATCGGTGAGGAGGGCCGCACAGGGTTGATCGAGAATCGGACCATGCACCGAATACTGCTGGACGAGCGACTTGTGGCCATCCCAGTTGCCGACCCCTTCACCCATCGCGTAGGCCCCGTTGAAGAGTTGCACGAACCGCACGCCCCGTTCGAGCAGCCGCCGGGCGAGCAGACAGTTGCGGGCGAAACCAGCCTTCGTCGTGTTGGTGTCGTGCATGCCGTACAACTCCTGCACGGCTTTTGATTCCTGCGACAAATCGGCGACTTCCGCGGCTTTCAGTTGCATCCGCGCGGCGAGTTCATAACTGGCGATGCGGGCACTCAGATCGGTGTCCCCGGCCCGCTCTTGCAGATGCCGCGCATTGAGTCGTTGCAGGAAGGACCGCGTGGCCTTATCCGTGTCCGCGGTGATGGTGTCCGGCCGCGCGAGGTTGGGGATCGGCTTATCGGCATTGAACGCGGTCCCTTGAAAGACCGCGGGCAGAAACGCACTGTTCCAATTGTTGGACGCCGCTTGCGGAACGCCACGGGGATCGGGCACGGCGACGAACGCGGGCAGGTCGGCCGATTCGCTGCCGAGGGCGTAACTCACCCACGCCCCGATGCTGGGGAACCCGTCCAGCGTGAAGCCGGTGCTCATCTGATTTTCCGCCGGGCCGTGCGTGTTGCTCTTGGCGGTCATCGAATGAATGAAGCACAGATCGTCGACGAGTTCGCCCATCCGCGGCAATAGGTCCGAAGTCCATTTGCCGCATTTCCCGCGCGGGCGGAATGTCCACTGCGGAGCCACGAGGTTGCCGTTCTCGCCCTGAAACGTGACCAACTTTTCCGACCCCGGCAGCGGCTGCCCATCGCGCTTCACGAGTTCCGGTTTGTAGTCAAACGTGTCGACATGACTGACCGCCCCCGAACAGAAGATCATCAGCACCCGCGTGGCCTTTGCCGGGGCATGCGCCTGTCGCGGTGCTAACGGTGCGGAGGGATCAAACTGCGGCCGGATGGGAGCGTGATCGTCCGCAAGGAGGCCGTCGCGCTGCAATAAGCTGGCGAGCGCGATGCCGCCGAGACCGAACGTGCTGTCGCGCAGAAAGTCGCGTCGTGCGGAATTCACAGTCATTGAGCTTGGCTTCTTCATGGATTCATGGAGGCAACCCGCGCGGAAAGCATCCCGGCTGCTCAGAAGCAGCCGGGATGCTGGACCGTTGGCACCGTCAAAACACGTACAGAAATTCGTTGGCATTCAACATCGCGCGACAGAGCGCAGGCAGACCGTGCGATTGGATTAACACCACAGCATCGGTCAGTTCTTCTTCACGCGGTGATCGCAGAAACATCAACTCGAACAACCGCGCCACTTGCTTGCGAGGGTCTTCACCGGCTTCTCGTTGCATCCGCTGTGCCAGCCGTTCCGATTGCTGCAACAGAAACGGACTGTTGAGCAGATTCAACGCCTGCAGCGCGGTAGTGGACGTCGTCCGCTTGGGAGCAATCTGTCCGGCGTCGGGGCAATCGAATTGACCGAAGGTGTCGTCGAGTTGCATCCGCGGTTTAGCCTGATACACCATCCGTCGCCATTCTGCGGGTCCGAAAGTGCGGCGTGATTGGTAGACCTTCACGTAGTTGCCGTTCGATTCAAAGAGATCGAACCCCGGCCCCCCCATGCGGTCGTCGAGGTTGCCGGACACAGATAGGATCGCATCACGCAGCGGTTCGGCTTCCAGGCGTTGCGGCGGAAAGCGCCACAGAAACCGGGCATCGGCATCGATCGTCAAAGCTTCGGTTCGCGCTGTGCTCGATTGCCGATAGACCGCGGACGTGACGATCAATCGTTGAATCGCTTTCAAGCTGCCATCGTTGCGAATCAACTCGGTGGCGAGCCAATCCAGCAGTTCTGGATGCGTCGGTTTCGCGCCGTTCAGACCAAAGTCGCTCGGCGTGTCGACCAGTCCGCGGCCGAAGTGATGCTGCCATAGTCGATTCACGATCACCCGCGCCGTCAACGGATGCCGCGGGTCGGTGATCCATTTCGCGAGGGCGTGTCGACGCTCGGCGTCCGTTGTCTCTGCGGGGAGTTGCCAACGCTCCCCGAACGCCACAATTCCGGCGGGGGTGATCGGTTCCCGTGGTTGCGTCGGGTCACCCCGATGCAGCCGCGAGATTGGTTCCGGTGTGGCGAATCGTCCGGCATAAACCATCGGTGACGCCGTCAGCGCGGCAAGTTCTTTCTGCAGCGCGGCTTTCCGCTCGGCATCGCGACGGATCGCTTCCCGTTCGGCGGGGGCCGCCGTGTCGAGCAACGTCGCCGGTGACACGTCCTGACCGAACGGCACGCGATCCGCCGAAGTCGCGACAACGTCCCAGTGGTCACCGTCGAGCGATGTCTCAAACCGGTAGCGTGTGGCGATACGGTCGGCATAACGCATGCCCTCATCGCCACGGTCACGGCTCCAGACGATGCGTTCGATTTGCACGGGTTGCGACAATGTGACCGTCACTGTCCCGCGGCCTGGTTCGTTGGAAATCCAGCTCCACGAGTTGCCATATTTGCCGTCATTAAGATGTTTGAGTTGATGAATCGGATACCCCGGCAGCGAACTGGACGCCGCGACCGTCGTCCCAGCGGTTGCCAGGGCGACGTTGCGAGGCACATCGTCCACGGAGAAGATTTCCAGTTCGTCAACGCACGGTTGCGACTGCGTGTTGGTCTCTTCAATCACCATCCGCACGAACTTGGCTTCCCGCGGCAGAAAGCGTTCGATGTTGATGCCGCGCGTCACGGCTGAACGCCGCGGTGCAGCGGTGGCGTTATTGTCAATTTCGGCGAGGGGTTCGCGTTGTGCGGCGCGAACATCAAGCTGTGCGAGTTCGTTGCGGACTTCGATCAACCGCTGCGACCGTTCAATGTCATTGGGACGGCGCATCGGCCGTTCCCCGTGCTGCACCCCGGCAAACACGGCTTTGATCGCATGGTAATCGACCTGCGAGATCGGATCGAACTTGTGATTGTGACAGCGGGCACACCCCACGGTGAGGCCGAGGAACGCGCTGCCGGTGGTGCTGACGATGTCGTGGAGTTCATCGGCCCGTTGCTGCATCGTCAACACGGGATCGGGGCTTTTCACCTGGTCCCACGAACCGCCGACGAGAAACCCGGTCGCTTCATCCACGCCGAGCGTGTCCCCCGCGAGTTGCTCCGACACGAACTGCGAATACGGAATGTCCTCATTGAAAGCACGAATGACATAGTCCCGATACGGCCACGCATTGGGACGCGACTGATTCATCTCGAAGCCGTTGCTCTCGGCAAAGCGGACGACATCGAGCCAGTGCCTCGCCCAGCGCTCGCCGTAGTGCGGATCGTCGAGCCACTGGTCGACGAGGCGTTCCCACGCATCGGGAGCGGTGTCGGTAATGAAGTTCGCCGCTTCGTCCGGCGTCGGCGGCAACCCACGCAGTCCATACGACAGCCGCCGCAATAACGTCAGTCGATCCGCTTCCGGCGATTGCGTGAGTTGTTTGTCTTGCAATGTGGCGACAATGAACCGATCGATCGGCGTGCGGCACCACTCGTTCTCTCGGACTTCCGGTGGCGGCAAATGCTTGAGCGGCTGAAGAGACCAGTGTGATGCAGTCGGGTCATCGCCAGGGTTCGCGGCGGGCCATTTCGCACCTTGATCGATCCACGCCCGCAGCACACCGATTTCTTTCGCCGTCAGCGCGGGGCCTTCGGGCGGCATCAAGTAACCGTCTTCGAGACCGGCGACGGCACGAATCAAAGGGCTGGCTTCGCTCTTGCCAGGGACAATCGCCGGGCCAAGACTTTCGCCCCCTTTGAGGGCCGCACTGGAACGGTCCAATCGCAACCCGCCGCGTTGCTTCTCACCGTTGTGGCAACCGAGGCAGCGTTGTTGCAGCAGCGGCTGAACGTCGCGCGCGAAATCGACAGGATCGGTGGCCGCGGGAGGAAGTTCCGCCGCGGTGACCACCGACATCGATAACATCATCACCCACACCCCGCTGGTGCGGCAGCAGGAGATGGCAGTAAACTTCGTGGAGATCATCGGAGCGTTCCTGTTCGTGTCCCATCAATTTACTCCGAGCGATGATCGGATGCACGGTCAGGTCGCGCAGAGTTCACGATGATTTCGTTGTCCACGGCATGAAAGGCAAGTCCAGGAGGTCCACAGATTTCGCAGATTTTCACAGATTTGAAGAAAAGGGTCATTGCACTTCCTTACCGGAATTCAAACACAAACCTTGGACTAGGAGCGGCGTCGAGCCGTTCTCTGCTGAATCTGTGCCAATCTGCGAAATCTGTGGACCTCTTCCCTCTTCTGGCGTGAAAACCCAATCAAACGGCCAATGTGAAGGGTCGCTGGTGATGGTGTCGATCCAAAGGTATCGAGGCGGGTGCAATCCATGAGACAGAGAACCATCGATCTGATTGCCGGTTCGATGGGGGGCATCCTCGCTTGTGCGACTCTGGCTCCCGCCATTGGTCACTCCGACCCAGGCCCCTCAATGGAGTCATCGATTCTGGTGATGATTTTGATCATAATTGCCGGCAGTGCGTTATCGATCTGGCTCTCCAGAGTGGTCATCAAATTGAGCAACCACGACCGCAACGAGCGCCTCGTTTCGCCCCAGGGGGAGCGCTCGTCAGACAACAAAGCGGCAAGCGATGGATAGCAAAGACTCCATGACACTCCTCGACACCTACGAACAAGCCATCGAGTACCTCTACGGCCGCATCAACTTTGAACGGATCCACGCCGAGAGCTTTACCACCGGCGACTTCAAGCTCGACCGCATGCGGCTGTTGCTCGAACGGATCGGCAACCCGCAGGAACGTATTCTGGCGGTCCATGTCGCGGGGACGAAGGGTAAAGGCTCCACCTGCACGATGATCGCGTCGATCCTCACGCAGGCCGGTTATCGCACGGGGTTGTACACGTCGCCGCATCTCATTCGGTATGAAGAACGGTTCGTCGTGGATGGCGTGCAGCCGGAACCGCACGCTGTCGTGGACCTCGTGAACCGCCTCCGTCCGCATGTGGCAGCGATGGATCGGTTGCCCGCACGGATGCACCCCACTTACTTCGAGATCACCACGGCATTGGCATGGATGTACTTTGAAGACTGCGGCGTCGAACTTGCGGTCCTCGAAACCGGTCTCGGCGGCCGTCTCGATTGCACGAACCTCTGTCGCCCGCTGGTGACCATCATCACCAATATCAGCCGTGATCACACGCAGTTGCTCGGTAGCACGGTGCGGGAAATCGCCGGGGAAAAAGCAGGGATTCTGAAAGACGGCGTGCCGGTCATTTCGGGCGTCAGTCATCCCGATGCCGTCAATGTCATCCGCACGGTTTCACATGAACGGTCCGCACCATTGTGGCTGCTGGGAACCGAAATCACGCACCGTTGTGTGACAACCGCCGCAACCGAGAGCCGTTGGCAGATTGATGTCCCCGGCCAATCGTTCCCGTCGATTCCCGTTTCCTTGCGCGGCGACCATCAAGGGGCGAATGCCGCGCTGGCGATTGCGGCGATTGTTCGTTTACGGGAAGTGGGGTGGGACATTCCCGCGGAGGCGATGGAGGCCGGCATGTTGCGCGTCCGCTGGCCGGCGCGCGTCGAAGAAGTCGGGCAGCAGCCAAGTGTGATCCTGGACGCCGCGCACAATTGGGAATCGGCGAAAGCGCTGGTGCAGGCGTTGTCGGACACCCCGCCGCGCGGTCGACGGATTCTCGTCTTTGCCACCACGCGCGATAAGGACTACCGCGGTCTGGTGCGAATCCTGCTACCGCACTTTGACACCATCATCATCACAAAGTACCTGGAAAACCCGCGCGGCGTCCCGATCGAGGAACTCGAATCGTACATCGCCACCATCGCCGACCGCCCGGTGCATCTCGCCGTCGATCCGTATGCCGCGTGGAAGCTCGCCAGCAAACTCGCCACCGTTGAGGACCAGATTGTGGTCACCGGATCGTTCTTTCTCATCGCCGAGCTGCGCGATCTGATTCTGGACGACCTGCGTGTTCCGTCCGAGCCGCGACCGTCAGGAAGCGAGTTCTTCACAACGACGTCGTGAATGGTTCGGGAGGGCGAAGCTCCCGCTGAGCCGCGAGCGCTTCACAACGCTGGGACAAATAGCGGCTCAGCAGGAGCTTCGCCCTCCCGTAAAGAAGGCGTTAATCCGCGCAAGCAACACAAAGAACACGCTCCCTCACGGTCGCGGCTCCGACGGGCGCTTTCAATCGGTCGTGGCGGCCTGTTCAATGCCGTGGTACGCTGTTCGTCACCGATCGAATCTTCTCAGGAAACAGGCGGAAAATGCGGTATCTGGTCACCGGCGGTTGCGGGTTTATTGGCTCGCATCTCTGCACGCGCCTGTTGCACGCCGGGCATGAAGTCGTCGTCATTGATGATCTTTCGACAGGCCGGTTTGACAACATCGAGGCGATTCATCAGCACGCGGGTTTTCGGCTGATCGTCGGCAGCGTCCTCGAACACGATCTGATGGACGGCCTCGTTCGCGATTGTGAAGCCGTGTTTCATCTCGCGTCCGCGGTCGGGGTGAAGCTGATCATGGAGCAACCGGTCCAGACGATCAGCACCATTTTTCAGGGAACCGATGTCGTCCTGAAACTCGCGGCCCGCTATCGCAAGCGGGTGCTGCTGACGTCGACTTCCGAAGTCTATGGCAAGTCAGAAAACGTCCCGTTTCATGAAGACGGCGACCGTCTGGAAGGCCCGACCTCGAAACATCGTTGGGCGTATGCCTGTGCGAAAGCGCTCGATGAATTCCTCGCGCTCGCCCATTGGAAGCAATCACGGTTGCCCGTGATTGTCGTGCGACTCTTCAACACCGTCGGACCACGACAAGCCGCCCAGTATGGCATGGTGATCCCGAACTTTGTCCGCAAAGCGCTGGCGAATGAGCCGATCTCGGTCTACGGCGATGGCACGCAAAGCCGGTGTTTCTGTCATGTCGCCGATGTGGTGGAAGCCCTCGTCGCCTTGATCGAATGCCCGGCAGCGCACGGCAAAGTCGTGAACGTCGGTTCGACGGAAGAGATCACGATTCGCGGCTTGGCCGAACGGATTCGCACGAAGACAGCGAGCGATTCCGAGATTCGCGTCGTGCCGTATGCCAGCGTCTTTGGCGAAGGCTTCGAGGACATGCAACGCCGCATTCCGTCGCTGGATCGGATCGGGGAACTCATCGGCTGGAAGCCGCAGCGTTCACTCGAAGACATCCTCACGGATTGCATCGCCGACGTGCGGGCGAACTCAGCGTGTCGTTAGTAATTTGAATCGAATTGAGATGAACGTATGCGACGCCGCAGTGCCCTGATTTCCTTGGCATCGTGCATACTGCTCGGCGTTTTGCTCATCCTTCCGTGGTTCGTGCGGTGGTATTCCTGGCGCTGGTTGCCAAACTTGGCTGCAATTCCGGTCGAGGATGTGGCTGCAATCGAAGTCGACGGAACAGAAATCCCCATCGGCGACCTGCACTTTATTTTGGCTGCGGGAACTCAGCCGGAACTGGACGATTCACGAAATCGATCGATTTGGAACATCCAGATTGGCGAGCAAACACTGAAGATGCTCGCCCCGAAGTTCTGGAGAAAGTGGGACAACTCAAACGGAATCTGCTGCAACGATCCCCAGAACACACCTTATGTCGAGCAACTACGACAGGTCTACAGTGTCACCAGCAATCCCAATTGGTCTTGGATGACAGCGACCGAATTCAAAGAATATTCCAGCCGCATTCGCTGTGCTTGGGGCTATCGAAGTCCGATCGCCA
This sequence comes from Planctomycetaceae bacterium, assembly GCA_041753475.1. GTDB lineage: Bacteria > Planctomycetota > Planctomycetia > Planctomycetales > Planctomycetaceae > DSVQ01. Next base: position 4,622 of record JBGSUN010000059.1, on the reverse strand, counting down.
GTCGGTTGATGATCATGTCTCGTCCCGGCGATCACGTCTGCGTGCTTGAACTTGGCGGTCGAGCAGCGGAGATCAAGATCGTCGAGAATGAGACACAGAGAATTTGGGGCTTCGTAATCAATTGCGACGAGAATTTGACTCAAGCAGAACTCATCGACTTCGCCAGTCGGATTCGAATTCCTGAGTGAGCCAGTACCGGGAAGCGATTATCACGCGGCGCGAAACCGCGAAGCGAGCTACGACAGCGGGTCGTCCGGCAGGCTCGCGAGCCACTGGTTTTGCAGCGGCACCAGCACGTGCAGGATCGCCTGCAACACTTCCGCGGGCGACCGCACGGCGTCGATCCGCGTGACCAACTCCGGGGGATACGCGTTAATCACCGGCTCAGAATCAGCCTGGTAAACCTTGTATCGCGTCCGGATCGTGTCCTCGTTGGCGTCGTCGGCCCGGTTCTCACGGATGGCGCGGCGTTTGATGCGGTCGATCATCGCGTTTTCATCGGCGCAGATCAGGTGGATCACGTGCTGGACGTTGATGATGTCCTCAATCATCGTCACTTGATGCGGATTCCGCGGGATGCCGTCGAGAATCAGAAATTCATCGGGCGGCTTGTACTGCGAGATGGCAATGTGCCCCTGCAGCGCTTTTTTCCAGATGCGGATGGTCAGTTCATCAGGGACGAGTTTTCCCTTGGAACTGTATTCGTAAATCTCGCGGCCTTCCGGCGAGCCCATGTTGAGGGAGCGGAAGACGTCGCCGCAGGCCAGATGATAGAACCCCGGGATGCGTCCGAGGATCGCTCCCTGGGTTCCCTTGCCGACTCCCGGCGCGCCAAAGAGCAGGACTGCGGGGTATCGTCCGTCGAACATGGTAGCCAATCCGCGGGAGAACAACGAAACAGGACGTAACCGGTGCGTCCGGTTACGTCCTGTGGGATCACAGCATCGTAGGTATTTTGACGGGGTTCGACAAGCCGCGATTACCGCGACATGAACGCCACCACTTGACCGATATCGATCGGCAGACTCACATCTTTCCCCGAAGGCAAAGCCACCACACGGGCTTCCATCCCCTTGGAGTCGAACTGAATCCAGTCGCACGGTTGGCGTGAACCGGATTCGATGATATCGCGGTACATCTTCGCCAGATTCGGCCGTGGGCGGAGAGTAATCACGTCACCCGGCTTCACAACGATCGACGGCTTGTCGACGGTCTTGCCGTTGAGTTGGAAGTGACGATGCACCACACCCTGACGGGATTGCATGCGAGTGAGGGTGAACCCCGCCCGGCGGATGACGTTGTCGAGGCGGCGTTCGCACATCACCATCAACAATTCGCCGGTGTTTCCCTTGTGGGCCTTGGCGTTGTCGAAGTACCGGCGGAGTTGCGCTTCGCGCAAACCGTAGTAATACTTGATCTTCTGCTTGTCGGCGAGGGCCATGCCGTAGACCGACAGCTTCCGCCGACGTTCGGCCATCCCCGGAGGAGAATCGCGCCGTTCGAGTGCCCGGACCGCGCCGGCATTTTCAAAGACCATCGCACCGAGGCGACGATTCACGCGTCCTTTCGGACCGGTATAACGACCCATGCCCTGCCGACTCCTGCGCGAGTATTCCGCGCCGCAGACAATTTCAGAACCAAAACCGAGCCCGGAATCATGGCAACTCAAGGGCGTCGCGTCAACCGTTCCAACCCCCGGAACGCCAACTTCCGTCTAATCTCGCCTGTCTTGCAGGGAAATCCTGCCGCCCAAGGCTGGGATTTCGGCCCGCCGAGGGGTAAAACGGCAAGACATTTCTAGTCCTGTCCGGGCTGTTCGGGAGACCGTCGTGAAGATGCAACACCATTACCCAAAATCAGTTGCGAAGCTTTCTGCGGCTTTTCTGGCCTTCGCCTTCACGGTGGGCATGGGGACTGTTCCAGTAGCCCTCATTGCTGCGGAGCGACCGAATGTCGTCGTCGTTGTGGCGGATGATCTTGGGTTTCAAATGGGTTGCTATGGCGACAAGGTCGCGAAGACGCCGCATTTGGATCGGCTCGCCACGGAGGGAACGCGGTTCACCCATGCGTATTGCACCACCGCGAGTTGCAGTGCCAGCCGGTCGGTAATTCTCTCCGGAATGTATAACCACGCGATCGGTCACTACGGCCACTCTCACGGCACCGGACACTTTAGCACGTATGAATCCGTTCGGTCTCTGCCGAACCTGCTGGGGGAAGCCGGGTATCGGACCTGTCTCATCGGCAAATATCACGTCGCGCCCGAACCGATCTACCATTTCGAGACCGAGCGGCAACAAGGAACGATGGGATCCCGCCACACGGTGAAGATGGCCCAGAATGCGAAGGAGTGGATCACCGAGAAGGACGACCGGCCGTTCTTTCTCTATTTCTGTCCGACCGATCCGCATCGGGCGGGAAATCAGGACCTGTTTGCCAATCACGCGGAGAATCCGAATCACTATGCCGGGATCACGCCGGTGCCGTTTGAACCGGAGCAGATGACCCTTCCCCCGTGGCTGCCCGATCAACCTGAAGCGCGGCAGGAATGGGCGGAGTTTTACCGATCCATCGCGCGGCTGGATGCGGGGGTGGGAGCGCTGATGGAAGCGCTGATGGAAACCGGACATGACAAGAACACGCTGGTGATGTTCCTCAGCGACAACGGCCCGCCGTTTCCGGGAGCGAAGACAACGTGCTATGAACCGGGGATCAACCTGCCGCTGCTGGTGCGGGACCCGCGGCAATCGAAGAAAGGGGTGGTCTCCGAGGCCTTCGTCAACTGGGCCGATTTAACGCCGACGATTCTCGATTACTGCGGCGTCAAAGTTCCGCCCGCGCCGCCGGTCCGACCGATGGAAAACACGGGGAAGCCGGTCACCGGGCGCGTTCAGCCGTACCAGTTTCATGGGCGTTCGTTCGCCGGGATTCTGGGGGAAGCCCAACCGGAGGGTTGGGACAGCCTGTTCGCCAGCCATACGTTTCATGAAGTGCAGATGTACTACCCGATGCGTGTCGCCCGCGTCGGGAAGTTCAAGTACATCTATAACATTGCCCACGGACTGGAGTATCCGTTCGCGTCCGACTTGTACGCCAGTCCGACGTGGCAAGCCGTGTTAGCGCGGAAGAATCCCGATGAGATGTACGGTCAACGAACGGTGAAAGCCTATCTGCATCGGCCGAAGCATGAACTCTACGATCTGGAAGCCGATCCGCACGAAACGAAAAATCTCGCGGAGGACGAAACGTACAAGGTCACGCTGCAAGAGCTCCAGACGCTTCTGCAAGACTGGCAGAAGCGAACAAGAGACCCGTGGATCACAAAGTGGGAATACGAGTGAGCGCTGGCGGCTTCTCGCAACTTGGGAGTATCTCGTGCCAAGCCTCCTGAAATCGGCGATCTTTCTGGGAGTAACGCCGCTTCTAGTGGGCACATCCATCTACTTGGCTTGGTTCTGCACTCGCGATCCATTTTGGATCATGCCGGGGTTGCTCACTGTATTCTTTGGGACAATTTCGTTTTTTTGTGGAAGTGCCGTCCTCCTTACTCATCTGTATCGCGAATTCCAGGCTCGAAAGACGCCGCGATCTCGGCTCCTGCTTCAGGGATTTCTCGTTGGGGGCGTGCTTCTCTTAAATTTTCCTGTCGCAATTTTTTACGCTGGCTTCGCCTTCGACTTGGTAACTCGATACAGATTGCAGGTGTTCAACGACAGTGACCGTCGCATCGACAGTTTGATTATTACCGACCATGATTCCGACCATGAACTTGGGCCAATTTTGCCTGGGCAAAGCCTTGATAGGAACTTCAATTTTTCTGGTTCCAGCACGCTCGATTTTATCTGTGTACAGCAAGATGATCGGTTTGAAGGAAACTTAGAGGGCTATGATTACCAATGGGGGGGAGGCCGAAGCCTTCGAATCGGGTCCGGCCTGAGGTATGACGTCCAGTGGATCGACCGATAGTGAGCTCCTGTTGGTCAGGCTCACGCCTGAAATCTGAATTTGCGCCCGCTGTGCAGATCTGTCAGGCGGGAGCCTGACCTACGGGATGTTCCATGCGTCATCTTGGCATCTTTGTGAAGGAACCGGTCCCCGGCCGGGTTAAAACTCGACTCGCGGCAACGCTGGGTCCGGACGCCGCGGCGGACTTGTATCGCGCGTTTGTCGGCGATTTGACCGAGCGTTTTCGGACTACCGCCGACGTACGGTGGCTCGGCTTCACACCGGTGACGGAATCCAGCCGCGCGGCGATGCGGTCGTTTGCCGGGCGGGATTTTCAACTCTGGCCACAACCCGATGCCGATCTCGGTGTGCGGATCGCAGACTTTTTCGACTTCACATATAAGAAGGGGGCGACTCAAACCGTGCTGATCGGTTCCGACAGCCCGAACCTGCCCCGGGAACTCGTGGAACAAGCCTTCACGGCCCTGGCGGCAACGGATGTGGTGCTCGGCCCGGCGACCGATGGCGGATATTATCTAGTCGTCCCAGAAAAAGTGATTTGATTCGAGAAAATCAGGCTGACGTGGTTGGTTTCGGTGGTTACGATTTGCCAAGTTTCTGATTGATCTCGCTCACAACCTTGCAAATCTGGACCTATTTCAGCCATGCAACCACGT
>JBGSUN010000058.1:0-16658 GCA_041753475.1 Planctomycetaceae bacterium | reverse complement strand
ACAAAGTGGTACTTGATGTCAAAGCGGGTGTGAGCCCCTGTCCGATAGTTTTCCATCCGGCCAATTGTAACCACACAGCGTAAAACCTGAAGGATTCGCCTGAAGGCGAGGGTTTCGGACCCATTGCGAGGACAATGAATTCACTTAGCCCCCGGTCGTCTTCGACCGGGGGTGACTACGCTCAATCGCAGTGAAGTTCAAGTAGGGTGGGCTGTGCCCGCCAACGTTGGTGGGCACAGCCCACCCTACAACTCCTCTCAACCCGTCGTCCGTAACCCCGACGCCACCCCCTGAATCGTCAACCTGACGAGTTGTCCCAGCCGATCAGCGACGTCTTCTTTGCCTTCTTCCATCGCGGCCCGCATGCGGCGGATGAGTTCGATCTGAATCAGGTTGAGCGGGTCGACCGACGGGTTTCGCTCCTGGATCGATTGCTGCAACCACGGCGTCCCGGCCAGCAGCGCGGGTTGCTTGGTGATCATCAGCACGACGGCCTGGCTACGGTGGAATTCTTCCTGAATCAACTGCCACACCTGCTTCCCGTCTTCCCGGTCCCCGGCGAGTTCCGCATACCGCTCGGCGATGCCGAGGTCGGCTTTGGCGAGGGCGAGAATCGCGTTGTCGATCACCGCCTGGAACAACGGCCAGCGGTCGTACATCGCCTGCAACGGTCCCCAGTCGTTGTTGTTGGCTTGCACGTGATCCCAGAGCGCCGTTCCCAACCCGTACCACGCGGGGATGAATTGCCGGCTTTGCGTCCAGGCAAAGGTCCACGGAATCGCCCGCAGGTCGGACAACGATTTCCGTTCGCGCCGCCGGGAGGGCCGGGAACCGATGGGCAAGCGTTCGATCTCGGAGATCGGGGTTGCCTGGTCGAAGTAGTTCAGGAAGCCGGGGTGTTCGACCAGCTTGCGGTAGTAGCGGTACGACTGCTCGGCGAGATGGTCCATCAGCTCGCGCCATTCGGTCGGCGTTGGTTCTTCCGGTTGATTGGAAACGAGCAGCGTGGCCCACGTGACCTGTTCGAGGTGCCGGGCGGCGATGCGCGGGTCGTCGTAACGCTCGGCGAGGACTTCGCCCTGTTCAGTCATGCGGAGCGATCCGCCGACGGATTGCGGTGGCAGCGACATGATGGCCCGGGCAGCGGGACCACCGCCGCGTCCCAGTGCCCCGCCGCGACCGTGGAAGACGACCAGCCGGACGTCGTGCTTGGCGGCGACTTCGGCGAGTTGGTCCTGCACGCGGAACAGGCCCCATTGGGCGGCGAGATATCCGCCGTCTTTGGTGCTGTCGGAGTAACCGACCATCACGATTTGTTCGGGCTGAGCCGCGCCACTGCTGGCCAGATAGGCGCGATAGGCCGGGATGCTCAACATGGCATCGAGAATTTCCGGACCGTTGCGGAGGTCGTCAATGGTTTCAAACAACGGCACGATCGGCAAATAGCAGACCGGGCGGCTGCCATCGCTGGGGGTCGCCTTCCACGCCCATTGCCACATCCACCACACGGCGAGGGCGTCGCTCGGCTTGTGGGTCATACTGATGACGTGGCCACCGAGACGACCCACACCGTGGGCGCGGACGATTCGCACCAGCAACTTAAACAGCGATAACGTCTCTTTGGCTTGATCCGACAGCCCCGGCTGCATCAGTTCGCTGCCCGCCGTGGGGGGGGTGAGCAGGATCGCTTGCCGGGCGGCTTCGTCCGCCGCGGCGTAATCGGCGCTGGTCCCGATGCGGCGGAAGACTTCCGTCAGGACGTCGACATGCACGCGGGAATCCTGCCGGACATCGAGCGCGGCGAACTGCAAGCCGAACGTGGTGATCTGATCGAGCCACACTTCCAGATGCGTGTTCGCAATCCGTTCACCGCCGTGCATCCGCAGGCTCACGGCGAGCTTCTCCACATCAGCGGCAAGTTCGGTCCCGGTCCGATAGACGATCCCTTCGGATGCTGTTCCAGCCGCCGCGGCAAGCGTCGCTTCCAGTTTGACTTCGATGATCTTCAACCAGCGGCGATACACTTCGACTTCAGCAATCGACGATACTGCGGCCCGCATGCCGGATGATTTCTGCAATGCGGCGTCCAAAGCCTGATGAAACACCGGGGCGACATCGATTTGCCGTTCGGACATCACTAGCAGTTGCGCGAGTTTCCGGCAGACACCGAGATGCCGTTCCACCGCTGCGCGGCGTAACAACTCGAGCGCCTGGCCGGTTACTTCATGGGTGACGAACGGGTTGCCGTCACGGTCGCCACCAATCCACGAACCGAAGACGATGAACGGCGGGATGCGGAAGGTCGTGCCGGGATAAGCCGCTCCGAGGGCTTTGCGCATGTCCCGACGCAAAGCCGGCAGGACTTCCCATAAGCCGTCGAAGAAGAAGAGGCCGCGTTCGACTTCGTTCATTACGGTGGGGCGTTGCGGACGGATGGAATCGACCTGCCAGAGCAACGTGAGATCGCAGAGGAGGCGCTCCACGAACTCGGCATGCTCGCGCGGCAGGAGATTCGGGACCTGATCGCTCTGCAACGCCTGACGGAGTTGCCGGAGAATGCGGCGGGTGGTCCGGCGTTTGGCTTCGGTGGGATGCGCCGTGAAGACAAGGTCAATCCGCAGTTTGTCGATCGCGTGCTGCATCGATTCGGCAGACAACCCGCTGGCTGCCAGTTGACGAATCGCCGCCCCGATCGATTCCGGCCGGGGACGATCGCCCGCGGTGCGTTCCCGCTCCCGCAGGACGCGGACGCGCTCCAGGTCTTCGGCGAGGTTGGCGAGATCGAACGAGACGCTGAGGGCTCGAACGGCGATGGCGATCTCGGCTTCGTCGAGATCGCGAATTTTTTGGGCGAGCCGTTCCCCAGAACTGGGCAAGCCGACGCGGCGTTCTTTGGCGAGTTGCCGGATCTGTTTCAGTAACTGGGCAAACGCGGTCCCGGCCTGCTCGACCATCACGTCTTCGAGGAGGGAATTGAGCGTTTCAACATCTTGACGGAGCACCGCGGGGGCATTCATGGATGCGTTCTTGTGGTGGAAAGGGGCTGACCGCCAAATATCCTAGCCGATGGCGTACCAATTCGGCGATTTGTTTCGCCGCGACCCGCACTCTGCGGAGGGGAGCGCTGAGTGAAGCGCACAATCCACGCGGCGCGCTCCCCGCGAACGCTCCCCTGGCGGGTTGCGGCCAAACGAGTGCGCAATTCCAGCGCAGCCCCGCCGGAAATCTGTGCAGAGCACGTCGCCGGTGCGCGGTTCAGTGGTCAGCCGTCCGTCCGCCGATTACAACTCACCACCAACTGGAGACGCGAATCCGTCGGAGCGGCAACATGGACAGTGAATACGATGTGCTGGTGATCGGGACCGGCCCGGGGGGCGAAGGGGCGGCGATGCAGGCCGTCAAGCATGGTCTGAGCGTCGCTGTCGTCGAACGGGACCTCCAGATCGGCGGGAGCTGCACGCACCGGGGAACGATCCCGAGCAAGGCGTTACGGTACGCCATCTTTCAACTGACCGAAGTGAACTCGAATCCTCTTTTCCGAGAGAAGGGGATCACTGTCGACTTTATGTTGCCCGAGTTGCTAAGAAAAGCGAAGTCGGTCATCGATCAGCAAGTGCGGCTGCGGACGACGTTCTACGATCGCAATGACATCCCCATTCATAATGGGCAGGCGAGGTTCGTTGACGAGCACTCCATTGAAATCGTCCAGGAAGACGGCGGCCGAAATGTGCTGCATGCCAAGAACATCGTCATTTCGACCGGCGCCCGGCCGTATCGTCCGCCGTTTGTCGATTTCAACCACCCGCGGGTCTTTGACAGTGACACGATCCTGACGTGCAATCTCGATTTCAAGTCGGTCACCATCTTCGGAGCGGGCGTCATCGGCTGCGAGTATGCGTCAATGTTCCGCAATCTCGAAATGAAGGTGAATCTGATCAACAACCGCGATCGGCTGCTCGATTTTCTCGATGAAGAAATTGTCGATGGACTGAGTTATCACCTGCGTGAACGGGGCGTGGTCATCCGGCATCGGGAAGAATGCGACCGAGTCGAGCCACGCGATGACGGGGTGGTCATGCACCTCAAGTCGGGCAAGCAGATCAAGACCGATATCCTGCTGTGGGCAGCGGGGCGGACCGGCAACTCGGACAGCATGAATCTCGACGCCGTCGGCATCAATCCCGATTCCCGCGGTAACATCAAGGTCAACGAACACTTCCAGACCACACAGCCCCACATCTACGCCGTGGGAGACGTCATTGGACCACCGGCGCTCGCCAGCGCGGCGTACAACCAGGGTCGCTACGCATCGAGTCACATTCTCGGGGCGACGGTTCCGAAGCCATCGCTCGATATTCCCACGGGCATCTACACCAGCCCGGAAATCAGTTCGCTGGGAAAGACGGAGCGCGAACTGACCGAAGCGAAAGTGCCCTATGAAGTCGGGCACACCAATTTCCGCAGTCTGGCCCGCGCCCAGATCACCGGCCGCACGGTGGGGATGCTGAAGATCCTGTTTCATCGCGAAACGCTGGAGATTCTCGGCATTCACTGCTTCGGCGCGAATGCATCGGAAATCATCCACATCGGTCAAGCGATCATGGCAATGCCGGCACCACACAATTCGCTGCTGTACTTCGTCAATACAACGTTCAACTATCCCACGATGGCAGAAGCCTACCGTGTTGCTGCGCTGAACGGCTACAACCGGCTACTCTGACGGCTTGCCGTTTCGCGCCCCGCGCGGATCCCACCCTGTGTCATCCGACTTGAATCGGTTCCAACCGATACTTTGACTTCTGCGCCTCATCCAGAATTGCTTCCAGCAGCGCGCTGTCGATCTGTTGATCACTTCCGAGCTGATCCCACGGCACAAGATCGTGGTGAAGCTTGCGCTGCTTATTCGCCTCGATTTCGCTGTCGGTCGCAGGCCGAGGCACATACCCCCAGCCTGCCATAAGCCGTTCGGCGACCCACCGGGAATGTTCCATCTGCGCGAGGACGTTCGCCGTGGAAGCATCGATTTCAGGAAGCGGTTGCTTCGTGGGCTGGGAATGATCCCCCGGACGATTCACCAGACGCCAGCCGAGGTGCGCCAACTTCAGATGGAAATGATCCACGAATTGACGGTTGGACTCACGGTAAACCTCAGGAGCATCATCCCAGGCCACAGGCGACACCTTCTTTTTTTCATCGACACGGCGCTGTTCATAAACTCCGTGAACGACCTGTGCCAGTTGTTCGCGCTGCGGATAAAGAACTTCGACCAACCCTGCGGTCTTGTGATATTCCCCGAACGGAATCAAACTTCGTTGATTGGCCAGCGCCTCCGTGAGTGCTGGTTGCCGGGGAAGCCAGACGAAAATCGGAATCGCGTTGCCACCGTGACAATCCAGCGTCTCGCGCAAACGGACCCCGGCATGAAAATTCTCGTGATCATTGTGACCACACAGAAAAATCGCCGGCTTCACCGTAACCTTGGGGTCGCGAAAGCTGGCCAGCAATTTCACGATAAATTGTTCATCGCCGAAATCCGGCGGCAGCTCGCAAAACTGCGCATTGGCGACGTAATCGATCGCCTCTGGTTCCTGGCTGGCCAGCCCCGCGGGGAGACACTCATCACGGCTCGACCATTGGTCGCGCGAGTCATCGAACTGCGACACCCCGATCGAGCTATCGTTCCAGGCAGTGAACCGGGTAAAGCGTGACAAGAACTCACGGCCGCGCCGATCGATCTCCGAATCGGCGATCGTAAACCGGTTCCGTTTGAGGTTCGGAAAATGTCCCAGTTGCGCCAGCGAGACGGCCAGGGCCTGCCCCATGCTGCCAAAGCCGAGAATCACAAAGTGAGCCACTTCGTCGATCTTGGACGGGACATATGGCAACAGCAGTCTGGTGCTCACATGCGTTGCCGATATGTGCGCCATGTTGAAAATGTGAAAGTCCAACATCCCGGCAGTGGAAAGCGAACGTGACAAGCGATGAAAGGCCTCGGCGAGTTTCACATCTTGAAGATGCAGGCCGACCCGGACAGGAATCCCCCGCCGTTTCTGTTGCACCATGCCGGCCAATCGGGCGGCGATTTCCAAATTGCTCCCGTCGTCTCCGGTCACAATGAACACGTTTGCTGCGCAGTATGCTCGTGCCTGCAGCAATGCTTCGCCGTGCATGGCATCACCGATGACGATATCAGTCCCGATTCGCCGGGCGTGATCCAACCAGGTGTTCTTGTCATCCCGTTCAATGACGACAACGCGGCGCGCCGATTTTGTCCGGTGGAGTTCTTCGAGCAGTTGTGCGCCGATCTGGCCGAGACCGCAGATGACGGTATGACCGCTCCGCGTCATCCGGACCGGGAGTTGCGTGCTTTCATGAAAGACGCGCGTGGCCACGGCTCCGGTGAGGACGATGAATGTCGTTGCGGCCAGGACCCGTGCGACGGCCAGCGGGAAGTTATCGGGTTCTTCGGTCCCTGAGTTCAAAATGAGAATCTGAACCGTGCGGTATGCCGGAATCGTCCAGTCAAACTCCGCGATTTTCTTCGCTTCATTCTGAGCAATATATTGTGACAGAAAGCCCGTGAATCCAAAGATCACGGTGAGGACCGTCAAGACGACCAGGAGCACGCTGACCCAGTGTCCGCGCAGCTCGTCCCGTGGCTCCGGGTGCCGCCGGGAACCATTCGCAGCAGACGATTGTGCAGCGCGGTTTTCGTTCTCGCTCACGTCATTTCCTCGGCACCTTGTTCACATTCTGTTGAACGACTTTCTTGGACTTCTTCGCCGGGGGAAGAATCTCGTAACCCAGTGCAAGAATCGCCTTCAACGTCTCCATCGCGGCCCGTCGATCGTAGTCTTTTTCTTTGTCGGGGAGTTGATCGTACGGCACGAGACAGGGGTTCTGCTTCTTCACGTCGTCCCGCTTCTGACCGAACGTCCAACCATCAGCCAAACGGCCGGCCGACCAGACTTCATGGGCATTCTCCGCCAGCTTTTCCTGTAATCGAACCAACCCGCGCGGCAACTTCACGGCGGAGGTATCAATGGGGTGTGGGATGTAATCCATGCGGCAGGAAGTCCTTTTCAGGGCAGGGTTGCCAGAAATGTGCGGGGAACCGTCAGACATCATTCTGCGGCGTGTTGGCGCAGTGTCAATCACGAGCCGTGTCCCATGAATGCCGGCGTTGCGGGGCTTGGCCTTCGACGTCGGTCCGTAATGGGAGGACGGAAGTGTTTTGGTCCCATCCCATCCATCTTTCCGTCAAAAACGGAACAACTGCCAGGCTCCGCACGACCTCACCGCCCCCCGCGCAATGCTGAGTAAAATCCGCATCGGCCGATGGCCATCGCCTTTTCTCAACGTGATCTGTCGGAAACGTGAGCTAGAGTTGGGATAGCGTACGAGTTTTTCCACGCTTTTCGTGCGCACGATGGCTGCGGGCTCACGAGGCTTTCGAATGCAACAGTGGCTCTCTCAAATCCCGCGGAAGCGCTCTCTCGGACTGCTGATCGGCTGCCAATGCCTGTCGCTGGGGATCGGGCTGTGGATGGCGTGTCAAATGCTGACCGCTGACAAAACCCCCGCGGACGGTACGACGGCGACATCCACCATCTCACCTTATCTCTCCATCGGGATCCTGTTTTTCTGGATCGCGTCGCTGCAGATGTTTTCGCTGGTTCTTTATGCGCTCAGCGACGGGAAAAAGCGGTCGGAAATTGAGCACGACTTCAAACATCAGCAATCGCTGCTCAACAGCGAACTGGTCCGCACGCGTGACGCCGTGATCTTTGGACTGGCAAAGCTCGCGGAATCACGTGACACCGACACCGGCTTTCACCTGGAGCGCATCTCCGCGTATTCCACGCGCCTGGCCCAGGCGATGCGGCGCGATCCGCGGTTCCGCAATCAGATCACGGCACAGTTCATTCGGGACATTGGAGTGTGCTCTGCTTTGCATGACATTGGCAAAGTGGGCGTAGAAGATTCCATCCTGCTGAAGCCGGGTTCATTGACTCCCGCCGAACGCCGACGCATGCAGGAGCACGCGCGCATTGGTGCCGAATGCATCCTGCAAATTGAACGTCGGCTCGGACAGGCGAACTTCCTGGAAACCGCCCGCGAAATTGCGTTGCTCCATCACGAAAAATGGGACGGCACGGGCTATCCCGAAGGGTTGTCCGGACAAGCGATTCCACTTTCGGCCCGCGTGGTGGCCTTGGCCGATGTGTATGACGCGCTCTCGGTGGAGCGGTGCTACAAAGAACCCATTCCGCACGACAAATGCGTGGAAATCATTCGCGCCGAAGCCGGCAAGCATTTCGATCCGGCGATTGTGGATATCTTTCTGCAGGTTCAAACCGAGTTCGATCGCATCCGCGCCACCTACGCCGAGAAGGCCCAGATCTCGCAAGGTTGCTGGCCTCTCGGTCGGCAGCGGGAGGTGTCGCATCAGATCGATGACGCGAGTTCCCCCCTCATGCCTCAGTTGGCGACAAGCACAGCTTCATCCCTGTTATTGGTGACCACGGGCTGACACCCGGTTATTGATCCGCTCCACAAAACCTGATGCACTATCTGTTGAAACGAAGTGAACCTCACCATGTTGACGAAAGAGACGGACGAACAGACACGGGATCGCCGCCGCGTCGAATGGATGCTGGTGCTCATCACCCTCGGCCTGGTCTGCCTGCTGGGTTTGACCGTGGCGAGCAAAGCGGTGGTATTGAACCTGTTTTACCTGCCGGTGGTCTGTGCGGGATTCTTTCTGGGACGCTACCGAGCCGGTGCGCTCGCCTTTCTCGCCGTGATTGCCGCCTCGGTGGTTGTGATGTCGGATGTCCGCGGATTTGCACTGTCGACGGAACCGGTCGTGGTGCTGCTCACGCTGTGCATCTGGGGTTCGGTCCTGGGATTGACGGCGGTGTTTGTCGGAACGCTCAGCGATGACCGACACTCCAAAGGGGCCGAAGCCCGCGAGGCCTATCTTGGCGTGGTCGAAGTTCTGAGCGCGTACTTGCAGTCGGTCAATCCACGCCTGCAGACTCGCACGCGGCGGGTTGCCGAACTGTCTGAGAAAGTCGGCCGCAAGTTGCGTTTGCCAGATCAGGAACTCGACAACATCCGTGTGGCGGCGCTGATGCTCGATATGGAATCGCTCGAAATCACGTCCCGCGTGATCCGCAAAGCGGTGGATGAAATTGAAGACGAACCGGGCTTCCGGACCTTGCCCGGCAGTGAGCTGGTTCAGTCACTCGGTCGCGTGTTGACCGGAGCGTTTCCGATTGCTCAAAGCGTGGTGCAGGCCGATGATTTCAGTGGCCGGCAGATGGACCAGTCACGACCACTGAGCGCGGAAGTGATACGGACCGTGCGGGCTTATCTGCACCTCACCAATCGGCCGCTGCCGGTTCAAGAGGGGGGCGCGTTCGATGTCTTCGCGGAACTTGAAGCCGATGACGTCCTCGGCGTACCGAGCGCGGTGATCGATGCCCTCCGCAACGTGACGGACAATGAACGAACCGACCACGTCCTGTCGGTGATCTCCGCCAACGGCAGCCACCGCTTTGCCACCGCAAACTGATTGGCTTCGAGAGACTCCGACAATAACGCCCAGAAGCCCAGGCATTCTTATGCCTGGGTCTCTTCATTTACATCACAGCGTCAAACCGTGCCGCAATCCCCATCCCGCCCCCCACGCACAGCGCTGCATACCCACGATTCGTTCTCCCTGCCGCGATTTGCTGTGCCAGATGGACGGCCAATCGCGCCCCGGACATGCCGATGGGATGTCCCATAGCAATGGCCCCGCCGTGTGGATTGATGCGGCCGGGTTCGATGCCGAGTTCCCGTGTGCAGGTCAGCACTTGTGCGGCAAAGGCCTCGTTGATTTCGATCCAGTCGTGATCGCCAATCTGGCATTGGGTCTGTGATTGCAGCTTTCGTAAGGCATGCACCGGGCCGAGTCCCATCCGTGCGGGATCGCAGCCGACGGTGGCCCCGGCGACGAATCGTGCGAGGGGTTGATAGCCTCGCTCCCTGGCGAACTGTGCATCGGCCAGTACCAGCATGGCGGCTCCATCATTGATGCCAGAAGCATTCCCCGCCGTCACAGTACCCGCCGGATCAAAGGCGGGCTTTAGCCCCGACAGTCGTTCCAATGTCGTGTCGGGGCGCGGATGTTCGTCGGCGCTGAGCTTGGCAACCGGAACGATCTCGGCATCGAACACGCGCGCCGCGGAGGCGGCTCCATACCGTTGCTGACTCTGCAAAGCGAACGCATCCTGCTCGGCGCGCGTAATGCCATACTCGGCCGCAAGCGCTTCCGCAGTGAAGGCCATATGACGGTCGTCAAAAGCGTCATGAAGCCCGTCATGCAGAATCGAGTCGTCCAGAGACGTGTCCCCCAGGCTGTATCCAGTCCGCGCACGATACATGAGATACGGTGCCAGCGACATCGATTCGATCCCGCCACACAACACGCACTGAGATGCACCGGACTGGATGGCCTGCGCGGCGAGGAGCACGGCTTGCAACCCCGAAGCACACATCATGTTGACACTGAACGCCGGCGTGGCTAACGGCAGCTTTAACCCCACACCGATTTGTCGCGCAACGTTCATGCCTTGCCCGGCGGACAGGACGTTGCCCACGATAACCTGATCAATTTCCGCACGGTTGAACCCCACGAGCGCGGCTTCCCCCGCCGCGCATCCCAAATCGACAGCGGTGGTGTCGACCAATCCGCCGAAGAACCTTCCGATCGGGGTCCGTTTTGCGGCGAGGATGACGATGTCGGTCATGGATGTGATTCTTTCATTTCAAACAACCGCCGGGGCATCGGCTTCACTACCCGGATGATCGGGCGGTAAGCCATCTGTCCGAGAATGTCCCGTTCGAGATCGATGCCGGGGGCGATCTCGATCAGCTCCCAACCGTCGAGGGTCAACCGGAAGACCGCGCGCTCGGTAACAAAGAGGACGTCGCGCTGTTGTTGACGCGCGTACTCTCCGCTGAAGGAAACCTGTTCCACCTGCGTGATGCACTTGCGGATCGCACCTTCACGGACGATGCGGAGCCGACCATCGTCGATCGCGACTTCCAAACCGCCCGATGTGAATGTGCCGCAGAAGACTAACCGGCGGGCACTCTGTGAAATGTTCACAAAGCCACCGACCCCCGCCAGCCGAGTGCCGAACTTGGAAACGTTGACATTCCCCGTCGCATCCACCTGCGCCGCACCAAGCGCGGCAAAGTCGAGGCCGCCACCGTCGTAGAAATCGAACTGTGCGGGCTGATCGATGATAGCCCGTGGATGGACCGACGCGCCGAAACTCAATCCCCCCGCCGGCATCCCGCCAATGGGACCACTTTCCACAGTGAGCACAACGTCCTGCAACAACCCCCGTTCAGCCGCGATGCGGGCAATTCCTTCCGGCATCCCGATACCAAGATTGATGATCTCGCCCGACTTCAATTCATCACACGCCCGGGCGGCAATGATGCGGCGTTCATCCCACGGCATCGGTGGCAATGCAATTGATGTCGACAACGCTTCGGCATTGTGTGCCACTGGCTCCGCCAGTGGCTTTTCCTTTTCTGTCGACTCGCTGCCAACAAACGAAAGAGCACTGGCAGAGCCAGTGGCACACAGGGATTCAGCGGTTGTGATCGGCCCAAAATAGTTTGCGTTGTGCTGCTCGGCGAATGTCTGCCAATGGTGATCTTCATCCGCAACCACGATCGCATCAACGAGCATTCCCGGCACACGAACCCGATGCGGCGGCATCGGCGCATCCAGCATCCGCTTCACCTGCGCCAGCACAATCCCGCCCGCATTCCGGGCCGCTTGCGCAATCGGCAGCACCTCACCGATGATGGCTTCTTCGTCCATCATCAGGTTGCCGAAGGGATCAGCAGCGGTCGCTCGGATCAACCCGACATGAATCGGAAACGCGCGGTACCACAGCCACGGTTCGCCATCGAGTTCCACGCGGCTGACGAGCGGCGTCGTGGTTCGCGCATTGAGCCGGCCGCCCTCGTGAAGGGGATCAATGAACGTCCCCATACCGATCTTGGTGAAAACGCCCGGTCGCCCTGCGGCACTTTCGCGCAGCAGGTGACAGATCACGCCTTGGGGAAAGTTGTACGCTTCAATCTGTCCGGACAAGGCAAGTTGCCCGAGCTTGGGAACGAGTCCCCAATGCCCGCCGATGACGCGTCTCAACAGTCCCGCGTGGCCGAGATGGTTGAGGCCGCGCGTGGCCCCATCCCCCTGCCCGGCGGCGTAGACCAACGTGAGATCGCGCGGGTGCCCGGTCGACAGAAAGCGGGTTTCCAGGGCCGCTGTCAACGCTTCGGGATGGGCAGCACCGACGAAGCCGCCACTCACCACGGTGACGCCATCGCCAATTAGAGCCACGGCGTCGGCCGCCGACATCACTCGCGGCTGGCATGCATGCGTCACGCCCACCAGCCTCCGTTGACGTGCAACGTCTGCCCGGTGATGTACCGCGCGAGATCGCTGCAGAGAAACACAATCGCGTTGGCGATGTCGTTGGGTTCGCCGAAGGTACCGAGCGGAATCTGCTTGAGCATCTCCTGCTGCACGTCATCGGGAATCGTCGCCGCCATTTCGGTCATCACCACACCCGGTGCGACCGCATTCACGGTAATCTTACGGCGGGCGAGTTCCTTGCTGAGCACCTTCGTCAGCGCGATCACCCCCGCTTTTGCTGACGAATAATTCGCCTGGCCGAAGAAACCGACGACGCCGGAGATCGACGCCATGTTGACGATCCGGCCACCTTCCGAAAGGACCGATTGTGCCGCTTTGCTGACGTTGAACACGCCCGTGAGATTGGTATCGATGACGGCCTGCCAGTCGGCATCTTCCATCTTCTTGAGCGTCTTGTCCCGGATGATCGCGGCGTTGTTGACCACGATATCCAGCCTCCCGAAGCGCTCCTTGACGGTGGCGATGCAAGCTTCCATTTGCTCGCGGGAACGGACATCGCCGGCAACGGCGAAACCGCGCTCCCCAAAGGGCGCGACGGTTTCTTCCGCTCGCTGTCGATTGTCTCCCGCCGCATCGGGGAAATAGTTGACGGCGACGGACGCGCCCGCTTCATGCAACCGCCGTGCAGTCGCCTGCCCGAGCCCCTGCCCGCCACCGGTGATGAGCGCGATGCGTCCTGAGAGATCCACCGAAATCATGCCGCGGGCTTTCCAAAGACGACGAGGGGTTGGGACGCGTACAGATTAGAAACTTCCGCGTCCGCCGACGAGGGAACGAAGGCAGAGAAAGACGGTCCACAGATTTCGCAGATTGGCACAGATTCAGAGATGAGATCAAGAAAAAGCGAGAAGAGAGGGAACCACGGAATACACGGAGGACACGGAAAGAAATGCAAGGAGAAAGGGATACAAAGCGTTTCGATACCTGTTAGCGAGAGGTGCCCCCTCTTGGATGATTATGACGTTTCCTTTCCCCTTCCGTGTCCTCCGTGTATTCCGTGGTTCCCTCTCTTCCTCTTCCGAATCGGTGCCAATCTGCGAAATCTGTGGACCGCCTTTGACTCTTGCGGATCCACAATCGCACGCGGTTGACGCTTGTTCGGAGCGTTGCCACACTAATGCGGTTAGCGTGGTATTTGTTGATCCGTCTGTTTCTGAGTGGTGCCTTCATGAATCGTCTTCATTTTGCGGTGGGTTGCGTCCTGGTCGGAAGTTTGGTCGCCACCACGCAGGCAGAAAACTGGCCGAATTGGCGCGGGCCGAAGAATGACGGGATTTCTCACGAAACGCATGTCCCCGTGAAATGGAGCGAGACGGAGAACATCGCGTGGAAGTTGCCGATGCCCGGACCGGCGGGGTCGACACCCATCGTGTGGAGTGATCGCATCTTTCTGACTTCCGTCGATGCCGACGGGCAATTGCTGCTGCTCGCAGTGGGAACCGATGGCAAAGAACAATGGCGGCAAGTCATCGCCACCGGGAACAAGAACGTCCGTGGTGACGAAGGAAACTTCGCGTCGCCGTCGCCGCTGACCGATGGGCAACACGTCTGGACGCTGATGGGCGATGGCACTCTCGCGTGCTTCACGCTGGCGGGAAAACAAGTCTGGAAATTTAACGTTCAGGACCGCTACGGTAAACTCGAATTGCAATTCGGCCTGACCTCCACGCCGGTGCTCGATGGCGATGTGCTCTATCTGCAACTCATTCACGGTGAAGGGAACGCCAAAACGCGGGAAGCGTGTATCGTGGCGCTGGAGAAGGCCACCGGCAAGCAAATCTGGCGCGTCGACCGCCCCAGCGATGGTTATGCCGAGAATGAACACTCCTACGCCTCGCCGATGATGTACGACGATGGTGACAAGAAGTTCCTGCTCTCCCACGGAGCGGATTACATCGTGGCCCACCGTTTGAGTGATGGCGCGGAACTCTGGCGCTGCGGCGAACTCAACCGCAAGACGAACTACGACCCCACGCTGCGGTTTGTTGCGTCACCAGTCACGGCGAAGGGGATCATTGTGGTACCTTCCGCGAAAAAGGGACCGATCAAAGCATTGCGACCCGATGGCCAGGGCGACGTCACCGCGAACAAAGACGCCCACTTGTGGACGCTGGACCGCACACCGGATGTGCCATCACCGTTGATTCTTGACGACATCGTGTACCTCTGCATGGAGAACGGTGACCTGCAAGCCGTCCGGCGGGAGACCGGCGAGAAACTCTATATGGAGCGCACCAACCGCCAACGGCATCGGGCCTCCCCAGTGTATGCCGACGGGCACATTTACCTCTCGGCCCGTGATGGCAAAGTGACCGTCGTGAAAACCGGGCCGAAGTTCGAGATCGTCGCTGAGAACGAGCTCAAGGAAGACATGTCGTCATCCCTCGCCATCGCCAACGGCACGATCTACGTCCGGACGTTCCAGCACCTGTGGGCGATCCGCGCGAAATAATCACGAAGCCCGGCATTTTCCTCAATGCCGGGCTTCTGTTTTTGAGCAAGGTCCCAGCACGAAAATGCAGAAGTCCGGCGTTGAAGAAAACGCCGGACTTCGTTCACGCCGTCACTTCCGCGACCGTCGGCGATTCCGTCACCAAAGTCGCATGCGTTTCGGCTTCCTCGCGGTGCATCACGTTCATCGACCGCCAGCTTCCCTGCATGAAGCGGAAGCAGTAACCGAATCCAAGGACGATGACGTAGATCGCACAGTACGTCCAACTCCAGTAGAGTTGTGGTCCCCAATAGAGCCACGTCAGATACGTCGGCAGCACCAGCAACAGCCACGCGGTGATGAACCCGAACAGCATGGCGAACCGCGTGTCCCCCGCACCGCGGATCGCCGATCCGAAGATGATCGCTAGCGCATCGAAGAACGAATAGATGGCGACGAACCGCAGCAGAACCGTCACCGTCTGCTGCGTGGCGGCAAACTCGACGGGATCGGCAAACGCGGAGTACGGCAGGATCAACACATGTGGTAAACCCACGTAGATCACCGCCGCTCCGAGCATGTAGCCGCATCCGACGATCACGCCTTTCCACGTTGACGCCTCGGCAAGATCGGGCCGTTTTTCGCCGATCCGTTGCCCCACGAGTGTCGACACAGCGATCCCCAATCCCACGACGGGAATGAACGCCAGCGTGTTGAGATTGAAGGCAAGGTTCGTCGCCGCGAGGTCTTTTGGATCGCTCCAGCCAACGATCATCATGAACGCCGTGAACCCGGCGACGTCGATGAACATCTGGAAGCCGCTCGCGCCACCGAACCGCATCAGGTCGAGAAACAAACCGCGATCGAACCGCCACGCTGTGGTGATGGGATAGTGTTTCACGAGCGCCGGGCGGAACAACAGTCCCATGAAGATCAAGACAGCCAGCGTACTCCCCATGACATCGGTCATCGCTGCCCCGGCGATCCCGTAGCGCGGGATCGGTCCCCAGCCGAAGATGAAGGCGTAATCGAGCACGGCATTGATCGCCACGCAGACAATGTTCACGGCGAGAACTGTGCGAGTCTCACCCCGCCCGGTGAAGAAGGCGGAAAGCACCGCTTGCATCACTGCCGGAACGCCGCCCCAGCAGAGCCAACTGAAATAAATCGCTTCCAGCTTTGCGACTTCCGGGGCATGGCCGATGAAGTTGAAAATCGTTTCCGACCAGGGAGCCATCAAAGCGATCAGCATGCCGGCAATCACGGCGAAGTAGAGCCCTTGCCAGACAGATGCCGCGACCCGCTCCGGCTTGCCCGCCCCGTCGTACTGGGCGACGAATGTGTTGACGTACGAGGCGATGCCGAATGGCAGGCTCAGGCATGACCAGTAGAGAATGCCCGCAGGCAACGCCGCCGCCAGCGCATCGGCTGACAGCCACGTCACGAAGACGCGGTCGATCACGTGCATGATCGATTGCGTTCCAGCACTCATCATCATCGGAATCGCAATCACCAGCAGTTCGGCATAACCGCCCGGGCGATGCGTGGAAGTCTTCAACAACGGTGCGTCTCTTCGGCGAAAGTCGGCGTGGTTTGTCTAGTGATACTATCGTCCCCGGGAGGAAACGGCACAACTCTGGATGGTAACGCCTTCGTCCCAGCCCGGAGCGCGAGCGACGGACGTCCAAAGCCAGAAGTTCGTCCGTCGCTCGC
>JBGSUN010000057.1:0-60151 GCA_041753475.1 Planctomycetaceae bacterium | reverse complement strand
ACTCGAAATCCTTTTGCCTGCGAATGGGTCATGGATCGTCAACACCCATGAAACCCCAAACAATGCCGAAGGATTTCGAGTTTTTCACGCGCCCACCCAAAAACGGACGCCAGGGCATGCTGGTTTGAGGACTAGTGAGAGTCCCCGCTGTTCGGTTACAAGCGACATGTGATTCAAGAGCGACTAGCGATTCAAGGACGAACATGCGAACGGAAGTTTCTTTTTCGGTCAGTGCCGGTTCCCGCGGATTTCACGCCGTCCAAGTGATCGATGCTCCGTTTCTGTTTCCAGTTGGAAATCAGATCAGCGTTGGCTCGGCGAATACCGAATTCCTGTTGATCCACTACAGCGTCTATGACATCAAGACGGGATCGCAGTTCGTCTTTCTCGAAGAATCGGATTTTGGAGACGAGAACGGCGAATGGTTCGACGAATGGATTGCCGAATTGCGGTCGCTGGGCTGGACCATTAAGCCCGGTTTAGCGGCCGCCCTAGAATCGGTTGTCGAACTGGAAGACTCCGCCGCTGATCCGTCATCGACGGTGTGATGGCCGAATGCTGCGTCCGCTCGGAATTGAGTCGTGCCTTTGCCGGATTCGTCGGTAACGGCGGGCGGATCCGCTTTGGCAGCATTCGTGGCGATTTGTTCCGCAAGCTCTGGCAGCCCGCCTTCGTTCATCAGGAGGCCGGCTTTCCCGTAAGCGATCGGGTGCTCGCGGTGGGGATGAAGTTCCTCAGGAATGCGTCCTATTTCGCAATCTGGTCGGCGAGAAACTTCTCCCGGTCATCCCGTGACATACCGGTCCGCTCGAAACTGCTGTGGGTGAGAAGACAACGGGCGCTCGGAGTCAGCGAGTCGTTGTCCGGCTTCAACAACAGGGAATGACCAACCATATCGGGCGTTCCGGAAAACGCGTCGCCGCAATTAGGCGGGTGTACGTTGCCGCGATGATTTGGATTGTGGCACAAGGGTATGTGAGAAGCCCGGCATCTCGGAAAATGCCGGGCTTCTTGGCGTGATCACGGTTACGGTTGGCCCGCATTGGGATCCGGCACCGGGCCGTTACGACGCATTTCGTTCAGGCGGGCGATGGCGCCGGAGCCTTGGTCGAGGGAGGCGCGGCCCCCTTCGTAGAAGAACTTCGAAAGCTCGACGATCGCCGGTCCCAACAGGAACAGATAGACCGCGGGCATCAGGCAGAACACGGTCGGGAACAATAGCCGGAATGTGGCGCGGTTTCCCTTTTCATCAGTCCGCTGGCGAAGGCTTTCCCGCATTGTGTCAGAGTAGGATGTGAGGGATTCGGTGACACTGGTCCCCATTCGTTCGGTTTGATTGAGCAACGACGTGAACGAGTGGACTTCGGGAATGTCGATCCGTTTGCTGAAGTTGTCGAGGGCCGTCGGTAACCCGGCGAGTGCGGCTTGTTCGGTAACGATCCGCAGTTCCTGGGCAAGGGCCGGATAGGGGCCCCGAAGATCGCGAAGGATGCGGCGCAAGGAGTCTGTAATGGTCAAGCCCTGGCTCACGCACATGTTGAGCATGTCGAGGAGGTCGGGCATCCCCTGTTCAATCTGGCTGCGCCGTTCGGCAGCTTTTCCCCGCACGTACAGCCGCGGAAATGCCCATCCGAGGAGCGGCAACGTGACAATCGAAATGACCGCCAGCCATTCATAGCGCGGCGGGACGAGAATCAAGGCGACCCCGCCGATAAGCAGGCCCAGCATCATCAACAGATAGCGCGTGGCGGCCAGGTTCTCGAAGGCATGCGGCTGGTAAAACCCGGCGGTCGAAAGTTCCTTGCGGGCTTCTTCACGCCGTGGTTCCGAATCGGGCAGCATCGCCGCCAGCGTCGGTGTCAGACCACCAAAGGCCAAGTCGTCGGTGCGGACTGATGGGACATCCGACGGACGAATGAACGGCAGCGGCTTGGCAATGGACGGTGATCGTGATGAAAGTGTCCGCTCCCATGAGGGAACCACGGGAGACACGGTCTCGGTACCTGAGGTCGCGGCAAGGGTTGGTGTCGTCGGCAACGGTGACTTGAGAATCGACACGTCCGGTACGGGGGTTGCCACGGGGATCGGTGGCAAGGCGACCGGCGCGGGTTCTGTTGGAACGGCCGCAGTCCGGACGGGGTCCATCGGTCGAGGCGTGCGCGGCGCAGCGGGCCGCGCTTCCGACATCACTGGACGGTGTTCGCTGCGGTCGAGCCGGCTGACCTGCCGCTTCTGCCAGATGCGAAACAGCAGCCAAACAACGGCCACGCCGGAGACGACGTAGAAGGCGGATAACAGCCAGGGGGGGAACATATTTCGTCTCCGGTGGAACCGGGTTTATGCGGTGTAAAATTCGAAATCCGAATGTCGAAATCCGAAGGAAATCCGAATGTTGAAAAGAACAAACATCTTCGATCAACGCTGGTGATTCACTTCGTTTTCTTCTTTCAGACTGTGTGCTTCCTTCGAATTTCGGATTTCGTGATTCGGATTTCATTCATGGCAATACGCTTGCTGGCGGTACGGGCTGATTACGTCCGCTCGCTGTCACGCAAGATGCGAAACACCCACAGTGCACCGATGATTTCGAGCGCGACGGCCATCAGTGTGGCATTGCGCCCCCAGGCGGAACCGAGCAGTTTCTGGAAGTAATCCGGATCGCGGAACAGGAAGAATGTCAGCACGGCTGGCGGGATCAAGACCATCAGAATTGCGGTGGCCCGGCTGGCGGCGGTGGCAGCCCGGAGACGGCCAAGGAACAGCAACCGGTCGCGCACGGTTTGTGACAACCGCGTGAGGACGGTCACCAGATCGCCGCCGGTTTGTTGTTGGACCACGAGCGTCGTTCGTAGCAGGTTGAGCGTCATCAAGCCGGTGCGATAGGGCAGGTCGGACATCGCATCGTGCAGCGATATCCCCATTGCTAAGCGGCCGGTAACCAACCGCAATTCACTGCCGAGCGGTTGCGGAGTATCCGCGGCGACCAGCTGCAAACACTGTTCGACGCTCCGTCCGGTTTTGGCCGCACGGGCGAGTTCTTCCAGCATCGGCGGTAACTGTTGCATCAACTGTTTTTGCCGCTGCGAACGGGAGAACATCGCCGCCCCGATCGGAACCAGGAAGCCCATCATTCCGGCGAACGCAGTCGTCAACAGGTTCTCGTGAATGACGAACACCAACCCGCCGAGTGTCATCGCGCTGAGAATGCAAAGCAGCAACACGACGGTGGGCGACAATCCCCAGCCGCATTGCAGCATCAGGGTGTCGAACCAACTGTTAATGCGGTCCGACGTATCGACATCGCGACCCGTGCCGAACTGATCCTGATCTTTCAGGATCCCGGCAAACTCGGGTCGCGGCTCGATGGCAGTGGGAAAGGTCGTAGCAGCCATGGGGATGTCCGTTGGACGATTTAAGTTCCAAATTCCAAAATCCAAGTTCCAAATAAAGTGCAAGTTTCAAATTCCAAACGAGGAGTTCGGCACCCCACGTTGATGGAATCGATTTGCTTCTTTGTTTGGAGTTTCTCTCCTTGGAGTTTGTTTGGAATTTGGATTTTGGAACTTGGAATTTCAATCTAGCTACATCACACGCGCACGGTATTCAGTCTTGGTGGCCAGTTCCCGGGCGGAGAACATCATCGCGGGGACATCGAAGCCCCGTGAGGCGAGACGCTTCAACGCTTGCGGTTCGTACCCCGTGGCGTAGAACGCACCGCGGCTCTTGCCGTCGCTGTCGACGCCGGCCATGCGGTACACGAAAATGTCTTCGATCTGGTACAGGCCATCCTGACAGCCACACAGTTCCGAGATGCGGACGACCTTACGTTCACCGGTGCTCAGGCGGGCCATGTGGACGAGAATCTGCACGGCGGAGGCGATGTATTGCCGGGCGATCAGCGTGGGGAGTTCAACGCCGGAGAGGGCGATCATCAACTCCATGCGGTCGAGGGCATCACGGGTTTCGTTGGCGTGAACGGTACTCATCGAACCATCGTGGCCGGTGTTCATGGCTTGCAGCATGTCGAGCACTTCGCCGCCGCGGGCTTCACCGACGATGATCCGATCGGGCCGCATGCGGAGGCTGTTCTTCAGCAGATCACGCTGCGAGATTTCCCCGCGACCTTCGACGTTCGGCGGACGGGTTTCGAGAGCCACCACGTCCTTTTGCTGAAGCTGCAACTCGGCGGTCTGCTCGATGGTCACGACCCGTTCGGTTTCCGGGATGAAGCGGCTCAGATTGTTAAGTAGTGTTGTCTTTCCGGCACCGGTACCGCCCGACACCACGATGTTCATGCGACCCTGGACACTGGCGATGATGAAGTCCGCCATTTCTGGCGTGAGGCTGCCCATGCGGACCATGTCTTCGAGAACGATCGCGCGGTTCTTGAACCGGCGAATCGACACCGTCGGTCCGCGCAACGCCAGCGGCGGAATTACGGCGTTGAGCCGCGAACCATCCGGCAGTTTCGCATCGACCATCGGCGAAACTTCGTCGATCCGGCGACCGGCGCGGCCCACCAACCGTTGAATGAAGTGCAGCAGGTGCGCGTCATCGGCGAAGCGGATGTCGGTCCGTTCGAGACGGCCGTTCCGTTCGACGAACACGCTGTCCGGGCCGTTGATGAGCACGTCGCTGACATCGAGATCGTTCATCAACGGCTCGATCGGACCGAAGCCGTAGATTTCGTCCATGATCTCGCGGACCATGACCTCGCGGTCTTCGCCGGAGAGATTTACCGACTGCTGTGAGCACAGGTGCGCGGCCAGCGATCGCAACTGCGAGCGCAGTTCACGCTCGGGAAGTTCACCGGCTTTGGACAAATCGATGGCATCCACCATCTGGCGGTGCAGACGCGTTTTCAGCATCTGGAACGCTTGACGGGGATCCTGGACTGTCGGAGGAGCGGATTCAGCAATCATGGTGTCCGCGTGCTCTCTAAAGTGTTCGGCCGGGGGACGACATGGTGGACATCATCACATCGGCAGTTAGTGGGTCAGTTCCAGACGAAACAGGTACGGGTTTCCGTCACGGTGATCCGCCGAAGAATTCTCGGCGACCGCCATGCGGGTGGTCATCACGGTTGGTTGGATGATGATCTGGCAGCGGCCATCGGGTTGATCGTTCACGGCCAGAATGCGGATCGCGACAAATTCAACACACTCCGTTTCCTGGTAACCGTTCTTGCCAACGGGCGTAGCTTGAGCGTAGAGCAGGGCGATCCGTTGAGAACCGAGATGATCTTCCAGCGCGGTCCGTTCCCGACTCTGCAATTGGGGTAATGAGGGAAACGTGTCGCCGCCGGACAGTCGCAGTTCGCCATCTCGCTTTTCGAGTTGTTCCCGCGTCAATCCCAGCAGGATTTGTTGCTCGACCAGCGCCGGATCAAGATCGGTACCAAGGTCGAGCAGTTGCATGTTCGCTTCGGACGCGGGGCCGTTTCGTTTCGCGGTGATGAGCGACAGTTCGGGAATGCCGTCGGCCTGCAACGTCACCACATGCCGGGAGTCGTCGTAGCCGTATTGGTCGGTGCCGGCGTGTTCTTCAATCGCCGCTTGCCAGGTGTCCTTCCGTTTTGCGGTGGGATCGACCTTCCAGATGGCGAGGGGCAACACCGGGGCAGGAACGTCCTCAAACGGACGGATGGCCACAATATGATTGTTCATCCGGACTGAAACGTTCGCGACCACATCGCCAAACGGTTGCTGGGTGAGCTGCCGCATAAACAGGGCCACTGGATTGCCCCGGAAGCGAGTCCGCTGGGCACGAATCAACACTTCCGTGGGATCGCGATCGGTCTCGACCCATTCGGTCGTCTGGCCGGGTTCTTGTGAGGCTTCGGTTTTCACGAAACGAACATCACCGGCCTCGGTATCGATGTGGGCGGGTTGTCCGGCAACGAGATTCTGGGCCGCGATGTCTGCGGCGGCGCGCTTGGCGTGCTCGATCAATTCCGCTGTGGTGGATGGTCCCCGCAAACGGTCATCGGAAGCGAGTTCTCGACCGGCGGCGAGTGCAGCGGCCTCAGCAGCCGATGTCAATTCCCACTGCGCACTGGCGAGCCACAACCGGTCGACAATCAGCGCGATACCCATCATCGCGATCAACAACGCCACCGCCACCAGCGGCGTGGTCAAGCCACGGCGGTTTGCGTGCAGTGTCGGATGAGGTTGGCGTCGATCCATCGGCGTCACACTGGGGAAACATTTCGGGCCGGGGAAAGCGACCGAACGGCGGGCGGTACAACCGAGGGGACGGGTGCACACGACCGCCGTGGGATCAGCAACAATCTCAGTTCGGAATCGGGATCAACCGCGCGGCAGTCGGTGCGGGCCGCGATACCGGCATATCCACCGGGCTCGGGACCGAACGTTCGACCGATGGTGCGTTCACACCGCCACCATTATCGCTGGGGGCCGGTGCCGACGGCGCGGAGCTTCCGCCGCCACTGGGCAACCGGTAGTCATCGCCAAAACGGCCGTTGGATGAACCGGAGTAATCACTTTGCGGAGCACCGAAATACGATTTGTAGTCGAACCCGGCGCGCCCGTAGCCACTTCCGCCCCAGCCATCAAGCCGCCGGCCCTTATCGCTGAAGAGCAGGGTGCCGCGGCCCGAGCCACGATACGATTCGGTGACGAAAGGTTCTTTGCCCGGCTCGGCTTTTTGCATACCGAGGATTTCGTAGAGTGTGACCCGCTCGGAATTGTTGAGGGCGAGCCCGCCGCTGCCTTTACCACTGGGGTTGTAGGTCAGCGTAAGGGCACCACGATCTTTGGCGAGGACAATGATGTTCGATTGTCCTTCAGACAGTTCCAGCGTGACGCGATTGCTCTGACGATCGACACGGCCTTGAGTGATGCTGCGATTGATCGCCAGAATCTTCACGCCGTCGAAAAGTTTCATCGTCACGCCGCCCTGAAAGCGGTCGTCGGCATTTCCGGAGGCCTGATACGTGAAGAGGACGTCGACAAATTGGCCCGGCTTGATGAGACCATCGACCATCGATGTGCTTTCGCCGACTTCCACGGAGACGGCCCGCATTCCTTCGGCGATGTCGAGGGGCGGTTGCTCACCCGGTTGATAGAGTTGATTCGCGCGGATCGGCTGAGCCGCTTTGATGGCTTCCTTCGTCACACGGCCGACGATCACCCGGTTCACGAGCAGCATATCGCGCTCGAGTTTGTCGGACGGGTAGGGGCCTTGACCGAGATGATTCTCGGTCACCACGGTTCCCACCGCGATATCGGCAATGGCCATGGGAATGTTGCGGGATGTAATGGGTGCCGGGCCTTCGGTTCGGGCCAACGCGTTCTTTACCACGTAGGCGGCAACCAGAACTCCTACCACGCCGAACATGATCAGCGTCAGAAGGGCGGGCGTTAAACGTCTCACGAAAAACTCTCCCCGGCGAACAGGCCGCGTCGCAGTTGCTTCTGTGGTTCCACCGAACTGGTGACGGTTCTGACGGAAGGACAACGAGTCTAGTGGTGCCACTGGCGGCTTGCCCGCCAGTGAGAATGTTCACAATCAAAACCGCACGGGCGGACGAGCCGCCCGTGGCACCCCTACGCCGATCATCCTTCAATCTTGAACATCACCGCCGAGAATCCATTGCTCAGCCGGATTACTCGCGCACCATGCGCGTTTCGGAATACAAATTTCGACCATTGAGACCGACGCCGATGGGCCACAGCAGGTCGGGCGCTGCCGACCGCATGGAGACTTCGACACCGACCCACACCACGTCACCGGAATACTGTGCCACATCACCCACGACACGCATTTCACGCTGCAGGCCGTGGGGTAATGTTCGACGGACATCCCGTTCCACGTCTTCGAGTGTCGCCCCGGGAAGTGACGCTTTTCGCGCTCCTACCCGGCTGGCTTCCACCACGAGACTGCGGGAATAAAACAACCAGGTAAATTCGAACAAGCCGAGCAGCACGACCCCGAGAATCGG
The DNA here is from genome assembly GCA_041753475.1 of Planctomycetaceae bacterium. Classification (GTDB taxonomy): domain Bacteria; phylum Planctomycetota; class Planctomycetia; order Planctomycetales; family Planctomycetaceae; genus DSVQ01. The sequence goes on along the minus strand of JBGSUN010000057.1, from coordinate 52,188 downwards.
CAACGTCAGCACCAGTTCCATGCTCAGCACGCCGCGTCGTCGCGGGGTTCGAGCAGCAGAGGTGATCCTGACGAGTTTCATGATTCGGTTCATTTTGCCGGTTGCTGTGGCACCGGTGGGGCCGCTTTCGGGCCGAGTTGTCCGCCTTTGACGACGGTGGCATCGGCGAGCATCACAATCCAGGCAGCCATGGCTAACGGGACGGCGAACGGCAGCACCCGCCGCTGGCGGCGCTGGATCTCCGTCTCCGTGAACACCGGCTTTCCTTTGGCATCGGCCTTTCCCGTCGCCAGATACTGTTTCTTAAACCGCTTGAAACCAAAGCGGACAATCGTGTAGAGCATCACAACCGCGCTATCGAGCACCACAAGCAAGGTGCTGACGATCATCAGGTACAAAGTCAGCTTGAAACCGAGCCAGACGCTGATCGCGCCCATGAGTTTCGTGTCACCACCACCGCCGCCGGCGACCATCCACAGCGCGAAGTACGTTCCAAAGCCGAGCAGGAAGCCGTAAAACCCGTCGAGCAAGCCTGCTGGCCCGTGAGCCCAGAATTGGTAAGCCCATCCGGCCACGAAGAACGGAATCGTCAGCCAGTTCTTGATTCGGTGATAGCGCAAGTCGGTATAGGCCGCGACGCCGGTGAGGGCGAGCATGCCGAAAATAAAGACCACATGTTGGGGAGTCCAGAAATCCATCGAGGAGGATCCTCATACCGATCAGAGCAAGTTCACGCCGGCCCATCGCCGATTCGGGCTGCCAGCGCGGAGGTCATGTTGACTGTCGTAAACCTAGCTCAAGTTCTGCCTCCCAAGCCGGATTCCTTCCGCAGATCACCCAGTCCCGAACGCATTGCTGCTCCTACTTTCGCGGAAGATGTCACCGGACCAAGCGGAATTCGTCGGGTCAGTCCGGCAGATGAGGAAACTCGTGCTGGCTCTGCTGGTTATACGGATCGTGCTGGTTATGCCGGATGCTGCTAGTTTGTGGTGTGCGACCGCAGGCAAAGCCGTGGCACGCAGGATCGAACAACTCAACGGGCTGGTCGGGCCGTCCTACGGAACAGTTGCCACCCTAAGTCGTTTCACGGCACCCCGCTGATTGACGGCGAATGCGCTGGATGGGAAAGATTTCCTAACCACAGGCAAGCGATTTTGAGGCGAAGTCGTCATAATCTTGGGGCCGCGAACACCTCCGTCCGCGTTGCTCCGTCACGTTCAGGGATGATGACGCATGTTGGAGTTCTTGCAGTCTGCGGAAGAAGCCGCCCGGTTAGGGGGGCAGGTGCTCCGCAGTTGGTCCACTCGGTTCAGCGTACGGGAAAAGAGCCGTGCGAATCTCGTGACCGAAGCGGATTTCGCTTCCCAGAAAGCGATCCACGAGTTTCTCAGTCGCCGGTATCCCCAGCACGGATTTCTCGGCGAAGAAGACTTGGCCGATCATCGGCCTGAGTCGTCATTCCGCTGGGTGATCGACCCACTGGATGGCACCACGAATTACGTCCACGGTTTTCCGTATTACTGCGTGTCCATCGGATTGGAAAAAGATGGAACCCTCATCGCTGGAGCGGTTTACAACCCGGTCAGTGAGGAAATGTTCCTGGCGGCGGCCGGGCATGGGGCCACGTGCAATCGCCAGCCGTTGAAATGTTCCGCAGTCAATGACCTGGGTGAAGCCATGCTGATTGCCAGCCTTCCTGTGGCCACCACGGCGGAAGATCCGGCTGTGCAACGGTTTCTGCGCGTGTTGGGGAAAGCCCAGACCGTGCAGCGAACCGGATCGGCGGCGCTCAATCTGGCTTACCTCGCCGCCGGACGAGTCGATGGCTTCTGGTCGGCGAGCCTCAAACCGTGGGACATGGCCGCCGGTGTTCTCATCGTTCAAGAAGCTGGAGGGCGAATCACGGACATCAATGGGGGACGGTTTTGTCTGGATGTGCCGAGTTTGCTGGCGACGAACGGCACCGACATCCATGACCGGTTGTCCGCACTCATGTCTTGACCGATTTTCCGACGGAGCGACATTGCTGCTTTTGCCGGTCAGTTTTGCGGCGTAGAATAGAGTGCCCGGAATGGCGGCCGTTCGAGCCGTCTCAAAATCCCCGAGAACGCATCGGAAACCGCTTGCGGATGGATTCGATCCACAGGCCACCGTCCAAGCATGTTCCCTCGGTCGATGAGGATTGATTTGTGAACGCGACTGCGGAATCAGGACGCCCCCCCCGTCCGCCGCGAGCTGCTGTCAGTGCAGTTCGAGGTCGTGGTGTGCATTCCCTGACAGCCGCCCTCCAATTCAAATCGATTCACTCTGTTGTTCGTAGTTTGCTGGCGATTTCCGTCCTGTGTTTTGGCGTCGCCACCGCAGTGGCACAATCGCCAGTTCGGGAAGAGGTGGGACCACGCCCTGCGAATCCACCGAGTGCCGCGGGGACCCTTCCTGCCGCACCGGTTCCTGGGACCGCGGCCCCGCTGGATAAGTTGCCTGCGGCGATTCAGTATCTCCCGGATGGTAAAGGGGGGGCGATCGCTGTCCCCGCCGATGCCAATCTCGAACTCTTTCTGGAATGGCTCAGACAACGACGGCTCCAGAATCTTCAGAATGCCGCCGGGCCCACCGCATCCGTCACCGCGGTCGAACTGGAGGGCGAAACCGACGATCATATGGCGACTTTGAATTGTCACCTGACGGTTCAAATTGCCGGTGACCAGTTCCCGATGTCGTATGCCGTCGGGCTGGGTGAAGCGGTCTTTCGCCGCAAAGAGGTGAAAGGTCCCGGTCAGGTGTTCTTTGGCGGACGAGATCGGGAACGCGGTTACGTCTGGTGGTTCGACAAACCCGGTGAGTATGAATTCACGCTGCAATTGACGGTCCCACTTCTCAAAGCCTCTCCATGGCGACGGTTGCAGTTGTCGGTCCCAAGCTCACCGGTCACCAGTTTACGTCTGGCCGTCCCCTCCGGAAGCGTCGTCGTCAAAGCTCCGGAAGATGTGATTCAGACGGTCCGCGTGATCGATGACAAGCGGTCCGAGATCCGTGCGGCCGGTTTCGGCGGCAAGGTTGAGATTCTGTCGTGGCAACCGACCGTGGCCGCAACGGAGGGGCCCGCTGGACTGGAAGTCATTTCCAACATCGCAGTGCGGAGTACGAACGACGCGTTTCTGCTCGATACCACGCAGTTCGTCCGTGCCTTTCAGGGAAGCTTTCGCGAGTTCACCGTCATCCTGCCGACCGGTACGGAATCGTTCAACGTGGATGGCGCGGAGATCAGTGAATCTCGGGTTGATGAACAGCTTGGAGATATGCTGACGAGAGTCACCGTTGTTTTGAAGTCGGCAACGACGGGGACGATCTCCGTCCGCTGGCAGGTGCGCGTGCCGCACCTCAGCCGCCGTAACTTTGATCTGGACGGTTTTCGCGTTGAAGGAGCCCGTCGGGAGTCCGGCGAGATCGGTTTTCTCGCCGTGGAAGGATACCGCTGGAATGTGGCGGAAGCGGATCCTCACGTCGGTCGATTGAATGCGGGTGAATTCCGCATGGGCGGAGCGCGGACAACGGCGGTGCGCGCCTGTCAGTTCTTTTCCCAGCCGTTCAAATTGCCGACGACCCTGGAACCGGTTGAACCCTATTTTGACGTCGGAACATTGTTCGCGGTGACCGCCGCTGAGAAAGAAATCGGCCTGGAAGCACGGTTCAACGTCCGGGTTTATCGAGGTCAGTTACCGGAGTTGTCCATTGTCTGGCCCGGTTGGCGAACCGAAGGTTGGAAGCTCGCCCAGCCCAAAGGGGCCATGGTGACGAACGTCACCACCGATGACGAAGCCGGGCAGGGGCGAATTGTCGTGTCCTTGGGTGAACGCCCGACTGATGAAGCGTTTGAATTGCGTTTGTTTGCCCAACGTCTGCGGATGCCGAACGAAGATTTGTCGATTTCCTTGCCACGGGTTCTGGCACCCGCCGGTTCCCCGACACGGTTGGTGTTGCTGAGCGACGAGAACATCGAAGCCAGCTTGGTCCCGCGCGGAGAAACTCTGTTGCGACCGTACCTGCCGCAGTCATCGGCAACCGATGCGGTCTCGTTTCCTGTCGTAAAACGGCCGCAGGATTTCCGCATCGATAGTGATGAGCGTGCCTTTCAGTTAGCACTCACCACGCAGGCTCAACAGATCACCGTGGCCAGTGAAGTCTCCGGAATCCTGACCAGCCGCCGCATGGAAATGCGACAGCGATTGCTGCATCGGGTGGCCTATGCCCGCCTGAATGAAATCAAAGTGAGTGTTCCGACGGATGTTTCCCAGCAGGTGAAATTCTCCTTTGCGAACACGTTGCAGACGCCTCAGTGGAGTGAAGGCGTGGGCGGTCGGGAGCGAATTGCGACCATCCTGCTGCCGGAGCCAATGATCGGTGAGATTCCACTCGACGTAGTCTGGTCGATTCCCGTTCCCAAAGAAATTCTGGAATTGTTACAGGATCAGGAAGCGACTCTTCCCTTGTTGGTGCCGCGCAGCCTCACAGGACCGACGACGAGTCATCGATTGCAGGTGGAGCAACCGGCCTGGCTCGATTTATCGTTGGTTGAGCCCTCGTGGCGAGTGGAGTATGCCGACGATCAAGAAATCACGTGGAGCAACTCTTCGCCAACGGAGACGATGACACTCCGGGTGAAACCCGCATCCGCGGTCCGTGGTGAAGGATTGGTGGTCCGGAAGGCGGTTGCGCGGGTGCATGTCGACCGGGGTGGCGTACAGCATAGCCGCTTCGAGATCGGCCTCAGCGGTTCGTTGCGTCAGGTGCATGTCCAACTGCCAAGAGCCGCACAGGCCGGTGAGTTTCTCTGGAATGACGTACCTTTGAACGCCGAGGCCATGACCGAGGTGCCGGAAGGGTCCGGACGCTTCTCATTGTCATTACCGGAGGAATCGTCCGGGGCCGCAGAGGAGCAGTTGACGATCGAGTATCGTCTGCCCACGGGGAAGATCCTGGGATGGAGTACCGGCCAAACCTTGAGTGTGCCGGTCTTGCCGCAATGTCGCTGGATGGCCGACATCGCCTGGGAAGTTTCGTTTCCGAACAATCAACACCTCTTTGGTTATCCGGAAACAGCCACGCCGTGGTTCCATTGGGAACGGAGTGGCGTGGTCTGGCGGCGAGTTTCCCCGGCATTGCTCTCCAGTTCCCACAGCCGAAATGGTTCCGGAACTGCCGTGGCGGCGGCCAGCCATGTTTATGCGTTCGGTCAGTTCGGAACACTGTCACCGTTTTCCATCCGCTGCATCAGCACGCCGGCCGCGTTGTGCTGGGGGGCGGGAGTCACATTTGCATTGGGTGTCTTGTTGCTGAAGATTTCCCGCCTGTCGGCGGTGTTCACCGCTGGCTTGGCCGCGGCCGCAGTGCTCGTCATGGAACTCTGGTTCCAGCCACAAATCGAACTCCTGATGCAGCCGATGCTGGTCGGAGCCGCATTCCCCATTGCCAGCGCACTCTTCGGCTGGTGGAAACGGCAGGCGCTCCCCTTAACCGTCTTGACGATCGATGCGTCGCCTAGTGATGTACGATCACGTTCGGGCAGCCAGCCGGCAACGCAGAGCCTGCGTGCCTTGCATCCCGATTCAGCCACGGTCTATCGCCCGGCTGTTTCCTCCGAGCCGCCGTCCGTTCGTGTCGCGGCGGAAAGTCATTTGGGATGACCAGCACAGCGCTCATTCTGTCGACCTGGCTGGCGCTGGTGTGTGGTGCAGACCTCGACGCGCCGCCGTTGATTCCCAAGCTGCAACGGGTCGATTTTTCTGCCGATCATCCCGAGACGTGGCCGCGCACCAATCCCCCCGTCGTTGCAGTGCCGCGCGACGAGTTCGAACGGCTTTGGACTGCGATTCAACCCAGGCACGCCACACGGCCACGGGCCATCCTGGAGCGTGCGGTCTACCAGGCCGCGATCGTCCATGATCGATTGCAGGGGGGAACGCTTTCTGCCGAAGTCCGTCGCACGGAGAGTCAAGCGGGTTGGCTGCGGTGGACGCCGTTCAATTTAGCGCTCGGTGATGTCCGCTGGCAGGATGGCCCCGCTGTTTTCGGAGCCGATCCTGAGGGGCAGCACTGGCTCCTGGCCGACCGCGAGCAGGGCGAATTCACCGCTTCGTGGACTCTGCTTGGACGACGCCTTGGTCAGCAGACGGAGTTCTCGGTCCAGGTTCCGTCGGCCTTGTCCAGTACGCTGGTCTTGCGTGTCCCGCGTGGACAGAAAATCACTTGCACGGACCCCGCCATACCGCTGGAAGCCAGTTCTCCCGAGGGGGCCTGGGTCACCTGGCGGATTGATCTGGGAAGCCGGAGTCAGGTCACGATTGTCGCCCGTCGTACCGAAGAGACGCTCCGCCCGCCGGTGATGACGTATCGCAAGCAAGTGACGGCCGAGGTGAGCGAAGATCACCTGCGTTTTCAGACCGTTGTGATGACGGAAGTGCTCGATGCTCCGACACAAACCCTGGAATTTACGCTGCCAAAGGCGGTGGAACTCTATTCGGTGACTTACGGTGCCGAAACGCCGGTGGCCTGGTCCAGTTTGGGTGGCGAGGGAAGTCGGACTCGGGTCCGCGTGCAACTCCCGGATGCCTTGCAGGGGGAACTCCGTCCCTTGCGGTTCGAAGGCATCTGGCCCCGCCGTCCTTACGCGCCGACCGTCATACCGCAACTGGAAATGATCGATGCGGTATTTCTGGGTGCGCAGCATACCGTCACGTTGTTGCGGCCGCTGGAATTGTCGTCGATCAAAATGAAAGGGTGTCGCGAAGCCGCTGCCGTGACACCGGGAATGGAAGGGGATTCCTATCAGTTCCAGCAGTTTCTTCCCGAAGCCTTGCTGGAGTTGGATGTCCGCCGTCCGACGTCGCAATTAACGGCCCAGGTTCTCTCGGCAGTGACCTTTCATGCGGAGGAGTGGAAGCAACGGACCGAAATAGCCTGGAGCACTCTGAGCGGAAGCGCGTTCCAGGTGTCCATGCGCATTCCGCGCGGATGGGAAGTCACCGTTGTTGATGCGCTGACGTCATCAGGGAGTCCCGACGCGATCAACTGGAGTGTGACGGACGAAGCCGATGGTGGCTCCTTATTGGGGGTGGAATTTCTGGAAGCCGTGACGCCGACTTCGCCGCGGACCGTGCGGCTGCTCACCCGCCAGCGCCATCCGACGGAAACCCGGTCGGTCGCCTTCCCGGCACCCCGTGCGCTCGATGTGGTTTCCGGAGAGTGTGTGCTCGTGTTGCAGGGTGAGGGGGCTTATCGCTTCGGCTTGCCGCGTGGTCCGGCAGTGACCGCCGGAGGGTTGCCCGATAGTTGGCGGACACTCCCGTTGTGGAGTGTGCTGGCGCGCGAAGACGAACAAAATGCCGGGGTCTGGTGTCGTACAGACGGCAACGATATTGGTTCGATGATTGCTTTGGAACGCGAACCCGCCCCCGCTGCGATGGTTACTCATGTCACGGCGAAGGTCAGTGCGAAGGAAGTCCACGAATCTTATACACTGACGATCCGCCCGGTGGGAAAGCCACCTTTGGATCGTGTGCTGGCCTATCTGACAGAACCCGGTGGTGAGTTGAACTGGACGGTGACCGCGCCGCCAGGCGAAGCGGTCGTTGCGACCCGGTTGCCAGTCGAACAGCACACGTTGTGGCGTTTGCCGGTGACCGGCGAACTGTGGGAACTACGTTTACCCGAGACGGCAACCGAAGAGTGGCAACTGCGCGGTGAGCGCTCGCGCGCGGTCACGTCTTCCGTGCGCGTCGGCCTCATCGTCACGCCTCAGGCCACGTCGCTGCAATCGACGGTGGCCGTGCATGAAGCGGACTCAGCGCTGCTTGAATGGACGGCGCGGGGTCTGCAGGAGATCGCCCAAACGGCCGAAGATGCTCCGCAGGTTCGACGATGGCGGTCCACACAGCCCGCGGTAGAACTGATTGGCGAAGTCTCGCATTCCCCGGCACAATCCTTACGGTTTCTTTGCGATGGACGGTTGCAATCCCTCTTGTCCACGTCAAACGGAGACGTCGACCTGCACGAATTGCGGCTGAGTGTCCGAGGATTGTCTCGTCCCCTCACGCTCACCTTGCCCGATGCTGCGGAATGGGTCACGGCCACCATCAACGGTGTGGCAGTCATGCAGGAAACGGATGGGGAACTTCGCATCCCGGCGAATACACTCGATGACACGACGGTCATCGAGTGGGTCTACCGCACCCCGGGAACGGCTGGCGTGCTGGGAAATCGTCGACAGATTCCGTGGCCTGCCGGGCTCACCAATCCGGTGTGGACACAATTCGAGTGGGACATCATGGCTCCGCCGGGCCTCCAGGTCGATGCCCGCGCTTCCGGTTTGCGGACCACCGAGCCCCCTCCCGCGATGACTTGGCGGCGACGGTTGTTCGGTCCCCTCGCTCGGGCTGAAGTCGCACCGTTGTTCGTACCCTGGAACTGGGACGCATGGCGGGAGTTGGCGAGTCCTGCGGCGGCGACGGCGGGTCCTTTGGTGACGACCGCGGAAGCCACGGGTCCTGCCGGTTGGACAAAACAACGGTACTTCGGCCCAACACCACCGGCGGCATTGCTTGTCGACGTGAGCGATCTGAGTCGCGGCCGTTCTCTGGCGTGGCTCGCGCTCATTCTGGCGGCTGTCGGCATGTTGGCGCTCCGTGCCTGTGGCTGGGTGTTCCGCGATCGCCTGGCTGCGCTCTTGCTGTCGGCGTGTCTGGGCCTCTCGTTCTGGTGTGATGGTTCCTGGATCGACATCATCGGCGGTGCCATCGCCGGGATCATGATCAGTGGTTTGTTGCCGCGCCGCTGGTGGGAAGCACCCCCCGCGCCGATTCGCAGTCCTGGCGATGTCCCCGGCGGAAGCACACAAAGTTTCGTCATTTCGCACCCCATGGTGTTGCTTCTGTGCTTCGTTTTTGGATTGGGGGCCTGTTTCGCCGCGGAAACCCCGGCAGTCCCGCGCGAAGGTCTGGCCACGATTTATGTTCCGGTCGACGCCGATGGTCGTCCGTCCCAGCGATTACCGTTCGTGTATCTCGCTCCCGATTTGTTGAAGAAACTCGAAGAGCTGGAAACGGAGCAAGCGGCCGAGGCACCGTCGATGCTGATTGAACGGGCGGATTATCGCATAGTCATCGGACCGGAACCGCGGACCGGTTTCTCGGTGACGTATCGAGTTCTCACCCCCAGCGGTGCCGCGACGGTGTGCGACTTGATGCTTCCCGCGGTGACGTTGAGCGGGCCGCAAAGTTGCCTGATTGACGGCCGTCCCGGAGCGGTGTCGTCGTTGCCAGGGAAGCGGGGATTGCGCGTGATGATTCCCGCATCGGTGGCTCCGGTGAGTGCCATCGGGGCGGTGCTCATCGAACCACATGAAATCATGCTCGACTTCGATCATCCGTGGCGGCGTCAAGGGGCTGGCGGAGGATGCGAACTCCCGTTGCCCCGGTCCGCGCTGGCTCGTGCCGAGGTCACCGGCTTGTCACCGACCAGCGAAATTCACCTCGACGGAGTCCTCGGCGGTTGGGAACGGTCGCTTGATTCCCGGCAACTATCGATCGCCCTCGGCGCGGCCGATCGGTTCTCGTTGCGATGGCACGAACGGGCTGTGACGGAAACCCGTCCGGCACAACCCCTGCGCGTGACAACCGTCGAGAGTTTAGAAGTCACGGCGGCAGCCTTGGAAGTTCGCTGTCGAAGTACCGTTGTTCCTCAAACGGATTCCATCACACGATTCTCCTGGGATTTTCCCGCCGATGCACACTTCCAGCAGTTACAGGTGCGACCGCCGGGCCGTGCGGAAGTGACTATGCTTGGGAATAAGTCGGTGCGGGTTGATGTCGATTTTTATGAGCCAGTTCATGACCAAGTAGTGCTCGAGGCAAAGTACATTGTTCGGCATGCCCCCCATTTGGGTGAGTTTGTCTGGCGCGGCACCGTGCCTGTCGAATTACCCGGAACGCAGTTGGATCGTCCGCAGCGTCTTTGGGCGTTGTCCTCGGTGGCTGAACTGCGCGTGCAGCCGCAATCGGTGGAGAACTCGGGACTGGTTCCCGTGGCAGCGGAGAGCGTGCGGGACCTGTTCGTCGGGCTGGCCACGGATCGGGCACCGCAGGCGCTGTATCAGGTGGGGACCGAGAACCCGATTGCCTTCCGCTGGACGACGGTCGCCCCGCATCGCCGACTGCTGTTGTGGCAACAGCGGGGTGAAGTGGTTGGTTCCCGTTTGAAATGGACCGTGGAAGCCGATCTCGAAGCCACCACGCAGCCCCCCGCTTATAGCCATACATTCCTGGTAGACCGCCGGCTCCAAATCGACCAGGTGACCGTCCGCGAACGAGGAGCGGAACGGCTGTTACGCCGCACCGAATCACGGCCGAGCGGCAACCCGCAGACTCGTGTGACATTGTGGCTGACCGATCCCTGCCTGGAAACGCAACGGATCACGCTCACGGCTCATATGCCACTCTCAACGTCCGGAGCGATGGTGTTGCCCAACGTGCGTTGTGAGGACGCTGAGCTGATTGGCGGTCGGTTTGAGTTGCAATCGACTCGAGAGTTACGTGGTGTCTGGCAGCCACTTCGGGGTCTGAAGCCGCTGTCGATGGCAGATGATCGGATCGATGTCGCCCAGCATTGGATCTTCGAGCAGACCGATGTCGAGCCCCGCGCGGCCATTCGTTTTCAGGCACAGCAGGCGCCGGGGGCGGGTCGCGCCCTGTATGCCGTCTCCACGGCAGAAAATGGCCACGTCAGATTGCGCACCCGATGGGAAATGCCGGGGTCGGACATGCTATCAGGGATGCAGATCACTGTCCCTCGTCCGTGGACACTGGAGCAGACGCCCTTGGTTCAAGGGGCAGAACTGGTGACCACGCAAGAATCCGAGCGTGGCGTCGTGCTGACCATGGGACCCGTTCTCCGACCCATGCCGATCGTGCTGGAACTGGTGCTACGAGCGCCGCGCACGGAATTCGTACAGCGGGAACTGGCATTACCAACACTCAGTCACGATCCCGGATTCGTGACCTGGATCGCTGAAGCGTCACAGACCGAATCTGCCGCTTTGTTAGCAGGGCTGACCACCACTGCGCGCACAGACGCGCCGGACTGGGTGAGTTCCTGGCTCGAAACTTGGACAGAGTCCAGCAATCGGGATTGGCAGATGGCACCGGGGCTTGAGCTACCCAGCCAGTGGCCACGCTCCGATGTGACAACCCGTGATCGCACCCGCCGCCTCGAATGGGAAGAGCATCGCCTGTGGTGCTGGGACGACCAGTCCGCCTCCGGTGCCACGCGCGTCTGGCTCGAAGTCCCGGTCACGTCCCTCACCATTGAAGTCCCGGAGACCGTTCATCTCCTCGGTGCCGATCTGGACAACGGGCTTGCCACCCTGGGCTCGTCGTCTGCCGGTGTGTGGGATGTGACCTCGCTGAGCGGCAATCCGTTCAGCAAAGTGACGTTATATTGGGAGACCATCCCGACAGCGGCATCATCCGATATCGTCACGTTCGGGACGGCTGTCCCGATCATTCGGGGGCGGTCCAAAACGCCTCCGGTCGTGACGGTCTTTCCGTCAACAGAGCGTCGATTCGTTTCGAATATTCGCTGGGCGGGAAATGACTGGGTCGACCGCGCACTGTTGCGACTCGAAGTTCTTGGTGATCACCTTGCGTCGCACCCGGACGATGCTGGCACCTCAGCCGTCGCCGCGCAGTTTCGAGCGCTGTATGAAGTCACCGCCGAGAAGCTCGGACGTGCCACAACGGAGTTGCACCGTTCGGGCGGCACTCGTGAGGAACGCTGGGCGGCGATCGTCACCCGGATGAATGCGGCTGCCAAGTTCCTTCCCGTGAAGAATCCATCGTCCGCATCCATGGTTATGGAGATTGACGACTTGCTGGTGGATGATCCCGATGCGACTTATCAGCTTGCCGTGGCAGACGGAAAAACCGCCACGGCGCGGATGATTCCCGTGTGGTCCAGCCGACTGCTGTGTGCCATTGCGTCGGTCGTGTTTGGCTTTCCGCTGCTCCGCCGTGTCATTCGTCGGGAGTGGAGCCCGTGGCTTGCCGCGCATCCGCATGCGGCCATTGGTCTGCTGGGCGTCGTCTGGTGGCTCTGTTTATCCCCGAGCATTGCGGGGTTGGCACTCGTGGTCGCCGCCGCAATGCTGCGTTGGACGGATCAACGAGCCAATACTGTCGCCAACGGTTGAGCTTGCCCGGCGGTGTTGGGAGCCGCGGGCGGGGTATTCATGCTGAGCACAATGGTGATGGTTCCGAGCGCCGCACAATAAGCGGCGAACCAAGGCAGACGGCGCTGTTGTACGAGGCGGATCATCCCCTTGAGAACCAGCCAGCCCACGAGAAAGGAAACGATCGTCCCCACGATCAGCGGGCCTGCGGGAATGGAAGCGTGGTCACCTTCCACCAGATGCTTCAACGTGATCAGAATCGCCCCCCCCATGACGGGAATCGCTAGGAGAAAGGAAAACCGCGTGGCGGAGACCCGGTCCATTCCTGTCACCAAGCCCCCCACAATGGTGCTGCCGGACCGCGAGATTCCCGGCATCAGGGCGATCGCTTGAAAGCCGCCGATCAGCAGCATCGCCGGCCAGGGCAGCGTTTTCTCAGTGTACTTCCCGCTCTCCATGAGATGCCCGGTCAGCAGCAATACCGCAGTCACCAGCAAACCACATCCGGCCGCCAGCGGTGAACTGAAAACCGAGTCGAACCAGTCTTCCAGCGTCAACCCGACCACGGCGGCAGGAATCGTTGCCAGCACGATCAGGGCACACAACCGGAAGTCCTTGCTGAGTTCCCAGAGTTCGCGTGCATACACCACCAGAATGGAGACCAGTGTCCCCAGATGCAGCATGACTTCCAGGTCTTTGCCCGTGGCAATCGTCTGGCCGAACATTTGCTTGGCAATCACGAGGTGTCCGCTGGAACTGATAGGCAGGAATTCCGCAATGCCTTGAATGATCCCGAGCACAATCACCTGCAGATAAGCATCCATGCCACGATCTCCACGCCGACCATACGCGATCATTCCCAGTCCGGAGCGGAAGCGACGGAATTATGAATGATAAATTATGAGTGATGATGTCGGACGTTACCTCATCACTCATAAATAATAATTCCCTATCATCCGTCGCTCGCGCTCCGGTCTGGGGAATGTGTAACCTATTTCGCCAGTTTCCCACGGAAATACTCCGCTCCCGCGGCGAGTGCTTCCCGCAATTTCTCGGGATGTTTCCCGCCCGCTTCCGCCAGATCGGGTCGACCGCCACCGCCACCGCCGGCGACTTTCGCCGCGGCTTTCACGGCATCGGACGCGCTCACGCCCTTGGCGAGCAGATCCTTGCTGACCGCGGCGATGAGGGCCACTTTGTCATCGGCGACAATTCCGAGCAGCACCGCCGTCGACGGCGCCTGTTCACGGATGCGGTCCACGAACTCTTTCAGTTGTTCGCGGCCACATTCCGCCGGGTGAACCACGAGTCGCGTCCCGCCGATGTCTTCGGCATCGTTGATGAGCGACTTCGCCGTCGCGGCCAGCGATTGGGCCGTGTACTTTGACAGTTCCTGTTTGACGTGCCGGAGTTCGTCTTGCAGCAACTGTACTTTTTTCGGCAGTTCTTCGGGAACCGAGGCCTTCAGCGCGGACGACAACTGTCCGACGAGCGCTTCGGTTTCACGAATGCGTTGCAGGGCTTTCGGACCGGTGAGGCACGTGACCCGGCGGACACCGGCGGAGATCAGTTCCTCTTTCACGATCCGGCACAGGCCGACTTGCCCCGTGTTGCTGAGATGCGTACCACCGCAGAATTCGAGGCTGAAATCGCCCATCGTCACCACGCGGACATTGTCCGGGTACTTTTCACCGAAGAGGGCCATTGCGCCGAGTTTCTTCGCTTCCCCAATCGGCATCACCTTGGTTTGCACCGCGGCACCCGAGGCGATGCGCGTGTTGATCTCGTCTTCAATCTTCAACAGTTCGTCGTCGGTCATCGCTTTGGGATGGGCGAAGTCGAACCGCAATTGATCCTGTTCGACTTTCGATCCGCGCTGCGTGGCATTGTCGCCGAGCGTCATCCTCAGGGCGTGATGCAACAGATGCGTCGCTGAGTGGGCGCGACGAATGCCTTCCCGCCGTGCGGCATCAACCTGGGCCTGGACTGTCGCGTCTGTTTTGATCTGGCCGCTGACGAGGTGACCGATGTGAACGATGAGGTCGCCGTTCTTTTGCGTATCGTCCACTTGAAAGACGCCGTCGGGGGTGGTCAACTTGCCGAGGTCGCCGACCTGTCCACCCGATTCGCCATAGAATGGCGTCTGATCGAGCACGACGCCAATCGGTTGCCCGGATTTAGCGAACGTTGGCACGAGTTGCTGATCGGCGATGATGCCGATGACTTTGCCCACGGCGGCGGTGGCATCGTAACCAAGGAACTTCGTCCCCCCGGTCTTGCGCAGCGCGTCGAGCGGACCTTCAGACATCACCGAATCGGCGAACGCACCGCTGCCGCTCTTTTCCTTGTGCTCTTTCATCAGCACCTGGAAACGATCGCGGTCGACCTTCAGGCCTTCCCCTTCGGCTAACCCCTGCGTCAGTTCGATGAGGAACCCATCGGTTTGATGCAGGTCGAACGCTTCATCGCCGGACAAGGTCGTTTGGTTCTTCGCCTTGGCCTGATCGGCCATCTTCCGGAATTTCTGCACGCCCCGGTCGACCACGCCGAGGAATTGCTGCTCTTCGGTCTTAATGGCGTTCGCAACAATGTCCGTCGTCTGCTTCAACTCAGGATACGCGGCGGCCATCATCTGGGCGACCATCGGCACGAGTTGATGCAGCACGGGTTCGTGCGTTCCAAGCCGGAACGCTTCCATCGACGCCCGTCGCAGCAGCAGACGAATGACGTAGTTTTCCTTCTCGTTCCCCGGCAGGCAGCCTTCGTGAATGGCGAAGGTACACGCGCGAACATGATCCGCGATGCGACGCAGGGGACGCCCGGTTGGACCGTTGAAGTCGTACTTCACGCCGAGCAATTCACCCGCAGTGGTGCACAACGGCCGGATACTGTCGATTTCGTAGTTGCTCTCGAATCCCTGCAACACCGCGGCGCATCGCTCGAGCCCCATGCCGGTGTCGATGTTCTTCTTCGGCAGCGGCCGCAGATTGTTCGGCGGGTTGCCGACGCGGTTGAATTGCGTGAAGACGAGGTTCCAGATCTCGACTTTCTTACCACCGGTCGGCGGGGAGTAATAAATCTCACTGCACGGACCACACACGCCGTCCGGGCCATTGGTCGGTGAACCCGCGGGCCAGAAGTTTTCGTATTCATCTTCGCGGGTGATCTGGCTCGGCGATAGTCCGATCTCCGTCCGCCAGATCGCTTCCGCTTCGTCGTCGTCGAGGTAGACCGTCACGGTCAACCGGCTCGGATCGAGACCGAGCCACTGTTTCGTAGTGAGGAACTCCCATGCCCAGTGGATCGCTTCCTTCTTGAAATAATCGCCGAAGGAAAAATTGCCGAGCATCTCGAAGAACGTGTGGTGGTACGCCGTCACCCCCACATTGTCGATGTCGCCCGTGCGGAGACACTTCTGGCACGTCGTTGCCTTGGTGAATTCCAGTGGACCGATGCCGAGGAACTGGTTCTTGAACTGGTTCATCCCGGCGGGCGTGAACAGGACCGTCGGGTCGTCCTTGGGGACGAGCACATCGGACGGACGGCGGATGCAGCCCTTGGACTGGAAGAACGACAGGTATTTTTCGCGCAGTTCGTCGGTTTTCATGAGCAGTCCCCGCCTCCGTTGCGGGATAGTTTTCTGAAGACACTCTCGGCACACATTCGGTTCAGGTCGGCCGAGCAGTTCTTGAGGAATCGGGAAGGTCGTGCCTCCAGACACGAGCCTTAAAAGAACGGTCATTCCCGGACGACGGTGGTTCGCGTCTGTCCTTCGGGAACGAGCAGCCGCAACGTCACGTTACCGGTCGCCTGTTTGATGGCGGCGGCAAATTCGGCCGGCGTGCGGACGGGTGTTCGATTGACTTGCACGACGAAATCCCCTGGCTGCAGACCGGCTTGATCCGCCGGGCTGTCGTCTTTGACATCGGTAACCAACACGGCCGCCGGGATCGCGCTGGTGCTGACGACAAACCGTTGCCGGGCGGTGGGAAAATCGACTCCCAGGCCCCTCCAGAGCGGTTGCCGTCGTTGCGACGCCACAATCCCTTCGTCGTCGCGAACGGGCCATTTTCCGAGTTTTGCCGTGAGAGTCAACTCCGCTCCGTTGCCGGGCCGGTAGATCGTCAAGCGGATGAGCGATTCCGGCGGATGCAGCGTCACCTGCCGCATCAGGTCCAGTTCGTTGAGGGTTGGTTGACCATTCACGGCTAGGACGAGATCGCGCGGTTGGACACCCGCGGCCTGGGCGGGCGAACCGTACTGCACGGCCCGTGCTTCCGCCGCCGAGGGTTGCCGCGTGATCTCACTCAGTGGAGAGCCGGACGGAATGGGAATACGGCTGGGTTCGATTCCCAGGAACCCATATTCAACTTCGTTTCCCTTCAGCAGCGATTCAATAATCCACCGTGTGGAAGCATCGATTGGAATTGCAAAGCCGCCGGAGCGTTCAAAGCCTTCAATCGCTGCGATCGAAGAGCAGATGCCGACGAGTTCGCCGCGCAGATTCAGCACTGGTGCGCCGCTGGCACCAATCGGCAACCGGTAATCGACCTGCAACAAGCTGCCGAGTTCATGCAGTGTCTTGAGGCCTCCCGTATCCGGCTTCAACAGCGCTGGCCGCCGGGCGACATTCGACACGATGCCCCACGAAACGCTGGACGATCCGTCGCGCGCAATCCAATAGGGATTGGACAGCGTCAGCACAAATTGACCTTTGCGGACCGCAGTCGTGGTCGGCCACGGAATCGGCCGCAGTTCGTCGGCCCGCAGTCCCAACTGGCGGGCTTCGAGTTTGAGGACCGCCAGGTCGCTGCGCGGGTCAGCCGCATAAATGGTTGCCGGACACGCATGCCGGGACGAGAAGCGGACTTCCAGATGCGAACTGTCGGTCGTCGGTTTCGACCCGGTGGTGACCCCTCCGCGCACGGAATGGTAGGTTGTGAGGACGAATCGTTCCTCTTCACCCGGAGCGACGAGCAGAATCCCGGCAGAGAACTGATTCGGGATCACATCATGAAACTGCTGATTGGCGATCCGTTCAGGATTCCGAAGCTGTAATCCTTCGTCGGCCATGTCCGCCGGGTTGGCACGCCACCGCGCCACGCTGACGACCGATGGTTCCGATTGCTCAATAATCTGTGTGAGCGTTTGCTCCAGCGCCGCGGCGGCGGATAAGCCTTCTGTTTGGGCATCTGCCACAATCGGTATCAGCAAGAACATTGTCCAAGCGGAACACCAGCCGATGCTGACGGTCAGCCTTCGCAACGGGTGTTCGCAGGGAACCATTAGTCCGGGTCTCAACGTTCGTCTCGGAACGAGTTGGATCAATGACACCCGATGATATCACAATCGCCGTGTCATCGCCGAGAGCGCGTGCGGCATTTTCCGAGCCGTTCTGTCGAGTTTGCCGAGTCCGCAACGCGAACCGGTTCATTTTAGCATTCGTCGGCTCGTTCACTCTTCTGCAGGAGATGAAACGGTGACGGCGTTTGGACCATCGGCGCCCTTTGCACCGGCCGCGATGTAGATCGCGAGGATTTTCTCGCGGAGTTCTTGCGTCAACGCCGGGTTCTCCTGCAACGTGATCCGGGCCTTATCGCGGCCTTGTCCTAACCGCTGGTCGCCGTAGGTGAACCAACTGCCGCTGCGATCGACCACGCGGTAAAGGACGGCGAGGTCGAGCACGTCCCCTTCGTAGCTGATGCCGCATTCGCCCAGCATGTCGAATTCCGCCTGACGGAACGGTGGAGCGACCTTGTTCTTGACGATCTTCACCTTCATGCGGATGCCGGTGGTGACTTCGCCTTCCTTCAGCGTGCTCAACCGGCGGACGTCCACGCGGCAGGAACTGTAAAATTTCAAGGCGCGACCGCCGGGAGTCGTTTCCGGGCTGCCGAACATCACGCCGATTTTTTCACGAATCTGATTGATGAAGATGACGGTGGTCTTCGATTTGGAGATCGCCCCGGTGAGCTTGCGCATCGCTTGGCTCATCATGCGGGCCTGCAAACCGACATGCGTGTCGCCGATTTCGCCATCGAGTTCCGCTTTGGGCACCAGCGCGGCAACGGAGTCGACGACGATGATATCGACGGCGTTCGACTTGATCAGCATTTCGGCGATCTGCAGCGCTTCTTCACCGTAAGACGGCTGACTGACGAGCAGGTCTTCGAGATTCACACCGAGCCGTTTCGCCCAGGCGGGATCGAGGGCATGTTCGGCGTCGATGAACGCGGCGATGCCCCCCATCTTCTGGGCTTGGGCGATGGACGTAAGGGCGAGCGTGGTTTTACCGCTCGATTCCGGGCCGAACATTTCGATGATGCGGCCGCGCGGGAAACCGTACCCGCCGAGCGCCAGGTCGAGCGACAACGCCCCGGACGGGATGCCGTCGATCTTGGTGCCCGTTTCGTTGAGCTTCATGATCGAGCCCTTGCCGAAGGACTTTTCGATCTGTCCCAGGGCATTGCTCAAGTCACGTTGTTGTTCGTTGGAGAGCCCGCCGGTGTCAGCTTTTTTGGCGGGGGCGGCTTTCTTGGGGGACATCTAACAGTATCCTATCAGGGATCTTCGAGTCATCTCACACAAACTGGATTGTGAACACGGGAACAGTATCGCCCGGTGGTGGAATTGACAAGCTTCCGTGTCTCTTCTCAGGCCGCCTCAGCTTGGTTTCTTTTGCTTTGTGGCCTTCTTCTTATCGAGGTTTACGAGATTCTTGCCAGTGCCTTTCAGTTTCTTGCGGACTTCCTTCACGTCTTCGGCCAGCGGCAGATTTTCGGGAGTGGAGCCACTCAGCTTCAGCATCGTCTCCCGGACCGTTCGACCAACTCGTTTCGCTGTTTGTTCAAGCGCATGTTGGCCATGCACGGCATCCTTCTTAATCTTGGCATCGGTTTCAGTGATGCGAAACAGATTCGCGGCCATTTCCTGCTTGCCCATCCGATTAATCAACTCTCCCGATTTGGCATTAGGGATGCCTTTCTTTTCGGACAAACGCGCAAGATTCATGTTGTACATGCCCACATAACCAGCGTTCTGAAACAGTGCGAAATTCGTCACACCATGCTGTTTTGCAGTGCTCGCCAAAGACTTTTGACCATCGGCAATTTCTTCACGGATTAAGACTCGATCGATGCCCTCCGAGTGCTCCAAGTGTGTGCGGAAAGTTTCGGCAATAGCCGCAAAATAGGCCTGTGCAGCGGCGACTTGTGGCTTTTTTGTGTCGCCGTTCATGGCGACGAGGTAGCAGCCAAAGCGTGTAAGCAGATAGCTGCCATCCGCTTGGCGTGCAAAATGATCTTCGATTGGAACTTCGAGCGTCAGGCAGGTTTGCTTGGCACGCATCAGCGCTTTTTCGAAGCTGCTGGATGTTTGGTAGCCCAACGCACTCTGCAAATCGGCGACGCGCCAGTGTGTGGCACCGTTTGGTTGACCGAGATCCTCGAAACTGAGCCGCCCTTCTTCAAAATGGAACAGCGATGTTTCATCGTTCATCGTTGTACACCTCAAATGTCCTGGAAGCTTGCCAAACCAAGATCGTAACACATCCGGCGGGTACCTTGAACGCAAGAATTGCTGGCATAAAGAACACGGAAGCAGACGGACTACGGTTGTTGATCGCGCTCGATTAGCATTTTGAGATACGACCGCCGTTCGGATTGCGTCAGACCCAGCGACGCGGCCAATGCCAGGATGGTGTTGGCGGCGGCGGTGCGGCCGGCGTCATCGGTGACGATTTCAAATTCCACAAACACACCGAGCGGCGGCACTTCATCCCACGCGCAGGTGATAGATGTTTCCTGCCAGACCAACGTGGCGGACCGGCGCCATTTTTCCACGCGGCGAACCGGGCGGAAACCGAGCAGCACCAGCGTTTCATGACAGGTCCGGACGGCATCGGGCCCGGTGGCGAGGGGCGTTTCCAGCTCCTGGCGGGTCTTGGTGAGTTTGTCGAGCACCGGGCCTTTGTAGGTGAGGATGTGCTCGTCGCCGACGGAGCGCAACCGCAGGGCTTCATCGGTCGTGGCGAAATCGCGGGCCGGATGGGCGAAGTATTGATCGCACTGAAAGACGGGTGAGTCCCACCGCGCGCCGAGTTGCTCCAAGCGCGAACGCAATTCGTCAGGATCGGTGACGGCGAATTTCAGTTCGACTTCAAACACAGCCACAACACTTTCGCAGAAAAAGGGTGCCACTGGCGGCTTGACCGCCAGTGGAGACGTCATCCCACTTCCACCCGCACGGGCGGACAAGCCGCCCGTGGCACCCATACGGTAGTGAAGAGTGACTTCATTTCCGTTGAGTGCGCTCCGAAAGAGCACGCAGCCGATCCCACGTGTAGAGACCGGAGGCGTGGCCGTCGCTCCACGTCACCCGCAGAGCGTAGTGCCCGGAATAACTAAGTTCCGTCGGGGCAATGTCCTTCGGCACGGTCTCGGGACGGAGCAGCGCGGCCCCGGTGATTTCGTCGATGCACACGGCGCAGGGGCACGCACAGCGAACATCGAAAAACGACAGGTCCACCGGCGGGGCGTCGGGCCAGGTGATTTCGAGCACGCCGCGATCACGCAGGGCACGGAGTCCGGTGGGGGGAGCGCTCATGGTGTTCCATTTAGCCCCCCGTTGTCTTCAACGGGGGGTGAATTGATTGGACGAGATCGAAGAACCCCCGGTTGAGGACAACCGGGGGCTAAATGGTCAATCCTTCCATGGGTGGCGGATTTCTTCCCAGTATTTCTTGAACTCGAATTTCGGGCTGTTTTCGTAATCGTGGCAGTTCTTGCAGACGTTTTTCTCGGCGGTCGCGGAGTTGAGTTTCGCCGCCGCGCGGGCCGCATTCAGATCATCGCGGCTGACCGCTTTGAGGTCTTTCTTGAAGAGGCGTTCGAGGTCCGTGTGCTTCTGACCGGGGCCGTGGCAATTCTCGCACTGTTGTCCCACAAGATGGGCGGTGGTCGTTTGATCGAGGTAACCGGATTCAAACCGCACCACGTTCTGCGGGTCCCAACCGGTGACATGGCAGGCGAGGCAGTCGGGATCATAAATGCGTGAGATCCACGTTTCTTCCTGTCCCTTGCGGCCCTTTGAAAGCGTTTCAAAAGCATGGGCGTGCTTGCTCTTCGACCACTTCGCGAACGCTTTTGTGTGACACTCGCCGCAGACTTTCGCCCCAACGAATTTGTCCCCCGACGGATGCGGCACCAGCAGTTCGTCCGAACGCGCGAGATCCAAGTCCTGCAACTGCTGCTGATAGGTTTTCATCAGCGCGTCCATCCGCGGATCATTCTCAAACCGGACGTTGTCGAGCTGAATCAGTTCCCATTTCAGCGGCGGTTTCGCTTCGGGATAGAACCCGAGTACGCCGATGTATTTTCCTTTGTGACCGGCTTCGAGGAGCCAGGTGTCGCCGATCAAAGTGGGTTTTTCGCTCGGGTCTTCCGGACCGCCGGTGGTCAGCACGACCTGGAATTGCGGGAACTTGGCAGCCCACGCTTTGGCTTCATCGGTGCTGCCGTGGGCGAGTAACACCATCAGGTCCGGTGTTTCGGCGGTCAGCGTGGGCAGAACTGCTTCTAAGGCTTCGATCGGATCGCGGACGGTGATATTGGTTTGCACACCCGCGGGGGCAACTTCCTCCGCCCACTTTTTTCCGAGGACTGACGTCACGCCGATTTTCTTACCTCCGAGCTCAAACACCCGGAAACGCTGCGGGACGCCTAAATCGGGGGTCTCGAACAGCGTCACATTCGCGGAGACGAGTAACCCCCCGAGCGGTATTCCCTCGCCTTCGGAAAACTGACCGAGCAGATAATCGGGGGGCAGATGCAATTCCGCGGCCCCCGCGCCGACGGCTTTGTAACCGATCTCTTTCAGACCGGTGAGAATGGCGTCAAATTTCACTTGGTCTTGTCGGCGCGACCGCTTGAGTGTGCCGCCGAGATCGAGACCAGCCACTGGCCAGCCTTTTTCCCGCAGGATTGCCTCCAACCGCGCACGGCGCGCGAGCCCGCCCGATTGCGTCAGACTGCACCCGCACGGTTCGAGATACCCGAACTGTTCCCCCGAAAGAAACAGTGCCGCGGCCGGCTTCTCCCACCCTTCCAGGTACGGTTTCGGTGGTGGTGCCGCGGGGGGTGGTGGCGGAACCGGCGGTGCGGTCTGTGAACAACCTCCACAACCGCTCACCAGCAGTGAGATAGTGATGAGGGCGGCACACGGATAGCGATTTGGCATCACAGACCCCTCCTTGGGGAAGACCAATGCTGTGTTGGCGTGTCGGATCGCCGGGGACCAATCTCAGATCGCCAGCATGCGGACCTTCAACACGACGGATTCGGCATTGGGGTGATTGAATTTCAGTTCGAACTTCAGGGCCGGTCCCGTCAGAAAATCCACATGCGGTCCCGGCAACGCTTTGACCTTGAGCTGATACCGCCGCGCCTTCCCCTTGAGCTTCTCGTCTTTCTTCAGCTCAAACTGAACACGATCGGATTTGGGAACCACATCGAGCAGTTCCAGGTCCTGGTCAAAATCGCGAACGAACAACGACAATGTCACGTCTTTTCCTGTGTCCGACGGAAATTCTCCCATCGCCACGACACTCGTCTCTTTGCGGTAGGCCGGTCCGAGAAACTCGATCGGGCCGGCAAGGTAGCCTTTCAGTTGGATGTCGAACTCTTTGCGTTCGTCGTCCTCCGACAACAGCGTCACTTTTTCGGAAAATGGGCCGATCGGGACGCCCGGTGCAACCACGGCACGGACGTGGTAACCGCACTTGGCTCCCTTTTCGGTCAGTTCTTCCGTGGTCATCGGATCGTAGGTGACCGAGACTTTGTCGTTGGTGGTTTTGACGGACTGGATCTTGAGTTCGTCCACAGTCCGGGAGTGGATCGTTCCTTCCACTTTAGTGGGTTCTGTTGGCGAGAGTTCGCCGACTTCCCAGGTGTCTCCCGGAGAGACGATAAACCGTTGGTCGATCCGGCCGGTGACGACAAATTCAATGATGCGGTTTTCGGGGTCGTTGGTGCGGATTTTTGCGGAGTGACGGAACGATTCGACCATCACTTTGATTTCCCAGTTGAGCGTGACTTCGCGCGATTCACCGGGGGGGATGGTATCGCCATCGGCCAGCTTTCCGAGCGTGCATTGGCACGTGGCATCTTCCTTTCGGGCCACCAGTTGCAGTTCCGCCTGGCCTTCGTTCTTAATCACAAATTTATGTTCGCCCGTCTGGTGGAGCGCCATCACGCCGAAATTGTGTTCGGTCACTTCTGCGACGGCCTTCGGAAAGGGACCCGTTTTGGAGACTTCCGGACCCGGATCCACCGGGGCCGGAGCCGTTGTTGGCATCAGAACGTCGGTTTTGGCCTGATACCGCCCGATCCAGACCGTCAGTCCGAGGGCTAAGACGACGAGAAGAATCGTGACAATGATACCGCTGGTTTTCATGCGTGCTCTCAATCCCAAAAGACGGCCGAAGTGGCCGAATGATGTCCTCTCCGAATTTTAAAGGATACGCGACCGCCTGCAATTCCCCCAGTCTGCGGACGAGACTTCCTGTCAGCGGGGTGATGCGGCGGGGCGGCGCCGTTCCAGTCGTGACCGAACGTCGGCAGTCAGAATACGTTCCCCATGGCCGAAGCGTTGGTTCACATCATCCTGAACGAGTGCAGCTTCCGCGGCTTTTTCGGCGATGGCCGCCATTCCGGCGACCGCTGCGGCATCGGAGAGCGTGGCTTGCCACTGGGCATTCGTGGGATAGCGACTGACTGCATGCTCCAGTGAATCCACCGCCAATTTCGCTGCCAAGGGCGATTTTGACCGTTCCGCCCATGTCTGCAGCATCGCACCCCAGCGGAAAAACCAATGTCCGTTGGCGGGGTCACGGCGAATGGCTTCTCCGAGGGCGATGACGGCCGCATGCAGCCGCGGCGGCATTTCCGGGTCCTCACCGTTGACCGGCGAGGGTCCCGCTTGCCACTGCTGGAATTCGAATTCAGCCAGTCGCGAACACGGCGTGGGATCCCACTGATCGGCATGCATGGCACGGGTGTACGCGGACCGGATTGTCTCGGCGGAGGCACCGCGGGTCACGAGTTGATCGGCCGCCGCGATCGATCCCCGCTGGTCGGGACGCCACAGCATCAGCACGGCAATCGTCATCGCCAGGAATAGTCCGAAGCGTGGCCACACGGCGGGCTTCGGCAGCGGAGTTGCTTCATCCTCGGTGACCACGGTCGAAAACGTTCCGGCCAGGCACAGCAGCAGGAATTGCATCACTGCTGTGTAACCGATTCCCCCGGCTCCCAGCAGATGCGTGAACAGCACCAGTCCCGCCAATCCGCAGGCCGTCCGAGAGGGCGTGGAGACCGTGATCCAACCGAGAACGACGAGCAGCGTAACGACCAATAGCGCCAAGCCGACGACGAGCAGCCGGTCGTCCCAATATCCCGACATGAGAAACGCCGACCACGGTGCTGCCGCTCCGGCCAGGAGCAAACGCGTATCCGCGCTGTTGGAGTGAGACGGGACCGTCTCCGTTTTGGATGATTTGCCGGTGGTGATCATCAGCGTTGCCACGACCCACAGCGCCCCGGCGATGGCGAGCAGGCCGCCGTTGTACCAGACATCCAGCACGAAGTTGTGCGGATCGGCGATTTCTTCACTGGCTGCCGGCGCTTTGACGCGCAGATAGTTGTTGCGGAATTGCCCGAGTCCTCCCCCCAGGATGGGATGCTCGGCGATCAATGCGGCGGTCCCGGTCCAGTAAAACACGCGGTAAGAGAGCGATTTCGCGGCTTCGGTGAGGACTTCCCGATCCCAGCTGCCGGAGCGTGCCAACACGGCGAGGAACACCGCCGCGGTCACGAGGCCGCCCGCAGCCATGCCGATGCGACGCCGCGTCAGAGAAAGACGCAGTCGTGTTCCCACAGTGCGCAGGAAGCAGACGAGCGCGCCGACGAGAAACACCGATAACAACGCCGTGCGGCTCTTTGTCAGCAATAAACAGACGATGAGGGCCGTGGTGCCCAGAACCGTCGGCCAGAATGTTCCACGTTGTTCAAAATTCTTGTGTACCACTGGCTCGGCCAGTGCCTTGGCCTTGGAGTTATCGGCGTTCAATTCCACGATAACAGCGCTGGCCGAGCCAGCCGTACAGAGTTGGTTCCCGAGGATCAGCATTAACCCCGCTGCGAGAAAACCGCCGAGCGTGTTGGCGAGTGCAAAGAAACCGAACGGCTCTCGGCTATCGCGCAGACGTTTCTCGAACAGTGTGAAGTCAGGTTCGTTCAGCGGGACCCCTTCGCGCGCCAGTTCCTGCTCGGCGGATGAGGTTCCCCCACTGGCACGGGCCGATCGGATCGCATCGAACTTGGGTCCCAGGCGATGAGCCATGGACGGGAGTTCGATCCAGTGTTGCCAACAGCCGAGGAACGCAATCGCGGTGAGGGCGAGCAGTGTTGATTGCCAGATCGCCGCGCGAAAGCCGGGAACCCGAACGATCTCTCGGATGATCGACCACACCGCACCGATTCCGAGCCATTCCGCCAGGAGTGTCGCCGCGGTGTGACGATTGCCGCCGAGAAGCAGGACGAGCACCCCGCTCAACACGTGTCCGCCGACGAGCAGTGCCACTGCGGCATCAGCTCGGGTCCATCGCCGGGCAATCGCATCGTGCGCGAAGGGGAACCAGGTCGCCATCGCTGCCGCTGCACACCAGTATGCCGCCAGCCACAGCGTTGCCCCGTCCGCCGTGTCTTCCGCCGGGATGAACCACCGGAGGTTCAACGCGCAGACGCACACGATTCCCAATCCCACAGCAGGGGTTGGTGCGGGCAGCGGTGAAGGAATGGTCCGAGTCATCGGTGTTCGTGAGGATGAATCAGGTCGCATCCCGGCTGCGAAGAAGCTGCCGGGATGCGACTTTGGCGACAGGGCGACCTTCCGAGTTACCGTCACTCCTTCGGTGTCCGTTGAGCCGATTCCAGCACCGCGATGATAAGCAGGACGCACGTCACCATCGCCAACGGGGCCATCGATGTCGACCACGTGGGGACGGAGTAGAGCGCAATGCCGCCGAGGCTGGTGGTCAGCGTCGCGAGGTGCACGGTGAGCACGGCATGCACGGGACGCAGGCCCATCGCCACCAAACGGTGTGAGAAGTGGCGTTTATCGGGTTGGAACGGACTGCGGCCTTCGCGCAGTCGAAGAATCACCACCGAGCAGATGTCGTACAGTGGGATCGCCAGCACGCAGAACGGGGCCATCATCACGTGCCGGTCCCCGGCTTCCGGTGTGTAGAACGTGCCGAGGACCGTCATGCTCGCAATGCTGAAGCCGATGAAATAGCTCCCGGCGTCTCCCATGAAGATCCGTGCGGGCGACCAGTTATGGCACAGAAACCCCAGCAATGATCCCGCGAGGACGAGAAAGAATCCGGCCACCAGCCACCGGGGTTCGCTGCCGCCGGTGAGCATCATCACCGCGAAGACACCGCTGACAATTAAGGCAATGCCGCTCGATAATCCATCCATGTTGTCCAGGAAGTTGAACGAGTTCACGAGGACGACGAACCACAACACCGACAAGCCGGCACCGATCCAGGGGTTCTGCACGAAGACGGTCGCCCGCACGCCTGCCGACACAACAGCGACTGCCATCAAAAACTGCAGCGCCATCCGCGGCATCCAACCGAGTGGTCGGAAATCGTCCATCAACCCGACGATGGCTAGTACGGTAGCGCATCCCACGACGATCCACAGTTGCGGAGCGCGGTATGCCACGGCATCGAGAATCCGCAGCATTTCGGGGGGCAACCACGCCGGGGGCGAGTTTCCAAAGGTGACGTATGTTAACTGCGCGAGCGCCAAGGGAAGGACCACACCGCACCAGATGCCGATGCCGCCACCGAGCGGCGTGGGGGTGACGTGAAACTTCCGCGCTGCGGGTTTATCGATCAGTCCCCACCGCGGAGCCAGTCCGCGGACCACCCATGTCGCCAGAAACGAGACCCAAAAGGCCGGCAACAGACAACCGAGGACAAACAAACCCATCGCGGCGTGCAATCCTCGGGAATTGAAGCGGAAAAAGTGGGCAGTGAAAAGAAGCCCAGGGAATGCCTTCCCTGGGAAGCTTGCCAAGAATCAGGACGCTTTCGCTTTTTTCTTCGTTGTTGTCGGGACAGGTTTCGGGTCGTCGGGGACGGCGTATTGCTTCCGCAACCGGCCGAGTTCCGTCTCCAATTCCCGTTGTACGCTGGAATAAGTGGGATCGTTGTAGACGCTTTTCATTTCCTGCGGATCTTTTTCCAGATCGTACAGCTCCCACTCACCCACATGGTAGAAGTGCATCAGCTTGTACCGATCGGTTCGGACACCGTAATGTCGAGCAACACTGTGAGCACCGGGAAATTCGTAATAGTGATAGTACAGACTTTTTCGCCAATCGGACGGTTTCTCACCGTGGAGCAGGGGAAGAAACGACACTCCCTGCATCGACGGATCGGCTTTCACCCCAGCGGCATCGAGGAATGTCTGCGCGTAATCGAGATTCGATACCAGAGCGTCGGAAGTCGAACCCGGTTTAATGACGCCCGGCCAGCGCATGACCAGTGGCGTGCGGTAGCATTCTTCGTACATGAACCGCTTGTCGAACCAGCCGTGATCGCCGAGGAAAAAACCTTGGTCGGATGAGTACACCACCAGGGTATTCTCAGCGAGTCCGTTCTTGT
Organism: Planctomycetaceae bacterium; assembly: GCA_041753475.1. Taxonomy (GTDB): domain Bacteria; phylum Planctomycetota; class Planctomycetia; order Planctomycetales; family Planctomycetaceae; genus DSVQ01. The sequence goes on along the minus strand of JBGSUN010000057.1, from coordinate 24,235 downwards.
CGAGGTAATCCAGCACACGGCCGACCTGATCGTCCACGGCCTGCACGCAGCGGAGATAGTCCTTCATGTACCGTTGATACCGCCACCGCGTCATTCCTTCGGGGGTAAACCGGGACCGCTTGAGAATGTCGTTCTCGGCATCATACGCTTGGTGCCAGGCTTCGAGTTGTGCGGGAGTCAGGTTTTTCGGCGGTGTCAGCTTCAGATCGAGGTCGTTCAGTTCCTTAGCAACGGTCATCGACTGGTTTCGGGCGGGTGACCCGCGGCCGGTGTAATCGTCAAAGAGTGTCGGCGGTTCAGGAATCGTCTGATCTTTGAACAGATCGTAGTATTTGGGGCCTGGCTGCCATTCCCGGTGCGGGGCTTTGTGCTGCGACATCAGTAGGAACGGCTTCGATTTGTCCCGTTTTTCCAGCCAGTCAATCGAAAGATCGCCGATGATTTCCGTCGTATAACCCTCATGTTTGATGCGTTCCCCGTTGCGGATCATGGGCGGGTTATAGTACGGCCCTTGTCCGATCAGGACTTCCCAATGGTTGAAGCCGGTGGGATCAGAAACGAGGTGCCATTTGCCGATGACCGCGGTCTCATAGCCGGCTTGCTGGAGCAACTTGGGAAAGGTGACCTGGCTGCCATCAAAGCGATCATTGTTATCACGGAACCCGTTGGCATGGCTGTGTTTCCCGGTCAGGATTGAAGCTCGACTGGGGCCGCACAGCGAATTGGTGACGTAGCACCGGTCCAAACGGATTCCTTCCTTGGCGATCCGGTCGAGATGCGGCGTCTGGTTCACCTTCGAACCGTAGCAGCTCATGGCATGGGCGGCATGATCGTCGGTGAAGAGAAACAGGATGTTTGGTGCTGCGGCTTCCGCAGAAATCGACAGCGTCAGAATTGCTGTAATGACGAGGAACATCCGGCCGAGACTGAGACGCGGTGTTTGCATGGCAACGAGGCTCCCATCAACGAGGTCTGACCATTCTCGACTGCCAAAATGATTCCGCAAGCGTGGCGGTGGGGAATCGTGGATCACGAGAGCTTCCCGGGGGAACGCATTCCCTGGGTTTTGGGGGAAATTGCACTGTTCGGAGCGCTGAATTTGGCTGCGATGTCATTTTGACAATCGGATTCCGTGAACCGACGGGACGTCAATTGCGTCATAACATGAATGGAGCACGCAGTCTGAGGGTTGTGCGAGTTGATTCGTAGGGGAATGGCACAACATCTGCTCTCCATGTTCCTGTGATGACCGGTTGCCTGTTCTGTTGAGCATCCATCAAGAAGAAGGTGAAGGCCGCCATGACTCCCCAAAACGCTCCTCTGATTGTGCGCCGGTTAGCCGCAGCCGAGGGGTTTCTCGAACTCGGTTTGCCGAAGTATGCGTTGTCGGAACTGGCTCGGGTCGACGATGCCGGGCCGTTTGAGGGGATTGCCAAACTCCTCATCGGCGAGGCGCTGAAAGCGGAACATCGTTTCGACGAAGCGATTCCCGCGCTCAACCGGGCCGCGGAATTGTTCCCGCAACCGTTTAATCAGCGCGCCTGGTGGGGTCTCAGCGAGTGCTATCGGGAACAAGGCCGTGACGATCTGGCCGAGCAAGCGGTTGCCAATGCGACGCCTCCCGATCTTCCCCCGGGAACAAAGCTGCAAGTGATGTTCATCCCGATCTTTCAGATCGAAGACAAACCGGCTCCCCGCAGCAAACGCCCCCCGAAAAAAGGTTGATGCTTGAACCTCGCTTGCAGCTTGTGAACGTCAAAGCGTTGACTTTGAGGTCTACGAAGCGTGAGCGAAGAAGCCCAGGCAGATGTTGCACGACGCCTTGGATCACATGGCAGGCGATGCACTCAGCCTCGCGCTAGTTTTGATTACGCCCCGATCGCGTCGGCTGGACGAACTGTTGCGTGGTGCTTTACGCTACGGGTCACTTCCAGGCGATGGCATTTCTTGAGGGCGTGAAGATGCAATACGGGTGGTGGGTGGCGGCATGGTGGGGTGTGATGGTCGGCCAACTTCTTGCGGTGGAACCCCTCGCGCGGCCGAACATTCTCTGGATTAGCTGCGAAGACACCAGCCCCGATCTCGGTTGCTACGGTGACAAGTACGCCGTGACCCCAAACATTGACCGCCTGGCCACGGAAGGCGTGCGATTCACACGCTGCTTCACGCATGCCGGTGTCTGTGCGCCCTCCCGTAGCGGGCTCATCACCGGCTGCTACCCCCCCAGCATTGGCACGCATCACATGCGCTGCCAGGGTGTCCCGCCGGTGGAAGTACGGTGTTTTCCTGAGTATCTCCGCGCCGCCGGTTATTACTGTACGAACAATGTGAAAACCGATTATCAGTTCGAGGCACCGCCGACGGCTTGGGATGAAAGCAGTAACATGGCCGATTGGCGCGGCCGTAAAACCGGGCAGCCCTTTTTCAGTGTCATCAATTTCACAACCTCTCATGAAAGCCAGGTGCGCGATCCGTCCCCTGCCACACAGAAACTGGTGGCCGCTCTGCCAGCGTCGTCCCGTCATGATCCCGCCCAGGCTCCGGTGTGGTCCTTCTATCCCGACACGTCCGTCATCCGGCAGGATATCGCCAACTACTATGACATCGTTTCGGCGATGGACAGCCAGGTCGGTGAAGTGATCGAACGGTTGAAAACCGAGGGCCTGTATGATGACACCATCATCTTTTTCTGGGGTGACCACGGCCGCGGTCTTTCCCGCTGCAAACGCTGGCTGTACGACTCTGGCACACACGCGCCGCTGATCGTACGGGTTCCCGAACGCTGGCAGACGATCGAATCTGCGAATCGCAAGCTCTCACTGCGCGAACTTCAGCCCGGTACCGTCAACGATGATCTCGTGGCCTTCGTGGATTTCGCGCCGACGGTCCTCACGCTCGGCGGTGTTTTTCCCCTGCCGGAGCATTTGCAGGGCCACGTCTTTCTCAGCGATCACAAAGCCCCGCCACGGCAGTATGTGTATGGTCATCGCGACCGCATGGATGAAACTTACGACCTCATCCGCATGGTGCGTGACAAACGGTACAAGTATTTCCGCAACTTTCGGCACGATCTTTCCTACGGGCAAGATATTTCCTATATGAACCAGATGCCGATGATGCAGGAGATGCGCCGTTTGAACGCGGCGGGAAAACTCACCGACGGCCCGGCCCAGTACTTTCGCGCGACAAAACCGCTGGAAGAATTGTTCGACACCGAAGCCGACCCGCATGAGCTTCAGAACCTGGCAGACAACCCCCAACACCGCGATGTCCTGCTGCGCTTGCGCGAAGAGTGTCAGCGGTGGATGCGTTCGACCGGCGATCTTGGATTGATTCCCGAAGCCATTTTCGATGAGCTGAAGCGGCCTGATGCTTACATGTCGACGACGCGGTTTCCACAATTTGTCGAACAAGCCGACCCGAAGGATGCCAACCGGCGGATGCTGTCGTTCGTCCCCAGCACGCCGGGGAGTTCGATTCGGTATGCGTTGCTGCCAACGACGGAGAGCAAACCCGATGCAAATTCGTGGAATCTGTACACGACACCCTTTTCTGTTACCGTTGGGCAACCCTTCGCTGTTCAGGCGTCGCGCATCGGTTACCAGAAGACACTTCCCCTGACCTGGGTGGTGGGTAAGCCATTTGATGCCAGTCCTGGGAAAGACCTCAAGCCCCCGCCGCCGTGGCGTGACGTGATTCAACAAAGTGGCGTGCTGGATCGGTTACTGGCACTTCGACAAGCCGATTTTCTGCCCCTCGATGAACGCCGCGTGGTCTATCGAAAAGCTCTGGATGACGAGCATCCTGCTGTCCGCTACTGGGGCCTCTGGGCCTGGACACAATCCCCGGAAATGCAGGATATCAACGCCGTTGCCGAGCGCCTCCAAGGGTTCGCTGCCAACGATCCCGATCCCTTGGTCCGCATCACCGCCGCGCGGGCACTGGCCATGTCGACGACGACCAACAAGCCCATCGTGCAACTTGTCGAACTCGTGGAATCGCAACCCCAACCGGCCGTGCGACTGGCTGCCATCACCGCCCTGCAAGACCTCGGCGAGAAGACGCGGCCGTTCGCCTCCAAGCTGCTTCCGCAACCCAACGACAGCGAATACGTCGGCCGCATCAAGAAAGCGCTGGCGGAACGTTGGAAAACCAGCCCATAGTGCGGATTATTTCCGGAAAAAGACTTTTCGGACTCCAGACAGGCATAATTTCTGTTGGCTTGCACGTCGTAATCTCAGGGAATTGCTTCGACTCGCCAATGGATGGTGGTAATGGCGCAACAGGACTGGGTGGAAGAGGTCTACCGACGACATCGCCGGTCCCTCTACCTCACCGCCTGGAACGTACTCAGATGCTCCAGTCTGGCGGAAGACGCCATTCATTCCGCTTTCCTGCGGTTGACGGAAGCACGTGTTTCTCCCACTGACCCGAAGCTCTATGTATTTCGCGCCGTTCGAAACGCCGCGATCGATCTGGCGCGGGCTCGCGGACGACGGCAGGAAGAATCGCTTTCGGTTGGCGACGAGGTCCGTTCGTTCGCGATGCCGACTGTTGAAAATGATTGTATTGCGGCAGCGGAGTCGGCTTTGCTGCAACTCGATGAACCTTCACGCGAGGTTGTCGAATTACATCTTCACGGACGGTTAACGTTTCAAGAGATTGCAGAAGTGTGTTGTGAACCGCTTCAAACCGTGGCTTCGCGCTACCGCCGCGCTCTCGAAAAGCTTCGTCGATTGCTGGAGGTTCCTCATGAATGACATTGAAGCTCTGATTTCCGGACTTCCACGTCCGTCACCATCCGAGGATCTGGATGTTCGTCTGGCGAAGATTTTCTACCATCCAACACAGACGGTGGTCTTGGGTGCACCGCGCCGTTGGGTCAGTGTGCTCGCGACGTGCGCCGTCTGCGCAGGACTGACGGGGTTCATGCTCGGCCGACTATCAATGACACCGGCGATCGGCACGACCGTGACCGTCATCACACCACAAGCTCCTCCCCGGGAGATGGCTCCGGACCGTAACGGAGTGCCGATTGATCTTGCTGAGCAACACGCGCTCGCAGAATTCGTGATGCTTCCAAAGCGGAGCGAAAGCTTGTTCGGCAATGGCCCGCTTGAAGTACAGTCCGGTTCAACACCATTTGAGTAATCAGGATACTTTTATGCGCTGTCAAGAATGGAATCGCTGCCTCGGATTGTGCTTCGTGTGGCTCGTACAAGCGGGATGCGTCTTGGCTGCAGACGCGCCTGAGATTTCTACGCCCGCACCGCGTCCGGCAACGGTACCTGCTGCCGAACCTGAGCGACCCGAGGGAGACCCGGTTGTGCTGCAACTCGTTCTCATCGAACTGAAAGGTAATGTTCAGCAGGCTTTGAAAGCCGCCGGGTTCCGGGAGTCTGCTTCGAGTTATCGCTTTGTTTCGACGTTGGAGCAACCCGTGGGACAGGATCCGGACAGATTACCGGCGGTGTTAAAAACCCTTTCAGCCCACGCGGAATTGAAGGTCTTAAGTCGTCCGCAGGTCCGGACAATCATGGGGCAAGCTTGCATGTGTCAGATTGGGACGACACCCGCGCCCATTCCCTATTTTGTGCGAACGGGTACAAAGATGTTTGAGTTGCGCGAGTTCACGACGACAGCAGACCTCGGGCTGATGATCTCGTTGACGCCTCAACCCGGCGATGATGCGAACCTGATTGATCTGTCGCCGCTCAAAATCTCAACAACAACTTTGGATGGTCGAGAGCCGATTTCCGGGCTCGATCTTGACGTGGGGAAACCGATTGTCTCAACACGAACGCTGGAGACCTCTTTCACGCTTTCCAAGGGAACGGAAGTGAATGGCATTGCTCTTCCCGGTCCCTCCGATCATCAACCCATACTGTTTATCAGCATTCGTGGGCCAACATCATTACCAGCAGCAGCAGAACCTCTGCCGAGTCCGCCCTCAAAGAGGAGGACATTCCCCAATCCGGTGCCTTAATTGCGTGTTGAGTTCGGCATACTCGCCTTGTTTCGTTCACGTATGCGTACGGAGACAGTGGTGGCTTGATTGTCGTTTTGGATGAATGTACAGTTGTTGTTGTTCTTGGGATGTCAGGTTCGCCATAACTCAGATTCGAGAGGACGCCATGTACAAGCTTCGCCATCGCCTGGTTCTCCTGCTTGTGGTCTGGTCTTGTCGTGACGCTGTATGCCAGGAGCCGGGTAAGTCGCAATCTCCGCTTGCTGTTTATACCAATCTTGAGCATCTGCTTGGAGAAGAGAGCGACGGGCAGTTGTATACAACTCTGCGGCTTCCTGCTGTTCCCATGGCAGGTCCTGTTACTGTCGACACGGCGCCAAAAGTCGCCACGAAAATCTTTGGATTGCAGGGCGATCTCGGATTCGACATCGCACCCAAAAGTGCCTTTCTGATCGGTGACAGTAACTTCGCTGTCCATTTTTCAATGTCACACAAAGGTGTTCCAATCACGGAATCCTCAGGAAAGATGCTCCTGGTCAAGAAAGACGGGACTCCGCTTCTGGTCCGAGATCGAAAGTTGCCTCTCAACCTGCCCCAGGACATTCAGCCACGTGTTCAGGCCGAGCAGGCCGTTGCTGCTGCCCGATCGCATGCGGCCGCGATCTGGAAACAATTGAAACGCAAAGGGGATTTGCCCTCCCTTGAGGTCACCATTCCCACAGCGGAGATTTGGATTGATCGTCAGGGGACGGGTCATCTTTGTTGGACTCTCTTGTTTCGTGCGACGGATGTGCGCGTGCCGTTTTCTTATCGGATCTGGATTGCGGCGTCGGGCGACCCGCGGGTGCTGGCGCTCGACGATCAGATCTATAGCCTTCATAAGGGGCGTGTTGTTGGTACTGTTTGGCAAGCCAGCCCGTTCGATGCGCCCGCTCCACAAACCGCATTAAGCGGCATCAATGTGACAAGCATCAATCAGGGGCATCTGACTTCGACCAACAACGAAGGTCAGTTTGAAATCCCTGGTGATGGTGCAGACCTGATTATCAGTGCCTTGTTCGGGTCGAATTGCGTGATTCTTGACGATGCTGGTGCTGAGTTGCGCCGCGAAGCGATCAGCACTCAGGACCAGGAAGTGAAATTTGATTTTCACTCCAAAGCGGAATTTGAACTGGCACAGACCTCGGCGTTTTACTGGGTCAACCAAGGCAATGAGTTCGTCCGCTCGAAGGTAGGCCAGCGTCTCAATTTTGTGCCGACGAGAGTGAATATCGACGACACGGGCAATGCCTTCTGGGACGGATTTGCTCTGAATTTCTTCCGCGCAGGGGATGGATTCCCGAACACGGCTTATTCCAGCATTGTGCTGCATGAATATGGGGACGCGGTCGATGGTCGGCTGGGGGGAATTCGTTCGCGTTCTTACAGCGAAGGATTTGGCGATGCGCTGTCAATCCTCATATTGAATGACCCGGTCGTCGGTAAAGATTTTTTTGGGAAAGGAAAGAATCTCCGTGATGCCAGCAAACAAGTCGTGAAGTGGACAGATGGTGATGTGGCGGAGGGGAAAGGCGAGGCTCATCGGGTCGGGGAAGTGTATGCCGGATTCGTGTGGGAATTGCTGCAGAAACTTCCCCGAGCGACCGTCGCCAAGATGGTTTTGGATGTCGCGGAAATGAATCCGCGCGATATTCCTGATGCAATTCATCTGAGTTTGATCGCCGATGATACGGATGGCGACCTCACGAATGGCACTCCCAACGCGGGTGTGATCAAGGCCGCTGCTGAATCACGTAAGATCCCTTTGCCAAAAGAGTTGCCGTGATGCATTGTGTTGCTGCCACGGGGCAGGTCAGGTGGCCTGCGCTCTGTCGGTCGAACTGATGCTGTATCGTTCAGAAATGGCTGGTTTCCTGACTGGGCTTTTTCCGTCAGCAGCAATGCGCTAGAATTCCGAAAGTTACACACTTTCTGAATGGAGACGAGAAATGGTGATTTTTTGTCTCGCGTATTTATTCATGTGGTGCGATCCGCCGAAAGTCTCGACGGAATCTCCAACGCAAAAAATGACACAGCCGCTGGTCATTATTGACGCTCAAAGCGGGGTGGTTGGCAAAGCCGGTGTCGAGACGGTGATCCAGCCTAGCGGAGAATGGCGTCGATCGCGGTTTTGGGGAACAGAGCGGCGCGAACACCTCACAAGCGGTCAGCTTTCCGCTGAGCAACTCAAGCAGATTGCCGATGTCGTTGGGTCTTCGGGCTTTGAGAAACTCCCCGATGAATTCGGTGCCACAGACCCCAGTCTCAATCCCAACCCACGGTATTTAGCTGTCAAGGTCGGCAAAGTGGAGAAGTCGTTGCTCGTGATGCCTCGCGCAACGATAGAATCTGCCGCCGTCAAAATGAACGATGAAAATCGTCGGAAGACGGAAGACTTCGGGCGATTATACAAACTGATTGCAACCCTGGTTGACTACGACTATACACTCCCTCGAAATCAGAAATAAGGTGATGCAGCAGGGGATGGATGTCTGCTCTGATGCATTCTTGTTTGATTGACAGGGGAAGAAATGGTCAGCTCAATCATGAGCCCCGCTGGTGTTTGTGCCCGGCGAAGAATTTGACCTGTGTGCAAGTGGCAAACAAGTCTTCGCTGCGGAAGACCGGTTCCCATAGATTTGATGAACTGCCATCCGTGGTTCATCTGGTGCTATTCAGCCGCCGGGCCGCGCGCGGGTTGAATCCAAGCCATTTCGACGTCGTTGACTTCCGACGGATTGGGGTGTTTCTTCGACGAGATCACGCGGGCGCGGATGTACAGTTCGTCCCCTTTGAACGTGTAGCTCGGCGTGAGGCTCTCGGTCGTGGCGAGGACGGCACCAACGTCCGCGGAGTACCGTTTTGTCACCGGCAGGTCTTTCCCCTCGGCGTCCTGTACCGGGGTGACGGTGCGGTCAAAATCTTTGCGGGTGCCGATGAATTCCGTGCGATAGGTCACCCCTGGTTCGCCCCGAATGGTGAGCGCGATGCTGGCCTTGTCGACGGTGACTTCGTCGAGAAAGACGCCGGAGGAAGAATAGAAACGACCGGCTTCCAGTGCGGCGATCAGAGCATCGTTTGACAACCGATCCGCAAGCACCATCACCCATCCGCGACCGGGTTCACTCGCGCGGCTGGGGATGTTGTGGTACGAATGGCCGTCATCGGTGGCGAGGCCGTACATCATCGGCAGTTGCAATTCGGTCAGCCGGAGTGTGTTGATGATGTCCCAGATTCGTTCCGTGGAAGCATGGGTGGCATCCCCGTTGTTATAAACAGTCGGGTGGCCGTTGTAGACTTCAAAGAAATTCTCGCCGCGGACTTGGGCCAGGTCTTCCGCCGTCACTCCCCAGACGAAATTGGGGTGGTTCAGGTGAATCATCATCGCCTGCCGGGTCCGTTCGCGCTGGGCGATGAGAGCATTCACGTCGTTCTGAATCGTTTCCGCAACCGATTGCCCCCCCAGTGGCGGTATCATCTCTTGGAGATTCGTCGCACAGAGGTGGACCGGCAGTTTGCCGAATTTGTCGGAGACCTCTTCACCCTGAATCAACAGGAACTTTTCTGGAACACCAACGAGATCGACGACTTCCGGAAACGTTTTCAAACGCACCTCGGTCTTGCCGTCTTTTTGACGGTCGAAGATGTGGTCGGGCCAGTTCTTTTTGAGTTGCTCATACGCCTTGCGGCCGGACTTCGCTTTGTCGACATCGACCCAGCGTTCACTGCGGGCGAGGGTGTTGTGATCGGTGAAGACGAGGAAGTCGTAGTCCTTCTCGCGGTACCACAGCGCGATGTTTTCGAGGAAATTGTCGCCATCGCTCCACAGCGAGTGCGTGTGCATGTTGCCGCGATACCACTTTCGGGCCCCTTCGGCTTTCAGCGTTTCCGCCGAGGTGGAGCGGGGCGTGGTGGTGGGGAGGAAGGCGAAGACCGCAATCAGAACGAGTCCGGTACCGCAGAGGGGGAGCAAGCGTCGCATGATGGTTCCGGCGATGGAGAAGGGCAAAAGCTCGCAGCGACTTCGACCGGCGCGGCGATCCGGGTAGACTGCAAGTCGTGATAATGTCATCCCTGCCGCCGAAAGGAAAGTCGGATGCCTTGTGAGAATTCGATGAGTTTTGTCCGTGCCTTGATGTTGTGCGGGTTCCTGTTGATTTCCGTGCAGTCGGTCTCTGCCCAGGAAGCCCCGGCGGACGAGTTCCTGCGGTTCATTCAAACCGAGGGTCTGCGGTTACGGGCGGCGGATCAAGCCCCGAAAACCGCGGAAGAATGGCAGCAGCGCAAAGCGATGGTCCGGGAGAAACTGGCCGAGGCGTTCGGTGGCTTCCCGACGGAAAAATGTCCTCTCGAACCGCGCGTGCTGGGAACGTTGGAGCGCGACGGTTACCGTGTCGAAAAAATTGTTTTCCAGACGATGCCGGGCATCATGATGACCGCGCTGGCGTATGTTCCCGCGCAACCGGGACCGCGCCCGGCGATTTTGCAAGTTCACGGCCATTGGAAAGGGGCCAAGCAGGATCCCGTGGTGCAATCGCGCTGCATCGGAGCGGCGAAGCATGGGTTCTTTGTCCTCGCTGTGGATGCGTTCGGGGCAGGGGAGCGCGCGACCGGCAAAGCGCTCGGTGAATATCACGGCGAGATGTCCGGAGCAACGTTGTTCCCTTCGGGGCTGACGTTGTCGGGAGTGCAACTCTACGAGAACATGCGGGCCGTGGATTACATCCAGTCGCGACCGGAAGTCGATCCCACCAAGATCGGCATCACGGGTGCCAGCGGCGGCGGTAACCAGACGATGTACGCCGGGGCCTACGACGAACGTTTTTCCGCCGTGGTACCGGTTTGCTCGGTGGGAAATTATCAGTCGTATCTCGGTGCCGCGTGCTGCATGTGCGAAGTCGTTCCCGGTGCGATGCGGTTCGCCGAAGAACGGGACATCCTCGGCCTCGTCGCCCCGCGCGGGTTGATGGTGGTGAATGTCACCAAGGATGCGAACCAGTTCTCGATTCGCGAGGCTCGCAAATCGCTGGTCGGAGCCCAAACCGTGTATGACGTTCTGGGCAGACCGGATCAGCTTTACCATTCGACGTTCCGCTGGCATCACGACTACCACCAGCCGATCCGGGAAGCGATGTATGGTTTCATGGCGCAGCAACTCAAGGGCGAAGGGGACGGCTCCCCGATTGCCGAAATCCCGTTTCAAACGGAAGAGCCGGAGATGCTGCGTTGCTATCCGGGAGAATCGCGCCCCGAACATTGGGTGACGCTGCCCCGTTTCGCCGGGGCGGAGAGCCGCGCTGTACTTGCTAAATGGACTGCCCCCACCACGGCGGCCGAGTGGGACACCCGCGCCACGCAACGGGCGACCAACCTGCGGGAGAAAGTCTTCGGTGGATTCCCAGAGCGGTCCGATGTCTCCGCCGCGATCGAACAAGCGAAACAGCCGGGACCGTGGACCGTGCGCTTTTCCCCCGAGCCGAACATCACGGTGACCATGCATCATCAACCCGCGGAGCAGCCCTCGACGAAGACGGCGTTACTGCTGAATCTCGAAGGCTCGGAAGCGGCCCGGAAGAGTCCCGTTGCCGAGACGCTGAAGAAAAGCGGCTGGAATCTCGTCACGGTCGATCTGCGGGCCACGGGCATTTACAGCGTGAAGGGAGACAAGATTGGCCGCGCACCAGACCACAATTCCGCGGAATGGGCGATGTGGATCGGCCGGCCGTTGCTGGGGCAGTGGACGTACGATGTGCTGCGCGTGCTGGATGTGCTGGGCGATCGGAAGCCAGTCGTGATCGGGGACGGTCCCGCAGGACTGGTGGCGTTATCGGTTTCGTCGCTGGCGGGTGAACGAACGGGCGGCGTAGTGGCGATGAACTCGCTGGCGAGCTACGTCACCAATGTCCCCTATGAAAATCAGCGGCTGGGCACCCTCGCCCCGGGGATTCTGCGCGATGTCGGAGATGTCGCCCATCTGGCAGCGATTGGTCGCGCACCACGAACGGTGATCGTGGGCGGGGTGAACGGAACGGGGCAATCGCTGGATTACCTGGAACTGATTACCGCCTACTCACCCACCGTCGAAAAAGGACGCACTGTGGGCGAACCCAATCGCTTTGTCGTGCTGGAATGGAGCGATTCCGCAGGGATGCTGAAGGCCTTGGAATAATAAACCGGACGCGAACTCTCCATCGCAAAACAGAAGCCCGGCATTGCGGAAAATGCCGGGCTTCGTCTTTTGTCGAAGGAGTGCAAACGGATCAGATCACACGGGCGGCATCATTGGGACGCAGTTCGCACAGCGGGTTCGGGTCGAAAGCACCGTGGAACCGTTTGTCGCGGAGGTAGTTGAATCGCTTCGCGCGGACCACCTTGCTGCCCGGCATGTGGACCCACTGTTCGTCGACGTCGATATCCATCAGCGACTCCGGGTCTTCACCGAAGAAGTTCCCCCAGTCCTCAGCCATCAGACGGTTGTTGAAGCCGAACGTCTGGACGACTGCCATGTTATCGAGAATGGTCCGCCAGTCGTTCGGATACTCGCTCTTCAATTGATGCAGTGACTGAAAGAACAACCAGCACTGCATGCCGAATCCGCGGAGCAAAGTCACCGCCGGTTTGAGCAGATCGAAGTGCCCGAGCTGTGCGCACTCATCCAGCACGAACAGCGTCCGTGTGAGGGGTTTGAACCGCCGCCGCATCACCGTCGTCAACAGCGTCCCCATCAACATCCGCATCAACCCGGCGTGAGAAGTGAGCTTTTCCACTGGGAAAATGAGGTAAATCGTCAACGGTTCCCCGTCGATGACGTCTTGCAGATCGAACGATGATTGGCTAATGGCGTCGGTGATCTGCTCGCTGCCGAAGGGTTTGAGGTACGAGGTCGTGGTCGCGAGGACACTGGGACGGGTGTCCCGTTCTGCCTGGTTCAGGAACCCGCAGATTTCGCGATACGCCATCTTCGACTTGTCCTTCAACGCTTTCATCGCATCTGCCAGCACGGCCACGCCGTACATCGGATCGTCGCTGAGGAGAATGTCACGGACCGACAGCAGGTTCCGCTCCGCTTCCGGCGCATAGCCGCCGTAGTGCGCGATCAATCCGCTGAGGAAACCGGTACCGTGAAGATCCCAGAAGCGATCGCGGGAGGACGTATTCCCTGCGGACAGCATTGAGGCGAGCATGCAGGCATCGGACTCGACATCGGCGCCGGGCAGTTGAAGCAAGTCGAACGGGTTCAGGCCGTCGCTCTTCTTCAGCACGATGTTGAACGGATCGATGCCGATGACGTGCTGGCCCATCTCGCGGCGTTTCCGGGCCGTCACCGAGTACATCTCTCCTTTCACATCGAGCACGATCATCGACCGGCGGCTGCTGAGCAGCGTGGGAATGATGACATCGCGACCTTTGCCCCAGCCGGTGGGGGCCACGGTCAATAAATGTCCGTCACCCTGGTAGGTGAGGAGTTCGTTGGACGTGGCCGCGGGGGCCGCATGAGCTGCAAAGCCAAAGGGAGTTTGCCCCGAGTTCCACCAGCCGAACTCGAGAGTGTTCACCGACGCCTGATCTGAACCGCCGGACGGGGGAGCTTTCTTGATCATCGAAGAACGGTTTCCTATCACGCGAGAAACAACGGACTGTTGCCGGTGGCGTGAACGTTCCGGCAGCAGTGCGCGGACCTTCGGCTCAAGATACGGCCAAGGGCAGCGCCGTTCGGGCAGGGGCAACCATGTCGGCGCAGGAACCGAGGTCACTCGGTTCTTCTGTTGCCGACAACACGAAGCTTGTACTGTGAGGCATCGCGAGGATCGCGGCCCACTCTGTCTCACAGTGCACCGAAACCAGCACCGATTCGTCAGCATCCGCCCTGAAGGGCCGCCGGACGTTGACGAAGATCTCGTGACCTCCCTGTCGATGCTCGCGGTGTGATCTGGCCCGAACATCACCGCGTTGTCACATCCCTGTTCAGACACGGCGCGGACCGCAGGCCCGTCAGGGCTGCGGAACGTTCCGCTCACGATCAAGGGGCCGGCGGCTTGACTTCCTGCTTGCCGCCGAATGAAGCTTTTCTGAAGATACAGATTCTTCAGGCGGCGTGGGAAGATGCGCGAATCTTAACGAGGAAAGAATTTTTCACTGCGCCGAGCGAAGGCGACACTCTTGTCGCAACTACCGACACATTTCAAAAAGTACACCTGATGCCGCAGACGAAACGTGAAAAACGCCGCGCCGCCGCCAAGCCCGTTGCATCCCTGGCCGAACTGCAATGTTATTGCGAGATCGTCCGCGTGATTAAAGGGGGCAGCTGCAAGACCGCGAGCCAGGTGTGGCAGGCCACGAACTATTCGCGACCCTATTGCCTGGACATCCTCGACACCTTACATGGTCCAGACCGCTGGAACCGGGTCCTCATTAATACCTCCACTTTGAAAATCACCGACGACGGCGAACGGGCGTATGAGTTCGCCTGCCGGATTCTTGCGGCCCATGCCGCCGATCCCTTTGCCGATCGCCGGGAAACGCTCCGCATTGGCACCACCAATCGTGTGATGACGGCGTTCCTCGGTCCGAAAATCCGGGAGTTCCTGTGGCGACACCGAGTTCGTCAGAAGGAAGCGACCAAAGCCGGCAATGCGCTCGCTGATGTCGACCTGGAGTTGCGCGAGTCTTCAATCGATGCGATTCTGTCGCTCTTGCGGCGCGAAGAAATCGCTATCGCGATTGGGGGCGTCCCGGAGGATGGGATGCCTCCGGACCTCGATCACAGTCCGATTGATGGACGCCTGGAAACCGTTCTGATCGCCTCCAAAAACGGTTGTGGCGATTTCACGAAGAACCGCTTGAGTGAAGGCCGCCGCGTGAAATGGAGTGAACTGGCCTCTGCAGACGTCTGCGTCATTCGTTCCGATTTGCACGGCGTGCTCGCTCACCTGCCTTTGCCCGCAGCCGGATACACGCGGATCGTCGTGGAGAACTATGCTTCCGTTGTTTCAGTCGTGAAAAGCGGTGCCGCGGTAGGCCTGGTGCTCGACATGGGTTTGCTGGACAGCGATACGCTGAAATTCGAACTGGAAGAATCAAACAACCGTCCCAAAGCCCGAAAACTCGCGATCTGGACCCGCCGCGGCGGTAAGCTCACACCAACGGCCAGCGCATTCATCGACGCGGTGACCGCGACGGAGAAGAAGTAGCGTCGAATCCGCCGCACCTTTCTCGCTCCTTTTATCGCGGGCTGCACCGCCTCGTGCTTCGTCACCGCTCAGTTTTCGGGTCCTCGGTCGAGGGTTGGGGAGCGATGATCGACGACTTGAAGCGGGAAGCGATGACACGATCTCGGGGTTTGGCTCTGGCCTCTCCGTGTCGGAATTTGCCCCACGTCGATGTCCCGATTCGGAAAACGATGCTTTTGACACAAGTGATGACAGCGATGGAGATTGGATGCGTGCCAATGTTGCACGGGCCATTTTTACGGTGACTTCGGATAGAATGAACCGTGTCCGTTTCACTCCCTTGACTCTGCAACTGAATGTCACGTGGGCAAAGCCGCCAGCAACAAGAAGACGACTTCATCGAATGGGAGTCATCCGACCACCGTCCGCCGAAGTTGGTGGATGAAGGGGATCGTTGTCGTCTGCATCGTGACCGCCGGTGTCTGGGCTGGTCGCGAATGGTCGTTACAGCGCTGTGCCCGCGCGATTGCGACACGAGATTACCCCACAGCGATCAGTTGGCTGCAGCGCTCGACCTGGCTGGGACCAACGACGACGCGGAGCCGTTTCTTGCAGGCACGCCTTGATCGGAAGCTGGGACGCTTCGATCAGTTTGCCCATTCCCTTGAGCAGGCTAAAGCCGCGGGCGTCGACTCCCAACACCTCGCGCTGGAGCAACTTCTCGCCGTTGCGCAGACGGGAAATCTTGGGGTTCTGGAATCGCGCCTCGGCAAACTGCTGGTCGAGCAGAATGACCAAGCGGCGGAAATCTGCGAGGCCTTTGTCCTTGGCTGCATGCAGAACTATCGCTTTCCCGAAGCAGAAAAGATCCTCGACGTGTGGCAAGCCGATTACCCTGAAGATCCCGAGCCACATTACCTTCGCGGGCGCATTCTGGAACATGCCACCGAATATGACTCTGCAGAACAGGAATATCGGGAGGCCTTCCGAATTCAGCCCCGGCATGCCGCGGCGGCGTTTAATCTGGGACGGTTGCTGACGACACGCCAAAAGCCGGAAGAAGCCAAAGTGCTCTATGCTCTCTGCGCCGGGCTATTGAAGCATCCCCATCCAGCATGGGTTGGCTTGGGGCGTTCTGAAAGATCGTTGGGCCACGCGGATGCCGCTCGCCATTGGCTTACCAAAGCGTTGGACGGTCAAGACCGCCCCGAAGTCCTGGAAGTTTATCGTTGGTTAGGCGAGCCTGCTGAGTCGGCCAAAGCGCAGGCGGCGCAGGAACTGGGTCAACTGGAACTCGATCAGCAGCACTTTTCGGAAGCCGTCCGCTGGTTCGAGCAGGCTATTGCTGCTAACCCACGGGATTGGAAAGTCCGCCACGGATTCGCCACCGCGCTTCGCAGCGACGGGCAAACCGAGAGGGCGCTAAAAGAGTTTGAGACGGTCAGCGCCCAGCGCGCGGCATGGCAGCACATCGACAAACTGTTCGACCAACTGCAACTCGATCCGAAATCCGCCACAGTCCGGACGCAAATCGGGGCCGCTTTCCTGGAACATTTTTCTGAGAACCAGGGACTCGTCTGGCTAAACAGTGCGCTTGCCTACGATCCTGAGTGCCGCGAAGTGCATCGAATCCTTGCCGAGTATTTTGAGGCTCATCTCGCTGGTAACCCCCATTACGCTGACCTCGCCAAGCAACATCGGCAGAAACTCGGCAAAGATTCTGGGAACCAGCAACCGTCGGACAACACTCCATGATCATTCGTATCACAGGATCCTTAAGACAAACGTGGATGCGATCCGACCCGATAATGGCCGCGCTCGCGATCGTTCTCATCGCCGGCTGCACCGGCAGTTCGTCCACGGCCCCGCCCGTTGCACAATCCACCAATCCGAATCGTACCAACGGGAACAGTCCCAGTTCGACGCCCATGAACTGGTCCTTCATTGATGCGACACAACAACTGGGCGTGAACGCGACATATCGCAATGGTGAAGAAGCCGGCCGCAATGCGATTCTGGAATCGCTTGGGGGCGGTGTCGGCGTTTTGGATTACGACTCGGATGGCCACTTGGACCTTGTCTTTCCGGGTGGTGGTGAATTCGTCTCCGGCCGCGATGAACTCAAGGGCTTGCCGACTCAATTGCTGCGTGCTCAATCGGACGGTCCGTATCATCGCGTGACCGAAGCCGCCGGACTTTCGGTCGCACCGTTCTTCACCCATGGCGTCGCGATCGCGGACTTCGACAACGATGGCTTTCCAGACATCCTCGTGACTGGATTCGGCGGATTGCAGCTCTGGCACAACCGCGGCGATGGAACATTTCAGGAACAGGCGCAGACCACAGGCTTGTTGGACACTCGGTGGAGTTCCAGCGCGGCGTGGGGTGATCTCAACAATGACGGGAATGTCGATCTCTACGTTGCGCACTATGTGGATTGGTCGTTCACGAACAACCCCATTTGTCGCGGACCGGCAAGCGGCCAGCCTGATGTCTGTCCCCCGCGTCAATTTGAAGGTGTTGATGACGTGGTTTTCTTCAGCGAAGGCAATGGACAGTTTCGCGATGCCACGCTGGACGCCGGCCTCGTGCCTGGCGGAAAGGGCCTGGGGGTCCTGATCACCGATCTGGATCAGGATGGTGATGTGGACGTCTACGTTGCTAACGATACCGAAGACAATTTTCTCTACTGGAACGATGGTCGCGGTCATCTTACCGAAGCCGGCGTCATTTCCGGTGCCGCGGTCGATGATCGTGGTGTGGCCAATGGCAGCATGGGAATCGCGGTAGGCGACTATGATGGCGACCAACGCTTCGACCTGTTCGTGGCGAATTATGAAGACGAAGCGTTCGCGCTGTATCGCCAGGTGGCAGCGCAACAATTCCTGCATGTCAGTCAGCAGAGTGGAATCACGTCTCTCGGCGTGCTGAACGTCGGCTTCGGTACGATCCTTAACGATCTTGATGCCGATGGCGACCCGGATGCCGTGGTTGCCAATGGGCATATCATGCACTTCCCGCGCAGCGCCCCAGTCCGACAAAAGGTGATGCTGCTGAACAACAACCAAGGCCAACGCTTTGAGCGGATGGACTTGAAGTCACCGGAGTATCTTGCCACGGGACACGCCGGCCGCGGTGTCGCCAGCGGTGATCTCAATAACGACGGCATTCCGGATTTCGTCTTCGCGAACAACAACGAACCGGCCGCGGTACTGCTGAACACCACGCCGCCCATCGGACAACGATTACAAATCCGCCTGCGGGGCAGGGCTTCCAACCGCGATGCCATCGGTGCGATCGTGAAACTCACGGCGGACGGCGTGACTCAGACGTACACCATCTCTGGCGGGGGAAGCTATCTTTCATCAGGGGCGTTCACGATCCCCATGACAACCGCAAATCCGCAACCTTCAGCGATAACCCTAGAGATCACTTGGCCTTCAGGCGACATTGAGAGGGTTGATGTTGCCAGCAACCAATTCCACGTCGAAATGACCGAATCCCTAAGCAATGAATAGGATGACCATATGGATCATTCACACCACGAAAAAGTAAGCTAAAGTTCAGTCATTTAACGCCAGTTGGAACAACTTTTTTGACGGACGCGTTCCTTTTTGACCAGTTCAGCCTTGATGTCTGCACCGCTTGCAGACGACAATCAACGGCTTGCTGAATTATTTTACGTCTTTCGTACTCACCATTGGAGATGCACCATGTTCACTCGACTGCGCCAGCGTGGCTTTACCCTGATCGAACTGCTGGTCGTGATCGCGATCATCGCGATTCTGATCGCACTCTTGCTTCCGGCCGTCCAACAGGCCCGTGAAGCGGCACGGCGCACACAGTGCCGTAACAATCTCAAACAACTCGGTCTCGCCCTTCACAACTATCACGACACCTTCAACCTGTTCCCGATGGGTCACACGCGCTCGCACGACGGGGGTAACCGGAGTCACCGGCTGGCGCGGGTACAGCGCTCACGCCATGATGCTCCCTTACATCGATCAGGCTCCGCTCTACAACCAGATCAATTTCAACCGGTACTTTGATTTTGAGAGCACGCCTCCCGGTGTGGTTGGGGTCAGCAACACGGCACCGCGACGCACGAAAATCGCTGCGTTCCTTTGCCCGTCCGACAGCCCATTTCCGGCATCGGTAGACCGAGGCAACAACAACTATGCCGGAAGCATGGGACCCAGCTTTGGCCAATACGTGACCCCAGTCGGTGCGCGGAACGGCTTCTTCAACTTCGATGTGATTGTGCGCATGGGCGACGTCCGCGACGGAACTTCGAATACGGTTGCGTTTGCAGAACAGCTTGTCGGCGACAATAACAATGCCCTTTACACCCCAGGCGACGTAGTTCGCGGCATTGCCTATTCCGGATCGTCAAAGCTCAAGCCGACCGTGGCCGATTTGCAGACCTATGGACTGGCTTGCGATACCACGGCCGCCAAAGCGAACCAGCATAGCCACAACGGACGCGAATGGATGGTCGGGATGCCCGCGCAGACCTTGTTCAATACGTCGGCTCCCCCGAACCACAAGTATCCCAACTGCCAGGAATGTACCGGTTGCGGCTGGATGGATTCGCAAGGGATCTTCCCCTCCCGTAGCCGCCACACGGGCGGTGTGCATGCCATGATGGGCGACGGAGCAGTGCGGTTCATCTCGGAGAATATCGACTTGAACAACTGGCAAAACCTGGGTTCCATCAACGGCGGCGAGACCGTGGGAGAGTTCTAATGCGGCAATTTCTTTCCGTAAGTCTGCTGACGATCACCGTGAGCATGCTCGGTTGTGGTGGCGGGTTGAAAACCGAGGTGGTCACACCACCGCCGCCGCCCGCAGCCAAGTCGTTGCTCGAAGCTGTCGCGAGTTCTGGTGAGCTGGGAAGCGGTGCGGCCAGCATTCGTGAGGCCTTGGAAAAGCTGAAGACGACGGATGCGGCCAAGGCCGAAACGCTCCTCAAGGATCTCGACGAACTGGAGAAAACGAACGCTCCCGCCAAGATCAAGGAAAAGGCGAAAGCCATGGCGGAAAAGCTCTGATACGGAATCGGTCTCCTCAATCATCCGCACGGCCCGGTCAAGGATCCCCTTGACCGGGCCGTGTTCTTTTCTGCCCCATGCGTTCTCAAATCACGGGCCCCTGGTGGTCCAGGCGTAACCACATGGTCTCTCTCGGCATCGGACTTCCGAGCCCTTGACGTCTGTCTGAGGACAGCCGACGGTGTACGTGGTCCTGGAATTCTCCCAATCGGGTTTCGCGATGACGGTTTTATTGCTTGCGGGTGATGCACACGATCAGCGATTGCTTACGGAAGTCCATCCGCCGATGTGGGTGAATCCCACGCCGACCGGGCGGTACAACCTCGTTGTGATCGGGGCGGGAACGGCGGGCCTGGTGACAGCGGCAGGGGCGGCGGGGCTGGGGGCGAAGGTCGCTCTCATCGAACGCGAGTTAATGGGGGGCGATTGCCTGAATGTGGGCTGTGTGCCGTCCAAGGGGCTCATCAGCGCAGCACGCAAAGCTGCGGCGCTCAGGCCGTCTGCGGAATGGGGCTTGTCTGGGACAAGCAACGTCCGCATCGATTTCCCGGTCATCATGGAACGTCTCCGCCGGCTACGGGCCGAGATCGCGCCGAATGACGGGGCTGAGCGGTTCAAACACCTTGGTATCGATGTCTACTTCGGTGCGGCTCGATTCACCGGGGGCGAGACCATCGAAGTCGGCGGACAGACGCTTCGTTTCAAAAAGGCCGTGATCGCCAGCGGGGCACGGGCCCTGCGTCCCGATACGCCGGGCCTGGACGACGTCGGTTATCTCACCAACGAATCGGTCTTCGCCCTGACGGCGTTGCCTCCCCGGTTCGCGGTGCTGGGAGGCGGTCCGATCGGGTGTGAACTCGCACAGAGTTTCGCGCGGCTGGGATCGCAAGTCACGTTGATTGAACGTTCCGGACAGGTTCTCGCCAAAGAAGACCGCGACGCTGCCGAAGTCGTCGCCACCGCCATGCGACGGGATGGTGTCATTCTGCTGACCGACGCCGTCGTCACCCGGGCCGAAATATCGCCGACGGGCAAACGGCTGCACATCCAACAACACGGCAACCTGCTGTCCGTGGATGCCGACGAAATCCTCGTCGGTGCAGGGCGTGTGCCGAATGTCGAGGACTTGAACCTCGAAGCCGTCGGTGTGCAGTACGATCTTCGTCACGGCGTCACGGTGAATGATCGGCTGCAGACGACAAACCGACGCATCTATGCTGCCGGAGATGTTTGCTCGCCTTACAAATTCACGCATGCGGCGGACTTCATGGCCCGCATTGTCATTCAGAATGCCCTGTTCTTCGGCCGCGCGAAAGCCAGTGCGCTGACCATTCCGTGGTGCACTTACACATCACCGGAAGTGGCCCATGTCGGGCTCACCGAGCGCGAAGCGGCATCAAAAGGGATCGCGATTCAGACGTTCATGCAGGAGTTCAAGCACATCGACCGGGCCATCCTGGAAGGGGAAACCGACGGCTTCGTGAAAGTCCATCTGCGACAGGGAACGGACAAAATCGTCGGTGCGACGATCGTGGCAGAACACGCCGGAGAAATGATCGGCGAATTGACACTCGCCATGAAAACGGGAATCGGCCTGCGAACCATCGGGGCGACCATCCACCCCTACCCCACCGTGGCGGAGGCGATCCGGAAACTCGGCGACCAATACAACCGCACGCGGTTAACACCGTTTGTGAAAAGCCTTTTTCGCCGGTGGCTGGCGTGGACGCGGTGAAGTCGTAACTCCGTGTGTGGACGCCCGCGCCGTCTCTTGCGATGATGGCACCCTTGACGGTGAACGGCTCCGTCTGCTGCATGCCCGCGATTTTGATCTGGTTCTGTTGACATGACGTTGAGTTCGTTGCCGCTGAGTTATTGCACCAACGTCCATCCGGGACGCACGCTCAATGAGGTGCTCACCGGCCTGTCGCAATTCACTTTGCCGATTCGGTCGCAGTTCGGACAACCCCTTGCCACCGGGCTGTGGCTGGCGAAATCCGTGGTCGACGAACTGGCCGATGACCGCGAACTCGCGCGCTGTACTGAATGGCTGGCGTCTCAAAAGATCCCGGTCTACACGCTGAACGCCTTTCCCTATGGCGACTTTCACAGCGATCGAGTTAAAGAACAGGTCTACCTGCCCGATTGGACGCAACCGATCCGGCGGCAATACACGCAGGACTGTGCCGTGGTCCTGGCACATCTGCTTCCACCGGGCGTGGAAGGCAGTATCTCGACCGTCCCGCTGGGATTCAAAGCCCTTGCCACCGCACCCGATTTCATCACGCGCTGTCTGGATCCGCTGATTGATCTCGCGCGATTCCTTGCCGATCTGAAACAGCACCATGATCGAACCGTTCGGCTGGCGATTGAGCCCGAACCGTTGTGTGTGCTCGAAACAACGCCAGAAACGATCACGTTTTTCGAGCGCTTGCGGGAGCGGGCCGCCGAGCGGAAGTCCCTCGCTGAAGTGCAGGAACACCTCGGCGTCTGTTACGACGTCTGCCATCAGGCCGTCGAGTTTGAAGATGTTGCGGCGTCCATTCGCTCTCTCCAGGCCGCGGAAATCCGCATCAACAAGGTGCACATCAGTTGTGCGATCGAAGTCCGCGGCGCGGGAAACGACAGTGATCTCCGGGCCGCACTGCGACAATACATCGAACCACGGTATCTCCATCAGACCTTCGGCCGCACATCGGAAGGCGTGGTGTCGTATCTTGATCTCGATGTCGACTTGACCGATGAACCCCCGGTGGAATTTCGCCAGGCGGACATCTGGCGGGTCCACTTCCATGTTCCGGTAGACGCCGACCGCATCGGCAAGCTGGGGACCACCCGCGCCGATTTGATCGCCGCGCTGGCTGTCATTCCCGAGTTGCCTTACGCGCCGCATCTTGAGGTCGAAACCTACACTTGGGAAGTTCTCCCCGGCGGGGGCCGCACCGAACTCGCGACCGGATTTGCGCGAGAACTTCTGGCCACACAACGCTTGCTGGACGGATTACGCTCCGTTTATTGATCCTCAGATAGCTTCCTTCGTGAAATTGCTGGCGTCTGAAGCCGATGGGTTTCTCAGGGTGATTTGTCTGGTCGATGATATCCCTAGGAGACCCGATTTTCACGGAGGGAGGTGGGTCATGACCGGCACGTTGTGGGAGCGGGAGCATCGGCGGCGGTTGGGCGTGACGAAGGTGCTGGAAGGCTGGCCCTGTTCGACGGTGGCCGACATTCTGGATGTCTCGACACGGGCCGTGCAGCAGTGGGTCAAGGTGTATCGCGATGGCGGACCGGAGGCGCTGACGCGCCAACCGATGCCGGACCGGCCGATTCGTTGCGAACGCCCTCTTGCGCCACCACCTGCATCGCTCATGCGGTTAGAACACCATCAATGGGGCGCGTGATGTTCGCTGCCGCAGAGATTCGCATGCTGTTGGATGTTTACAAGCCCGATCATGATCGGTTGCCAGTTTCCTGCCCGGCATCTGCGACTACGAAGGACACCGGAGCACGGACTGCTCTTGATATTCCGTGACTGCTAATTCCCGGCTGGCTTGGTCTGATCTTCAGCGTCTTGCACTACCAACGTGTAAAAAAGGAGTGAACGAAGCCCGGCGTTGAGGAAAACGCCGGGCTTCTGCCTTTATCCGTTCGCTTTGAATTCGACTGGATAGGACAAAGACGGACCTCACGCAAAGGCGCAAGGGCGCAAAGGAAGAATGGTCGTGTTCTTCCTTTGATTGCTGTTGACAGGTCCGAAGACTTCTGTTCCCCATTCCTCTTCGTCCTCCCTTGCGCCTTTGCGTGAGGAACCTTTCCTGTTTGGAGTGTTCAAAGTTGAGACCGAACTCGAAAGCCAGAAGCCCGGCGGGGTGCATCCGCTGAATGGTGGGCGCGGTGTTGGACAAAGGGATACCCTCGATGGGGTGTGTGCGTGACTGCGGGGTTGGGAACTCCGCGAACCCAAGGAGGGCATCCCATGCTGATTCAGATTACGGTTCGGGTGTCGG